>DASXLR010000136.1:0-8909 GCA_036496075.1 Paenibacillus sp. | reverse complement strand
AGCGGTTCGTGAACTTATTGATGATGGTTCAATGCCTAAAGAGCTCAGTTCGGTGGATGCAGGTAAACGTTGGAATATGTTCCTTACGGGTCAAACCATGATCACAGGTAAAGGTCTTGCCACCTTTGAGAATTCTGCTATTAAGAATAATGAGAAGATTAAAGCCAATGATGGTAGTGCCGTACAAGGAAGTATTGAGGCTGAATATATAGTCTTGCCTGTTCCTTCATTCTTGGGTGAGGAACCCATGTCAAGTACTGTTGTTGATGGATATGTTACTTTCCGTGGTAAAAAGGAACCAACAGCGGAGCATAAAGAAAATGTAGTGAAAGCGGCTACCTTCTTAGCAAGCGATAAGGTGTCAGCAACGACTAACAATGATCTCTTCGCAGCACATATTACGAAAAGCGGTAGAAAAGCTGCTGAAAGCATGACAATTAACAGAAACCCTGACAATGTTGCAGCGGTTGATGTTCTCCTATCTCACGCTACACCTGCACGTCCTGATATCCCAGCAGAATTAGGTGCAAAAGCGATCAAAATTGAAGATGAAGTCATTATTCCAAAATTACAAGCGTTACTGGCTGGTGAAATAACTCCTGAAGATATGTATGAAGAGGTAAAGTCAGCAGCAATTAAAACATTCGGTGAAGACGGAGTTGTAAAGGATTAGTTGCTTCCATCGGATAGTCGTGTGAATTTACAATGCGACTATCCGAACAGATATGTATGAGACTGATTATTGAAAAGGGGTCTTGCGATATGATTCAGTCAGCTAAGCCGATAAAAAAACTTAGCCTGTTAAGAAAAAGTAGAAAAGGAATAAAAGGAGATGAAGCTTGGGGATATGCGTTTATCGCCGTGGCTTTGGTGATATTTGCGATGTTTACTGCTTACCCCGTTGTTAGTGCTTTTATTATCAGTTTTCAGCAATACAAACCGCTGGGTTCCACCTTTATAGGTTTTGAAAATTATATTAATGCTTTAACAGACTCCCTATTTTGGAAATCCATAAAAAATACTATTGTGTATACCGTATTAACGGTACCGGTTGCCTTACTTATTTCATTTTCAGTCGCAATTTTGATTCTGCCGCTGAAGAAATGGTTACAGACGACCTTCAAAGCAGTCTATTATCTCCCGGCTGTTGCTTCTGGCGTATCCTTATCCGTTGTCTGGCTTTGGATGTATGATCCAATGTCGTCTGGAATTTTCAATAAGCTTATTGGACTATTCGGTATTCAGAGCCAGAACTGGTTGGGGTCTAGTAGTACCTCCATGCTCTCATTGGTGATTATGGCTTGGTTATCTAGCCATGGTACAAGTATTATCATCTATATCGCTGGGTTGTTAGGCATTGACGATAGCTACTACGAAGCCGCAGAGCTGGACGGGGCATCTTTCTTGCAAAAGTTATGGTACATCGTCATTCCTTGTCTAAAGCCAACGACGTTATTCCTATTAGTAACGGGTGTCATTGGTTCTTTCCAGGTGTTTCAGAACGCCTACTTGATGACAGGTGGAGGTCCAGACAATTCAACAACGATGGTAGGATTGCTCATTTTTAATAATGCATTTAAGTATTTCGAATTTGGAAAAGCGGCCGCTCAATCTCTGATATTGGCGCTAATTATTGCTGGCATCTCATTGTTTCAATTTAAATTCCTTGGAAATGACGTGGAATATTAAGGGGAGGAGAAGGATATGTCATTATATAACAAGTACACTGGGAACAAAAAAATAAAATATACCCGAAATGCTGTGTTGATCATCGTACTCATCATGTTTGCATTGGCAACGTTATTCCCCATCTACTTTATGGTCATTTCCTCCTTTGGAGATCCTGTCGAAGCAGGCGCGATGAGTTATTCATTATTCCCTACAAAGATATCTCTGGACTCCTATAAGTTTTTCTTTAATTACAGTGTGTACTCCTACAGATGGCTCTTAAACTCTCTCATTGTGGCCGGCAGCGTCATGATATCGAACGTGTTTTTTGCTAGTCTGGCAGGGTATGCATTTTCCAAAATTCAATTCAAAGGCAGAAAGGTGCTGTTCGCTTTACTCCTTTGCGCGATGATGATTCCTTACCAGGTAACACAGGTACCTTTGTACATTCTGATTGTAAATATTTTTCATATTCAAAATACCTACAGTGCGTTGATTCTGCCTGGTCTCGTCACTGTATACAATATTTTTCTCGCAAAACAGTTTATGACCACGATTCCGACAGAGATTCTAGAATGTGCCAAGATTGAAGGCTGCAATCAGTTTCAAACATTTTTTAGAATCATCTTGCCTTTATCCAAAACGATATTAGCTGTCATGGCGATCCTTACCTTTATGGACAGCTGGAACACGTTCTTCTGGCCGTTCCTTGTCACAAATACGATGGATATGCAGACCATTCAAGTTGGCCTGAAGAACTTTCGGTTTGCCAACACTACTTATTTCGCACCGATGATGGCAGGCGCCACCATATCTGCTCTTCCGATGTTTATTCTCTTCTTTAGCCTGCAAAAGTATTTCTTAGAGGGCGTTACCGTAGGAGCGGTGAAAGGATAAGATGACTAGCACATATCATTCTGTGGACAACCGTCGCTATGTTGTGGGATTGATGTCTGGTACTTCTGTGGATGGCATGGATGCAGCTGTGGTTGAAATCATCGGCATTCCAAGTAATCAACTGCAAGTCAGACTCCTTGCGTTCGAGAATACGCCTTATCCCGTAGAAGTTAGAGAAGGAATTTTTGAATTATTTGACCCTGAGAAAGCAACAGTAGACAAAATTGGACGCATGAACATGTTACTTGGTGAACTATATGCAGAGGCTGCACTATCTGTAATCGCGAAAGCAGAGCTTGCTCCCGGAGATATTGAAGTCATTGGTTCCCACGGGCAGACGATTTATCATGCTCCAGAAATGCAACAAGTACAGGGTTATCTTGTGCATTATACAGTACAGATTGGTGAAGGCGCCGTGATATCTGCCAGAACGGGGATTCCCTGCGTAACTGACTTTCGTATGGCTGATATGGCCATGGGCGGACAGGGTGCGCCACTCGTTCCATTTACGGAGTATCTGTTGTACCGCGAGGATCAACGAACCATGCTCTTACAGAATATTGGGGGTATCGGCAATATTACTGTCATTCCTGCAGGCTGTACATCAGAGCAGGTATTTGCTTTTGACACGGGGCCAGGTAACATGCTAATCGACGGTGTCGTGGCGAAACTATCATTCGGAGAACAGACGATGGATGTAGGAGGGGCTATTGCTCAAAAGGGGCGTGTAGATTCCGATCTTCTTCATCTATTACAGCAAGAATCGTACTACACGCTACCTTTACCGAAATCTACGGGTAGAGAACGGTTTGGCTCTCTTTATGTAGATAAGTTACTTAGCTATCAACAAGAACATCGACTTTCTTCGGAAGATCTTATAGCAACAATCACGATGCTCACGGCATGGTCGATCGCAGAGGCTTATCGCCTCTTTATCCGTCATGATTATCCATCAGATGTTATGGTAGTGGGCGGTGGAGGAAGCTATAATCCCGTGCTAATGAAATTTCTTCAACAAGAGATGGAACCGATGGGCGTGCAGGTGCTTACTCAGGAGGATGTTGGTCAGAGTAGTGATGCCAAAGAGGCGATTGCTTTCGCTGTGCTTGCTGACTATACATTAGCTAGACTGCCCAATAATCTTCCTAACGTTACAGGAGCTCAAAGATCTGTGATTATGGGGAAAATATCATACTAGACTCTCACTAGGGTGGAGGTATCCTATCATGATTAAGTCTTGGGATAATCAGTATTTGGACGGCGTTATTGCATTGTGGAACAAGGAAGCCGTGGAAGATGGCTATAAAGAGCTTACTGAATTGAGCTTCACAGATATCTTCTTGTCTAGCCCTTATTTTGATAGAGAAACAGCATTTGTTTTACTAGAATCGGATATCGTAAAGGGTTTTGCCTGTGGATGTACAGGAGATGATTTACCTCTAGGTGACGTGGCAGGCTATATCACCTGTATCGTCCTATCTAGTGACTGTCAATCCGATGACTATTACAAGGTAATGTTAGAACCATTAGAGAAGCGATTTCAACATTTGGGTAAAAAGCAGGCAGATATCCTGTTCTTTAATCCTATGTTATTACCTTCGTATATACCAGACACGCCGAAGTATGAACACAACAATGCACCCGGTGTGCCGCTCAATAGCAAGCTTTATCCGTTCCTATTAAGTCAAGGATATGTAGATCGGTCAAGAGAATGTGCTATGTATCTGAATCTAGCTGATTTCTTCTTTCCAGAAGATATGAAAGAGAAAGAAGAAAAAGTAGCAACAGAAGGTTACAAGGTAGAACTATTTGATTCGGAAAAGCACAGTGGTGTCGTTGAGATGCTGGCCGGATTGAACAATCCCTTATGGGATACACAGATTCCTAAATATATAGCAGACGGTGTGCCCATGGTGATTGCATCTGATGAAGGAAGAGTAGTCGGATTTGCTGGACCCGTTATTCGTCAGGATAACGGTAGAGCCTTTTTTGCCGGAATTGGGGTACATCCGAGTCATGAGGGGCATGGTCTCGGCAGTATTCTTTTTTTTAAACTATGTGAAGCATTCCAGAACATCAATACAACCTATATGTCTCTTTTTACCGGAAGAAACAATCCTGCAATGCGTATTTATGAAAAGGCTGGTTTTCAGCATGCAAGAGAATTTTCCGTCATGAGAAGGGAGTTCTAAAGATGAGTGAAGAAAAAGTAACTATATTGGCGATTGGTGGTCATGTGGGTGATATGGAGCTAACGGCTGGTGGTGTATTGGCAAGCCATGCTCTCAAGGGTGATCGTATTGTGACATTGGCGCTGACTGCAGGCGAACGTGGTGTTCCTGCGGGTCAGGATATTGGTGAATATCGTGAACAGAAGGTAAGGGAAGCCGAAGCTTTTGCAGATATGCTGGGAGGGGAAGCGATCGTATTCGAAATTCCAGATGGCGAGCTACAGAATACAGATGACATGCGTCTGCGGGTGTGTGATGTGATTCGTAAGGTGCGGCCTAATATTATCATCACTCATTTTAAAAATAGCATGCATAAGGATCATATGACGACCCATCTTATTGTCAATGATGCGCGATTCTATGCCGGATTAGGTGCAATGGAACGCGAGAATCTAGCCTTCTTCGCCTCAAGACTATATTATGCTGAGAACTGGGAAGATGCCGTTGACTATAAGCCTTATGTGTATGTGGATTTCTCCAGAGAGGCTTATGATCTGTGGATTAAGGCAGTATCCCAGCATGGGTTCGTGACGGGAAGCAAATCTTTCCCTTACTTAGAATATTACAAGCATTTATCTAGAGTTCGTGGTATAGAGGCTCGGAAAGATTATGCAGAGACCTTCATGATTCCAGAAGAAACGATGCGTGTACTTAAAACTGAATTATAAATGGACAAAGGAAATGACTGTAACGAGTAATGGTTACAGTCATTTCCGAATCATACTATGATTTTCTGGAGGGTGCTATGATCCGAAACGGAATTGACTGTATTGCGCAATATGCCCACTTATTCAAGGGGAAGCGCTTGGGACTGATTACGTCACCAACGGGATTAAGTCATGACTTTGTATCCACGATTCAAATTCTTCATGAGAATTTTAACCTTGTCGCACTGTTTTCACCAGAACATGGTGTGCGTGGCGATCAAGATGCAGGCGCTCTAGTAGACACCTATCTGGACCCTGTGACGGGTGTACCTGTACATAGTTTGTATCGTAAGGATTCCAAGCGACTGACTCAGGAAATGTTGGATGCGGTAGATCTGGTCGTATACGATATCCAGGATGTGGGAGTACGCTATTATACCTTTATCTACACGATGCTCTATGCTGTGGAAGACTGTGCTAAAGCAGGCAAAGAGTTTGTCGTTCTCGACCGAATCAATCCGCTCGATGGTGTGAGCGTGGAAGGAAACATTCTAAAACAGGGATATCATTCTTTTATCGGAAATTATCCTCTTAGCGTACGTTATGGGCTGACTGCTGGCGAGGTGGCTATGATGGCCAATGACCAGATGCAGTGGAATTGTGAACTGAATGTGGTTCGATGTGACGGCTGGGATCGGAGATTGCAATTCCCTGAAACCGGTCGAATCTGGGTACAGCCCTCCATGGGCATACCACGATTTGAATCAGCCCTACTGTATAGCGGTACTTGTATATTTGAGGGGACTAACATCTCTGAGGGGAGAGGCACCACATTTCCTTTTGAAATCATAGGAGCACCGTTTATTCAACCAGAGGAACTAGCGGATGAAATGAATGGGAAGAAGCTACCTGGGGTGTTATTCCGACCGGTATTTTTCAAGCCCACATTTTCTAAATACCAGGGAGAACTGTGCGGCGGCGTGCAGCTTTATGTAACGGATGCCCGTGTCATACACGCTGTGGAGACGGGGGTTACGCTGATGTATAGCATCAAGCAACGTTATGAAGAATTTTCCTTCTTGCCACCGCTGAAAGAAAATGCAAGACCTTTTATTGATTTGTTGTGTGGGGATAAGCTGTATCGTGAAGATTCAGTAGATGTTTCGGCTTTATTGGAACAATTTCGTGAGGAAAGTCGGGAATTTGCGGAGAACAAGCAGGAGTATCATCTGTATTAACGCAGAGTATGGTATGAATCATCTGCCATGTGCGCGGCAAGTGGATAGCCGTTAAGAAGAAGGACCAAGATACGTGCCATTGCATCTTTCGGTATTTTGAGCATCACAGTGATCAGAGGAGGGATTCATAGATGAGATACGTTGCAGGATTGGATGGCGGCGGTACAAAAACAGCGGTGAACATTGCTGATGAGACTGGACTCGTGGTGCATACTTTTATATCCGGTGCTATTAACTATAATGGACAGGACGAAGCTAGTATTCGTCGTAGTTTCCAAGAGATTTGTGCAACCCTTGCAAAGGTGTGCGGTAGTTTGGATCATTGTGTACAGATCTGTATTGGTGCGGCTGGTGTCAGTAATCCTACGGTTATCTCTCGGCTAGAGTCTAATGTCAGAGAGTACGGGTATGAGGGAGGACTGATCATCACTGGAGATCACGAAACGGCTCTTTACGGTGCACAAGATCATTTGCATGGCATGATTCTCATTGCTGGTACGGGGTCGATCTGTTATGGGAAAAATGAATGCGGTCTTTCTCATCGCACGGGTGGTTATGGTCACCTCATTGATGATGAGGGTAGTGGTTACAGTATAGGTCGGGATATACTCACTGCCGTGGTACAGGCGAATGATGGTCGTTTACCTCCAACAGAAATGACGAGGATGGTGTATAAGCAGCTTCATGTGGAGACGATTCAGCAGATCGTTGGTTTTGTATATGATAAAAGCACCAATAAAAAGGACATAGCGGCGTTGGCTCCTATTTTGACAAATGCCTGTGCTTTGGGAGATGAAGAGGCTCTGACCATTGCCAGAAAAAGCGCTTGTTCCTTGTTTGAGCTGGTGGTCCCTGTTGTGGAAAAACTGTCACTGCAGGAAGGAACCCTTGCAATGGCGGGAAGTGTTCTGCTCAAGGCTTCCTTTGTGCAGACGGCTTTTGTAGAAATGCTAAAACAGCGCTATCCCAACATGCATTGTATCATTGCCAAAAAGGATGCAGCTAGCGGTGCAGTACTGATGGCATTGGACCGTATAAATGAAATTCATTAGATTCTTTGGATATCCATTGAAATCATCAAGGTTGCATGATCTATGAGATAGCAACCTTGATGATTTCTTTCATGATTAGCGCATCAATATTTCCTTTTACCGTAATAGTACATGCTAAGGGGCCACCAAATAATAGCAAAGATAGGATAGACTGCCCAGATAGTGTTCTTGGTAGAAATGACATTGACTGTGATGAAAAATAGGCTAGTGAGAAGGCTTGCTACTATGGAGAAATTGAAGTAGTTCTTATTTCTCCCGAAATATATAGCTAAGGGCCACCATAAGACGAGGAATGACGGATATATTACCCAAGGGTACTGAGGTGCATAGAATGAATTGAGCACTGCGTAATAAAGAATTGTACACAGACTTCCTATGATGGCGGTTGTTACTGTTGAACCATATTTTCCTAAATACATAAGGATGGGCCACCAGATAAGGGGATAGATAGCAAATACAAACCATATATGATCCGGACTATTTAACATATTCTCCATGATTAGAAATGAAATGAGGATCAATGAGGTTATGGCTGAGTAGTGATTAAGTTTTCCTTTTGTCAAAAAGTAGATCGAGATCGGCCACTGTAGAATAGCAAAGGAAGGATAAATAAACCATATCTCTTGAGGTGTAGTACTGTAATTAATAATGGCAAAAAACAGGATGCTCATGACACTTGCAACGGTAGCAAAACTAGCTTGATGCTTAGTCATTATTTGTATCCTCCTTATTTCATTCCTAACCATCTATAGAACATCGCGAGTGGCCACCATGCGACTGCGAACACAGGATACACGAACCAGATCACATCGGGTGAGTAATAAAGATTAATGAATACAAACAATGCCGTAATAAGTCCGCTTCCCCAAAGTGAGAATCCTAAATGCAAAGAAAAGCGTTTTCGGTTTTTAAGGGGCAATGGGTTCGTACCAAGCTCTTTCTTAATATCCTCAATGTCACCAAACTCAACGATGGTCTTATTAATGGCATCTTCTTCGTCTTTACCACTGAATATCAAATCACTTACCTTCTCTTCCAGGTTCTGAATAATGTCTTGCATCATCAGTTCCTTTTGTTCACTTTCGGGGATTTCATTAAACAATTCCTTAACATGATCTTTAATTTTACGCATTACATACCCTCCATAAAAATATTTATTATTTCCTTGATTTCTTG
>DASXLR010000135.1:0-87702 GCA_036496075.1 Paenibacillus sp. | reverse complement strand
ACGGAAGATTTAACGGGCTCAAAGATTGTCCTTAAACATAACTCGAAACAAGCGCTTGTAAATGGTGCATCCGTAACATTGGCTCAACCTGTTACAATTGTGGATAGGGAGGCTTATGTTCCCTTGCGCTTCATCACAGAGGCTTTAGGAGCAACCTATAATTTGAATGCAGATGTTCAATATATTGTGATTGAACGTAAATAAGGTGTGAATGGTTCGTGATGATGAGATGTTCTCTTTTGAGAAAAAGAGATGTATGAAGAATGGCAGTCCGAGGGGGTTCCTCGGACTGCCATTTTATTAAAACATTAAGAAAGTATATGTTTCAACTATACTTTGTGTATATTTCTACGAGAAGGGGCTGTCCCATAAGTAGATTAATCTTCTGACGAGACACTCACTTTTCTAAAAAAGAGACTTAAGTCCAAAAAAAGCAGGTCAAGGTGGTTATGAAGTGACCCCTTAAAATTAGACATGTTATTTTGTTAGGCAGCTATTTGGTATTTCTGTTCCATTGCGGCATGCTTTGGCAATGAGCCGAGAAGATTAGATGCGTTGAGTGTATGCGTAAATGAGTAAGCATTTTTGGGGTGATGGCTGTCGTGACCACCACCGGGGTAAGCTACAGAAAATATTATCGTCCAGCCGATTTACGGCGATGTTAATGAGACGAACGAGGTGATTTTGTGGAATGTCTTCCTCCAAATCCATAGGCAAGAAAAGTTGATCCCATGGTATATTGAATGTACAAAGAAATCGCTCCTTTTGAGATGGTTGGTGGTACTTCCATTTTAACAAAAGAGGCGGTTTCTTGTATTATTTCAAGAAGAAAAAAATTGAACATGCGTTGCTGGAAGCAGCGGAGAGGACGGAACGATTTCGGAAAAGCGGTAGCGGTCGCCTAAAAGCTTTCCGAAGGAAAGCTACTTCGTAAGCATATGCCTTGGTCTCCGAATTTCAACAGCTACGCGAGTTTAATTCAGAAATTTGGAGACCACAGCGATTGGAGAAACGATCCGTCCGCGGAGCGACCGCCCAGAACATCTAAACTTCTCGCACAAAAAAAGAAAGAAGCTATTCCTAGCCATTTTAAATGACTTATGGGATAGCCCCTTCTTCTTGCTTCAGACAAAGCTACCCATTCAATTTATGATTACGCGATGTTCTTGTGGAATATTGCTTGAATAAGTCAGGGATCACAAAGAATGCTAGGTGGAGCATGATAAATGTAAACAGCGCAATAAGTTCCTCAGCTATTAAATAGTAGGGGTATGGTCCTAGTAAATCAAGAATAGAAGATGTAGATGGTTTATGCATTAGGAACATATAATTAGATCCTATGCAATAGTTGATTACTCCAACTAGAAGGGCAAGTATATTTAAGACAATCATCGCCATTCCAATAGACTTCCAAGTCGGTTTATATTCTTCAATCCAAGTCATGTACAATGCGGAGATAATGATAGCGATATGTGCAACGAAGAATTGGTTGAACCGAAAGTGTGGATAAGCGTAGATTAGATTGGGCGTGAGTAATGCTTGAACAGCACCTGCAATGCCTGCAAAGAATACAATTTGGTACAGTAATCGATTGCGTGTTAACAGCATAACAATGGCAAGAAGTAGGGTGATACTACATAGTTCAAGGGGAAGGGTATGCTTCATATCCCATCTTTCTTGTACAAGATACCATAGTTCTAGAGTGATCTCAGACATGATCAGAATAACCGCAATAGACCACCGAATGATTGTTTTTACTCTGCTTTTCTTTTTTATAAACCGCTTGAACACAAACAATAGTACTACTAGAATCATAAACACACTCAAAGAAATCCAATGAGACGTTGAGAACACCTGGAAGCGTGCTGAATGATCATAGTCAAAAAAAGAGCGGAACATAGGGATCTCCTCATTTCAGCTGAATAAGTAGGATAGATATATTCTTGTTATTGACTTTACCACAATATGTATACTATTTCTAAACATCCTTTTATACCCTTACATACCAATATCTTAAGGATGTGGGATGACCATTCTTTTGTTAGCATAAGGAGGTTGTAGACCTTATATATAAGGAATGAGGGTTGTTGTGAACAAGATCACTAGATTTATATGCAGTTGTTGTATTGTATTCATTATGGTTAACGTCCTACCGCTATCCGTGGAAGCTAAATCAAGCAAGTCATTTCATGATATTTCGGGTAGCTATGCAGAGATTGCCATACAAGCAGTCTATAGCAAGGGCCTGATGAATGGAACTGACGCTACTAGATTTCAACCTACCAAGCCCATTACTCGGGCGGAATGGATCACGGTGCTGGAACGGCTGCTAGCTTTGAAGGAAGTGAAGTCTACGATACCTTCATTTAAGGATGTAGCCAAAAGCAGTTGGTATTATGGATGGGTCGAGGCAGGGTATTTGCTTGGACTTACATCAGGTAGAAGTAATTCGAGCTTTGAGCCTAACCAACCCGTTACGCGTGAAGAGGCCGCGGTCATGTTGATGAGAGCACTGAAGTTTAAGGCTACAGCGAATGTCAGTACAACGGCTTTTAGTGATGATCAAGATATTGCTTCATGGGCCAAATATGATGTTCAGACTATCCATGAACTGGGCCTGATGAATGGAGTGGAAGGTCTGTTCCTTCCTAAGCACTTACTCACAAGGCAGGAAACAGCCACGTTGTTATATCGGATGATGCAACAGAAGAGCTGGATGGAATCGATTGAGTCAGCTTTACAGGGAAATATCCAACTAGGCTGGCAATACGGACAAACAACAGAGGAGTATAAACAATCTATTCTCTCGTCCAACATCAATACGTTATCACCACGCTGGCTTTACGTTAAGAAAGATGGCTCCGTTACGAATCTTGTCGATCCATCCCTTGTTAAATGGGCTCATAAGAATAATAAACAAGTCTGGGCTATGGTAGGCAATCATTCAGATGCTGTCGCATCTCATCAAGTATTATCTGATTCTACTAGGCGATCTAAGGTAATTGTAGAATTGACCCAAATCGCCACAGATCATAGCTTAGATGGACTAAATATAGATTTTGAGAATGTGTCAGGTCAAGATAAGGCTTATTTCACGATATTTATTTCAACGTTAGCGGATAAGCTTCATAAAGCCGGCGTATCGCTGTCTGTCAACGTATCTCCTGATTTAGGAACGGATTGGACAGAGGTATTTGATTATGCTGCCCTAGGAAAGGCGGCTGATTATATCGTATTAATGGGTTATGACGAACATTGGTCAGGAGCGCCTAATCCAGGTTCGGTATCATCGTTCCCATGGATCAAGGGTGGACTGAACTCTCTTTTACAGCAGGTATCGTCAAATAAGGTGATTCTTGCGCTTCCGTTCTATAGTAGGGAGTGGAAAGTGAATAGCAGCGGAGCGACTATTCAATCAACGGATATGACACTTGGAGAACAAGCGAGTAGAGTGGCTACTTATCGTTTGAAGCCAGTATGGAATAAGACAATTCAACAATATACAGCTAACTATCAACGCAATTCAGTACAGCATCGTATATGGTTAGAAGAAAGTCGTTCACTTACCATCAAATATCAAATGGGATTACAGCGTAATATTGCAGGGTTCGCTTATTGGTGGACAGGTGCTGAAACACCCGACGTTTGGAGTGCATTACATAACGCTGATCGTTTTGATGGCTATAATTTTGTTAGAGTTGGTAATTAATAGAGATCACTTAGACTAATATACGAAGGGGCTGTCCCATAAGTCGTGAAAATGGCTAGGGACACCCCATTTGTTTTTTTGTAGGCGAAAGTTAGATGTTCTGAGAGACGCTCCGCGAACGGATCGTTTCTCCAATCGCTGTGGTCTCCAAATTTCTGGATTGAAACCGCTCAGCGGTTGAAATTCGGAGACCAAGGCATATGCTTACGGAGTAGCTTTCCTTCGAAAAGCTTTCAGGCGACCGCTACCGCTTTTCCGAAATCGTTCCGTCCTCTGCGCTACTTTGAGCATAAATTGTTCACCTTTTTTCGCCAAAACAACACAAGGAAATCGCTCTTTTTGGTAAAATGGAAGTACCACCAACCATTTCAAAAGGAGCGACTTCTTTGTACATTCCATATACCATGGACCAACTTTTTCTGCCATTGGATTTGGAAGAAGATATTCCTCAAAACCATCTCGTTCGCCTTATTAACCGTGCTGTAAATCGACTAGACGATTCTATATTTGACGCTGCTTACCCCGGTGGTGGTCGCGATAGTTATCACCCCAAAATGCTTACTAAAGTCATCATTTATGCATACACTCAACGCATCTACTCTTCTCGGCTCATTGCCAAAGCGGTTCGGGAACACATCCCCTTCATGTGGCTGGCCGGCAGGCAGCGTCCGGATTTCCGGACGATTAATCGCTTTCGCTCGCGCATAATCTATTGAAGCAAGCCGCCATGGAACAGAAATACCAAAAAGCAGGCCAAGGATATTAACCTTGACCTACTTTTTTGGACGTAAGTCTCTTTTTTTAGAAAAGTAAGTGTCTCATTCAGAAGATTAATCTACTTATGGGACAGCCCCTTTTCCAAAGAGTAGTGATGGAAGTGAAGGTTGGGTTTACATACAAGAGTTTTAGGTTACCCTGATAGGGGCTTATTCCGTAGCTCCTCATGATCAGACGCCTAGAACGACATATCCCTGATAGTCAGCATTAGACTTCGGCATATTCTTTAATTGCAGTTGGGATATGGTAGAATGATAATAGGAAGTCGCGGCTGAGTATGAATATTAGACTGAGTCCGATTCCAAATATGAGATGGAATGAGAGAGCTGACGCCGTAACTCAATCCATTGCCGAAACACGCCTACCTTGGATATAATCTCATCGGAGATATGGCTCAGCGTGAAAATATCCACACTTCCCATGAGGATGTGAAACAGCATTTCGACAAAATCGGTTGACGTAGTGTGGAGATACCCTTTTTATTTTATTGGACGTAAGTTTGTTGATAGCGTATTGGAATACTAGTGTGATCCATCTGTTTTTTAGATCATAACTATACTAAATGGTTATTTTAGCTATTGCATTCTTTTGTTTATAATGAGTAAAGAAACATCTTCACATTTTCCGTCCAAGTGTTGACCTATTATAAATCAAGACGGAGGTATTATCCGACAATGATAACCAATGAGCATAACACAAGCGACCCCTGGCAGACGTATTACGGTCCCAATCTAGGTTACGTACAAGAACAATATGAACGGTACATGAATGATCCACAGTCTGTGGATGAGACATTTGTACACTTATTCAGTTTATGGGGAGCTCCTCCTAGTATTGCTGATTTGGAGCCGACATCTAAAGTACCTGCAGAAAGAATTTCCTGGGATCGGAATTTGTTGAAGAAAGGGGTAGACGCTGGCAAGCTCGTATGGAACATTCGAACATATGGACATCTAGCGGCAGACATTGATCCACTCGGTCTTATACCCGCTTCCGATACAAGGTTGCTTGAACCTGAGCAATATAATCTTACAAGAGAAGATTTAAAAGCGTTTCCATCTTCCTTAATATGGGAGTTTGCGCCAAATGATGTATTGACTGGATGGGATGCGATTCTTCGCTTACGCCAGTTATATACGGGTACTATTGCCTACGAATTCAGTCATGTACATGAAGAAGAAGAACGGAATTGGTTGAATAATCAAGCAGAAGCGGCTTCTACTTCATATTCTTTAACTTCTGAGGAGCGTTCTGCGCTGCTTGAGCGGTTGTATGAAGTGGAACAATTCGAAGAATTTCTACATCGTACTTTTGTTGGACAGAAACGTTTCTCTATTGAAGGAAACGATGTACTTGTTCCTATGCTTGATGAGATGATCCATGCCATGATTGTCGGCGGTGCTAAACATATCTTGATGGGTATGGCACATCGCGGGCGTTTGAATGTATTAGCTCATGTGTTAGGCAAACCATATAATAAAATTTTCTCTGAATTTCATCATTCTCCGAATAAGAAGTTAATTCCATCCGAAGGTTCAACAGGTATTAATTATGGTTGGACTGGCGATGTGAAGTATCATCTAGGAGCTAAGCGTTTGATGAAGGAAGGAAATGAGCTAGAGGCACGAATCACTTTAGCCAACAATCCAAGTCACTTGGAATTTGTGAATCCTGTTGTTGAGGGATTTGCACGGGCAGCACAAGAAGATCGGGGACAACCCGGTTATCCGCAACAGGATGTGAATAAAGCAGCGACCGTTCTTATTCATGGTGATGCAGCTTTCCCTGGAGAAGGGATTGTAGCCGAAACCCTAAACTTTACGAAGCTACCAGGATATCAGAATGGTGGTACGATTCATATTATTGTGAATAATAATCTCGGTTTTACTACCGAAAGTAAGGATTCACGTTCAACACATTACGCAAGTGATGTAGCCAAAGGATATGAAATTCCAATCGTGCACGTTAATGCAGATGATCCTGAAGCATGTATTGCTGCCATGCGTTTGGCAAGTGATTATCGTAATCGTTTCAAAAAAGACTTCGTGATTGA
The DNA here is from genome assembly GCA_036496075.1 of Paenibacillus sp. Lineage (GTDB taxonomy): Bacteria > Bacillota > Bacilli > Paenibacillales > Paenibacillaceae > Paenibacillus_AQ. The sequence continues at coordinate 81,163 of DASXLR010000135.1, read as the reverse complement.
TCTTGTAGGGTATCGTAGATATGGTCATAACGAAACAGATGATCCAGAAACTACACAACCTTTAACATATCATAAAGTGAAGAATCATCAGCGTGTAAGTAACCTATACGCATCTAAACTTCAATCAGAAGGCTATTTGAGTGAAGACCAAGCTGAACAATTGAAGCAGGGCGTTATCGATCGTTTGAAGACTGCTTATGAAGAAATTAAGAATAATGAAGCTCAAGAAGCAAAGCACCAGTCATATGCTGTGTTAGTGCCTTCGGAGGAAGAAAAAGTAGCTACAGCTGTGCCACTCGATAAATTACGTGAGATTAACAAAGGGTTGTTACAGCGTCCGATGGGTTTCAACGTATATCCGAAGCTACAGCGTATTCTAGAGCGTCGTGAAACGGCTCTAAATGAGGGCGAAAAAGTAGATTGGGGACTCGCGGAGACGTTAGCATTCGCCACAATACTGGCAGATGGCAAACCGATTCGTATTAGTGGTCAGGATGCGGAACGGGCGACCTTTGCTCATCGTAATCTAGTACTACATGATCCGACCTCAGGTGCAACTTACTGTCCGCTTCATTTACTTCCAGAAGCGAAAGCTTCATTTGCTATTCATAACAGTCCACTCTCAGAAGCTTCTGTATTAGGTTTTGAGTATGGATACAACGTATATTCACCTGAGACGTTAGTGATCTGGGAAGCCCAGTATGGAGATTTCTCCAACTGTGCCCAAGTGATCATGGATCAGTTTATATCTGCTGGACGTACGAAATGGACACAGAAATCAAGTTTAGTTATGTTACTGCCGCACGGATATGAAGGACAAGGTCCAGAGCATTCAAGTGCAAGGTTAGAACGTTTCCTACAACTGGCAGGAGAGGATAATTGGACAGTAGCTAATCTGACTAGCGCCTCACAGTATTTCCATTTGCTGCGTCGTCAAGCAGCATCTACCGAGACGGAACTAGCTCGTCCATTAGTTATTATGTCTCCTAAGAGTCTCATTCGTAATCCGAGAGTGGCTTCATCAGCTACTGACTTCAGCACAGGGTCCTTTCAACGTGTCGTTGAACAGTCAGGACTTGCTAGCAAACCTGAGTTAGTAGAAAGATTAATCTTATGTTCAGGTAAAATAGCTGTTGAGTTGGAAGAAGCATTGGATCAAGGTGAGAATAAGCGGCCAGCGTGGTTACATGTTGCGAGAGTTGAACAGCTCTATCCATTCCCAGATCATGAGCTCAAAGCTATACTTAGAAGGTTCCCACAATTGAAAGAAATTGTGTGGGTTCAGGAAGAGCCTAAGAATATGGGAGCTTGGCGTTATATCGAGCCACGTATTCGTGAAATTGCTAAAGAAGGAATACCTATTACGTATAATGGTCGGCCAGAACGAGCAAGTACGGCGAGTGGTTATCAAAAGGTTCATGCCTATGAACAGCAACAGATTATTTCATCGGCACTCCGTCCTATCATTGCTAATACCAATATTTCCATGAGGAGGTAGCTGATTTGAATGAAATTATAGTACCTGCAATGGGTGAGTCTATCACTGAGGGAACGATTTTTAAATGGCATGTAGAGGAAGGTAATTCGGTGAACCAGGGAGATGTACTCCTGGAGCTTGAAACGGATAAAGTTAATCTTGAAATTAGTGCTGAACATGACGGTGTCGTTAAGAAAATTCTCAGACAAGAAGGAGACACAGTTCAGATCGGTGAAGTTATTGGTAGAATTCAATCGGGTGGCGAAGTAGCTAATACATCTGTGAAAAGTAGCCCTGCGGAGTCTAAGGAGAAACAATCGGCTCAACAGCAGACTGCTCCAGCTGTGGAGAGCTCGCCGTCTCAGAGTAGCCCAGCGAATCGAGAAGAAGGCTCTTCTACAACTGATAATGGAACCTTCTTAGCAGCTTCACCTTCCGCTAGAAAGTTAGCTAGAGAACGAGGTATTGATCTTGAGCAAGTTCAGGATCGGGATACTAAGGGACGAATTTATCAAGAGAATGTTCGTAATTTCTCCGAGAAGTCAGCTGAAGCGTCAAAGGCTACAGTGGGTGCACAAGGAAGTAAGGTAGTATCTGCTGCTAAAGCACCTGCTACCTCACCATCAGCAAGTGTGACGGGTGGCGACAAGCCATCGGAGAGACAACGGATGTCTCGGCGTCGTGTGACGATAGCGAAACGTCTAGTAGAAGCTCAAAGAACGGCAGCGATGCTCACTACATTTAATGAAGTGGACATGACGGCCATACTTGACCTTCGTAAGCGCCGTAAGCAAGCTTTCCAAGATAAACATGATGTAAGTCTTGGCTTTATGTCTTTCTTTACGAAGGCTGTTGTAGGAGCTCTCAAAGCATTCCCGCTTCTTAACGCTGAAATTGATGGGGAAGATATTATTGTTAAGAAATATTTTGACATAGGGATTGCGGTCTCTGCGAAGGAAGGCTTGGTAGTTCCTGTAGTTCGTGATGCAGATCGTCTAGGATTTGCTGACATCGAGAAGCAAATCGTTGATCTGGCTGGTAAGGCTCGTAACAATTCACTGGCTATCTCTGAACTGCAAGGAGGAACCTTCACTATTACTAACGGCGGTGTGTTTGGTTCTCTGTTATCTACCCCTATTCTCAATACACCTCAAGTGGGTATTCTGGGGATGCACAAAATTCAACTGCGTCCGATTGCAATCGATCAAGAAAGAATGGAAAATCGTCCTATGATGTATATTGCACTTTCTTATGATCATCGTATTGTAGACGGTAGCGAGGCAGTACGTTTCTTGGTCGCAATCAAAGAAATGTTAGAAGACCCAGAATCGTTATTGTTAGAAGGTTAATCCACTTTGAAATTATTGCTATAATTCTTGTTGAAGCAGGCCGCCTAGGCCTGCTTATTTTACATAGGGTATAGCGCTGATTTACAATAGGGGAGAAGTGTGGTTATAAATCGTAATTAGTGCTGCTGAAAAGAGAATTATATGCAGGGTCGTAGCGGAGGATGGAATTGTCCTGAAGAAGCGAAGCGCTCGCCTTTGCCCCTGAATTTTTATCGTAAACAGCGGTATATTAAAAAAAAAATTTGGGAGCAACAGCGATCGTAAGGATAATCCCTCTGCGCAGAGGTCACCTATCGTCACCAGTAGTAGAATATTTTTAATCAGAGGAGTGTTATATAGGATGAACGAGATGCCAATTCATGAATGGGAACCATCAGAGGTCCAAGAAAAACTTGCTCAAGGTGAGATCACAATCATTGATGTTCGTGAAGATGAGGAGTGGGAATCAGGTCATATTTCTGAGGCTAAGCACATCCCGTTAGGGACACTGCCTGAGCGTTATAAGGAGCTTGATCTGGGTCAGCGTACAGTCATTGTGTGCAGAAGTGGAGCACGTAGTGGAAGAGCCTGTGAATACCTCACGGATCTTGGGTATGAAGTCATTAATATGACTGGCGGTATGTTAGGTTGGCAAGGCGATGTCCAATACGGTAAATAATAAATCTATTAATGTTGACATAAAGTAAATCCTGTTCTTCATACAGAAAAACCTCCTGAGTATAGGAGGTTTTTCTGTATGAAGAAAGACAGATTGACTGTCCGATGTTTATTTATATTAGTTGCACTCGTATACATTATGAGATGAGGAAGAATCGTTCATTCTTTTAAGTTTACGGATAATTTCTTTTTGCCATTTAACGTCATCTATTTCCTTAGCAAAATTCAAAAGGTCCAAGTAATCATCAATCCGTAATGTAGCATATTTCGTTGTGGTAGTGACCATATGTTCGACTCCTTCTTTAGTGGATTCGAAATCTATTGTATCATACTCTTATCCTAATTGATAATGTTTCTCATATGAAATCGAAATAAAATTTACTTATTATGAAGATGTGTATAGAAAAGATGTCCGACATGAGCATGAAGGACATGGATATGAACATGATGATGAATAAAATGCAAGACTGTGATGAAATGATACAAACGAACTAATACCCCGTCAGAAGTTTCAAGTCGTTATGTCATTAATCCCTTAAATTCATTTGTAACTTTTCATTGATCTCGGCTGAGCAGTCAACTGCATGCCTCTTTTTCTATTTTAAAGTATCCATTGATTTAATTTTATTATGAATATGGACCCGTTGAAGTTTCAAATCCCACACTTTCTGCGATAAACGTAGTCTCTCCGCGTCGTTTTTCGAATGTTCTATTATTTCATATAATTCAAGTAGTTCGTCATTAATGGCTTCAAATTTGCTCCATAGTACGTTCTTCTCCTCATCCAGAATGAGGGATTGAATGGTTTCTTCGGTAGTGGATGCGAGTTTAAGAATGATTTCTTCCTGCCACGCCAGATCTCCAATTTCTTTAGCGTAATTAAGAAGATCCAAATAATCATCTGTCCACAAGGAAGCATATAAAGTTGGGGTCATTATCATGATTATAATCTCCTTTTTATAAGTTTATACCAAGTATTATACTGGGTATAGTGAGAAAAACAAGAGCGATTTTAATTTTTTCTATATTTTTTTACGAGGTGGTAATTATTGCTCTATTATCTGTATTTCCAAACGAGGGATAAGATAAGCATAATCAAGCATAAAGACAGTGTATTTGTAACGAGGAAGGCATATCCTACACCATCTAACGCTAAGTGCACCCCATATACCTCCATTAAGCTAATCCCTATAAACAATAAGATAAACGTCTTTTTATTTAAATCTTGAACGGACTTTGTTCTGACAATCTGTATAATTTGGGGCACCCAGCCAAAGGATAGAATGATTCCCCCAAGTAGCTGCATCAAAGCATAGATCATAGCCTACAACCTCCTCTGTTGAGCTCAGTATATGCACGCTGTTCCGCTGAGGATTGTAAATGATGTGCCTAAGAAATAAAAAAAGGAACTTCACGCTACAGTAGTAGGTTGAGGTTCCTTTATTCACAATATCGTTCTATGTTGTTTCTACAGGGGCGCTGGTACGTAAGAAAGGTTTAGGAATATCCGTTTTGAAGGTCATGACTTCACCTTTGGTAGGATGTTCGAACGCTAACACTTGCGCATGAAGTCCGAGTCTGCCAATCGCTTTAGATTTGGCACCATACTTCTTATCACCTACAACAGAATGGCCGATATCCTGCATATGGACACGAATCTGATTCTTACGTCCTGTTTCGAGGTTCACTTCAAGTAATGAGAAATGGCTATTTGACTGGACCACTTTGTAATGTGTAATTGCTAATTGTCCATCGTTCGGATGAATACTCGAATACATCTTGAATGTACTATTTTCCTTCAACCATGATTTAATCGTTCCTGTAGGTTTTTTGATCTTGCCTTCGACTAGAGCGACGTAGGTCCGTTCTTTGACCATGTCCTGCCACGAATTTTGCAACTTCTGCTGGATCTCCTCGCTCTTAGCGAACATCATCACACCAGAGGTATCACGGTCAAGACGATGCACCACAAATATACGATGGTTCGGGTTCTTCTCACGTACATAGGTTGTTAACTGTCGATAGGCTGTCACTTCATTCTCCTGAGGAGATGCAATAGACAGTAGCCCAGATTCCTTATTAATGATGATGATGTCGTCATCCTCATACATGATGCGAAGTCCAAGAAGAGGTGTTTCTTCAACAATTCTATCTTTGGAGATGGTTACGGTGTGACCTGGTTGAAGCGGGTAATTAAATGCAGTCACGGCTTTATCATTAACCAGTATTTGCCCACGGGCAAGCATAGATTTAATGGAATTACGGCCGACACCAGACACTTGGCTCAGTAAGAAGGACAATAGTTCAGCCTGCTCCTTAACCGTATATTGTTTATTAGGTGTTTGAGTTTTAGTGCGTGGATGTTTACTGACTTTCTTGTCTACGCTTGTATTTCGTTTCGTTGAATTAGGTTTGTTATATGATTGATGTCCTTGGCTAGGACGCTGATTATTCTTCATTTCAGTATTTTCTCCATCCTGTTTGGTTTTCAGTCCAATAATACCATGTGTGTTCTTGCATTGCTATATTAGGAAAACTGAATATGAGATCTCAGGTTGCTCAATCCTGCAAAGCCCAGTAAACTTGTAAATAGAATAGTAGATGCTAATTTGCAGATCTATATAGATTGAACTAAAGTTTGGGCTCCCAATTTCTATAGATTTTAGAAGGTGCAGTAAGGAGTATATTAAAGATGACAATGGAATCCATGACATTAGACAGAGCGCAGAGTTATCTGCAGAAATATTATGGTTATCCGGATTTCCGTGAAGGCCAAAGGAATATCGTATCCAGTCTACTTTCGAGCACAGATACGCTGGGCATTATGCCGACAGGTGGTGGTAAATCGATCTGTTACCAGATTCCTGCATTGATGATGCCAGGACTTACAATCGTCGTATCGCCACTGATTTCCTTAATGAAGGATCAGGTTGATGCATTGACGACAGCAGGGATCGCCGCTGCGTATATCAATAGCACACTTAGTGGCAAGGAAGTTAATGAGCGAATTCGAGCTGCTAGACAGGGAGATTTAAAACTCTTATACGTCGCTCCAGAACGGCTAGAGCTGGACTGGTTTCGCGATGAGATGGCTAATCTCCCTATTTCCTGTGTTGCTGTTGATGAAGCACACTGCGTCTCACAATGGGGTCATGATTTTCGGACAAGTTATTTATCCGTGTCTCCATTTGTAGAGGGATTGCCACAGCGTCCGATTGTAGCTGCATTTACGGCTACAGCGACCCCAGAAGTTATGGACGATATAGTAAAGCTTCTACGCTTAAGGGAGCCACAGGTATTTGTCACTGGACTTGGACGTGACAATTTGGCTATGTCCGTACTTAGAGGTGAGAACAAGCGGGAATTTACTATGAACTATACGGCTGTACATGCTCATCAGTCAGGTATCATCTACTCTGCTACACGTAAGGATGTAGATGATCTTTATCAGCGGCTACAGGGTGCTGGTATTGCAGCAGGCCGTTATCACGCTGGGATGAGTGATGCAGAGCGTGCGATCAGTCAGGAAGCTTTTCTATATGATGATATACGGGTAATGGTTGCGACGAATGCCTTCGGTATGGGAATTGATAAGTCTAACGTCAGATACGTTATTCATTACAATATGCCCAAGAACATGGAAGCTTACATCCAAGAGGCTGGTCGTGCAGGGCGTGACGGTGAACCGAGTCAATGTATTCTACTGTTTAGTGCGCAGGATATTATGACGCAGAAATTCTTGATTGAGCAGAATCAGCAGGATGCTGAGCGTAAGCACAACGATTATCGTAAGCTACAGCAGATGCTAGATTATTGCTATACCAATCGTTGTCTTCGGAGTGCGATGTTAGACTATTTTGGCGAAGTGCATGATGGAGCAACTTGCGGCATCTGTAGCTCTTGTACGGATGAGAGGGAACTCGTAGATATGACGGTGAATGCGCAGAAAATATTCTCATGTATCCACCGTATGCGTGAACGTTTCGGGGTATCTATGGTAGCCTCAGTCCTTAAAGGATCGCGTAACAAAAAAGTATTGCAGTACGGATTTGACAGTTTATCTACCTATGGTGCGATGTCGAGCATGACTGAAAAGGAAATTTCAGAGGTTATTAATGTGATGGCATCTGATGGATACTTATCTCTATCCGAAGGGCAATATCCCGTTCTTAAATTACAGTCGCTGGCTGCTGAAGTGCTGAAGGGTCAACGTCAAGTGATGCAGAGGGTCGCTAGACCGGCACGTGCAACAGGTGGCGCTACTAGTGGAAGTAGCCGTTCGCGTAGTCGTGATCAATCCCCATCTGCTGTCAATGAAACGATATTCGAGCAATTACGTCTTGTTCGGCGTGAGCTTGCAGGTAAAGAGCATGTGCCTTCCTATATTATCTTTAATGATGCTACTCTTCGCGAGATGAGTGTGGTATGTCCGCAGTCTGAAAGTGAAATGCTTAATATCAAAGGCGTGGGTGAAGTGAAGTTCCGTAAATACGGGAAACCATTCATGGATTTCTTTCAAGCTCAGAATAATGGAAGCTACACAGATGATGACTATGAATAAAAGAGGGTCGTGAATAATGAAAGTTGTACTGTCTACTTTAAACGCAAAATATATCCATACATCGCTAGCCATCCGTCTTTTGAAGGCTTATAGCGAGAAAGAGTTCGATATTGAATTGGCCGAATATACGATTAAAGATCCTGTGATGAATATTGTATCTGATCTGTATCAGAGAAAGCCTGATGTGATTGGGTTCTCCTGCTATATTTGGAATATTGAAGAGACCATTAAAGTTATTGATATTGTCAAAAAAGTAATGCCTGAAGTTATCGTTGTCGTAGGAGGACCTGAGGTTTCCTATGATACGAGTTATTGGATGGATCGAGTGAAGAACATTGATCATATCGTGATGGGTGATGGCGAGGAAACCTTTCATCATTTGCTACAGACCATTGCAGGGGATCGGAAATTCCATTTTGTATATGGTGCTTCTTATCGCAAGGAGGAGGAAATTATCATCAATCCTTCTCGTCCTAAGAGCGACTTGAATACACTACCTACGCCACACCGTTTCGCAGAAGATATTCCCGATCTCGGTAAACGCATTGTGTATTTCGAGACCAGTAGAGGTTGTCCTTTTAACTGCCAATTTTGCCTTTCCAGTATAGAGGTAGGAGTTCGTTATTACGATATTGAACATGTTAAATCTGATCTCCTGTACCTGATCAATAATGGGGCTAAAATTATTAAGTTTCTAGATCGCACATTTAACATCAATCGTAGTTATGCTATGGAAATGTTCCAGTTCCTCATTGAGAATCATGGGGGCTGTGTATTCCAGTTTGAGATTACGGCTGATATTATGCGGCCAGAGGTGCTAGATTATTTGGCTGAGAATGCTCCACCGGGTGTATTTCGCTTTGAGATTGGTGTTCAGTCTACGAATGATCCAACGAACGAATTAGTGAAACGTCGTCAGAATTTCACGAAGTTGTCTAGAACAGTTAATACGATCAAGGCTAGTGGGAACATTGATCAGCATCTTGATCTTATTGCAGGATTACCAGAAGAGGACTACGATACATTCCGTAAAACATTCAATGATGTATTTGCTATGGAACCGGAAGAATTGCAGTTGGGTTTCCTCAAAATGCTTAGAGGAACAGGGCTTCGCAACGATGCGGAGAAATATCAATATATATATATGGAGAATGCCCCATATGAAATTTTAAGCAGTCACAAGCTTTCATTTGCCGATATAATCCATCTGAAGCGGCTCGAAGATGTTCTTGAGAAATATTGGAATGCTCACCGGATGGATCATACATTGAAGTACTTGATGAAATATGAGTTCCAGACACCATTCGACTTCTTTCAGGATTTCGGTGATTACTGGGAAGGACAAGGTTGGCAGAAGATTGGTCATCAGCTAGAAGATTTGTTCACACGTCTTCAGTCATTCCTTGAGTATCGCGGTGTTCAGAGTATGGATATGATCCTAGGGCTTATGAAGCTGGATTATTTCATGAATCACAAATATAAGCCACGTAAAATTTGGTGGGATTCAAGATTGTCTAAAGAGGAATGGAACGCTCACCTCAAGATGCTTATAGATCGTCCAAGTGAAGTGTCGCAGGAATTTGCAGCTCTGGGACTTCAAGAACGCGATCTACAGAAACACATGGTTGTGGACATACTCCCTTTCAATTTAGAAGAAGTGATCCAATCAGTGGCTACTGGTACTGAGCTTAAAGGATCAGATCAGCAGACGTTATTGATTGTTCTCTACCAACAAGATGAGAGTCAGCGTCCGCACTACTTTACTAGTACTATTGCTTCTAAAGTGATTCAGTCATAGCAGAGAGTAGCGTGTACTTAGTAACGATATTGATTTTCCTGATATGATAAATCAATAAAAAGGCTGCACAATCCATTACGGACTGTGCAGCTTTTTTGTTGATTTATGTAATCCATATTTACGTAGAACGAATTAAGGCTCTAATTCATAATCTAGCGTTTACTGAAGATATTCCCACGTAGCGGATCATTTATCAACACTGTACATGCTTCTCTAACCAATTTACAAGGTCAGCAGTGACTTCATCACGATTGGTTTCATTCAGCATCTCGTGTCGTCCACCAGGATATAAATGAAATTCAACGTCTGCAATATTTAGTTTGCAGTATATATCATGTAGGCGAGATACGCCTTTTCCATACATTCCAACCGGGTCCTCATCGCCAGCAAACATATAGATAGGTTTATGTTTTGGAATGCTATTATAGGCAGAGGGTTTCTGAATCCCTTGTAACAATTTGAAGAAATCACGGAAGAATCTAGCTGTACAGACCTCACCACAGAAAGGGTCATTAATGTACTTGTCCACCTCTTTCTCATCTCGAGACAACCAATCAAATGGAGTACGAGAAGGAGATATATGGCGATTATATTGACCAAATATGAGGGCGTTCATAAGTAAACTATGATGAGATACCCCTTGTATTCTAATGAGTAAATGAGCTAGATTTTTCCCGAGTGATAGGTTACTACGAGGACCATTGCTTCCAGATAGAATATAACCTGAGAATAATTCACCATGGCACTCCATAATATGCTGTGTCAGAAAAGAACCCATACTGTGACCAAGTAAAAAATGGGGGAGACCCTCGTGTTTGTCTTCTATAACACCGTTAAGATCTAGAATGTCTTGTACCATGCCATTGAATCCATCTATACCACAGTCTCCCAAGCGTTCGACGGTTGACGCAGTTTGGCCATGACCACGTTGGTCATGAGCATATACTGCATAGCCTATCTCGGTAAGTACGAGAGCTAGCCGTTCGTATCGCTTCGCTGTTTCTGCCATTCCATGAGCAATTTGAACAATACCCTTGATCGGCATAGAATTCTCTGGGAGCCATTCGTATACATGGATATTCATTTGTTGATTATTGATCATCGTAAATGATTGTTGTTGCAAAGAATATCTACTCCTTTCGATGAGAATCAAGCATCTTCTAAGGGATTAAGGTAAATATGAGCGAAGTACAGTAGAATTTCCCTTAAGCTCATATTGTTCTAGATTAGCAGGTAGAAGAAAGCACTCACCTGCTTTGTAGTCTTGCGATCCTCCAGCCCAAGTTAACGTACCACTACCTTCACAGATGACGAGGATGGTGAAACTCTCAGGTTGAGTCGCAAGCTTCCAACTCCCAGACACAATTCCCTTCTCAACTACAAAATAAGGTGAGCGTGCGAGTTGAAGCCATTCTCCTGCTTGAGTTGCATCTGTCTTCATCATGGAAGCTCCAGATCCTTCATAAGCAGTTACATTTAATGAATCTTCAATGTGGATATCACGAGGTTTGCCATCCAATCCCGGACGATTGTAGTCATATAGACGATAGGTTGTATCGGAATTCTGTTGAATCTCGGCAACCACTACTCCAGCACATAGAGCATGGACTGTGCCGGCAGGAATATAGAAGGTATCACCTGTTGCCACAGGAACTTCTCTTAGACAGTCAAGGACGGTCCCGTGTAGTAATGCTTCCTTTAAGCTTTCCCTTGTAACACCATCATTTAGTCCATATATGATCGTGGCACCTGGCTTAGCATCAAGAACATACCACATTTCTGTTTTGCCCAACTCACCCTTTGGTAAGCCTTCATAATCATCTGTAGGATGGACTTGCACAGATAAGTCATCGTTACAGTCCAACAATTTAATGAGTAGTGGGAATCGACCATTGACCTCAGAAAAGCCCTTAGTTCCAAACCATTCCTTACCATATTGTTCACGAATTTGATCAAGACCTTGTCCAGCCAGTTTACCGTTATTGACAATGCTTATACCGTTTGGGTGGTCAGCGATCATCCACCCCTCACCGATATGTCCTTCAGGTAGTTCAAGTCCGAATTGCTCCAGCGCTCGTCCACCCCACACTCTTTCTTTGAATTCAGGTTGAAATCGTAACGGATACGGATTAGTCATCATCATCTTCCTCTCGGTGTATTCTTTTTATTTATTTCTTTTCTAGCGCTATGGCATAGGGTGCATCTGAACGCTGCAATTGTCGATAGATAATCGATTGCGCTACAGATTGTTCTATACAAGATGCCCATGCCGTTACGGCATTTGCCTCTTGTTCCCCACCTGGGTGACCTGGATACAGAACCACTGTAACAATACCGCCGGGTTTGAGAAGGGAGAGTGCTGCATCAAGCGCTATGATACTGCTGTCTGCCATCGTAATAATTTGTTTATCTGACGTTCCCGAAGGTAAGTAGCCAAGATTGAACATCACTGCAGCGATATGACCGTGATGCTGAGTGGGTATGGCTGTATTCATATCTGCATGACTTCGGGAGAACAATGTGACAGGGGACAGGGGCATAGTTGCATTGTGATCTAGTCTTTGCTGAGTGAGAACTAAAGCCTCTTGTTGGATATCAAATCCGAACACATGTCCACGTGATCCTACTGAGCGGGATAGGAATAGTGTATCTGTGCCCGTTCCAATCGTAGCATCCACCACGACATCTCCAGAAGTAATTCGCTCTGAGACTAGTTTGTGAGCAAAGCTAAGGACGGAGAGGAACCCCATATTAAGCTTTCCTCCAATACTTTCCTTGCCAAGTATCACGCCGTTTAAGCTCATCATCGAAGGCATTTAGAACTTCCCACTTTTTGAGGCTCCACATGGGACCGATCAGAAGATCACGTGGTGCATCGCCTGTTAATCGATGAACGACCATTTCGGGAGGAAGTATCTCTAATGTATCGACGATTAATTTGACATATTCATCTTTCTCTAGGAAACGGAGTAGTCCTGCCTCATATTGCTTCACCATAGGTGTTTTGCGCATAAGGTGTAGTAAATGGATTTTGATACCCTGAACATCCATCTGTGCAACGGCGCGGCCCGTATCTAGCATCATATCATGGTCTTCGCCAGGAAGTCCGTAGATAATATGTGTACAGACACGTATGTTATGTTTGCGTAGCTTAGCTACTGCGTCTAAATAGCACTGTGTATCATGAGCACGATTAATAAGGTCTGAAGTGGAATCATGTATGGTCTGAAGTCCCATTTCCACCCACAGGTAGGTTCGCTCGTTCAGTTCTGCTAAATATTCGACAACATCATCAGGTAAGCAGTCAGGTCGTGTCGCGATGGACAGACCAACGACTCCAGGCTGTTCCAAAATAACTTCAAAGTATTCTCTTAACTGCTCCACAGGAGCGTAGGTGTTCGTATAGGCTTGGAAATAGCCGATATATTGTGCATTAGGCCATTTTAAATGCTGCTTATCACGAATATTGTTAAATTGGGTCACAAGGTCGTCACGCCGACTACCGGCAAAGTCTCCAGATCCTCGAGCACTACAGAAAGTACATCCACCCTTAGCTATAGAACCGTCCCGATTCGGACAAGTGAATCCAGCATCAAGCATGACCTTAAAAACTTTATCGTTAAACTGTTGGTGCATTTCGTAATTCCAAGTATGAAATTTTTTATCCTTCCACAGAAGTGGGGTAGGAATAGCTGAATAATTCATGAGGACTCCTTCTTGAAGCGCTTTGTCTAGACTACATACACATCATCTATTGTAACAAAAAAAAAGATAAAAGTTAATGTTAGTGCTATGGAATTAAAGGCTGAAATGAGGAGATCTCTCCCTTGTTGAATCTTACATTTTATGTTATATTTTAAAAGGATTCAAATAGTAACTTAGAGGGTATATTGATACTAGAATTCAAATTTCATGGCGTCATGAAACACAATAATACCGTGAGGTGATATTCATGAATTCAATAGCTCAATTAGAGGATAAGAACATCTCGGTACAACTTACACCGGATGAAGCACTTGCGTTAACGGGTGTAAGATTTAATGGAAACCATGCAGTGAAGGCTGCTGCCCGTCGTAAGATTCGCATTGCTTTTGAGAAGACATTCGAATTCGAGCAGTCCAACTCACGAGACTGTAAATAATCAAATTGTTGGACCCCAATTCCAAATATAAATTGAAAAAGGAATTCTGTTATCTCCTTAACAAGGGAGAGTAGAATTCCTTTTTCTGTGGACATATATGATAATACCCTTTACATTTGTCAATAAGTTCGGCACAATATTGCAATAGTGACTACTCAACCTTACGGGAATGATTCCCTTATAGAAATGAAAGTGGAGGAATGACATGCGTTTACGTGGAAGAAAAGGAATTCGGGAAAGTCTGGAGGAACAGAAGGAACTTGTTATTTTGGACCCTCGATTGCATAAAGGGAAATGGGCCGCATTATTTGGGAATGACAATCCTATTCATGTTGAATTTGGAATGGGTAAAGGTCAATTTATTAGTGGAATGAGTTACAATAACCCAGATATTAATTTCATAGGAATCGATATGTATGATGAACTAGTTCGCCGTGCCAGCGAGAAAGCTATTGCTGCTTGGTCTGAACGTCAAATAGAACTTCCTCCTAATCTTCGATTGGCTTTAGCCAATGTTGAATATGCTGAAGAAGTATTCACCCCAGGTGAACTCGAACGTGTATATCTTAACTTTAGTGACCCTTGGCCTAAAAGTAAGCATGCAAGACGTCGTCTGACGCATCCACGTTTTTTAGAGAAATATGTATTATTTTTGAACACGAATGGTGAGATTCATCTTAAGACAGACTCAGAAACGTTATTTGAATTTTCATTAAATTCGTTTGCTGATTATGGTCTACAGATGAACAACATCTCATTGAATCTTCATAGAGATGGTCTTCAGGAATGGAATGTCATGACAGAATATGAATCCAAGTTCGTAGGTAAAGGGATGCAGATCCATCGATGTGAAGTGATTGTGGGTGAGGTTGCGTTGCAACGGTATCATGAGGGGAAAATGCAAAAGTATCGTCTCAACGAGAACAAACCTGCTCTGAATGAATCTGAGACTGATTAACTTATCTATTAAGCTCAAAAACAAGGTGTCCTCTTCTATTAAGAGGGCACCTTGTTTAATTCAAGCAAATCAATAATGCTTTGCGCACTTTGCATAGGATGGTATTTAGCGATCTGATCTAGATATTCATTTCGGCGGGAGCGGATCTGATCATATTCATGAATAAGTTTGTTCATCCACTTGATAATGACTTCAATTGAAGTGATAGGTTCACCATATCCCTGTGCAGTAAAGTATTGAGAGTTCTCCTCTTCCTGTCCTGGTAGAGGGTGGTGGAATAGCATGGGAATACCTTTCGCTAATCCTTCTGAACAAGTCATACCCCCGGGTTTAGTAATTAGCATATCGGAGACTTCCATAAGTTTATCAACTTCACGAGTGAACCCTAGTAAATGGATATTAGGGTGTTTGTATTGACTGTTATTTTCCATTTGTGTACGGATCTTATCATTGTTCCCCAGACAAAAAATAATTTGGATGTCATCCGCCCATCGTACCAAGGTGTTATTGACGATGTCATCAGTAATGATTCCCCATCCTCCTGCCATCACTAGTACAGTAGGCATATCGAGTAACTTGAATTCTTCTCGAATATGTTCCTTGCTTGGGTGTTCCCAAAAATTGGGGTGAACAGGGATGCCCGTTACCTGAATTTTCGACAAAGGCACACCATGTTTCATAAGTTTATACTTCACGTTAGATGTGGAAACTAGGAACTGATCAACTTCAGGACTAATCCATGTTCCGTGTGCGTCGTAGTCAGTAATAACGGTACACAAAGGCACATTAATACCGAGTCTTTTCAATCGAGAAATGACTGCACTAGGGATGGGGTGGGTACAGACGATGATATCAGGTCGCAGTTGTTTGACAATATATTTGGTATGAGTATAAAAGATACGATGTAGTGCTAAAGTAGTAAGCCTATTGAGTGATTTCTTATATTGGTATCTATACATCATTCCAACTAGACGGGGTTGCGAAATGATCGTTTTTTTGTAGGCTGTAATAATTAAAGGAGCAACTTTAGGATTTAAGAAGCTGCCGAGCTCAAGCACTTTTGTCTGAATATCCGGTGACAGTTTGCGTAAACTGCTGGAGAGAGCATAGGCGGCTTGAGTATGCCCTGCTCCAAAACCTTCTGATAATAATAAAACTCTTTTTTTGGTCACTTTTCTTTCACCTATTCCTACAAGGTTTTTCATGATTTTACCATATCGACTTCAAGACCATATTGCAACAGTCATTGATGCTACAGAACTCCCAATGGCGACACCTGCGAGAACATCCGAAGGATAGTGTAATCCTAAGTATATTCGTGAGAATCCCACCAGTACACTCAGGCCACAAAAAAGTGGGGCCAAATTCGGAAATGACAGCATGAAAGGAAGCGCAGTGGCAAAAGCCGCTGTAGTATGACCGGATGGAAAAGAATAATCACTTAAAGGATTGCGAAATGTTTTACTATCCGGTAAGGCGATGTAAGGCCTGACTCGCGGATATATTTTCTTGGCTATGGCTACAGGAATGTGACTGACTGCAAGTGCCACTGCTGCTTGTGCGCCCGCTGTACTCCATGGAATGGGTAAGAATATCCAGGTCAGTAGACTAATACTAATCGTAAAGGATGCTCCACCCATGAAGGTGAGATGGTACAACCAGAAATTAAGAAAGGGGTTATGAAGCCGTCCGTTGATCCATTGAAATAACTGTCGGTCCCATAATTGAAATCTCAAGAATAAACGTCTCATGCCATTCCTCCGCTATCGCCTGAACGCATCAAGATCACGTTGGCTACAGTACTTAAATTAATCTTTACACACATCATTCATTTTATCATAGTTATATTTGAAATTATTTTCAATTTAGACACTAAATCAAATAAGGGGGAAAATACTGGACTTTTGACTTTCACCCTATTTAACACGTACAATGATTCAAATGCAAACAATTCAGTTTAAATTAAAGGTGAGATCCGACTTTCATTGTTTATTCCGTTTGTATTATATAGATACTACTATCAGGAATAGTAAATTTAAATTAGGGGGGACTTTAGAAATAAAAAGGTAGCAAAATGATGAAAATAAGAACTAGGTCTCACGATTAGGAGACAGAAAGCTTACAGTACCTGTAGATCACGATTATTATTGACTTTTTTGGCTTAGATCGTGCTACAAGGATTTTGACAAAAACGTAAAAAACATACAAAATCAAATAGGGCAATCTCAATGCACATGTATAAAAAGGGTCATATAGAGAAACAGTGCAGGTAAGAAAAAGAAAACTAGAGATAGAAAAATGATGTGTAAGGGTTAAAAAGGGGGTATAGAGAATTATGATGGACGCCTTATTTATCACGCTCCAACTCATCTTGGCCGTGATTGCTGTGTACCAATTCGTATTCTCTCTATTTGGTATGTACAGGAAGAAAAAGAAAGCACATTTTCCTGCTACCAAATCATTTGCCGTATTGGTCGCGGCGCATAATGAAGAGCAGGTTGTTGGGGCTCTAATGGAGAATTTGAAAAATTTAGACTATCCGAAAGAATTATATGATGTGTTCGTAATTTGTGATAATTGCACAGATGGTACTGCGAATATTGTACGTGAACATGGTATACAAGCATGCGTCCGTACGAATACCAATCTTCGGGGTAAAGGTTATGCGATTGAGTGGATGTTGAAGGAACTTTGGAATATGCCTCGTCAATATGATGCAGTTGTCATGTTTGATGCTGACAATTTAGCTGCACCTAATTTCTTAAGTGAGATGAATGATGACCTGAGCGGTGGAGCCCGTGTTATTCAGGGTTATATTGATACGAAGAATCCTGAGGATTCATGGATTACAGCAGCTTATGGTATTTCCTATTGGTATATTAACCGATTATGGCAGCTTTCGCGTCATAATGTGAATATGGCCAATTTCTTAGGGGGCACAGGAATGTGCTTTGAGACGAAGATGTTGAAAGAAATAGGATGGGGAGCAACAAGTCTTGTAGAAGATCTTGAATTTACAATGCGAAGTGTTCAAAAAGGAATTTATCCGAAATTCAATTACGATGCCAAAGTATTTGATGAGAAGCCTTTAACTTTTAAAGCTTCTTCTAGACAACGGCTTCGCTGGATGCAAGGTCACTTCACGGTTGCACGGCGTTACTTTTTTCCTTTGTTATGGCAAAGTATTAAAGAACGAAACCTCGTTAAGTTTGACTTAGCGCTGTATAGCGTCAATGTATACATTGTCTTGCTAACATTTCTCATGACAGCCATTATGGGTATAGACGCAGCTGTGTTTAATGGACCTAACATTGCTAACATTTATGGATATTTACCATTGGGCTTAAGTTTTGTTGCAGTGGGAGCTAGTGTTCTTACGTTCATGGCTGCCATGGCTCTAGAGAAGGTTACCTTCAAGAAAGTGTATGCTTATCTAATATTGTTCCCTATTTATTTGATTTCATGGTATCCAATTACTTTCTACGCTTTCTTCACACAGAACAACAAACAATGGAGTCATACAGAGCACACACGTGTGGTAAGATTGGAAGAAGTTGTTCAAAGCAAACAAGGTTAAAAAATTAACTGAAATAGTTTGACACTCAACATGCAGTGTGATATATTATTTCAGTACGATTTAGAAGAATATTTGGATTCAAGCAGAAGCACCAGCTTCTCACCTGACCGATTCATATCGGCTGGTATTTGATCCGATGATTTATGAATGTAATATTTCATGAACTATTGATCAATATGGGATGCTGGTAGATTGAACCAGCATCCCTTTATTTTGTTTACACAATAAATATTAAATATTAAGATGAAGAATCTGGAGGTGGACGGTTATCAGTAAGGAACATATGATCAATGACGAAATTCGGGCCAAAGAGGTCCGGTTGGTAGGCGCAGAAGGAGAACAAATCGGTATTACACCGATACGTGAAGCACTGCAGATGGCAACGGATCTTAATCTCGATTTGGTGAATATGGCGCCTCAGGCAAAACCACCGGTGTGCCGCATCATGGATTACGGTAAGTTCCGCTATGAACAACAGAAGAAAGAAAAAGAAGCTCGTAAGAACCAGAAAGTTGTGGATATCAAAGAAGTATGGTTTAGAGCCAACATCGATGAACATGATTATCAGACAAAGCTTCGCAATGTTGTCAAATTCTTAAAAGAAGGCGACAAAGTGAAATGCTCTGTAAGATTTCGTGGTCGTGAAATTGCGCACGCGAGCATTGGCCAGAAAATTCTGGAACGTGTGAGAGAAGAAGTTGCTGATTATTCCGTAGTTGAGCGTTTTCCTAAGCTCGAAGGTCGCAGCATGATTATGATTTTGGCTTCTAAGCCCCAATAATCCCGAGGAGGAAATATAATGCCTAAAATGAAAACACATAGCAGCCTTAAAGGCCGCTTCAAAATTACCGGAACTGGTAAAGTAATGCGTTATAAAGCTTTCAAAAACCATCTTTTGTCTCATAAATCCAAACGTCAAAAACGTGTGCTTGGCACAAACCCAGTCATGGCTCCAGGAGATGTAAAACGTTTGAAACAAGGTTTGTCTAACTTGAAATAATTAACAACACTTATTGGGAGGTTTACGAATATGGCAAGAGTAAAGGGCGGATTTGTAGTTCGTCGTAGACATAAGAAAGTATTGAAACTCGCTAAAGGTTATTTTGGATCGAAACACCGTATTTTTAAAACAGCAAATGAACAAGTGATGAAATCATTGGTATATGCATACCGTGACCGTCGTCAGAACAAACGTAACTTCCGCAGATTGTGGATTGTTCGTATCAATGCGGCTGCTCGTTTGAACGGCTTGTCTTATAGCAAATTGATGCATGGTTTGAAATTAGCAGGTATTGATATTAACCGTAAAATGCTTGCTGATTTAGCAGTTCATGATCTTCCTGCTTTCAACTCTATTGCTACTGCAGCTAAAGAGAAGATTAACGCGTAATTGTTATTAACTTTAGAAACCGCCATAATCGGCGGTTTTTTTACTGAGAAGAATGAAATAGTGATCCAAAATATACTTATATGTCATTTTTTGTTACATATAAGTAACATTTTAAGTGATATTAAAAGATCTTAAGCGCTTACAAAAAAACAAATGTTGGAAATATGTAACATTAAATTACGTTGGGACTAGATTTTATATAGTATAGATTGTATAATTTTCATGTTGTTAAGGAAATAGGGTATACTAGAGACTCAACTCTTAAGGGGGAAAAATGTATGAAGAAGTTATTTAATTTGTCACTGGTAATGGTATTGGCATTGTCTGTAGTACTTGCTGGATGTGGTAAAAATGAAGAAAAAGCAACAGAAGGCGGCACAACAACTGGCGAGACTAAAACAGTTGCCAAAGTAGGAATGGTAACTGACGTAGGCGGAGTTAATGACAAGTCGTTTAACGAATCTGCTTGGGAAGCTCTTCAAGCTTTGAAGGCAGCTGGTGGAGCAGATGTACAATATTTACAAAGTAAATCACCTGATAATTACATCCCTAATCTTAACAAGTTTGTTAAGGATGGATACGCTCTTACTTGGGGAATTGGATTTGATCTTGGTGATGCAGTGAAAGTAGTAGCTGATAAGAATCCGGATGCTAAATTTGCGATTGTTGATGGTGTTGTTGATTCACCTAACGTGCAATCGGTTACTTTTGCTGAACAGGAAGGATCTTTTCTGGTAGGTGTTGTGGCGGCTTCTATGACTAAAACCAACAAAATTGGTTTCGTTGGTGGATCTAAGATTCCGGTTATTACTCGATTTGCAGCAGGTTTCGAAGCTGGTGTAAAAGCTGCTAATCCAGATGCTAAAGTAACTATTAACTACACAGGTGCTTTTGATAAGCCTGACCAAGGTAAAGCAGCAGCTGCAACAATGTACAATGATGGTGTAGATATTATTTTCCATGCTGCTGGTGCAACAGGTACTGGCGTATTTAATGAAGCTACTGCACGTGTTAAAGCAGGACAAAAGGTATGGGTTATCGGTGTAGATAAAGACCAATCAATAGAATTTGGTGATGAAGTTACATTGACATCCATGGTTAAACGCGTAGACGAAGCAGTGAAAAAAGTATCTCAAGAAGTTATTGATGGTACATTCAAGGGTGGTCTTGTAACACTTTCTCTTAAAGATAATGCAGTAGGTATTGCAGATACATCTACTAAGAATGTTCCGGCTGATGTTCTAGCTAAAGTAGAAGATTACAAAGCTAAAATTATTAGCGGTGAGATCACAGTACCTCAAGAATAGTCATTAAATAAATCGTTGAATGCACCTCTCCAATAGATTTATAATAGTGTTATAGAACAAGGCTGGTTGTTATGACTGGCCTTGTTCTTACATGTTAGCTTGTAAATGAAAATAAGGAATAAGGGTGATCTTATGGATGCAGCAATCCCTGTCGTTGAGTTGAAGCAAATTACGAAACGTTTTCCTGGCATCGTCGCCAACGACTCCATTAGCTTAAAATTGCATAAGGGAGAGATACATGCACTCCTAGGAGAGAATGGCGCGGGAAAATCCACTTTAATGAATATTTTATTTGGACTGTACCAGCCTGATGAAGGAAGTATTGAATTAAATGGTGAAACTGTAGTCATTGATAGCCCCAATAAGGCAATTGCTATAGGAATTGGGATGGTGCATCAGCATTTCAAGCTAGTCCAACCCTTTACAGTCACTGAGAATATTATTCTTGGGAAAGAGCCGAAGAAGCTTGGTGTTCATGTTGATTACAAAACAGCGGTAGCTAAGATTAAAAAGCTCTCTGATCAATACGGGCTAAAAGTAAACCCGAATGCGAAGATTCAGGATATTTCAGTAGGAATGCAACAACGTGTAGAAATATTGAAGACGCTTTATCGTGGAGCGGATATTCTTATTTTTGACGAACCTACTGCTGTATTAACACCCCAAGAAATCACCGAACTAATGATTATTATGAGACGTTTGGTAGATGAAGGGAAATCAATTATTCTGATCACTCATAAGTTGAAAGAAATTATGCAAATCTCTGATACAGTGACCATTATCCGACGTGGTAAGGTAATCGATTCAGTAAAGACTGCGGATACGAATCCTAATATACTAGCCGAATTAATGGTCGGTCGTAGTGTTTCATTCAAGGTTGATAAGAAGTCGGCGTCTCCGGGTGCACCTGTTCTTACAGTTAAGGATTTAAAGATGAAGAATAAAGATAATATTTCTGTTCTAAATGGTCTTACTATGGAAGTAAAGGCTGGAGAAATATTAGGTCTCGCTGGTGTTGATGGCAACGGTCAAAGCGAGCTCATTGAAGCTTTAACAGGACTCAAAAAAGTGGATAGTGGAACAATTATGATGATGGGTACTGAAATTACGAATGGGAAGCCTCGTCAGATTACAGAAAGTGGTGTCTCTCATATTCCTGAGGATCGACATAAGCATGGACTAGTTCTTGATTTCTCTGTAGGTGACAATATGGTGCTAGAGACGTATTATAAGGCTCCTTACAATAAGCACGGTTTCCTAAATCAGCAAGCGATTACTGAGCAAGCTGAACGATTAATTAAACAATTTGATGTAAGAACACCGAGTACAGAGACGAAAGCTAGGTCCTTATCTGGAGGAAATCAACAAAAGGCGATTATAGCCCGGGAAATAGATAAAAATCCGGAATTGCTTATTGCGGCTCAACCTACGCGTGGCTTGGACGTAGGTGCTATTGAATTTGTACAGCAACAGCTCATAGCTCAACGTGATCAAGGTAAAGCCGTACTGCTTATATCTTTTGAACTAGATGAGATTATGAATGTATCGGATCGAATATTAGTCATCTATGAAGGGCGAATTGTCGGTGAAGTATTGCCGGAAGAGACCAATGATCAGCAACTAGGCTTAATGATGTCTGGTAGCACGACGTCAGGAGGTAAGGGACATGAATAAAATACTCAAAATTTTCACCCTAGATAGCCTGATTATTCCTATAGTTGCTGTTATATTCGGTCTTATTGTCGGAGCTCTAATTATGCTATTAGGTGGTTATGACCCGATCGTAGCTTATAGTTCATTGCTAACATCCGTTTTTGGAAGTAGCTATGATTTTGGAGAAACCATTCGTGAGATCACCCCGCTTATTATGACGGGTCTTGCTGTTGGTTTTGCTGCTCGTGCTGGCCTATTCAATATTGGTGCAGAAGGTCAGTACATAGTAGGAATGACAGCTGCTTCTTTTATTGGTATCAAAGTTACGGGGCTTCCAACCCTAATTCATGCCCCACTTGCTATTATTGTAGGTGGTATATGTGGAGGATTGTGGGCGGGTATTGCTGGGTATCTAAAAGCCAAGCGTGGTGTGAATGAGGTTATTGTCTGTATTATGTTGAACTGGACAGCGCTTTACTTAGGGAACTATATGGTTAATAATTTCATGCTTCTAAAAGGTCAACAAAGATCAATGGAGATACAACCTACAGCATCTATATCTATGGACTGGCTGTCTGTCATGTTTAGTGATGCACGTATGCACTTAGGAACAGGAATTGCGATATTAGCTGCCGTTTTCTTTTATGTGTATTTGTGGAAGAGTAAACAGGGTTTTGAGCTTAGGGCGGTTGGACAGAATCCGAATGCTGCAGAATATGCAGGCATGAATGTAAGTCGCAATATTGTCAAAGCTATGTTTGTTAGTGGTGTGTTTGCAGGTCTTGGCGGTGCCTTTCAAGTCTTGGGTGTCTTCCATTATCAAACCATCATGTCAGGTAGTCCAGGAGTAGGGTTTGACGGAATAGCGGTATCTCTAATTGGGATGAGCCACCCCTTCGGTATATTGCTCGGTGCTGGTTTGTTTGGAACGTTGACCTACGGTTCAGATGGCATGAGTTTCGGTGCTGGAGTTCCTCCTGAGCTTATCCGAATTGTTATAGGTTCCATCATTTTCTTTATTGCAGCACAAGGAATTGTACGGTGGGTGCTTAAACCTATTTATCTCAAACGCAAGAAAGAGAAGGTGTTGTAAATGGATTGGATAACAACGCTCGGCCAATTGATCAACACGGCACTCGTTTTTTCGACTGCGCTTATCTTTGCGTCTATGGGAGGAGTTTTCTCGGAACGTTCCGGTGTTGTTAATATCGGTATCGAGGGATTAATGACCTTTGGAGCTTTTGCCGCTGCGGTAGCAACTTTTTATGCTGAAGGTGCTGGAATGGGTGCTGCGTCTCCATATATCGGTCTATTAGCAGCTATAGTGCTAGGGATTATTGCATCCCTAATCCATGCAGTAGCGTCTATAACATTTAAAGCTGATCAAGTAGTTAGTGGGGTAGTCATTAACTTTCTGGCTGCAGGGAGTACACTCTATATGGTTAGACTTCTGTTCAATGGTGAGGGAGAAACGACTCGACTGACAGAAGTATTTATTAAATCCGATTTCTTCGGTTTGTCTGAAATACCTTTAATTGGTGAGATTTTCTTTCACCATTATCCAACAACCTATATTGCGGTTGCCGTTGTTATTATTTCTTATTACGTACTGTTCAAAACCCCATTCGGTATGCGTTTACGCGCAGTAGGTGAGCACCCGAGTGCTGCAGATACTGTAGGTGTTAAGGTAAACCGGATGCGCTATATTGGCGTTATGATGAGTGGTGCATTAGCTGCTCTAGGTGGAGCTACAGTAACGTTAACAACGACGAGTGTCTTTACTCATAACACGATTTCAGGCCAAGGATTTATTGCCATAGCTGCAGTAATTTTTGGGAAGTGGAATCCATTGGGTGCTTTTGGTGCGGCTGTATTCTTTGGATTCTCTCAAGCGATCGGTAACTATGTGCGTCTGTTCGATTGGTCGCAAAATGTTCCACAAGAATTTATCTATATGCTACCGTATGTGTTAACAATTATTGTACTTGTAGCTGCAGTAGGAAGATCCTCTGCTCCATCTGCATTAGGTGAACCTTACGATCCGGGCAAACGATAAATATATTTATAGCTTTCAAGCTGCATTCCTATTTGGGAATGTGGCTTTTTTTTATATGTGAATGTTTGGTCTGAATCCTTAGATTATATTTGTGTTAGTTTAGTTTATTTAAGGGCTATGGAACAAACGATTTATGATTTACTGGAATAGACTGTGATGAAACGGATGAGAGGAGGGTTTACATGAAAAGTCATGTGAGTAAGGCAGAAGTGCAGAAACTGATAGGGAAAAATATTGTGGCAACACGAAAAAATGGTAGCATAGTTACAGGTAAACTGGTGCGTATTTCAGGAAATCGCCTTATCTTGCAAAGAAAATCTGGAAAAAAAGTGCAGACTAAGGCGATCATCCCGTTAGTCTTATTCGATTTATTAGCGATCGGTACGGCTCCTTATGCTGGGCACGGATATGGTGCTCCTTATGCAGGACACGGATATGGTGCTCCTTATGCAGGACCAGGATATGGATACGCTGGTGGGTATGGTAACGTAGGATACAATCCATTTTTCTTCTAGATTTAAATATCAAAGAATTTTTTCGAGTTCATATGATTGACTACTATCGTGTAAGCGGATTGTAGAATAGCCTAACTTAGAATAAAAGGCGAGACCGCTTGAATTCACTGTATCCACCATTAGTTTGGATCGTTTGCATCCGCGGGATTTCGCAAAGCATTCTGCTTGAACCATAAGTACATTTCCCCAACGTTTACGCTTCGCGGCGGGTGCAACGGCCAACATATCAATATATAATAAATCGCCATGTAACATGAAGTGGACGAAACCTAGAGCATCTCCCTCATAACAAGAGGAAGCGACTAAAGTGACCCCTTGACTCAATCTTTTGGGCATTCCTTTATTGATTTCATCGAGCTGTTTGGGAGTCATACTTGATAGAGGGACAAGCTCTGTTTCAATTAAATGCATAATGACAGCATCATCCTGTTTAGGTCTTCGATAGCGGATCATTCCGTTGTTCCTCCCTTCTTAAACCTTTAGATAAATTCAATCCATCATATGTTTGAAAAAGCAAACGGTGTGCTCATATTTGGATATGAAAGAGTCATGTTAGAGATTCATTTTTTTAATAAAAAATAAGGGTATTGACTATAGTGGTCGATGGATCATATAATGTTTGTAACATTTTAACGAATATATATGCATCGGCAATGAAGAGGACGAAGTTATAAGGGCTCTTTTGTTCAGAGAGTGAGAGGATTTGCTGAAACCTCCACCAGAATCCCTTTTATACGAGCTCACCTCGGAGCTGTTCTCCTGAAAAGCAATCTTGCTTATTAGGGAGAATCGAATGGTCCCCGTTACAGGCTATAGGTATAAGAAGTTATACCTGATAAGGCTTTGTGTTGCGAAATGCAGAGCAAACATGGGTGGTACCACGGAAGAGACAACCTTTCGTCCCTCACACAGAGATACAAGTCTGTTGTGAAGGATGGAAGGTTTTTTGTTTTAGATTCATGTTACATTGATGTAATTTTGAGAGGGGGATGACTAATGAGTGAGCAAATTCCTACAAAACAGTCGACAGAACAATTACGTGAGAAATGGATGAAGCCGGAAGTCATTAGTGGCTCGGAAATATTGCTACGCAGCCTTCTATTGGAGGGTGTTGAATGTGTTTTTGGTTACCCTGGTGGTGCCGTACTTTACATTTATGATGCGATGTATGGATTCGATGATTTCAAACACGTATTGACACGACATGAGCAAGGGGCCATCCATGCTGCGGATGGATATGCACGAGCAAGTGGGAAAGTTGGAGTATGTATTGCTACTTCTGGACCTGGGGCAACGAATTTAGTTACTGGTATTGCTACTGCATATATGGACTCCGTACCCATGGTAGTTATTACAGGTAACGTTGCAACGACCCTAATTGGGACAGATGCATTCCAAGAGGCTGATATTACAGGTATTACAATGCCAATCACGAAACATAGTTACTTGGTAAGAGATGTTGAGGATTTACCAAGAGTCATCCATGAAGCTTTTCATATCGCATCAACGGGTCGTAAAGGACCAGTCCTAATCGATATCCCTAAAGATGTATCTGCAGCTAAAACGTTGTTCCAACCAGGTGAATCCGTTAACCTTCGTGGATATAACCCGCGAACCGTGCCTAATAAATTACAGTTGGATAAGCTAGTCGCAGCTATTGAACAAGCTGAGCGCCCATTCATTCTTGCAGGTGGCGGCGTTATATACTCAGGAGCCCATGAAGCTCTTCACGAGTTCGTAACCAAAACGGAGATTCCAATTACGACTACACTACTGGGACTTGGAGCATTTCCAAGTGGACATGAGTTGTGGACAGGAATGCCGGGAATGCATGGAACTTATGGTTCGAATCATGCGATACAGCAATGTGACTTGTTGATCAATATCGGAGCTCGCTTCGATGACCGTGTGACAGGGAAACTGAATGGGTTTGCACCGTTAGCCAAAATTGTCCATATTGACATTGATCCTGCTGAAATAGGCAAAAATGTACCGACAGACATTCCCATCGTGGGTGATGCGAAGACGGTGCTAGAGATGATCAATGGTGATGTGAAGCGTACAGATAAAGCAGATGCTTGGAGAGCGCAAGTTAAACAATGGAAGCAGGAGCAACCTTTTAGATATAAAGATTCTGAAGAAGTATTGAAACCGCAGTGGGTTATTGAAATGCTGAACGAAACAACGAAGGGTGAAGCGATCGTTACAACGGATGTTGGACAACATCAAATGTGGGCGGCGCAATACTATAAGTTCAATAACCCACGGTCATGGATTACATCAGGTGGACTTGGAACAATGGGCTTTGGTCTTCCATCCGCTATAGGTGCTCAGATGGCAGAGCCAGAACGTCTGGTTATCTCTATTAATGGAGATGGAGGCATTCAAATGTGTTCTCAGGAATTAGCCATATGTGCGATTAACAATATACCTGTTAAAGTCGTGATTATTAATAATCAAGTGCTAGGAATGGTACGCCAATGGCAAGAGCTTATTTATGATACTCGTTACAGTCACATCGATCTTGCTGGAAGCCCAGATTTCGTAAAACTGGCTGAAGCATACGGCGTGAAGGGACTTCGAGCAAGTAATAAAGAAGAAGCACGCAAGGTATGGCAGGAAGCTCTTGATACCCCGGGGCCGGTTGTGGTGGAATTCATAGTTGAAAAGTACGAGAATGTCTATCCAATGGTTACGCAGGGCTCGACTATTGATCAAATGTTGTTGGGAGATGAATCAGTATGAGTATAAGACATACGATTGTTGTCCTTGTAAATGACCAACCAGGTGTGTTGCAACGTGTTTCGGGATTATTTGGACGTAGAGGATTCAATATTGAAAGTATCACAGTCGGTCAATCCGAGGAAGTTGGACTCTCACGTATGGTCATTGTCACGATTGGTGACGATATGACACTAGAACAGATTGAGAAACAGCTCTACAAGTTAATTGACGTTATTAAGGTTATTAATCTAGGTTATAAACCGATGGTAGCTCGTGAGTTAGCCTTGATCAAGGTGAAATCAGAAACATCAGAACGACCAGAAATTATGGGTGTAGTTGAAACGTTCCGTGCATCCGTAGTGGACATTGGTAGTGACAGTATGATAGTACAAGTGGTTGGAGATACGATTAAAATTGACGCGATGATTGAATTGTTGAAGCCATACGGTATTCGTGAGTTGTCACGCACCGGGGTTACTGCTATGATTCGTGGTAATGTGTAAACGTATTTGAAATAAATGTATAATTCCCGCTTAAAGAGCGGGGGCTTGAGAGGTTCATAAGCAAGAAGTTCATGGACCTTTGAAACACCCGCTCTTTATGAAGGGTTTTTTTAAAAATTAAAGGAGGAATTACAAAATGGCAGTTACAACTTATTATGAAAAAGATGCAGAGCTTAGCGTATTGAAAGGAAAAACAGTGGCCGTTATCGGTTACGGTAGCCAAGGTCATGCACAAGCACAAAACTTACGTGATAGTGGATTGAGTGTTGTTATTGGTCTACGTGAAGGTAAATCATTCGAAAAAGCTAAAAATGATGGTTTTGAAGTTCTTTCAGTAGCTGAAGCAACTCGTCGTGCAGATGTGGTACAAATCCTTATGCCAGATGAAACTCAAGCATCTGTATACCGCAATGATATTGAACCGAATCTTAAAGAAGGCGCAGCATTGATGTTCTCTCACGGCTTCAATATCCATTTCGGGCAAATCACAGCACCTAAGGGTACAGACGTACTATTAATCGCTCCTAAATCACCAGGACACATGGTTCGTCGTACGTATGTAGAAGGTTTTGGGGTTCCTGGATTGATCGCAATTGAACAAGATGCAACAGGTAATGCTAAAGAAATCGGTCTTGCATATGCTAAAGGAATCGGTTGTACACGCGCAGGTGTTATTGAAACTTCATTCAGTGAAGAAACAGAAACAGATTTGTTCGGTGAGCAAGCTGTACTATGTGGTGGTGTAACAGCTCTAATTAAAGCAGGTTTTGAAACATTGACAGAAGCAGGATATGCACCAGAAATGGCATACTTTGAATGTTTGCATGAAATGAAACTTATCGTTGACATGATTTATGAAGGCGGTATGGCTAACATGCGTGATTCCATCTCTAACACGGCAGAGTATGGTGACTATGTTACAGGTCCACGTGTAGTTACAGATGAAACGAAGAAAGCAATGAAAGCTGTATTGACTGATATTCAACAAGGTAAATTCGCACGTGACTTTATTCTTGAGAATCAATCTAACAATGCCTTCATGACAGCGACTCGTCGTAATGAAGCTAATCATCCTATCGAAATTGTGGGAGCACAACTACGTGAAATGATGCATTGGATTGATAAAAAATAATATTTGCTGAAATTATTTAATATTATCTAGAATCCTCAACATGCTACCTTCTTTTTGTCAAGCCTTTACTTTAAGGCGGCGGAGGGCTAAAGCAGTATAACCTTTATCCAATGCGGCCGTGCACATGCGTGAGCCGCATTGGAAGTTTCTATGGACATATTATTATTTGTAGGAGGTGCCGGTAGTGCGCAAAATTTATGTTTTTGACACTACGCTGAGAGATGGAGAACAATCTCCGGGCGTGAACTTAAATACCCGTGAAAAGGTAGAGATTGCATACCAACTTGAAAAACTAGGCATTGACCGGATGGAAGCAGGTTTTCCGGCGGCTTCGCCTGGCGATTTAGCAGCGGTTAATGCTGTAGCAAAGGCCGTCAAGGATGTGACTGTCATTGGTCTCTCACGTTCTCGTGAACAAGATATTGAGGCTGTTCGCGAAGCATTGCAAGGAGCCCAAGATCCATGTATTCACATCTTTCTGGCGACTTCTCCAATTCATCGCAAACATAAGTTACGTATGGATAAGAATCAGGTACTTGAGACTGCACAATCTTCGATTCGTTATGCGAAGAAATATTTCTCTAAAGTGGAGTTTTCACTGGAGGATGCAGGACGCACAGAGCTTGATTTTGTGGCCCAAATGGTAGGAATGGCTATAAGGGAAGGCGCTTCTGTCGTTAACATTCCGGATACAGTCGGATATTTGAATCCAGCCGAGTATGGTGCTATCTTCAAATATGTTAAGGAAAATGTACCTGACGTTGAGAAGATACAGCTAAGTGCTCATTGCCATAATGACTTAGGAATGGCAACTGCGAATACGCTTGCAGCCATCCAGAATGGGGCAGATCAGATTGAAGGCACGATTAATGGTATTGGTGAGCGAGCAGGAAATACTGCAATTGAAGAAGTAGCTATGGCTTTAGCAACTCGTCAGGAATTCTTCAATGCAACGACATCCTTGAAGTTGTCTGAAATTGCCCGCACAAGTAGACTTGTTAGTAAGCTAACAGGGATGGTTGTTCCAGGTAACAAAGCTATTGTCGGCGCTAATGCATTCGCCCATGAATCGGGTATTCATCAGGATGGAATGCTGAAGGAAAAGACAACATATGAGATTATGACACCTGAATCCATTGGTCTTAAGGAAAGTAAACTTGTCCTTGGTAAGCATTCGGGACGGCATGCATTCCGTGAGAAATTAGAAGAGCTCGGTTATAAGCTAGAAGATCAGCAATTGAATAGTGCTTTTGTTAAGTTCAAAGAACTTGCTGATAAGAAAAAGGAAGTAACGGATGATGATCTTCTTGCTCTATTGGAAGAGAGACTGATTGATACACCGGAAGTATTTAAGCTGGAGACAATTTATGTTACTTATGGTAATGAATCTGTACCCACAGCTAAAGTACAGATCTTAAAAGAAGAGAATCAAGTCATTGTTGAGGAAGCCGAAGGAAATGGATCGGTAGATGCTATCTACAATGCTATTGATAAAGCTACCCAAGAAGAAGTGAGACTTGAGGATTATTCAATTAAGTCAGTTTCACAAGGTAAAGATGCACTAGGTGAAGTACACGTTATTCTAGCTCAGAATGATATTGCAGCACAGGGACGTGGATTAAGCACTGATATTTTGGAGGCTAGCGCACGTGCTTATGTGGACGCTGTTAATAAATTGGTTGAGAAGCGTAACACATTGTA
The DNA here is from genome assembly GCA_036496075.1 of Paenibacillus sp. Taxonomy (GTDB): domain Bacteria; phylum Bacillota; class Bacilli; order Paenibacillales; family Paenibacillaceae; genus Paenibacillus_AQ. The sequence continues at coordinate 49,664 of DASXLR010000135.1, read as the reverse complement.
ATTTACTTATCATGATCTAAATAATAAGGCAGGCCTAACATGATTAGCTCATGTATAGGGCCTGCCTTATTTGTTAATGACATATTACCAAGCGTAGGCCTTGGGAGACAGCTCCATCTGGTTCTGGGAATATATCATCTAAGCCTTCATACGGATTCATCAAGATTAATATCTTACTCTTATAGGCATAAACTATCAATCTCATAGATTCTATATCTTTGTTAATACATTGTAAGTATGTTACAACAATAAGAGGAGAATTCAATTCGTGTAGTTAAATAGAGAAGGAGCGATGATGATGTCAGAAGTTAAGAAGATAGCAGTCATTTCAGGAGACGGCATTGGGCCAGAGGTTGTTGCAGAAGCAGAGAAAGTATTGAAACGCACAGAGGAATTATTCGGATATTCGTTTGAAACAGAGCATGCACTATTCGGTGGGATTGCGATTGATGAGAGAGGAACACCATTGCCGCAAGATACACTTGATATTTGTAAAAAGGCTGATGCAGTTCTTTTAGGTGCTGTTGGTGGACCTAAATGGGACAACAACTCTAAAGAGCTTCGCCCAGAGACAGGATTGCTTGGTATTCGTAAAGAACTTGGACTGTTCTCTAACCTTCGTCCAGCTGTCGTATTTGATTGTTTGAAGGATGCTTCTACATTGAAACCAGAAGTTCTTGAAGGTACAGATCTGATGGTCGTACGTGAATTGACAGGCGGTATTTACTTCGGTGAGAAATTCAGACGTCAAGGTGAACATGGAGAAGAAGCAGTAGATACATGCGCATACAATGTTATGGAAGTAGAGCGTATCGTTCGCCAAGCTTTTGAAATCGCACAAAAACGTCGTAAGAAGTTAGCATCCGTAGATAAAGCAAACGTTCTTGAAACCTCTCGTCTATGGCGCGAAGTTGTAAACCGTGTTGCACCGGAATATCCGGATGTTGAGCTAGAGCACATTCTTGTCGATAACTGTGCTATGCAGTTATTACGTCGTCCAGCAAGTTTTGATGTTATCGTAACTGAGAACATGTTCGGTGATATTCTAAGTGATGAAGCAGCTATGCTAACAGGTTCTATTGGAATGTTATCATCGGCTTCCATGGGTGAAGGTAGTTATGGATTATACGAGCCGGTACATGGTTCTGCACCTGATATCGCAGGTCAAGAATTAGCCAATCCAATCGCGACAATATTGTCAGTTGCGCTTATGTTCCGTTTAACCTTTGGATATAGTGATGCAGCAGATTCGATTGAAGCAGCTGTATCTGATGTACTGAATGCAGGCCATCGGACAAGCGATATTGCAGTGGATAAGAGCAAAGCCATCGGAACAGGGCGAATGGGCGATCTAATCGTTGCTGCCATGAAAAAATAGCTTGATTATAATTATTATAAAAAAGTAATAGATATAATCTTGACTTTGATTTCACTGGGTGATACCATTTGAAATGTAGAATCCACATGTGATTCTTAACATACCAAACAAGAGAAACTTTGGGTTTTTCTTACATATTTCAAAGGAGGAATTTAGCATGGTAGAACGTTTAGTAGGTAGACAAGCTCCAGACTTCACAATGGAGACAGTTACTGGTGATGGTAAAGATTTCGGTAAAGCAAGTTTGTCCGATTATAAAGGGAAATGGTTAGTACTTTTCTTTTATCCATTGGATTTCACATTTGTATGCCCGACTGAAATTACAGCACTAAGTGATGCTTATGATCAATTTAAAGCACTAGATGCAGAAGTATTGGGTGCAAGCACAGATTCTATCCACAGTCACAAAGCATGGTTAACTACTCCTAGAGATTATAATGGACTAGGTAACATTAATTTCCCATTAGCTTCAGATATTACGAAGAAGGTAGCTAGTGATTACGGTATTCTTATCGAAGAAGAAGGTATTGCACTTCGTGGTCTATTCATTATCGATCCAGAAGGTGAATTGAAATATCAAGTTGTTAATCATAACGATGTGGGTCGTAGTGTAGAAGAAACAATTCGTGTTCTTCAAGCTCTACAATCAGGCGGACTATGTGCAATGAACTGGAAACCAGGCGACAAGAACCTATAATTTCTAGCTTGTCTTTATTTCATTAATTTACAGAACTTCGAGTGTAATATTATCCCCCTTGCCTGCTAATAATGCTGGTTGAGGGGGGTTTTTCATCTACTTCATAAAAATAGTTTAAAGTCGGACAAATTCGGTTGATATATAACATACATTGTAATAAGAAAAAAGGAATTGTCTGCTTCTATAGCGAATATTTTAAATTAGGAATAACGGTGGATATCAGAGGAGGGTGAACTACAATGAGTTTTTGCTGTGGAGCGAGTATGGTTGGTACGAAAGGAACGTTAAAGCATTACCGCACTCAAGTCCATAATGTTCCCCTGCTTTTTTGTCCGGTCTGTCACCGGGTAGAGGTTCATTATAAAGTGGAGAACGAATACGAAATTCTGGCAGAATATGCCCATGGAGATGGAGCATTCGAAGTGGACTTCCAAGACTATGTCATGGAGGATGAAGAGGCAATCTTCGAAAATGTGGTCAATTGCGAAACCGAGGACCCTAATAGTATTGTTCAGAATCAGATTGATATGGCGCTGGATTTACTCTCAGTTGCTAAGCAGATCGAGGATGAAAAGTGGGAAAGAGAGCTTAAACAAAGACTAGCTGTGATGAGCCAGAGAAGGTTACGTTTACAGCATAAAGCATAATTTTCGCCAGATCTCAATAAAGTGACATTAAAAACCTCTGCTTTTGCAGAGGTTTTTTTTATTATTATTTGTAAAAAATGGATTATTTTTGAGTTTCCCTCTTTTTCGACAGTTTCTCTGATTGACGATGTTCATTCTGAATGTCTATGATTAATTAGGAAATAAAAGTAGAGATGATTCAATTCTGACATAGGTGACAGTACTTAGTATAAATCATAATTCCAGATAAGGGAGGAACATCGTGTTGAGTGAAATCCAAGAAACAATGGTAGGGTCCCTTCAGACTTTTCAATCGACACAACTGGTTAAAGATAAATACGAGAATATATTGGAGCATCTTGACAGTGGAATTATTCTCTTTAACCGACATGGAATATTGACCTTTATTAATGTACAAATGGCTAGGCTGTTAGGCGTTTCTCGTAGTTCCATTATGGGGTGTAGTCTAACGCAAATATTACGACAATCACAGTTGGGCCGTTTTAATAAACGGAAGATTCTACGTATATATAAAGAGACTATTTTTTATCGTAAAAGACATCATGAATTAAGTGATGAGAATGGACGTTACTGGTTATTAACAGTCACTTATGAAGATCAAATGGACGGTGATTTTTTACTTAGTGCCAAGGATGTTTCCGAACATAAGCAAATTGAACAGACCGCATATCAGAATGATAAATTAGCTATGTTAGGTAAGATTTCAGCATCTATTGCTCATGAAATTCGTAATCCGCTTACAGCTATTCGAGGATTTATTCAGTTACTTCGCCCACATCTACTCCATTTGGGTAAGGATGAATATACACGAATTATTCTAATGGAAATTGATCGAGCCAATGACATTATATGCGAATTTTTGAACTCTTCTAAACCATCTGCCCCGCAGACCATTACCGTTCCTGTCATCCCCCTGCTAAAAGAAGTAGTCTTGTTAACAGAAAGTGAAGCTCTCTTAAAGGGCTGTCAGATCGTTCTTGATGAGGGACAACAATCCTTGAATATTCTGGTTGATGTGAAGCAGATTAAGCAGGTTATACTCAATATTATCAAGAATGCTCTTGATGCTATAGGTGATGTAGGTCATTATCACGTCGGCATCATTAAGTTAGAGGTGAAGGAGGAACGAAATAACGTTGATATTCATATTTCTGACAATGGTAAGGGAATGGATCATAATACACTGACTCGGCTGTTTGATCCTTTTTTCACAACAAAGCTTAGTGGTACAGGACTTGGTCTCTCTGTGAGTTATCGAATTATTAAGAATCACGGTGGAACTATTTCTGTAGATAGTAGTGTAGGGGAAGGTACGAAGTTCGTCATCTCTCTACCAAAGGTTTAGTAAATGGGATCAAAAGCAGTGATATTCTTAGTAATTTATGAGAGTATCACGTTGTTCTCTATCATTAATGTAGATGAAATAGTGTCTCCCGAATGGTATAATAATCCTAATTTTAGATAAGTGGCTAAACAAGTATCCGGAGCTTGTAAACGGTTACCTAGGGAGATGCGAAGATGGAGATACAGCAAATTCAAGCAATAACTAAAGAACTCAAGAACAACGTTAGCCGTGTTATTGTAGGTAAAGAAAACGAGATTGAGTTACTGTTAACAGCGCTTATTGCATCGGGTCATGTACTTTTGGAAGATGTGCCAGGTACGGGAAAAACACGATTAGCGAAAACGCTATCGGCATCTATGGCTTGTAGCTTTCAGCGTATCCAATTTACGCCAGACTTACTGCCAACAGATCTAACAGGGATACATTTCTATAATCAAAAAGAAGGTGAGTTTAACTTTCGCCCAGGGCCATTATTTGCCAACTTCGTGTTGGCTGATGAGATTAATCGGGCGACCCCCAGAACTCAATCAAGTCTACTTGAATGCATGGAGGAACGTCAAATAAGTGTAGATGGAAAGACTCATCAACTAGAGAGACCCTTTATAGTACTTGCTACTCAGAATCCTATCGATAATCAAGGTACATTTCCACTGCCAGAAGCCCAAATGGACCGCTTTATGATGAGGATGAAGCTTGGATATCCTTCGACAGAAGAAGGGGTGGAAATTCTACGGCGAACGACTGTTCAGGGAGATACTGCAAGGGCTGTCCAACCTGTAGTGACTCTTGAGCAGATTGTAGATATGCAGGAATCTTATAAGGTTGTTCATATTCATGAAGATTTATTACGATATATTGTCAATATAAGCGAATCTACCAGACAGCATAATGATTTGGTGCTCGGCGTTAGTCCACGGGGTTCTCAGGCCTTGGTAAGAGCCGTTCAGGCCAGAGCTGCTATTCATGGGAGGGACTACGTATTACCAGATGATATTAAAGTATTAGCACCCTTCGTGCTGAGTCATAGGCTGGTATTCCGTAACCGTCTTCAACAGCAAGGAGGGCGGGCTGATAGGTTATTATTGGAAATTATAGAAGGGCTGCCGGTTCCTAGTGAAGACCAATTGGAAAGCAGCGTGAAATAGCGATGGCAGTGTTGTGGTTGTGCCTGTCAGCAGTTCTCATTGTTGTGCTTCAAGGGCTAATATTTGGTGTTCCTGTGTTACGTGGTATTACCTATAATCGTGTCCTGAGCCTTGATCGTTGCTTTGAAGGTGATTCGTTTGAAATGGTGGAAACGATTTTCAACTCCAAGAGAATTCCCGTATTATGGTTGCGGATTGAGGCCATGTTACCTGCTTCTTTTCATTTCCAGTCCGTGGAAACAGGGGAAATTAGTCAAGGAATTATATATCAGAATCATCGAAGTCTATTTACGTTAAAACCTTATTATAGAATAATACGTCGTCATCCTGTTACAGCGTTACAGAGGGGCATCTATGCTCAAGATACAGTAGCGATGACAGGTGGAGATTTGCTGGGCGTCTTCAATTCAACTCAGTTGGTACCCGTGCATATGTCTCTCATTGTATATCCTTCTCTTTTTGAATTAAATGAGCTACCTCCCTGATATCGAACATGGCAAGGAGAACTGGAAGTATCTCGCTGGGTCGTTGAGGATCCATTCTTAATCACAGGGACTCGTGAATATACAGGACAGGAGCCTATGAATCGCATTCATTGGAAGGCAAGCGCTCGATCTGAAGCTCTGCAAGTATTTAAACAAGGTTTCAGTTCTGACCCTGAAGTGTTCATTTGTGTAAACGTTCAAGTATCTCCGAAGATGTGGAACGTTGTGAGCCATCCAGAAATGGTCGAATGGGCACTTTCTTATGCAGCTACTGCAGCGGTCTGGATTACCGATCGAGGCATGAAAGTGGGATTCGGTCATAATGGTCATACGGAGTCTTCGAAGGTTGATACTAATTCAATAAGAATGGTGCCAGCAGGTGGGCAACCCCATTTAGAAGATATACTTCAAGCCATGGCAGAAGTACAAATGAAATGTAAAAAGCCATTTGAACAATACTTAGTTGAAGAATTGGAACGAGATAGTCAGGAGACGTGGGATTATTTAATAATCACAGCTTTTGTCTCTCCACAGATGGAGGAGCAAATTACGTTTCTACGTTCACGTGGTCATAGTATAACGATCATGCCAATAGAGACGGATAGATCATATGAACAATACAAGGAGGGGACGGCATGAGCCGTCAACGAACGAATGATCTAGTTATGCTATATGCTAGGTCTGGGTTATATGCTTTGTTGGAAATAGCGGCAGTTTATCCACTATTATTGTTGTTATCTATTTATGTTATGGATATCAATGCGCTGGTAATAGCAGGTTTTATGTGGCTTAGCAGTATGATTGGTAGAGTTTGTTTCCAATGGGTAAAAAAAAGGGGTGTTTCTTGGCTCTGTAGCATAGCTATATGCCTTGTGTTTTTTGTCACTGTAGAAGGGTGGACGTCCGGGTGGAGCCAATGGATCGTCATTATACTAGTGTTGGTTTCTTCACTTCGGGGTAGTTCGTTAAAGAATTGGGATGAGCGGTTTCCTATTCGTGTTCAGTTTGTCGCTCTATTGATAACAATAGTGATCGCCTTATTTGCTGGATCGGCACTATCAATTGTCATGAAGGGTGGATTATACATAGCTGCATTGCTGATCCTCTATTCTTATCTGGTTAGTTTACAATCTAGGCAACTGCAGACCGCGGCTATGGGTGATAGTTGGGCATCTGTTGCCCTTCGTCCATTTCGGGTTATTAATCGTATTTGGATGTTCATCATTATATTGCCGATAATCATGATTGCATTGTATAGTGAGTTCGCAGGAGGGATATATTGGCTGTTTCGTTCAGCTGTACAATGGGTGCTGGGGTGGTTGGCATCATCCCAAGAATCAAATAATATCACCCCTCCTGAGGAGCAGAATCCATTGGATTTGTCACTTTTGCTGACAGATTATTCACCTAGTGAGGGTGGGGAATGGGTCAATGTATTAATCCAAGCATTTGTAGTTATTCTAATCGCTATTGCGGCTTATTATATAGGCAAGATTGCCTTGAGAGGCATTCGGAGATGGATGAATAGACTTGAGCATCTATGGGGAATAGCCTCCTCCGTTATGAGAGAAGAGGCGCCTCCCTACGTGGATCAAGCTGAACAATTAGAAATCCCAACACGTCCTCGTTTTATGTTTCGTCAGAGAGATATATTTCCAACTAATGGACGTGATCAAATAAGATATTATTACCGAAATATGATTAGGAAAGCCATCAAGAATGGGCTATCGTATTCTACATCTCAGACCCCGAACGAGGTTGCTAGTCAGCTAGGGACAACCCCAAACTCAGGGTCACTCGCGCAGGAGGTTATTTCGATATATAATGACGTTCGATACGGGAATAAGACGATAGATGAATCTCAACTACAACACATTCATGATCATTGGAAGAAGGGGAAATAGGGAGATAAGGATCAGGCTAATAAGAATTGAGTAACTATGTTGAAACGGCTTTAGAGCCAATTACAACATGGTTTTTTTGTGTTTCATTGAATTTTTTGTGTCAAAGGGTAAATCTATTAAATGAAATATTTGTGTCTAATACGATGTGGTAGCTCAAAAAAGTACTTGCTACACAGGGTTTTCTGGTACCTTTGGGCATTTTTTCTGATTATTGAGAGTGATATTTATAATTGACAGTTTTTAGAAGCTGGACTTACATTTATAAGCGTAGCATTTACTGATAGTGGTTATCAATATCACTTATAAATAGGTCCACGTGGATAGGAAGGGATGAAATTATGCCATTGACCATGCTCTCTATAGGCAAATCGGCAATCATTAAAGAGTGCAGAGGAAAAGACACTACTAAGAAATTTCTAGAAGGATTAGGGATGGTGCCAGGTACCGAGATTACAGTCATTTCAGAGAACGGTGGCAACCTAATTGTACGTGTGAAGGATTCCAGATTAGCGATAGGTAAGGGTGTTGCACAGCAAGTATGGGTTGTGATGTAGATGAATAATGGAGGGATTAGGATGGAAGTAACTTTAAAAGACTGTAGACCGGGAGATAAAGCCGTCATCATAGCTATTAAAGGGGAAGGACCTGTTAGAAGACGCCTAATGGATATGGGTGTGACGAGAGGAACAGAGATCATCGTTCGGAAAGTAGCTCCTATGGGGGACCCCATTGAAGTGAATATAAGAGGATATGAGTTAACTTTTCGTAAGACAGAAGCAGACAATATTGTGATTCAGAAACTATGATAAACCTTAGGAGGATTGTAAATGTCCTATAGATTTGCGCTTGTAGGCAATCCGAATTGCGGAAAAACAACCATGTTCAATGAGCTCACAGGGAGTACGCAGCATGTGGGAAACTGGTCAGGAGTAACCGTGGAGAAAAAAGTGGGTAATGCCAGAAGATTCAAAGAAAATATTCAGATCGTAGATCTTCCGGGTATTTATTCTTTATCTCCATATTCATTAGAAGAAATGATCGCAAGAGATTACATATTGGATGAGAAGCCTGATGTGCTCATTAATATTGTGGATGCAACAAATATTGAAAGAAATCTATATTTAACGACACAACTTATCGAACTTGGTATCCCCGTTGTCGTCGCTCTGAATATGATGGATGCGCTTGATGCAAAGGGCGACACGATAGAAATTACAAGATTAGAGAAACAATTGGGTATCCCGATCATTCCCACATCAGCTAATAAAGGTCTGGGTGCAAGAGAATTAATAGAGAAGGCGCTGCAAGTGGCTCAAAGTGTCGCTACAGGAACTCGAAGTTCTTCTTCTCTAAAAATTTTTGATGAGAAGCTTGAAGCAAGTATAGATGTTGTAAGTGATGCAATCACAGATCGAGGGGGAAATCATAGTTACCCTCTTCGCTGGAGCGCGGTGAAATTATTGGAAGGTGATGAAACGGTAATTATCAGTACTGGACTGGGTAATGAAGTTTTAGAATCTGTTGATACATTACGTTATCAACTGGAGAAAGAATACGACAATGACATAGAGTCCATCTTTGCCGATTATCGATACAAGTATATTTCTAAGATTGTCGGTAAGTCGGTTAAAAAGAAAAGGATTTCGGGAGAGTTAACGGTCTCTGACAAAATAGACAAAATCTTAACGAACCGGATTCTGGCGATTCCTCTGTTTCTATTGGTTATGTATGTGGTGTTTACGATTACTTTCGGATTTATAGGAGGCTTCACCATTGATTTCATTGATCGTTTGATTAATGTGTCTTTAGCGGATGCTGTGACTACAGTACTACATCATGCAGGGGCTGCAGACTGGCTTGAATCACTTATCGTTGGAGGTATAATAGCCGGTCTTGGAAGTATTCTTGTATTCGTACCCCAGATTATGATTTTATTCTTCTTTCTAGCAATATTAGAAGACAGTGGTTATATGTCTAGGGCTGCTTTTATTATGGATCGATTACTAAGAAAAATAGGGCTCAGTGGTAAATCATTTATTCCAATGATTATGGGAATTGGATGTAGTGTTCCAGCCATCATGGCAACAAGAACTTTGGAGAATGAGAAGGACAGAAGATTGACGATCATTTTGACACCATTTATGTCTTGTGGAGCACGTCTGCCCGTTTATGCATTATTTGCAGCTGCATTTTTCGTGAATTATCAAAGTACAGTCATTTTTTCGCTTTACATTCTAGGTGTGGTTGTAGCTATACTTTCTGGTATTTTACTTAAGAAAACGATCTTTAGAGGAGAAGTCGAGCCTTTTGTGATGGAGCTTCCACCCTATCGCATTCCTACAATTAAAGGTCTGATGATTCGTATGTGGGACCGAGGGAAAGGTTTTATTAAAAAAGCAGGTACGGTCATCTTTGCCGCATCCGTTATTATATGGTTTGGACAAACGTTTAGCTTCTCCTTGAGTAAGGTTGACGATGTGAGTAACAGTATTTTTGGAGCTGTAGGAAGTTTCATTGCCCCCTTCTTCGCACCGCTTGGGTTTGGAGATTGGAGATCTTCGGTTGCATTGCTAACGGGTTTCGTAGCAAAAGAGGCTGTTGTAGCTACTATGGGTATTCTCAACAATCTAGGTGAAGTGGGAGAAGATTCGGTACAGCTTATGGCTTCGCTTCAGCTGTATTTCACCCCGTTAAAGGCTTATGCCTTCATGACATTTACGTTGCTCTACATGCCTTGTATTGCTGCATTTGCAGCTATCAAGCGAGAAATGAATTCATGGAAATGGACACTCTTTGCAGTGGGGTATCAGACGGCAACGGCTTGGATCGTAGCTTTCATCGTCTATCAAGGGGGACGATTGCTAGGGTTAGGCTGAGCGGAGAGGATAATCTATCCGCGTAGTGCTCATCATCAATAGAATTAGATCTATTGAATACTGATTTTGGTGTTGAACCTCAATTTATGAGAAAGAAGAGATGACGATGATAAATTGGATTCTTGGCGGATTAATTGTGTTTTTCGTGTTATGGATTATCTTTAAGAAAGTTCAAAGTCTACACAAGGGAGAAACAAATTGCTCAGGATGTACACTCCAAGAAACCTCCAATTGTTCCTGTCCTCATACACAGCCACCGAACGAGTAATTCGGTGGTTTTTATAATGCTTTACATCGCGTTCTGCATTAAAGTATGATGAACTAATATTACAAGGCTGAAAGGAGAAAGTATTAATGAAAGTAAACCACAGTAAAATTGTTGATTGTACAATTCGTGATGGAGGATTAGTTAATAATTGGGACTTCAGTGTGGAATTTGTGCGGAACTTATATGCCGGTCTAAATGAGGCTGGGGTTGATTATATGGAAATTGGGTACAAGAACTCTCCTAAGCTGTTGAGCGGTGCTGAGAATGCAGGTCCTTGGAGATTCCTGAATGATGATTTCCTACGGGAAGTAATTCCGCAAAAAGGAAACACTAAATTATCTGCTTTAGTAGATATTGGGCGCGTTGATGAAAGTGACATCCTAAATCGTGCTGATAGTATGATTGATCTGATTCGGGTGGCTTGTTATGTTAAAGATGTAGATAAAGCGCTCCAGCTTGTGACATTATTCCATGAACGTGGTTATGAGACGACATTGAATATCATGGCTTTGTCCAATGTCATGGAGAATGAGTTAATTGAAGCTTTTGAGATGATTAAAGATAGTGTTGTTGATGTTGTATACATTGTCGATTCCTACGGAAGTTTGGATCACAAGGATGTTGAATTTTTGGTGGAGAAGTTTAAGACTCACCTTCCGAATAAGCGTCTAGGTATACATGCTCATAACAATTTGCAACTTGCTTTCTCTAATACACTCGTAGCTTCTGAGCTTGGTGTTGAGCTTCTAGATGCATCGGTATATGGTATGGGCCGTGCAGCAGGTAACTGCCCTACGGAATTGTTAGTTTCACAATTGAAGAATACACCTTATAAGCTTCGTCCTGTACTAGATGTCATTGAACGTTTAATGATTCCTTTACGTGAGAAGGAAGAGTGGGGCTACATCATGCCTTATATGATTACGGGTTCATTGGACGAGCATCCACGTTCTGCTATGGCTCTACGGGCTTCGAAAGATAAAGATAAATCAGTCGATTTCTATGATAAATTGACGACTCCAGAAGTAACGTTCGAACAGAAATAAGAGTTACTTCTGAACGTAGTGTATCGTTTCATATTGATATACAGTTGAGATATTAAAGAGGTATTCAGTGAGGGGGATAGGCTCATTGATTACCTTTTTTTTATATAAGAAAGGTGGCTCTAATTCATAATCAGTGCTTGCTGAAAATAGAAATCTATGCTGATCGTAGCTTCGATACTGGAATTGTCGTGGAGAAGCGTAGCGTTCGCCTTTGCCCCTGAATTTTCACCGTAAACAGCGGTAATTCAAAAAAAATTGGGGGCAACAGCGATCGGAAGGACAATCCATCCGCGTAGCGGCCATCTATCAACTCGTTACACTTGGCAAGCACTGATTTTGGTGTTGAGCCAGAAAGGTTAAGTTTTCACTATACTAATAATTTTTTGAAAAAAAGCTTGCACATATCGGCTAAGCATGATATATTATTTATTGTCTTCACAAGTAGTATTTACATATTTGCTTCCGAAGAGCACAACGGGACGTAGCTCAGCTTGGTAGAGCACCTGGTTTGGGACCAGGGGGTCGCATGTTCAAATCGTGTCGTCCCGATACGATCTTCGCGGGTGTAGTTCAATGGTAGAACTTCAGCCTTCCAAGCTGATAGCGTGGGTTCGATTCCCATCACCCGCTTCATATGTTTTAAAACCTGAAACCCTTGGTGCGCAAGGGTTTTTTGTTTGCGCGAAATTCGACAAACGAGATCTCTTCGTCTTGAAAGGGTCTCGAGCACAAAGACGATACTTTTTTCCTCCAAGGGGTTCAGCGTAAGCCATACCCATAGGATCACCTGCCAAACCATAATCACGGAGATTCTGCTAACCCAAATTGGAACCTCTCCTTTTTCTCAATAACTTGTAGTGCTTCGGTAAAACATAAGTAGTCTTTCTTTAAAACCATCAACAAGAGAGAGTGACGGTAATTCATTCTTATCTACCCAAAAGAGACTATCTTCTTCTATATGTCCTCCCGGAAATGAGATTCCTTTCCATGATTAATTCTATCTTGAACTAAAACCTTGTCAGCTACCTTGTCGTAAATCATACATATATTTGTTATTTCTACCTTGGTAATCTTTCAATCTCCTATTAAATGTGTCATGGATATCCACCGCCTGAGCTATCCCAGGTCGTACTCCCCGTTTAATATACGGTCAATATAGTATCCAGGGTTTTTCAGAACTTTCTTCCATGTACCATCATGAATAACCATTAAGTTACAATGTTCCACATCATAGCTCCCGATTGCCTTCTGGGATGAAATCCATACAAACATGCCTATTTCCGAATAATTATCCATATCAGACACCAGGTTAATCAGCCTAACCCCCTTCATTTCCATCTCGGTAACGTCCAAGATTGAACAAAATTCGATATAATCGGCGTATTCGCAATCGGAAAGTTCAACTCTTCTACGGGTCTCACCTAAATCGGTAATGATAGATTTCGGAAGACCGGCTTTCTTTAACTCTGTTATTCTGTTATCCAGATCATGCAATTCTTGCGGCTCATACGACTTAATCAACTCCATAACGTCCACGTGCTTAGAGCGCTTGGCTTCCGTATAAGGCCGTTCCCCATATGTATCCTTAATAGCAGGGTCCGCCCCTTGGTCTAATAAATATTGTACGATTTTCAGATGCCCCATTCCGGCAGCTTTTTGCAAGGGCGTGCTTCCATAGGGGAAAACCATATTTTTACCATGAAAATTAATATCTGCACCTTTCTCCACCAGCAGCTGTACAAGCTTGAAACGTCCCTTCCAAGCTGCATCGCGCAGGGGTATTCCCCCGTGCCTTGATAAATCTATACTAAGCTTCAACAGCGCATCTACGCCCTTCTGATTCTTCCAACTAACTGCCTGTGATAATGCCGAACTTCCAACGTGATCCGTTGCATTTATATCAACCCCTCGGTCCAACAGATATTGAAAATCCATTAGGGTACCAAACCTTGCAGCACTTACAATGGAAGGGAATTTTATATCATGCAGATCTGCACCGTGTTCAACCAACAGCTTAACGATATCAAAACTATATTCTTATTACCGGACCATGCCCAATCCAAGTATGTACGGTTACTGGATATCACGTTCAAATCTATTCCTTCGTGCAGAAGGGCTTGTACCGCCTCGATATCCCTATTTTTAAAAGCATCTAACATACGCTGATCCAGACCAACCATTAATCAATCATCACCTTTCTATGTTATTTTAATATGTTTGCGAACTATTACAAGTTTTAGAAATTGTGATAAGGTTCACCGAGTATTATCTAAACATAAAGCAACTCTAATAGTGACGACGTACCACTTGGTAGCCTTAATAATTTATGATTATTTAGTAACCACGATGCCGATGAAGTAAACCATCTATTTCTCTATAAACTGCATGTAAATGAAACAGGCAGTCTCTACAGTGTGTAGGGGAGAGGATAGGTGTGTCCAATTCAGGTGTTATCGTCACCATGAGGCAATGGCCTTTTTGGATTACTGACGATTCTTCTTTGTTGAACTATATCACCTTTAACTTCCACTGTAGGCCTGTGCCTGCGGTTTTTTTGTGTTTAAGGGTTAAATGTCCGTGAAGTTTATAGTTACTGATATTTAAGAAGGGGTGATATTTATGAGAAGCATCTTACGACGGTGATCCCTAATAGGGCCTATATGGGAACGTAAAGGTCGAAAGAACATTCTAGGAATTAAACCGACAAATATATTTCTCAATTCTAAATTATTAGTTAACAACATACACTTAACGATATGTAAAAAATATCCAAATAAAGAAGGGGATGAACTAATTATTGTTCTTGTAATTTACCTTACTATGTAAAGTTTGAAGTTCGAAATATTGATCGTATTGTTCGCTATAGTAGGAGTATGACCAATAATATGAATTAATTTTATAAAATAGAAAGGGTGTATTGTTATGGTAAAAAGAGATATTTCAGCAAGGGGGCTTGGAGGTAAAGAGGATTCTCCTTTTTTACTAAAAAAAGAAGATTGGATTAAAGTTCAAAAATACACAGGTGATGGTGCATATTTACCTGTAAATGATAAAGAGATGCGTATAGCTTTATTAATGGGAAGCTCAGCAACACTTCCAGAATTTAAAGAGTTGTATACTGTTCATACAAGTATTAAAAGTCATTGTGGAAACTGGAACGATAATACCTACAGAGAAGTTCTTACTGTTGCGAATCAAATTGTTAATTATTCAAGAAGAGCAAAGGTTTATTATCAACCCCTAATTGGATATTTACCAGATATTTTAGATGGTGATACTGTGGCCTTAGAAATGTTCAAGAAAATTTGTGCCAAGTTAGCGACTGAAGCGCAAGAGTTTGGGGACCATGCGAAAATATTAGCAGATGCCGTTGGACAGTTCGCTAAAGATACGTCATCTGATTATAAGAACTTAGAAACGGTTAAAGCAAAATATGATAAGTTGTATGGCGAACATAGCGAAGATGTAAAACGTCTTAGAGCTGAAGTAGATAGCTTGCGGAAAGATTTAGAGACATATATGGAAGAGTTCAAAGATTATGAATCTGAATCTTGGCTGTCTCTGCTACTTGGTCCTGTTTTTGGCTTTGCGTTAAAGGCGATTCTCGATTCTACGAAAGGAAAAGCGTTACAAGCTAGAATTGAAGCTACAAGGGAAAAAATCAAAGAAAATGGAGAAATCATACAGCGAAATGTTTATTTGATGGCTTTACTTGATAAGGCAGATGTGGGAACAGACAAAACAATAAAACAAATTGAAGATGCTCTTCCTGTAATTGAGAAAATCAAAGGTATATGGAATTCTCTTCATAGTGACCTTTCAGCACTTTCAGAGATTGTCATGGAAGATATTCAAAATGATCCGGAATTTGCCGATCTTGGAATTGAATTAGCAATTTTACAGTGGGAAACTGTAGGTAAACAAGCAGATGATTTCCGAGTTAATGCAGATGTAGGATATATAGTTGATCAATATATTGCATAAGTATAAGTACACTGAAAGTAATTAATAAGATATAGCAAATCAATCAACATCAACTGTGATACCAGATAAATCAGCCGTTTTTATACGTCAGTGTAAGAATTGAACGGTTACAATAAATCTTAAGCTATGAATATAGGGACAAAAGAAGCACAAGAAATAGAGATTTAATTCTCACTTGTGTAATATTCAACTTCTTTTGTCTCTAATTTTATGTGAATGGAGGAAATACATGCTAGCCACTAAAGTGGATTATAAAAAGCTTTATGAAGAATTGTTGGATAATCAACACATTCCAGGAACGTTTTATTCAAGTTCTACTAAATTAAAATATGAAATACGTAGTTTATTTGTTGATTTAGGAGCGGTATACAAGGACATTGAGGAACAAAAGTTACAGCCAAGACTTATTTCAATTTATGCAGATATTGTTAGAATGCCTGCCAATTTTAGCTGCACTTTAAAAGATATGGAACTAATTATTAGAACAAGACGTGTGGAAATTGAATCAGAGGGTACTGCAGAAATTAGATTAGATTACCAAAATGGAAGCAAATTAGCACAGTTAACAATCTATGGTCTTGAGCTTGCTGGAACATTACATGCTGTACCAAGTTATGGTCAAGGGTCCACTCCACCTCATTCTATTGAGCTTACAAATAAGGGAGTCCGATTGTCTGACAAGGATGGTAAATTCACAATAGAAGAGGTTACATATGTCGTTCCTACACCTCAATTTTCAAAACTCTTTATGTCTGTTTTTCAAGTTGCTTGTCTATTTTTTGAATCTCAACCTGAGATTGCAATTCGTCAATTAAACTGGTTGAAAGTTTTTACAGCTCAAAATAAAGAGTTAAATACATTGTGTGTACAAAGCACCTCATTACTTACTATTTTAACTGCTAACCATGGTGAAAATACGTTTGTTCCACTTCTGGATAAAGAGCTTTATAGAGATGAAATTGCTGCTTTCTTGGCTGCAGCGCAGCAGTTTGAAGAACAATATCACCGTTATTTAGATAAAAACTTGGCAATTGCAGATCGAAAGGCAGCAGCTACTCTTATGCTCCAGCATGAACAAGATACATTGTTATTTAAAGAAACACTAATTAATCAAGCAATAGGAAATCTGAGAAGTGCCCAAGACGCTGTTGGCTCATCCATGCGTCAATTCGAAAAACAACAACATATCGTAACAATAGCTAAAATTGATTTCGAGTATGGGCTTAAAAAATATCATTATGAACAACAGATGAAGTTAGCTTTTAAAATGGTAACTGCTATTCTCAACTTTGCAGAATCTATGGGCGCGATAATTGGTTCAGGAGGGACTGCTGCACCTGGAGAAATTATCGATATAATTAATAGTTTAAAAGAAGTAATAGAAGCTGGAGGTGAGCTAGCTTCATTAGCGCAAACATTAAAAGAATGTATGGAGAAACTTAATGAATTAGTTGAATTAATTAATAAAATATATGCATTAGCTGCCGAGATATCAGAAGCGTCTACTGATATGGATTTCCCAGATGAACTCTTTAAAAAGATTCAAGAAACTGAGTGGGAAATGCCCAAAGAGGATCTGACTGGAGAAGCAACGTGGAAAGTATTTCAGTTAAAAACAGCGGCTGCTTTAGAAGATGCTATTAAGAAAGAGATTGAGGGGGCTAGAGAATATCTACTTTCATTAGATATTCTAGCTGTCTATGGACAAACACTTGCTTCGAATCAAGTGACAATCATTCGTTGTAGTCAAGAACTGTTTCGTCTGTTGTTGGAAAAACACATAAATCAAGCAGATCTTGCACGGTTGAAAGAATACATTGAGAATCTGGAAGGACAAGAATCTGAAAACGAAGAAATGGAACAAAAGTTATATCAACGCTATTTAGATATGAAGCAAATTCTATTTGTAGCTTTAGCAAATTATAAACATGCTTATAAGTATTGGGCTCTCCGTGATTCAGATGTAAATCCTAATATTTTAAAAGATGTATCAGAATTAAAAGTTGATGTTGCTACATTACAAAGGGACTGCATGGAAGCTTTAAAACAATTTAATCCACCACCTCAACCATTTCAAAATCGAATAGTAGAGATTACAGATTCTAAGACTTTGAAATCTCTGAAGGAGACGAGAGAAGCTTCTTGGGAAATCAACCTAAAGGATTCATTTTTTGAAAACGAGTATCGTGTTCGGCTTAAATTAATGCGAATTTGGTTAGATGGAATTGACGCTACTTCTAAAGTACAAATACGGATTACGAATTCGGGCCATTATTATGATGATTATAAAAATAAAAAGTTTCAATTTAATACAGAACCCTTTAATCGAGGTTTTAGCTATGTAGGTTCAACGATTATTACTGATGGCACGATAGCTGAAGAATTTGCTTACGATTACTTTATTCCAAATCCCTTTACAACTTGGACAATTACAGTACAGGCTGGACCAGACCTTTCTAACGTTACAAAAATTCGAATGGAACTAGCGGGATCTCTTGTTGCTAATTACAAGAAAAAATCCTGTCTTAAATGATCTAATCGAATCCTTCTAAAATGGAATGAGTAAATACAAATAACAATTATCTGGAGGGGTGTTTACATGAACCATTTAGCCTTTTCTCCACGTGAATTAGGAGGGAAAAATTCTCCTTTTCTCCTTACAATAGAAGAATGGCGTTCATTCGCTGATTATTTGAACAAGTGGATCTCAGCACCAACCAGTATAGATCAAGTGAAGGAAAGAATATATATCATACTCGATGGAAAACTTAAAAAAAATTGGGATAGACTCATAACAACTTCTACTTTTAGTAGATTAGTTGAAGAAGCAATTACGACTAAGTTAAATGTTAGAGAGAAATGTAGGTTCTGGGACAATGGAGGACATAAAGATATACTTATCCTTTCTCAAAACATTGTAGCCTTTGCAGATTTAATCACTATTAAATATTATAATGATCTTAATCAAATAATATCGGAAGCACTAAATGGTAAATTATCTCCAAATACTAAATCAAAATTCGTAAATATATGTAAAGATTTATCTAATCACGCACAGACATATTATCAACAGGCTCAATCTATGGCAACGTCCCTCTCCGAATTTTATTCAGAGATACAAAAATATGAAGAAACAGTACAAAAATGGTCGCATATGATGTCACAGTTACCACTGCGTGACTCAGATGATTTCGCTGTTGCACAAAACACAGTTGTCTATTTAGTAGCTCCAGTTATGAGTTTGATTCAGTATAAAGAGTTCGTGTCAACTGTTATTCGAAAAGTCCATAGAATATGGAGCGCTATATCTTATGATTTAAAAGAAACGGCAGACAATATTGAGGATATCGAAAATTTGGAGGAATTTATTGCTACTTTAGAGCTTGAATTGGCCTTTGAAGATTGGAAAGCAATTCGGGATGAAGCGGAAGAGTTTTATAAAAATGCAAGTAACCTTTCTTACTGAAATCGAATTTTACAAAAGAAGAAGTCGTCGACTTCTTCTTTTCATTACTAACGGTCTGTGATAATGCCGAACTTCCAACGTGATCCGTTGCATTTATATCAACCCCTCGGTCCAACAGATATTGAAAATCCATCAGGGTACCAAACCTTGCAGCACTTACTGATCCAGACCAACCGTCAATTTAATTATCACCTTTCTATGTTATTTTAATATGTTTGCGAACTATTACAAGTTTTAGAAATAATTACGCATGGTTTTCAGAGCGATCTTCACGGCTATATGGTCGACTTTTTTCGCCTTGCTCACTCCAGCGCCTAAATCCAATGTTGGTGATTTCGACATTCGGCGAATAATCGTACCACTCGGTAGCCTTAATAATTTATAATCATTTAGGAATTAAGTTGAACTATTGAGCTTAGCCTGATAGAATGTAAGCGTCAAACAAATTTAGGTAAAGAAGAGGTAACCACGACGCCGATGAAGTAAACCATCTAGTTCTCTATAAACTGCATGTAAATGAAACAGGCAGTCTCTACAGTGTGTAGGAGAGAGGATAGGTGTGTCCAATTCAGGTGTTATCGTCACCATTAGGCAATGGCCTTTTTGGATTACTGACGATTCTTCTTTGTTGAACTATATCACCTTTAACTTCCACTGTAGGCCTGTGCCTGCGGTTTTTTTGTGTTTTAGGTTAAATGTCCGTGAAGTTTATAGTTACTGATATTTAAGAAGGGGTGATATTTATGAGGAGCATCTTACGTGGTAAGGGTTTAGGAAAAGAATGGAATGGTAAATTATGCTTTGAGCATGTAGACATAGATATTTATGAAGGAGAAAGAATCGCCCTGTTTGGAAGTAATGGTGTGGGGAAAAGTACTCTTTTTCAAATATTAACAGGTGAGGTTGAGCCTAATGAAGGTACGGTTGAGCGTGGTTTGCCAGTAGAACACTGGGGAGTAATGGAACAGCATGGAGATGGCTTAGTGAATCTAACAACGTATCAAGCTGCTCAGCATGACAGTCAAGAACTTTGCGAGATCAAACAGCAACTTATTAGATACGAGAATGAGCTTCAGAATATTTCCTTAGATCAGAGTCATTCATTACTTGAGGCTTATGGGCATTGGATGGGACGATACGAGCAATTAGATGGCTTTAGGTGGGAAGTTGAACTAGAGAAGATCTTGACGATGCTCCAGATTGGCTCTGAGTTATGGGAAGTTCCATTCGCCCAGTTAAGTGGAGGTCAAAAAACGAGAGTACGTCTGGCTTCACTCCTCGTTCGCAGACCCCAGTTCCTCATGTTAGATGAGCCAACGAACCATTTGGATGAGTCTAGTATGCTGTGGTTAGAGCAATGGTTGTTACACTATGAGGGAACCGTATTGTTCGTATCTCATGATAGAACATTCTTAGATCGAGTGGCTACCGGGATTTGTGAGTTAACTGAAGTGGGCTTGAAGAAATATAAGGGGAATTATAGTGATTATCTGCGTGAAAAAGAAAGGGAATTGAGGGAACAAGAAGCACTTCATAAGAAGCAACAACAGGCTCGTGAAGCGTTAGAAGAATCCATACGAAGATATCAGGAGTGGTTCAATAAAGCGGAGAGCGCAGCAACTAAACAAGAAATGCCAAGTTCGGTTAGTTATTATAAAGCGAAAGCGAAGAAGAACATTTCTCGTTATCATGCTAAGCAGAAGGAAATGGAAAGACTTGATGCAGAGAGTGTACAGAAGCCACGGAGTGGTCCCAAATTAAATATGCAGATGGGAGTGGGTTCTTTTGCTGCGCGCAATCTAGTAAGACTTGAGCAGGTTACTTATGGATTTGAGGGACATAGTCCTCTGTTTAACAGGTTAGATTATGTCCTTGCTCGAGGGGATCGGCTTGCGGTTAGAGGGGCTAATGGTACAGGGAAATCGACGCTATTGAAGCTGATGATGGGGCATATTGTTCCTATTACAGGCGAAGTTCGGCATCATCCAGCGCTGAAGATCGGCTATTTCTCACAAGAATTAGATGGCTTGGATGATGATCAGACGTTACTAGAAACCTTGTTATGCTTACCAGACATGACGGAGACTCATGCACGGACCATTCTAGGGTGCTTTCTTTTTTCTCGTGAGGATGTATTCAAGAAGGTAGGAGTCCTAAGTATGGGGGAACGATGTCGGGCAGCCTTTTTACAGCTTTATTTCAGTGGGGCCAATCTGCTTGTGCTCGATGAACCAACGAATTATTTAGATATAGCGACACGTGAAGTTATTGAAGATGTACTTCAAGGCTACCCTGGCGCTCTTGTTGTCGTCTCCCATGACCGAATGCTTATACGAAAGCTAGCGAATCGATTGTTGATGCTATCTAACGAGCATGTGCCACAGTTGTTCGAAGGGACAATAGAAGAAGAGGAAGAATCTATAGCTATGAAGGGGCAGTCGCGGGTAATGAATTCATCCAATGACAATGCAAGAATTGAATTAGCGTGGGAGCTCTCAAGATTGCTGAATGAGGAGGAAGGAACGGAACAGGAGAATGCTACAAGAATGGAGAAAATTAGGTTGCTCCGTAAAGACCTTGAAAAGCTATAGGATCTATACTCAATATAAGAATAATTTTAAGCTTGAAAAGCGGACTAGACTTGCCAGCATTCACAATTATGCATATAATAATGGTCTATAGAGTGTGTTTTTGTTATTAATGAAATGCTATGATGGAGAAGAGTAAGTAGTGCCTCTTTACAGGGAGGAAACGTCTTTAGATTGAGAGCGTTTCTACAGATACAGGCTACCGAAGTTCCCTCCGGAGCAGTTCCTTGAACTTGTTCATAATTTAGATTTTTTAAATTATAGGCTTAATAAGCGTAGAGGATATCGGTTCACGATCCGTTATAATCGTTTAAAGTGAGAAAGTGATGTTTGGGTAGGCAGAAGCCATAGGCTATTTTGCATCTGAGCATGATTTCTAACAAGGGTGGTACCACGGTCTTTTCGTCCCTTTTTTTGGGGAGGAGAGGCCTTTTTTGTTATCATACTTTGCTTATATTTGGAGCAGAATGGGTTATGAATGTTCATTATTCATTGAAATTATGTGAAATCAAGGGGGCATAAAAGGCTATGAAAGAAAAGTTAAAAGAATTAAAGATTGAGGCGTTGGCCCATTTGCAGGATGTGTTAGATCCTCAAACATTAAACGATTTACGTGTGAAATATTTGGGTAAGAAGGGCGCATTAACAGAGATTTTGCGGGGAATGGGTTCTTTAAGTGCCGATGAAAGACCTCTTATCGGCCAAGTGGGCAATGAGGTTCGCGCAGCGATTGAGGAGGTCATTGAGGTTAAGCAAAATGCTTTCCAACGGGCAGAAACAGAACAACGTCTTCAAGCTGAGCAAGTGGATGTTACGTTGCCAGGTAGAAGAATGACTCAAGGGGCTATCCATCCTCTGAATAAGGTTATTCAGGATATGGAAGAGATCTTCATCGGTATGGGTTATAGCATCGCTGAAGGACCTGAAGTGGAGACGGATTATTATAACTTTGAGGCCTTAAATCTTCCTAAGAATCATCCGGCTCGTGATATGCAGGATACGTTCTATATTACTGAGGAGCTATTAATGCGCACTCAGACATCTCCAGTACAAATTCGTACAATGCAGGCGATGGAAGGTGAGGTTCCAGTCAAAATCATTTGCCCTGGTAAGGTATATCGTCGTGATGATGATGATGCCACCCACTCCTTCCAGTTCAATCAAATTGAGGGCCTTGTTATTGATAAGAACATTCGTATGAGTGATCTAAAAGGAACATTGCAGCAGTTCGTGCAAGAAATGTTCGGTCCTAACACTCAAATTCGTTTGCGTCCTAGCTTCTTCCCATTTACAGAGCCTAGTGCTGAAGTAGATGTTACTTGTGTGAAGTGTGGCGGAAGTGGTTGCCGGATGTGTAAGCATACGGGCTGGCTTGAAATTCTAGGTTGCGGTATGGTCCACCCGAAGGTGCTTGAAATGGGTGGTTATGATCCAGAAGAGTATAGTGGATTCGCCTTTGGTATGGGCGTTGAACGAATTGCCATTTTGAAATATGGAATTGACGATATTCGTCATTTTTACAATAGTGATATGAGTTTCTTAAAACAATTCGCACGGATTTAATTTCGACAAGAAGGAAGGGAGATAGATATGAAGGTATCAACGGCATGGTTAAAGGATTATATTGCGCTAGATAATGTTACGGCTGAGGATTTAGCTGAACAGATTACACGTGCGGGAATAGAGATCGATGAGATTGAGAACCGCAATAAGGGCGTAGACAAGGTAGTTGTCGGTTATGTAAAGAGTAAGGAGAAGCACCCTGATGCGGATAAGTTAAATATTTGTATCGTAGATGCAGGACAGGGCGAGGATTTACAGATTGTATGTGGTGCTAAGAATGTGGATGCGGGTCAGAAGGTTCCTGTAGCCCTCGTGGGAGCTGTCATGCCTGGAGGTATGGAGATCAAGAAGGCGAAGCTACGTGGTGCAGCATCTCACGGTATGATCTGTTCAGCCAAAGAATTAGGTATCAATGACAAGTTGCTACCGAAAGAACAACAAGAAGGAATTCTAGTGCTTCCTGAATCTGTAGAGGTGGGTACTCCGATAAGTCAGGTGCTGGGTCTAGATGATCATGTACTAGAATTCGATTTAACACCGAATCGCTCTGATTGTCTTAGCATGCGTGGTGCTGCCTACGAAGTAGGAGCTATACTAGGACGCGAAGTGAAGATGCCAACCCCTGAGAAAGATCTTGTGGAAGTTAGCGATGCAGCTGCAGATCATATCTCAGTAAGCGTGAGTGCACCTGATCATTGTAGCCACTATGCTGCTAGATATATTACAAATGTAACCATTAAGACTTCACCGCAGTGGTTGCAGAACCGACTTATGGCCGCAGGTGTACGTCCAATTAATAGCATTGTAGATATTACGAATTACGTCATGCTTGAATATGGTCAACCTCTTCATGCCTTTGATGCTGATAAACTTACGAACGGGGCAATTGATGTTCGTTTAGCCCAAGCTGGAGAGACGTTAACGACTTTAGACGGACAAGAGCGGAAGCTTGAGCCTCATATGTTATTGATTACAGATGGTGTGAAGCCAGTAGCGCTTGCAGGAGTCATGGGTGGAGCTAATTCTGAAGTTACTGAGAAGACAGTAAATATACTGTTAGAATCGGCTAATTTTGATGGAGGTACAGTACGTAAAACTTCGCGTCAGTTAGGTCTTCGTTCTGAAGCGAGCCTACGCTTTGAGAAAGAAGTCGATCCGGGTGCAGTCATTTCTGCATTGAACAGAGCGGCTTATTTAATCGCTGTTCATGCCGGCGGTTCAGTACATCAAGGTGTAGTTGAAACCATGGTTACCCCTACGCAAGAGCTTAGTATTTCGATCACAATTGATAAATTGAATCGGGTATTGGGCACGGAATTGTCAATGTTGGAAGTGAAAACGATTCTAACTCGCCTCCATTTCGATTGTGCGGATACAGCACATGGCTTGGTCGAGGTTCTAGTGCCTACACGGCGTGGTGATATTACAAGTGATGTTGACATTATAGAAGAGATCGCTCGTTTATATGGTTATGACAATATTCCTACAACACCTATTCAAGGACCAACAACACCTGGTGCATATACGAAGCCACAAGCTTTAAGACGTGATCTACGTAGATTACTAACGCATGGAGGATGGCAGGAGTTAATTAGTTACTCTTTTACTCACCCTGCGCAGGCGGCTGTATTCCCAGCGTTAACCGAGGGAAGTAGACCTGTTAGATTATCTATGCCACTGAGTGAGGAACGTAGTGTTCTTCGTACGAGCATTATCCCGCAATTACTCGATGCTATGGCATATAACGTCAACCGCAGACACCCGGATTTGGCATTGTTTGAAATGGGTCATGTATTCTTCTCTGAGGAAGAACAAATAACGACACAACCGAAGGAAATACCTGTACTTGCATTTCTACTTAGTGGGAACCTTGGGCAGAAGCAATGGAATATAAATCCGGTGAAGGTAGACTTCTTTGATCTTAAGGGTGCGCTAGAAACATTGTTTGAGCATCTGGGTCTACAACAGGCCATATCTTATGTTGCTAATAAGCCTGAGGGTTACCATCCAGGTCGCTCAGCTTCCATCTATTTGGAGAACAACGGAGGAAGTAAGGTATTATTAGGAACTCTAGGTCAAGTTCATCCTCAGCTTCAGCATGATCGAGGTCTGGAAGATGTCTACGTGGCAGAAATATTGCTTCAACCTCTTTATGACTATACTCATTATGATGTAAGATATCGCGAATTGCCTCGCTATCCATCTGTTGAGCGTGATATCGCTGTGGTTGTAGACTCGCAGGTAGAAGCGGGTGCTCTTCTATCATTGATCCGTGAAACGGCAGGTAACTTGCTGCAGACTGTGCAGGTATTCGATGTGTACACTGGTAGTAAACTTGGCGATAACAAGAAGAGCGTAGCGATTTCGCTCGTATATCGTCATCAGGAGCGTACGTTGACAGATGAGGAAGTGACTACGTTGCATGGTCATGTGGTTACAGCTCTTGAACAAACTTTTGCAGCTGAATTAAGAAAATAGCAGGAATTAAACGAAGTCACATCGAATCCATAGAAATAGAGATTCGGTGTGGCTTTTTTTCCTAGGAAATATAGGATATAGAAACGTATTCATGATAAATGGACAGCGAGATTAAACACCCATGAGAAGGAGGGCGAAACAGTGAATATACC
The DNA here is from genome assembly GCA_036496075.1 of Paenibacillus sp. Lineage (GTDB taxonomy): Bacteria > Bacillota > Bacilli > Paenibacillales > Paenibacillaceae > Paenibacillus_AQ. The sequence continues at coordinate 23,642 of DASXLR010000135.1, read as the reverse complement.
TGATCGTAAACGTGTCACCGTAGAAATTTACGGGACTTCTTATAAACTGGTTGGAAGTAGTTCAGATTATATGAAAAAAATCGCTAGTTACGTGGATGAAAGGATGAACAGCATATCAAAGAATCATTCGCGGTTAGATACACCTAAAATCGCAGTGCTAGCAGCTGTTCATATGGCTGAGGAGGCTATTCAAACGCAGGAAGTCCGCCAAGAAGTGAAATTATTGGCGGGTGAGCGGAGTGAATTAAGGGCTGAGATCTCTCAGCTTCAGGCAACACGCGTGGAACAACAGCAACGGCTCGTGAAGCTGGAGGAAGAATATGAGAGTAAGCTCAAGGAACAAGGGGAAGTTTATGCTCAGCTGGAGAAGGCTAAGGATGAACTTCTACAGCAACTTGAACAGGATAAGGCTGACCTAATGCAGCAGCTTGAACAGCATAAGTCTCTTCTTAAAGAGGAGACTCATAAGAAAGATCAGTTAGTGCAGAGTCAGGCGAGTCAGGAGCAGAAGCACAAACAGAATGTTCAGAATTTGGACAAGCAAATGGTTGAATTACGAAGTAATCATTCGCAGCAACAGGTGAAGCTTCGTAATATGGAGCAGGATTTGAAGAAGAGTCAAGAGGCACATACTCAATTGACCGAACAGCATAAGCAAGTTGTACATCGTGAACAGGCTTCGAAGACTGAACAACAGTCCCTGCTAAGTAAAGTTACGAAGCTGGAAACAGAATTGAATCAAATGAAGAATGATTTAACAAAGTCTGAAAGTAAACGTCAATCTTTAGAGAAGACGGTTGGTGAGTATAGTAATTCTTCTCGTAAATTGGAAGGCGAGGTACACAGATTAACGGCAGAATTAACATCGTGGAAGATGCTTGCAGATAAACGAAATGAAGAGATTGCTGAACTAGAATTAAGGATTCTAGAAAGTGCCGAGCAGAATGAGACCCTTGAAGTGGGAATGAAGTCACTCCATGATGAACTCACTGTTCAGAAGGAATTGCATGAGCAAGCTAAGCATAAATGTCAATCGTTTGAGAGCGAATTAGTTGACCTTACTAAACAATATGAAGAGATACAGGGATTATTACAAGTATCTAACCAAGATCTCCATAGATGGAAAAATCAGAATGAAGAACTAACAAAGCAACAATCCGTCTGGAATGCAGAGCAATTGAAGCTGCAAGAAGAGTTGGATATTTGGCAGCAAGAGATCGCGGCTTCAGAACAACAGGTAGAAGTGCTTCAAGGAGAGAAGGAGACTGTATCGACAGAACTACGAGAGATAGGCGAATCATTCGAGCTAGTAGCGAATCAGTACCGTCTATTGCAAATAGAGCATGAAATGCAGGCAGAACAGGCGGGACAGATTGAAGAAGAGCATCGTCTTCTCCGTGAGGAATATGCTAAACTGCAAAGTGAATATAACGAGTGGATCGAATTGATTGAACAGGATCAGAATTAAACGGAAAAATCCCCTTATTATCTCAGAAAAGGATGTATTCCTTGGTGTGATAATATGGGGATTTATATTATTCAACGATGATTTCTGAAATCATCGTTGTATGGCCTGGACCACAGAAGATGGAGCAACTTATTTCATATCTGCCGGCTTTATCTGGTGTAATAACTTTTGAAGATTTTTTTTGATCAAGTTGAAGATTCAAGCCTGGTATAAGTACACCGTGATTTCCTTCAGCGTTATCAAATATGATTTTGACAGGGACATCCTTCTTTAAATGGTATTCCTTCTGATCGAAGCTATAATTAGTTGCCTTGATGACTAACTCCTCGCTTGGAGCAACTCCTGTTTCCGTCAGTCCATTATCTGTTGGATCTGCGTTGTCCTTGTTACCTCCACATGCTGCTAAAGTTAGAATGAGGAAGCAGGATATAATAATTGCAAGTGTTTTTCTCATGAATTCCCTCCTATCAAATTAAATAATGTGACAAATATAGTAATATTATACCTTACTACGAGATTAATCGCATGTCGTTGATTTGAAGGATTAGTGAACGAGAAGTAACAAAATGATTTACAGGTATATAGATTCAGTTATAATGGATTACATGATACTGGATAAAAGTAGGGGATAAAAATTCATACGGAAGTAATACTAGAAAATGCTTGGCATCGCAAAATTATAAATGCGTATTGGATTATGTTAGTTATGCTTTTAGTTGCACAATTTATTATAATTATGCCTGAGGGACCAGGCATTATGGAATTAAGTAGATTGTATATCTCATTGGATTGGCGTGTTATTCTTAATGGAATTATGTTGTTATTTATGGTGTCCATGGAAATTTGGTTTTATTATGGAACCAGTTTTAATAAACAGAAGATTGTTATGTGTGGGTTTTTATTATCCTATTTTTTTTATTTCATTGGACCTATGATGCATGTCTCGCAATTCGGCTTGTTATTGCCTGTCCTTGTTTCTATGATATACCTAGACTGGAAATTAGTGTTTAGATACTCAGTTTCGTGTATCCTGTTATATGGCGTTATTTATTTCTTGTTTGAACTTCCTATATATGAGAAGCCTATTTATGAGTTTGTGTATACTGAGTGTGTATTTATCGTGTGTATTATTATTGTGAGGACCATTCTTATTCGTATAGACGAATTCAGAGAGCATTTGGAGAACGTCATTATGTCGGAGCAACAGCTGATGGTTGAAAAGACGATCTCTGACAAGTTATTAAAAATAGATGCATTAACAGGTTTATATAATCACAAAACATTCCATGAATATTTAGAAGTCCTGCTGGAACAATGTGAGAACAATCAGTTGTCTCTTTCTATTGCTCTGATTGATATTGATAATTTCAAACAGGTTAATGATTCCTTTGGTCATAGGGTAGGGGATTTAGTAATAGAAGATTCAGCGAATAAGTTAGCGTCACTTATGATGCCAAATGATTTCGCAGCACGTTATGGTGGTGAAGAATTTGCTGTTATATTTACTGAGAAAACAGCAACTGAATCTGTAGCGATGGCAGAAGATATTCGTAAGGGAATTGAACAACTGAATCATCCTGCTATGAAGAACAAGCCTATAACGGTTAGTATTGGATTATGTGTATACCACCAAGGTTATGGTAAAGAGAAGTTGTTTCGTAATGCAGATCAGGCACTTTATGAAGCAAAGCGTATGGGGAAGAATCGCGTGGTAACAGCAGATGAATGTGTGACAAGTAAAACTGCAAATTGAATGGCAAAGTGGTAATATAACTTATAATATTAGACAAGCCCCTGTCATTACACAGGGGCTTGTCTTGTGTGTTGAAATAAACTAACTACACATGTTAACGTGTGCTTCGACCGGCTTCATAGGGTGTGGACACCGGAATGAACAGATCGATAATCCCAATGACCAGTGCAGCGAGTAGAGCGCCGAGCAAAGTAACGCTAACACCACTCACAACGAACTGAGCAATATAGATTACCAAGGCACTGATTATAAATCCGACAATCCCCCGACCGAAGGGGTTAATCTTTTTGCCGAATATTCCCTCTACTACCCAACTAAGTAAGGCGATGACCAGAGCTAACATCAATGCGCTCCAGAATCCACCAACAGAGAATTGAGGTACGATCCATCCTACAATCATCAATACGATTGCAGCTACAATAAATCGGACGACATGCCCTAAGAAATGCATGCAAATGACCTCCTTTAGACATTAGAACTATGGTATTCGAGAGTTAGTGTATTCAATTTCTACAAATGTTATGTATTGATGGTTCGTAAATGGCGAATTGGTTATAATTTCGTTATAATAAACTGATGATTGAAAGGAGTAGTGAGCATTCGTGGACGATAAAATTTTCAAAACATTGGAATATCGTAAAATTTTAAATAAATGTGCCGATTACACTCAGACAACGATGGGGAAGCAGGCTGTGGAAGATCTTAAACCCGTTACTCAGTTGGAGTCTGTTGAGTTATTGTTACAAGCGACGGATGAAGCTTATACGGTAGATCGATTGAAGGGAACACCTTCCTTTGCTGGCATAACGGATATTACTGAAGCTTTGAAGCGCGCACGTATTGGAGGTACATTAAATCCGCATGAACTTCTGTTCGTTAGTAATATGACTTATGGCTCAAGAAGGATCAAACGTTTTGTTGCAAGCGTTCATGATGAACAGGAAGTGAGAATTCTATACACGCTTAGTGATGGAATCTCAGAACAGAAGCCGATGGAAGATGCTATTAGAGCATGTATTGACGATAGTTCAGAGGTTATGGACTCGGCGAGTTCTGAACTAGCGCAAATCCGCCGCGAATTAAGAACTGGAGAGGCTCGCATTCGAGAGAAACTGGATTCTATGATACGTTCTTCAACAGTCTCCAAGATGTTACAGGATCAACTAGTTACGATTCGTGGTGATCATTTTGTTATTCCGGTAAAGGCAGAACATCGTTCTTATTTCGGAGGTATCGTTCATGATCAATCCGGTTCTGGAGCAACATTATTCATTGAGCCAGAAGCCATCATGAATATGAATAACAAGTTGCGTGAATTACGTATGAAGGAAGAGCGGGAGATAGAAGTTATTTTGCAGAAGCTAACAGCTTTAGTGGGGGATCAATCCGAATTGCTTGGCATTGATCTTGGATTGGTAGGTGACCTGGATTTCATATTTGCCAAAGCTCGATTGGCGCATGTGATGAAAGCTTCAATGCCGAAGATGAACAATGAGGGCTACCTCAAATTGAAAAAAGGGAGACACCCTTTAATTCCGCTTGAGCAAGTCGTTCCGATTGATGTAGAGTTAGGAAGTGAGCACACCTCGATCATTGTGACAGGTCCGAATACAGGAGGAAAGACCGTTACACTCAAGACGATCGGTCTACTCAGTCTAATGGCGATGTCAGGATTATTCATTCCTGCAGAGGAAGGCAGTCAATTATGTATGTTTGATGCGATCTATGCAGATATTGGTGATGAGCAGAGCATTGAACAAAATTTGAGTACATTCTCAAGTCACATGACTAATATTATACGTATTCTGAAGCAAATGACTCCTCGAAGTCTTGTGCTTCTCGATGAGGTAGGGGCGGGTACAGACCCTGCGGAAGGTTCAGCATTAGCAATCTCTATCCTAGAATATATTCATAGATCTGGATGTCGTATGGTGGCCACAACGCACTATAGTGAGTTGAAGGCGTATGCGTATGAACGCTCAGGTATTATTAATGCTAGTATGGAGTTTGATGTGAACACGCTGAGTCCAACATATCGCTTACTGATCGGTGTACCAGGAAGAAGTAACGCTTTTGCCATTGCGGAACGTCTTGGGTTACAAGAGAGTATACTGGATTATGCCCGAGGTGAAGTGAAAGAGGATGACATGCGGGTGGAGCATATGATTGCTTCGCTTGAAGAGAATCGCTTAGGTGCGGAGAATGAACGTGAGCATGCAGAGCAACTACGGCAAGAGATGGAGAAGTTACGTACGCTTCATCAACGTGAGCTTGAGAAGCTGGAGCAGCAGCGTGATAAGCTAGTGGAGAAAGCGGAATTCGACGCCTTGGTGATTATTGATAAAGCACGTACAGAAGCGGAGAAGATTATATCAGAACTGCGAGAGCTAGCTCAAGCTGAAGGAGCAGCGGTCAAGGAACACAAGTTGATTGCTATTCGTAAACAGCTTGAGGAAGCGGAGCCGAAGGCTCGGAAGAAGGGCCCTAGTAAAACGCAGCCGAAGGCTCCTCGTTCCATTGAAGCAGGTGACGAGGTTAGAGTGTACAGTCTGAACCAGAAAGGCCATGTAGTCGAGCTTACAGGGAACAAAGAAGCTCTTGTTCAGATGGGAATTATGAAGATGAAGGTAAGTCTTGATGATCTAGAATTGATGAGTTCTGCTAAAACAGAGAACCAGCAGCAAAAAAAGCGGAACGTGACGACACTTAATCGCACGAGAGATGAACGTATTCGATCCGAGCTGGATTTACGGGGTTCTAATCTAGAAGAGGCGCTGATGGAAGTAGATCGTTTCATCGATGAGGCTTTTCTTGGAAATTTAACGTTAGTTTACATTATCCACGGTAAGGGAACTGGGATATTACGTACGGGAATGCAGGAATATCTTCGTAAGCACAAACATGTAAAAAGTTATCGATTGGGCAATTACGGAGAAGGCGGAAACGGAGTGACTGTAGCCGAGCTGAAATAGATTCAGGGTACTGGATACAAGGAGGTTTATGTGATACATGTTTAATGCGATTGATCGATTGCTCGCACACCCTATTGGCACACTGATTGGATATTTTTCAGTGGGAATATTAGCGTTAATTGTGTTTCTCTCATGTTTTGAATTGGTTACGAAATACAAGTGCTGGGATGAAATTAAGCGAGGAAATATATCTGTAGCTATGGCAACGGGTGGTAAAATATTCGGAATCTGTAATGTGCTAAGATTCAGTATCGAGGCTAAAGTATCGATTTACGATTCAATGAAATGGACCTTCTTAGGTTTTTTATTACTGTTGCTTTCTTATTTTCTATTTGAGTTTTTAACGCCTGTTTTTTCAATTGATGAGGAAATAAAGAAGGATAATCGGGCGGTAGGGGTAATCTCGATGATGATCTCTATTTCACTTTCTTACTTAATTGGAGCTTGTATATATTAACTTGAACACTAAGTTTATCTTGCGAAGGAGTTCTCTTAACGAGAACTTCTAGGAGGAGTCATTACTTAATGAAGAATTTGGTACGTATTTTATTTGTGGCTGCGGTTATTTTTTTTGCAACAGGAATCATTTATTTAATGAATATTTAGGAGGCTCAATTATGGAAACCAACGTTTGTCCATGGTGTCAAACTGAAATTGTTTGGGATGAAGAAATAGGTCCCGAAGCGGAATGCCCTCATTGTCAGAATGAATTAAATGAATATCGTACGATTAGCATCGGGCTAGATGAGGATGAAGAGCAACAACAATTAGAGCCGAAGGCTGTCCCGCATAGTCCAGAAGATGATCTAGATTCTGAGGATTATTGGGATGAGGATATTAATGGGGCTGTCGCAGCCTTCCGTGCGCTAGATAAATATGAGACGACGCATGACTTGATTGATTATGATGCGACGGTTGCTAAAGTGTTGGACGAGCAGGTGGAAGTGCTTGAATGTCCACACTGTCACGAATACATGTTACTTTCGGGTCAACAGAAGATAACGGATTCAGACTATAAACCTTTCGTATTCAATGCACTTCAAGCCCCTATACTGAGTGCACCATTTACGATTAATATGTATATTTGCTCCGGTTGCTTCCATGTCGAGACCTCATTAAATGACGAAGATCGTATACGTTTCATTGAAGGGTTAAATGCTAAGAAGCTTTAAGTTTTATCGATATAAATAAAGTTGAAACAGCCCTTGCCATTGGTGAGGGCTATTTATTATTTGTACTCTGCTGTGTATCTCTTTGAGTATAGTCATCAATCACAAGACAATCACAAGTGATATCATGATCCAGAACAGGATATTGTGGGAATGCCTGCATGGTTGTGGACCAAGCAAGAAATCCTACATTTAAATACATCTTTAACGCTCCCTATAATATATTACGAACTAAGAATTGCTTCACATAGAAATATATGCTCTGGATATACTATTCCTTGTCCAAAGTTATTTAATCAGGAGGGAAATAAAAATATGCAGTCTACGCAAATGCAGCCACTTACCAATAAAGAATTAGATTATATTATGGATTCTATTTCCAATGAAGATATGTTGATTAAGCAATGTACAGTCACAGCTGCTAATTCGCAGAATCCGAATGTTCAACAGGCCTGCCGAAGCTATATTCAAAGTATGGAACATCATTTAGATATGCTTGTTCAAACGTTACAACAGCATCAACAAGTAGCACCTACACATATGCAACAATAGTGAAATAAATAACAAGAGGAGGAAACAAAATAATGAATCAGAGTAACTCAGTATCTCTACCCGAACAAGATTTACTAAATACGATCCTATGCGATTTGAAAAGAACAGTAAGTGAATATACAACGGCTACAACCGAATCTGCCTGTCCTACGGTTCGTCAAATGTTCACTCATCTTACGAATGATACGTTACGGCTACAGGGAGAAGTGTTTCAATTAATGCAACAACAGAATCAGTATGCAGTCCCTAGTAAAGCGTTGCGTGAAGAACTTGACAAGCAGATTCAGCAATCTCAAAAAACACAACAGCAATCTCGTCAATTTGTTCAGCAAAAGTTAGATGGAATTGGACAATTTCAACCTATAGCTCAGCAACAACCTAATTCTCAGAATTCTAATTACATGTAACTTTTTCTTGAGATAATCAAGTATGTTTAGAAGACCATTCCTTGAGTTATAAAATAGAGGAATGGTTTTTCTATGCACAAACTCTTAATTATTGTAATATAAGTATTAATCTCTTTCCGCAGGCATTCATGAATATGAATTATGAATAAGAATACCTGTGGAAAGCAAGTGCTGGAGGATGACTTATGATGGAACTGAACGATCTAAAGTTGAAGGTGTTAGAGCTTTTGAAAGAGGATGCGAGAAGATCCCCTGCTTTACTGTCTACACTTCTTGGTGTAAGTGAAGATGAGGTCAAGACGACAATAGCCGAGCTTGAGAGTGATCATGTCATTGTGAAGTACGCCGCAGTTGTTAACTGGAGTAAAATAGAAGATGAGAAGGTCACTGCACTGATTGAAGTACAGATTACGCCAGAGCGGGGACGTGGATTCGAAGGGATTTCTGAACGTATTTATTTGTTTCCTCAGGTTAAATCGGTATACTTGATGTCGGGCGCTTATGACTTACTTGTTGAAGTAGAAGGGCGTAATTTAAGAGATGTAGCGAATTTTGTTTCTGAGAAGTTATCGACAATTGATTCTGTATTATCCACCAAAACCAACTTTATTCTAAAAAAATACAAACAAGATGGTATTATCTTAGACGAACATGAAGAAGATAACCGCCTCATGATTTCACCGTAAAGGAAGATGTGAGTGTCATGATCTTAAATGAAGATTTTGCAAAAGAAAATAACAAATCCATGGAATCGTATTTAGCGCCGCTCGTTAGGGATATTGCTCCTTCGGGTATTCGTAAATTTTTTGATCTTGTATCTGCAAGCAAAGACATTATTACGCTAGGAGTAGGAGAGCCAGATTTTATTACCCCTTGGCATGTTCGTGAGGCTTGTGTTTATTCATTAGAACGTGGATATACAAGATATACTTCCAATGCAGGTATGCCGGAGTTACGTGAAGCTATTGGGAAATATCTGTATGACAGTTTTCGTGTATCTTACGAACCGCAGCAGCAAATTTTAGTGACAGTTGGGGGCAGTGAAGCGATAGATCTGGCCCTTCGAGCACTCATTGTTCCTGGCGATGAAATTCTCATACCGGAACCTTGTTATGTATCGTATTCTCCAATTACTTCGATTGGAGGAGGCGTTCCGGTAGGAATTGAGACGAATTCTGAGAATGGCTTCAAGCTGACTGCTGAAGCGTTGGAGGCGAGAATTACATCTAAGTCTAAGGTGTTGATTCTATGTTATCCAAGTAATCCTACGGGTGCCATTATGACGTATGAGGATTGGCTTCCAATAGCTAAAGTAGTAGAGAAGCATGACTTGATCGTCATTTCAGATGAAATCTATGCAGAACTTACGTATAACGATAAGCATGTTAGTTTTGCATCTATTCCAGGAATGATCGACAGAACGATCTTAGTAAGTGGTTTCTCAAAGGCATTTGCCATGACAGGTTGGAGAATGGGCTACGCTTGCGGTCATAAGGATATTATTGCAGCGATGCTCAAAATTCACCAATATACTGTAATGTGCGCTCCAGTGATGGGCCAAATAGCTGCTTTAGAGGCGTTGACCAATGGTCTTGAAGAAAAAGATCGTATGGTTGATTCTTACAATCAAAGAAGACGTCTAATTGTTCAAGGTTTCCGTGATATAGGTCTAGATTGTCATGAACCTCAAGGTGCTTTCTATGCTTTTCCTAGTATTGAGAGTACAGGATTATCTTCAGATGATTTCGCACAAAGGTTACTTGTAGAAGCGAAAGTGGCTGCTGTACCTGGGAATGTATTTGGTCTAGGTGGAGATGGCTTTCTCCGATGTTCATATGCAACTTCAGTTACTCAATTGAATGAAGCGCTGGATCGAATTGGCCGATTTGTGGATCAATTGAAAAAAGGATGAAAAATGTAATTTTTATGTTCATAAATATTTCTCTTTAATTTATTTGATTTTATGTTATAATTTTCCTCTGTGAGCATAATTAGACTATCTAGGGGGGGTTCTTATGTTGTGTACTGATTATGATCTACCCACATATCTCGGAAGTTATGCTGCCGAAGGAAATCGTAATAAATGGTCAACGCATGCAACTGATTCTTCTCTAAGGGACAATGTACTGGAAGATGAGATCCAAGTTCTTCGTAGTAAAATGGAACAAACATTTACTCAGGAGAAGTCATTTACTTCCGATATTGTTATTGAAATCAGTATAATGCTAGACCAAAAAATTAATGAATATATGAGAATATGTGGCGCCAAAAAATAGTGTCATTGAAGAAGACCCGATGATGTCGGGTCTTCTTTTTATATCTATTGCAGATATGATATATTAGAGTGACTAGTTATAAGGGGGAGCAGACGTTGAAAAATATAGGTAGGCTCATTGTTATTTTGTCGGCAATAATCATGCTAACTGCATGTGGACAGGGTAAGGCCGATGTGTCGATATTTATTACAGACGATAAAGGTAACCCTTCTCTGATCAGCGAGGAGCTACAACAGAGATTACAGGAGAAGTTAGGGGAGGAGCTTACGGTTCAAATCGTAGCAGCTCCGATCTTCGTTCAGCAGAAGTTAATGGTGGAGTATGCGGCTGGTGAGAATGATATTTTCATTTTGCCAGAGAGTGAAATGAAGAGATATGGTAAAGAGGGGACGAATATTGCCCTTGATTCCTATTTCGATACAGAAACGTATTCAGATGGTGTATTTGAGGGTGGCTCCTTGGATGATGACAATAATATCAAGCTAGAGAAGCATCTATATGGTATTCCAGTCTCTCAGATGAAAGCCTTTCAAGATTTACAATACACCGGTGAGGAATTGTACGCTACGATCGTACCTTCTAGCGATTCTAAAGAGAATGCCGTTAAAGTATTGAAAGCGTTGACTGAATAAACTCAGAATGATAACAAGGTTGGGTATTACATTTACGCAGCTTACACAATTTAGGAGGGATACAGATGAAAGTGTACACACGATCAGGTGACCAAGGAGAAACATCAGTAATCGGGGCTAGAGTGACCAAAGACGATAATCAAGTGGAGGCTTATGGAACAATCGATGAATTAAATAGTTTTGTTGGACAAGCTATTAGTTTAATGGTTGACGATGAGCAATTTACTGATCTGAAGGAGCAATTGATAGAGATTCAACATGAGCTATTCGATTGCGGTTCAGACTTAGCCTTTGTGAATCTCAGCGAGAGTAAATACAAAGTGTCCGAATCGATGTCAGAGCGGTTAGAGCTTTGGCTTGACGCGTGTGAACTAGAGAATCCACAACTGGAGCGTTTCATTCTACCCGGAGGAACTTTGCTTGCGTCTACACTTCACGTATGTCGGACTGTATGTCGCCGCGCAGAACGCAGGACGGTTACATTAGGTAAGGATAAAGAAATCAATCCAGCAGTACGTAAATATCTGAATCGTCTATCTGACTACTTCTTCGTCATATCTAGAACGGTGAATGTGCGTAGTGGAGTGGCTGATATTGAATATGTACGTAGTCAAAAGGTGTTTCGATCAGGCAAATGATACAATCACAATATTATAATCCAATGACATATGTGATTCCCACAGAAGAAGAGGGATGGAAGCTCAAGGATATATTGCAGCGAAGGTTAGGTGTATCTCGTAAATTGCTATCTCGTTTGAAACAGAGCGAAGAAGGTATTCATTTGAATGGTGAAAGAGTCTATATTAGTGTTCTGGTTAGGAGTGGAGATGTGGTGGAGATCCGAATGGAACAGGAATCCTCGGATGATATTTTACCACAGCCCATTCCTTTTGATATATTGTTCGAGGATGAGCATTTGCTAGTCGTGAACAAGGAAGCAGGAATAATCGTTCATCCTACAAAGGGTCACTATACAAATACGCTTGCTAATGGTGTGGTCCATTATTGGCTTGAACAAGGACAACGGTTTCGTTTCCGCCCCGTACATCGGTTGGATCAGGACACATCTGGCGTTATCGTCATTGCTAAGAATCCATATGTACACCAACATATTTCTGAGCAAATGGCAGATAATAAAGTAGACAAAAACTATATTGCGCTAGTTCATGGTACGCCACATCCCTCGGAGGGGGTAATTAACGGTCCAATTGATAGAGATCCTGAAGATCCCCATCGTAGAATCGTAACGGAAACGGGCTACGCTTCTTTGACGCGTTATAGACTTCTTGAAAAATATAAGAATGCCTCCATGGTAGCATTGAAACTAGAAAGTGGTCGGACACATCAGATTCGTGTTCATATGACATCTATAGGTTGTCCGCTTATTGGAGATACATTCTATCAACACCCTTGTTATCGTGAAAAGAATGATCAGGAAGAGGATGGAGAGACAGAGGTAGAGGAGCTTGATCAATATATGGGGCGCCAAGCCTTACATGCAAATGAATTATCATTTTTTCATCCTATATTGCATCAATTTATGACCTTTGAGGCTCCTCTACCGCTAGATATGCAGCAACTTCTTCATAAAATTTAACAGGAGGAATAATACGTGGCTAAACTAACAGTGTATCAATATCCTAAATGCAGTACATGTCGAAATGCTGTGAAATGGTTGCAAGCTCACGCACATGAGCTTGAACTACGACATATCGTCGAGGAACCACCTACGGTGTCAGAGTTGAAGCAACTTATCCCCAATAGTGGTCTAGAACTCAAGAAATTTTTCAATGTAAGTGGAGAGGTCTATAAACAAATGGGTCTGAAAGATAAACTTGCAGAACTTAGTACGGATGAACAGATCGAACTTCTTTCTTCGAATGGCATGCTTATTAAGCGCCCTATCGTGACAGATGGGGAACAGGTTACAGTTGGATTTAAAGAAGACCAATATAACAATATATGGGGTGATGTTTAAAGACGCAAAGGGTTTGCTAGTTATGATATACTAGTTGAATCACTTTAATTGTAGGTGAATTACAGGTATACAAGGAGCGGTAAAGAGTGACACGCAATAATCAACAATCTATTATGTTGGTCGATGGAATGGCCATATTATTTCGAGCTTATTTTGCAACAGCTACTAGCGGTTATATCCGCCGTACCAAGGCTGGAATTCCTACGAATGCAGTCTATGGCTTCGTTCGTTATTTTTGGGATGCTGTACAGACTTTTAATCCGAGTCATGTCGTTTGCTGCTGGGATCTTGGTGGTGGGACTTTCCGTGCCGAGGAATTTGCAGCTTATAAAGGGAATCGGTCGGAAGCGCCTGATGATCTTGTGCCTCAGTTCGCCTTGATTCGTGAAGTGGTGGATAGTTTCGGTATTCCAAATATTAGTTACCAAGGTTTTGAAGCGGATGATTGTATAGGTACATTAGCATCGCATTATAGCGGGGATATGAACGTGACAATCTTAACGGGGGATCATGATTTATTGCAGCTTGTGAGCCCGCAAACGAGTGTGATTATTATGAAAAAAGGACATGGAAATTACAAAGTATATACACCCGAATCTTTGTATGAAGAGAAGCAATTGCTTCCTCGTCAAATTATTGATGTTAAGGCATTGATGGGTGATGCGAGTGACAATTATCCCGGCGTACGTGGGATAGGTGAGAAGACGGCGATGAAGCTAATTCAAGAGTATGGGTCCGTAGAGGGCGTTCTAGAGAATCTTAATCAGTTATCAGCTAGTGTGCGAACTAAGATTGAGAATGATCTGGAGATGTTACATTTGTCGCGTAGACTTGCCGAGATTCATTGTACCGTTCCTATCGAATGCCAACTGGATGGTTGTATGCTAGAACTTGATCAATTCCTCATAACATCTAAATTTGAAGAGCTTGAAATGAGTAGTCTATGTGGACTGATAGGAGTGGAAGTTGTTTAGTGAAGATGTCTTGGGGGAAACTCAACAGAAAGAATATAAGCATAAGTGTGCTAGCCATAATATGGTTAGGATCATGGTTACTGTCTGGTAGTGTGGATACTTCTTATGCCGCTTCTAAAGCTGCAGTTAAAAGTGAAACAAAGAAGGTAACGGTTAGCGGTCGAACCTTCACAGTTCAGACAGTGACGATTCCTAAAGGTACGCCTGTTACCTTAGGACTTGCCAAAGGCCAAGTCGGAGCAACACAGGATTTCAACGCTATTGTAAAAGCGTATGGCGCTCAGGCTGCTATTAATGGGGCTTTCTTCGAAGCTTATGGTGGCCCAACAGATCCTTATGGTAATTTGATCGTGGATGGCAGGGTCGCACATATTGGACGTTATGGCACGACCATCGGCTTCAAAACCGATGGTTCAGTGCTAATGGATAACTTGTATATCAGTATTACAGGGAAGGTTACAGGAACAATAGGGCGTTCTCAGAGCTGGTATGCAACCTTTGTCAATCGTACCCCTGCGGTCAACGCAAGTAACAGTATATTATTTACCCAAGATCGTGGAGCACGTGTAGGCTTCAAGGGTGGGGTTGCTGTTGTGATTGTGGATGGTAAGGTGAAAGACAAAATGTCTAATAATAATGTGGCTATTCCTCCAAAAGGTTATGTTCTTGTGTGCAGTGGCACACAAAAGACCATGGCCGATCGTTTCGAGATTGGAGCAACGGTAGAGATGAATGTTGCTTATAAAGATCCTAATGGAAAGTCGATCCCATGGGAAGATGTTGTTACCGCTGTTGGAGCGGGACCACGCCTAGTGAAGGATGGTAAGGTTTCTTTATCGCCTGCTGGAGAAGGATTTCAGGACCAGAAAATTTTGAGTAGTTCTGCTGCACGTAGCGGTATTGCCATTAAAGCAGATGGTTCAGTCATGATTGCAACTGTATCTGGAGCGACTATGAAACAATGGGCTGAAATTATGAATAAGATGGGTGTTAAGCAGGCTATGAATCTGGACGGTGGGGCTTCCTCTGCGATGTATGGCAACGGAAGAATGATAACCCAAGCGGGTAGATTGCTTAGTAATACGTTAGTTTTCGGAAATAGCCTGAATAAATAGAAATAAATGAATTGTTATGATGTAATCCACCAGGTATCTAAAGCATATAGGAGGTATATTGAATGAATTTACTGGGAGCTATTGAAGCTGGAGGCACTAAATTTGTATGTGGCATAGGAACGGAAGGTGGAAAGGTTGAGGAACGGATAAGTTTCCCGACAACAACACCGGCTGAGACAATGGCAAAGGTGGACTCTTTTTTTGAAGGTAAAGGAGTACAAGCTATCGGAGTTGGATCATTCGGTCCGATCGACCCTGTGAAGGGAAGTGCTACTTACGGTTATATAACTACAACACCTAAGCCTCACTGGAGTCAGTATGATATTGTAGGGCATTTGAGTTCACAATTTAACGTTCCTATTGGCTTCGATACGGATGTGAATGGAGCTGCTCTGGGTGAACATCTATGGGGTGCCGGACAGGGAAAAGATAGTTGTCTTTATATTACTGTAGGTACTGGCATTGGAGCAGGTATAGTCGTTAATGGAGAACTAATACACGGTTTATCTCATCCTGAGATGGGTCATATATTAGTACGTCGCCACCCAGAAGATTCCTATGAGGGATTCTGTCCTTATCATGGAGATTGTTTGGAAGGGCTTGCAGCAGGTCCGGCCATTAGTAAGCGTTGGGGTGTCCCAGCCGTTGAACTAAGTGCTGACCATCCTGCATGGCAAATGGAGGCTTACTACTTAGCCCAAGCCTTAATGAATTACATATTGATTGTATCTCCTGAGAAGATTATTATGGGCGGTGGCGTTATGAAGCAGCCACAGTTGTTCCCACTTATTCATAAGGAACTTAAAAGTCTGTTGAATGGTTATGTTCAACATTCAGCTCTAAATGACAATATTGAACAGTATATTGTCTCGCCACAGCTTGGTGATAATGCAGGTCTGTGTGGTGCATTGGCATTAGCCAAGATGGCGTTGTCATAATTTCATCCATTTGTATAAGGTTATTGACGATAGGGTAGTTTATGTTATGATTGATTTAACAGTATAGCAGTGAAATGATGAGGAAGCACCTCTCTTACTTTATGTAAGAGGGGTGCTTTTTTTGTGTTGTACTGAAACAAGGGAGGTGTGTGTCATGCAAATCGTATTTATGAATCGTCTGGTGAAGGGATTGGGAAGCGATGAAGTATTAGCAGCACAGGTATGGATTGGAGAAGAGGAAGGAATATGGCATCTAGGTTGGAGAGATTTACTTATAGGTGATGAAATAAATGACAACATATGGTATGAAGGAATATCGTGGAATGAAATGCTGTGCATTTATCGACATGGTCTGGCAATGAAGTTAGTGGAGGGTTATCGGCCCTTAATAGAAGGTGTATTCCATGAAGATGAGGAACTACGAGGCAAAGGGAATACGGTACAGAAGTTATATTGTTACAGTGAACTCCATTTACGTGAGGAATTATATGTACAATTAAGTTCATGGAGACGCAAGAGGGCAGGATCTGAACATAAAGCACCCTATTTCATTGCGAGCAACAAAGTCCTTCGACTTATTAGTACTTTCATACCACATAACGTGGAGGAGTTGCTACAACTACCTGGAGTTGGCGTGAATAAAGTAGAAGAGTACGGAACTGATATATTGGAGATTACTTCTCTCGTTGAACGGAGTCATCGGTTTCCGTTGGATTGGGTATACACCTCATTAAGTGAAGAAGTGTATACGGCATGGGTATTTAAGCAGAAGGAGCAGAAGTATAAAGATGAGCTGGATAAATATAGAATGCATCATAAGCTACTACAAGGTATTTCAGAGAAGAAGAATTTGGATCAATTAAGACAAGAATGCAATGTGAAACGTAAAGAGTTAATTGAAGCTTTGGAGGAGCTAGAGAAGGCGGGATATAGTACAGAGACCTTGCTAGAGCTTGAGTTAAAGAGTATGAATAAGGAGGAACAAGTGGCTGTATGGTCGGCTTTTGAGGAATTAGGGGATACATTCTTGAAGCCTGTACTGCAACGTGTTTATGGGACAGATAAGGAATCTGGAAAGATTGGAAATGTTGAATTGCTATATGAACGTATACGGATGATCCGCATTCGCTTTCGTAGAATGTTGAATTCTAGGAGAAACGTAAGCTAGCATAAGCAAAAGGACGAAGAAATTTCTGCATTTAGAGCAGTTCTTCGTCCATCTGTTGTACTATTTAGATCCAATCTTTTTTGCGGAACATATAGAACATCCCGAAACCCAAAGCCACCATAAAGCCAAGGACCACATAATAACCGTATTTCCATTCTAGCTCAGGCATATGGACGAAGTTCATACCAAAGATACCGGTGATAAGTGTTAGGGGCATGAATATGATGGTAATTGCTGTTAGAACTCTCATGATTTCGTTGGCACGATTGTCAATACTGGACTGATATGCTTCACGTAAGTTACCCATGAGATCGCGATAAGTTTCAAAAGTTTCGGATATTTTTACTGTGTTTTCATAAATGTCACTAAAATATTTTTGCAACTGATCGTCGATTAGTCGGAGATCTTTCTTGTTAAGGATATTAATGACTTCTTTTTGTGGCACAAGTGATTTCTTCAGCCATAATATTTCACTTCGGAGCCCAATAATTTCAATCAGATGAGTTTTCTTGGTGCGCATCAGGATATCTTCTTCTAACTTCTCAATCTTGGCTTCAATTCGGTCACCTACGGAGAAATAGTTGTCTACAACTAAGTCGATGAGTAGATACAGGAATCGATCGGGTTCGCTAACTTCTTGTTCCCAAAGTATGGGTTTTAATGTGCGAAGTTCATTAATTTTCTGATTCGTGATCGTAATAATATAATGTCTACCTAAGAATACGCTAAGTGCGCGTAAGAATATTTCCTCATCATCGAATCGAATGCTATTAATGACTATAAAGTAATGGCTCTCATATATTTCAATTTTAGGACGTTGTTCATCTTCATGTAGGCAATCTTCTACTGCTAAGTCATGTAGTGAGAATAAGGGTTGTAGTTCTACGAGGTCTTGTGCATCAGCATCAATCCAGTAGAATCCTTCTGTAGGTGGGGTTAATGTAAGTTCAATGTTGTCAATTGGGGTGAATACACCCTCATTTACCAAACGTATCTTCATCTAGTATCACTCCTTCATCCCCAAAGGTTGCGTGGGGAAGCGCCAATTACGCGCATACGAAAGAGAATGCTTTATCAGGGGGAGATTGTAGAGAGAGTATAAGTTACATACTCTTCACATGGAAATGAATAATGCCCACTACCGATAAGCCTATTCTCATTGTATGCGGTTGTACTGCAAGTTGAATCAGCTCAGGCCTGGGGTCGCCATCCATCTTCCATGTCACCTCTTTCTCTTACCGAGTTTCAATACTTGTATAGTATAACGCCGGGTCATCGACCTTACAAGAAGAATTATAATCAGCTATTTCTAGTCTATAGACTATGCATCCGTAAGGGAAATGTGAGTGGGAAATATGAAAATGAGTTTCGGTTCTTGACGAAGCAGGAAAGATGATTTAAAGTTAACGATAATTACATGTTAAATGTAATTTATTAAATATTAAAATAAATGAATACAGCGAAATCTTATCAAGAGCAGGTGGAGGGACAGGCCCGATGAAACCCGGCAACCGGCGTTTAACGACGCACGGTGCTAATTCTTGCAGGAAATGATGCCCATGGTGGCATCATTTGCTGAGAGATGAGAGAGGCGCATATATTAAGCGATTATGACCTTTCTCCTAAATTTGGATAAGGGTCATTTTTGTTTATAAATGGCTTTCCTCAGAATGATTATCGCCAACTTCAGCCAAAGGAGTGTAATCATAATGCCAATCAAAATTCCAGATGCTTTACCTGCTAAAGAAATTCTTGTGGGGGAAAATATTTTTGTCATGGATGAAAGTCTTGCTTATCATCAAGACATTCGCCCATTACGTATTGCTATTCTTAACTTAATGCCTACCAAAGAAACAACAGAAGCTCAAATTCTTCGTTTGCTTGGAAACTCACCCCTTCAAGTAGATATTGTGCTACTTCATCCAAGTTCCCATACGTCTAAGAATACATCTGAGGAATATTTAAGGACCTTCTACAAAACATTCGATGAAGTGAAGTACAGTCGATTCGATGGTTTGATTATTACCGGGGCACCTGTCGAGCAATTGGATTTCGAGGAAGTTAATTATTGGGATGAGCTACAGGAAATATTTGAATGGAGTAAGACACATGTTACTTCAACTCTTCATATTTGTTGGGCTTCTCAAGCTGGATTGTATCATCATTTCGGCGTTCCTAAGTGGGATATGAACGAGAAAATATTCGGCGTATTTCCTCATACAGTGGCCTTGCCTAATGTGAAATTGTTGAGAGGTTTTGATGAATTATTTCATGTGCCTCATTCCCGTCACACAGAAGTCCTGCGGGAGGATATCGAAGGGATCGATGAATTAGAAATTTTATCTGAGTCTGAAGAGGCCGGAATATATTTAGTAGCTACAAAGGATGGCAAACAAGTCTTTGTCACGGGTCATGCTGAGTATGATCCTTTCACATTGAAATGGGAATACGAACGGGACATTGCGAAAGGCATGACTATGGCACTTCCACAACATTATTATCCGAACAATGATCCTAACCGTACTCCGCCGGCTGTGTGGAGAGCGCATGCTAACTTATTATTTGCAAATTGGCTTAATTACTATGTATACCAGGAGACACCTTTTGATATAGGCGAGACTACTGAAGTGTGGCCACAAATCTAGTGACGGATAATAAGGGAGGATATGGAATGGAGAAGAAATCATTACAAATTGAGAGTAGATTGGCGCAAATTGGTTCAATTGAAGAACCAGTGACAGGAGCTGTTAATTTTCCGATCTATCAAGCTACTGCATTCCGCCATCCTGGACTTGGGAAGAGTACAGGATTTGATTATTCTCGTACGAAGAATCCAACACGTAAAGTATTAGAAGATGCTGCTGCTGAACTTGAATCAGGGGATGCAGGGTTCGCATGTAGCTCAGGAATGGCTGCATTGCAGACCATTTTTGCACTATTTGGACAAGGAGATCATCTGATTGTATCTCTGGATTTGTATGGAGGTACATACCGTCTATTAGAACGTATTCTTTCAAAATTTGGTGTAAGTGCTTCGTATGTAGATACGAATGATTTGGATGCTTTGGAGACGGAACGACGCCCTAAAACGAAAGCTGTTTTTATAGAGACGCCGACGAATCCATTAATGATGATTACGGATATCGAGGCCGTCTGTACATGGGCACAACAACATAAGTTACTTACCATAGTGGATAACACATTGATGACGCCATTCTTTCAACGTCCACTTGAATTAGGAGCAGATATCATCATTCACAGTGCTTCCAAATATTTGGGCGGTCATAACGATGTCCTAGCAGGTCTAATTATCACTAAAGGACGAGAGCTATCTGAAGAAATGTTCTTTCTACACAATTCTATTGGAGCTGTTCTTGGTCCAACAGATTCATACCAATTAATGCGTGGAATGAAGACTTTAGCACTTCGGATGGAACGGCATGAAAGTAATGCTATCCAAATTGCCCAATATTTGCTCACTCACTCGGCAGTAGCTGAGGTGTTCCATCCTGTGCTACCTGATCATCCAGGTCACGATATTCAGAAGAAGCAATGTAGTGGGAATACAGGAATATTCTCATTCAAAGTGAAGGATGCCCGCTATGTAGAGCCGCTATTAAGACATGTTCGTCTGATTGCTTTTGCAGAAAGCTTAGGTGGCGTAGAATCCTTAATGACCTACCCAGCTGTACAGACTCATGCAGACATTCCACTTGAGATTCGTGAAGCTATTGGCGTAGATGACCGTCTTCTTCGCTTTTCGGTAGGGATTGAGCATGTGGATGATTTGATTGCAGATCTTGGAGGAGCTCTTGATGCAGCTCGTCAAGAAATCGAAGGAGGACAACAAGGATGAGTGAACCTAAAGATCCATCCCGTAACGAGTTGAACTTTGCGACGAAATTACTCCATTTCGGGTCAGAGTTTGATCGTACTACTGGAGCTTCCAGTGTACCTATTTATCAGGCATCAACGTTTCACCATGAAGATATTTTTAACCCACCACAGCATGATTATAGTCGTTCAGGGAATCCAACACGTCAAGCATTGGAAGATTATATTGCCTTGTTGGAAGGTGGGGAACGAGGATTCGCCTATTCTTCCGGAATGGCGGCGATTTCTAGCACATTTATGATGTTCTCATCGGGAGATCACATGATCGTGACGGAAGATGTTTATGGAGGGACATATCGTTTATTAACAAGTATTTTAAGTAGACTTGGTATTGAGACTACCTTTGTAGATATGACAGATATAGAGAACGTTAAGGCAGCATTGAAGCCTAATACAAGAGCGGTGTATATGGAGACTCCTTCTAATCCTACCTTGAGAATTACGGATGTTGCTGCGGTTACGAGCTGGGCTAAGGAACATGATCTCATTACGCTATTAGATAATACGTTCATGACACCGCTATTTCAGCGTCCAATAGAGCAAGGTGTGGATATTGTGTTACATAGTGCTACCAAATTTCTTGGAGGTCACAGTGACGTTCTTGCAGGTCTAGCCGTAGCTCGTACAGCTTCGTTAGGGAAAGAATTGAAGCAATTGCAGAATGGACTAGGTACGGTGCTTGGACCTCAAGACTCTTGGTTACTTATTCGTGGAATGAAAACGTTAGAAGCGCGGATGAATCATAGTGAGATTAGTGCCATGAAGTTAGCAACTTGGCTAGATGAACGTAGTGATATCGTAAACGTATACTATCCTGGTTTAGCGAATCATCCGGGGCGCGAGAATCATGAGAAGCAGTCTACAGGTTATGGAGCGGTTGTATCTTTTGATGTAGGCTCTGGTGAACGGGCTAAACAAGTGTTAAACAGTGTTAAAATACCTTTAGTTGCAGTAAGTCTAGGTGCTGTTGAGAGTATATTGTCTTACCCAGCCATGATGTCTCATGCGGCTATGCCACTTGAAGTTCGAGCTGCACGTGGGATTACAGATGGATTACTTCGATTCTCGGTTGGGCTTGAGCATATTGAGGACTTGATCCAGGATCTTGACCAAGCATTACGAGGATAAGGAATCAAAGAAGAAGGGCTGTCCAAAGTTGGTGTCTTTACCGACACAGGACTTAGGATAGTCCCTTTTTTCATTCCTGAAAATTTTAGGAAAAGGTTTATACTTCAATTTAAGTTCTTCTATCCTACACAATATGTTAATATGGAAAAGTCATCATATGATATTATGTCTAAATATCTATAAATTTATTAAGGGAGGTTACCAATCGATGAGTACGGTAGACCGTATCCTAGATAGAGTACTAAAAGGCGAACGCCTTGAACTGGAAGATAGCGTTAGATTGTTTGAGAGCGATGAGATTGAGAAGTTAGGGCATACAGCGGATATTCTCATGAAACGGAAACATCCGGATCCGATCACAACTTTTGTTATAGGTCGTAACGTGAACTATACTAATATATGTGATACTTATTGCCGTTTCTGTGCATTTTATCGTAAGCCAGGTTCACCTGAGGGGTATGTACTACCGGATGAAGTGATCTTTCAGAAGATCAAGGAAACGGAAGATGTTGGCGGTACCGAAATTCTAATGCAGGGTGGAACCAATCCTGATCTTCCATTCAGTTATTATACAGATCTTCTTAAGGGAATTAAGCAACGTTTCCCTAACATTACAATGCACTCCTTCTCCCCTGCGGAGATTACTAAGATGCAGGAAGTATCAGGAGGTCTTTCCTTGGAAGAGGTCGTTCGTCTGCTTCATGAAGCTGGACTAGACTCTCTTCCTGGGGGCGGAGCCGAAATTCTGGATGATCGCATCCGTTCGAAGATCAGCCGCCTTAAGGGAACTTGGCGTGAGTGGATGGATATTATGCAAATTGCACACAAACAAGGCATGAATACAAGTGCAACGATGGTTATTGGATTCGGTGAGACGATGGAAGAGCGGGCTTTGCACATGCTACGAATTCGCCAAGCTCAAGATGAGTGCATTAGTAATAAGTATGATTCCAAAGGCTTTTTGGCATTCATTCCATTTACTTTCCAACCTGATAATACGAACCTTGTCCGTGAACGTGAAACCCCTGAAGCCTACCTAAAGACTGTAGCCATGGGACGAATCATACTTGATAATGTGCCGCACTTGCAGTCTTCATGGGTAACAATGGGACCTGAAATAGGTAAATTGTCTCTGAGCTATGGCTGTAACGATTTCGGTAGTACCATGATGGAAGAGAACGTGGTTTCTTCAGCGGGAGCTGTTCATAAAGTCAACAT
>DASXLR010000134.1:0-28194 GCA_036496075.1 Paenibacillus sp. | reverse complement strand
GATTTCTTCATTCTGAACAGACATGCCATTCTTCCCTGGTTCCGCTGGTTTACGCTGAGCAATCAATTGCCCTTTGCGTACGTTATTCAGACTAATGATTTCCTTGTAATCTACATTTCCTTTTTCATTCTCTAAAGGACGGAGAGTCTTATCTGCTCCAATCTTAAATGCAAATTCAATAGAGCCATCTATTCCAGGAACAGGTGGTACGCCAATAGCAATAGGAGTCTTACTATAATAGTATTCCCCTGGATGATCCGCAATTCGATCTATCATCTGATATTCAATACCATATTGAATTTTATGATTACGAATAAATTTTTCCAGCTCTTCTGGGGTGAATTTGAATTCCTCTGGGCTAGAGAACTGGAGGTATGCTGTAGTTTTGTCATCAGAAATCGTAACATTCAAATATTTATCTAATGCTGCGTGTTCTACCAAGCTTACTCCTCCTCTTATCACGGTACCAATACATACGGAACATTCTCACTAAGTAGACCAGCTTTAATCGGTTTGCAACAATAGATCTTTATTCTTCTCCAATGTTCCTCTTAATCTCAAAATAGCCTTAGAGTGAAGCTGTGAGATTCGGGACGGAGAAAGTGACATGACCTCTGCAATTTCACTTAGCGATAGATCTTCATAATATAAAAGTGAAACAACAATACGTTCCTTTTCAGTCAACTTTTCAATACCCTTTACTAGACACTCCTGCATATAGAACTCATTAATCTTATAATCTGGGTTTTTGGCCTTATCATCTATTAACATGCTCAGACGAGTCTCGGATTCTTCTTCACGAATCGGGTCTTCTAAGGAACATAAGGTCATAACCGCAACTTCCTGCAGCATTTGCTGATATTCCCTTTCAGAAATTTCTAAATATTGACTCATTTCCGAATCACTGACAGAGCGTAAATATTTTTGCTCAAGTTGCTGGTATGCCTCTTCTATTTTTTTGGATTTCTCTCGCACTGAACGAGGAACCCAGTCACCTTGCCGTAGTGAGTCTAGAATAGCCCCTCTAACACGCCATGAGCCGTAGGTTTCAAATTGAAGCCCACGTTTATAATCAAATTTATCAATAGCATCGATCAAGCCCATAACTCCATTGCTCGACAAATCATCCTTCGATACATTTTTAGGAAGCCCAATAGCCAAACGACTAGAGACATAATCCACAATGTGAAGATAGTTCTCAATGAGTTTCTTTTTCGCTTCGGTATTCCCATGTTCTTTCCATTCTTGCCAGAGTTCGAAATGATTCAGTAGAGTTACCTTCTGCTCGTTCAATAGCTTTCGCCCTCCTTATTTTTCTGTCAGGTGACGAACGGCCTTGACCAATTGTTCAGTATCTTGGGTAGAAACCAACTTAGGTGGACTTAGAGGTTCGAATCCATTGTTGTCTCGATCTTTTACTTCAGATGTTGACTTCAAAAGATCGTTCCCTCCTTCACTGTCAGCGGGTAGTGTCAAGTCAAACCGTGTTCCGCGCTCTTCCTGCGGTTCTAGTGAATCACCATCATGCCATGTATCTTTAGAAGAACCAGAGCTTATAAGACCCAATACCCATCCTCCCACACATGCAAGCACAAACCATATAACTAATGCAATTAAAGCTCTAGTAAGACTCGTCATCCAAAGATTATTTACTAAAGAAGATAGTAAAGTAACAATAAAACCAAGAACACCTATAAGTAGACTAAACCGTATATTTCTATTCATCGCTACAATTCCTTTGCGCCCATTTGTACACTTCTTATGAATAGTACTCCTGTACTACATTCCAATTCTATCGTACGACCATAGTTCCCACCCGAATCTTCTGCTAAGAGCGGTATACCTAGTTCCAGTAACTTAGCTTTACATGATTCAGTATTTCTTGGGCCAATCCTCATGGTGTCGTTCTTCCCACCAAAAGCAAACATTTGCGATCCACCAGCCATCTTCGCCACTAAACGTGATCTTGAGGCTCCCATTGCCAACAATCTAGCTAACAATTCAGGTATGGCAGTATCCGCATATTTAGCAATATTAAGTTGTCCCTCACGGGCAATATCAGAAGTTGGAAGCATTACATGCGCCATTCCTGCAATTTTAAGTGAAGGTTCATAGAGGGTGACACCTACACAAGATCCTAGACCAGTAGTACGAATCAGACCAGATTCACTAATAACATTTAAATCTGCCATTCCTACTTTCACAATTTTTTGCTCAATCATTCTCGAGAGGCACTCCTAGAGATTCGAATATTTTTGCGAACGATGCAGGATCTGGAATCAGAAAGAACTGTCCCTCTATTTCCTGAGTTCCTTCTAAAAATTTAGTGTCAATCAGTAACGCATCATCGCCCATCTCGCCATATTGCAGGAGACCATAGCTTAAAATAGCCCCTGCCATATCGATTGCTAAGGAAGGTACCGTTGGCGACATAGACAACTTCGTGAAATCAGCAAGTGAGGACAGATACGAACCTGCAAGTATGTTTCCTATTTCGTTCAGAGCTGATATTTCCATTTCATTAAATGAATCATTTTGACCGATATCGATGCCTTTGAGACGTCTCAAAAGATTTTTAGCTGCTTCCGGGTTTAAGATGAAAAACAAGTTTCCTGGAGCCTCTCCTTCAACTCTCAGGAATATAGCAACAACGATTTGCTCTGCTCCACCTACGATATCTGCTACTTGTTCAAAAGGTAGGATTTCCACTTTGGGAACGCCCATATCAATTGGTTTATCAAGCAGTCGAGAGAGAGCCGTAGCAGCGTTACCTGCTCCTATGTTACCAACTTCCTTCAGCACATCCATTTTGAATTCCTTAAAATACTTAAAGGCATCCATAAGTTTATCCCTCTATACTTTCAAGTTGAATAATCTCATTCTTATTGAGCACTTCAACTAGATTTAACATAATTAAAAGCCGCTCATCGCTGATCTTAGCTACACCTTGTAAGTATTTGGCCTTGATGCCTCCCACTACTTCTGGCGGCGACTCAATTTGCCCAATGTTCAAATCAATGACATCATTAGCCGAATCGACAATGAAACCTACTTCCATATCATTAACGACAACAATAATGATCCGTGTATTCTCTGTATATTCTGCTTCTGGAAGAGCAAATCGTCCTCGCAAATCAATAATAGGTATGACTATTCCCCGCAGATTCACAACACCTTTGACAAAAGTAAATGTTTTAGGCACACGGGTTACAGGCATCATACGTTCAATCGTCTGAACTTTATCTACTTCAATACCGTATTCTTCTTCACCTAATTTAAACACGATGACTTTAATATCTTCTTCCATGTCAAAACCTCCTAATTGATTGCAACTTTATGTCGATTCCATTTATTACTTGATAAATGCATTCGGATCGAGAATCAAAGCAACCTGTCCATCACCAAGAATAGTAGCACCCGAAAAACCTTGTATTTGTGGTAAATATGCACCCAATGACTTTAAGACGATTTCGCTTTGCCCAATAAATTCATCAATAGCTAGCGCAGCAAGTCGTTCTCCTTTACGGATAACAATTATTTCAGTCTCTTGTTCCTGTGACTCATCAAAATCAGGTATCTCAAACAAACGACTTAAGGATATAAGAGGAATGTGAGACCCTCGGAATTCTATCATTTTGTTGCCATGAACCGTTCGAACTTGATTGTTCTGAAGAATCGCAGTCTCAACGATAGACGTCAATGGGATTGCATACTTTTCAGATCCCATTTTAACTAACATGGCAGCAATGATAGATAGAGTTAAAGGTAACTGAACAGAGAAATTAGTTCCTTTACCTGGTGTTGAAATAATCGTTACATGTCCACCAAGTGATGTAATCTTTGCTTTTACAACATCCAGACCTACACCACGTCCTGAAACGTCTGAAATCTTCTCAGCTGTACTAAATCCTGGGGCAAATAACAGTTGGAATACTTCTTCATCAGACATATTCGCAGCCTGCGCTTCACTCACAACTCCCTTTTTGAAAGCTGATTTAAGTACGTTCTCTCGATAGATCCCACGTCCATCTTCTTCAATTTCTATGAACACATGGTTACCACTATGAAAAGCACGTAGATTTACGACCCCAACTTCTGGTTTACCTGAGGCCAATCGATCTGCAACAGGCTCAATCCCATGGTCCACTGCATTACGAATCAAGTGAACTAGAGGATCTCCAATCTCATCAATTACAGTACGATCAAGCTCTGTATCTGCTCCTGTGATTACTAGATCGATCTTTTTATCTAATGACTTCGCTAAATCACGCACCATACGTGGGAATCGGTTGAAGACGGTATCTACAGGAACCATTCGAAGCTTCAGGACGATATTTTGCAAATCAGAGCTGACGCGGCTCATATGCTCTACAGTTTCAGTTAATGCTGTATTGCGTGCCTCACTTGCTAACTGTTCCAAGCGAACACGGTCAATCAATAATTCGCTAAATAAATTCATGAGCACATCCAAGCGCTCAATATCAACACGGATTGTTCGAGATGCTGTACCTACATTTACTTTCCCCGATTCTTTAGGAGGAGCTGGCTTCACATCTGGTGTAGATGTAGGGGGAGACATAGGTATAGGATCTACGGAGACTACTTCAGAAGTTACGGCTACCTCTGCTTTGCCAGCACCCATCTCATTCATAAGCTTCAGTGACTCTTGATCCATTTCGATTACTTTCACTTTATCCATTTCAGATAAATTCAGTATCTTCTGTCTTAATTCTTCTGGATCCTCTTGTGTTATGTAATAAAGTGAAATTCCTTGTTCAAATTCTCCTTGCTCAATGTCTTGAACAGAAGGATTCGACTTTATAATCTCACCTGATCTTTCCAATAGATCAAAAGCCATATATGCGCGAACGGCTTTTAACTGACAATCTTCACGAATGAAAATTTCAATGTAGAGGGCACGATGACCTTCTGCAATAGATTGATCAAGTACAGAATACTGAAATTCATCCAGTTGGATATCGTTATTAACCTTGGCACTAGCTTCAGGTTCGCTGGTAGCAGTCACATTAGTAGATAAATTCTCTCCACGTACAATAGCTTGCAGTGAGGTTACGATGGCAGATACATCTGCTTTACCACTACCACCATCCGTAATGTCCTGAACCATAGATTCCAGAGCATCTAAACTTTTGAAGAGTGTATCAAATATAAAATCCTGCATTGCCAGCTTTTCGTTGCGTACCAAATCCAGAACATTCTCCATTTGGTGGGTCAGTGAGGCAAGATCCTCGTACCCCATAGTTGCTGCCATTCCCTTAAGTGTATGTGCTGATCTAAAAATGACTTGGACAATACTCAGGTCACTTGGGCTAGCTTCTAATTCAAGCATTTTTTCGTTGAGAGATTGCAGATGATCATTCGATTCATCTATAAACATGGATAGGTATTGGTTCATATCCATTAGGGATACACCTCCTTCATAAGTTCACGAAATATTATTTCAGCATTCGTACAATTTTGTTTGGAATTTCCTCCAGAGGTAAAATATGAGTCACACACTTTAATTCCACTGCAGAACGAGGCATTCCGTATACAATGCATGTTTCTTCGCTTTCTGCATAGGTGTCTAACACACCCGAATCATAGAGTCGCTTCATAGTTCTAGCCCCATCACTTCCCATTCCTGTCAACAGCACAACATGGCGCTCTATGTTATGAAGTGGAAGCAATGACTCAAACATCGTATCAACAGACGGTCTATGTCCATTACGTGCCTCTTCACCTGATATCGAAATCTTACATATTCCACTAGATGATCGTCTAACCGTCATATGGAATCCACCCGGGGCAATGTAAGCATATCCTTTTTGTAGAATCATTCCGTGTTCAGCCTCAACCACCTCAATTGCACTAAAGGAGTTAAGTCGCTGAGCCAAAGACTTCGTAAATTTAGGAGGCATGTGCTGCACAATAATGATGGGTGCGGGTATGTCCCCAGGAATTCGTTCCAACAGTTCCTTTAACGCTCTTGGGCCTCCAGTAGAACATCCAATCGCTATTAAATGCTGCAAAGAACCTTCTTCTTGTTTTGCACTAGGTGTACCTTTTGTAAGTTCCGGCAATGGTGCAACTACTCTTTTCATGACTTGTTCTGGTTTTACAGGATTAGTCATCTGCTTTACAGGTTCGTTCAACCTAACATTCTTTGGTTTATCTGTCTGGGGTATTTTTCGCGTAGGAGCCTTAACTTCGGGCGCCTTTTCACTTCTAGCTATAAATACGACAGGTTCAGATTTCGTTCTGAAGGTTACCTTCTCGACTATTTCACTCTTTTTCCTTACTTCTTCTACTCTCCAAGCCGTTCTTCTTTGTTTTGCTTGCATTGCACTATGCATTTTCTCAAGTAGTAATTCCTTTACCTGAATAATGTCTTGTGAATTACTTGCTGAAGGCTTACGAATGAAATCGAAAGCTCCTGACTCTAACGCCAAGATGGTCTCTCTCATCCCTGATTCATTAATTCCAGATAACATGATCACTGGGATTGGATAGACTTCCATCACAGCCCTCAAGGCTTCCAGTCCATTCATTTCAGGCATTTCAACATCCATAGTGACAATATCCGGTTTGAGTTCCGTAATTTTTTGGATTGCTTCACAGCCGTTCACTGCCGTACCTACGACTTGAAATACAGAATCTGACTCAATTAAATCCGTTATAATCTTGCGCATGAATGCAGAGTCATCCACGACTATGACTTTATAAGAATCCATCGCATCTTCACCTCTATTCCTTTTTACAGAAGAATCATTATGTTCGTTGTAGCCATTTTTGCATAAATCCTTTGATTCCTGTCAAGGTGTTCGGTTGTATGGAATTAGGGACTACCATATAACGCCTAGCAAGACGTTGGATATCCCTTGTTGCAGTACAATTAGGAAAGGCAATAGAAAAAGGAACTTGTTTTTTTACAGATTGCACCACCCGAGCATCCTCGCTGATATAACCAAGCATTGAAATTTCTAAATCTAAAAATTGCTTCGCAGCTAACATGATTTTGTTACCTGTACGCAAAGCTTCTTTTTCATCTCCGGCCCGGTTAATAATTAACTGGAAGGGTACCTGATCATTTATCCCACTTATGACTTTGATTAAAGCATAAGCATCGGTGATCGATGTTGGCTCCGGTGTTGTTACAACAAGGCATTCGTCTGCCGAAGTTATAAACTGTATATTTTCTTTCGATAATCCTGCTCCTGTATCAAAAATGATATAATCCATCTCATTTGCCATAAGCTCAATCTGTGAACTGAAGTACTGAAGATCAACATCTGAAAGTGAAATAAGGTCAGCCATTCCAGATCCTCCAGAAATGTAGGACAACGAGTTAGGGCCTTTTCCAATGATCTCTTGTATACTTTTTTCACGACTTAGTAGATGATATAGGTTGTACTTCGATGATGTACCCATCAGTACATCAATGTTGGCCATACCAATATCAGCATCAAAGATTAGTACTTTTTTACCGAGAGTCTGTAAAGCTAGCGCAAAGTTTAACGTAAAGTTAGACTTACCTACACCCCCTTTACCACTCGATACAGTAATAAATTTAGCTAACCTAGGGCCCTGCATTTCTCTTGATGATAGGGTATTCTCTCTAATAGAAACTAACTTCCTTAAGGAATGAGCTTGATCACTCATAACCCATCTTCTCCTAGCAACAACTCACATAGTAAATTCTCATCTAACAGCATCAGATCATCTGGAACATTCTGTCCATTGGTCAGATATGAAAGGTGAAGAGGATAATGATGTAATAGATTCAGAATTGACCCATAACTCGAGGTCTCATCCTGCTTCGTAAAGATAATCTTATCCAATCCATACTTACTGAAATGCTCTGTTATTTGGATCATATCTTGACTCTTAGAGGTTAAACTAAGAACCAAATAAGTTTCACTATTTCCAACTGGAGATAATAAGCTTTGAAGTTCTGAGACTAGCATTTCATTGCGGTAGTTTCGCCCCGCAGTGTCCATCAATATGAGATCGCAGTAATCAAGACGCTGCATAGCACGTTGCATATCACCTGGGGATTGCACAACCTCCAGCGGCACATTAAGAATAGATGCATATGTTCTCAATTGCTCTACTGCCGAAATCCGATACGTATCCGAAGTAATAAATCCTACCTTTCGCTGGTACCGAAACAACTGTTCTGCTGCCAGCTTAGCAATGGTTGTCGTTTTACCTACTCCTGTTGGACCTGCAATATATACAATCTTTGTATCTTGTCCAATCCCTCCACCTAAATGATCAGAGAGGAAGGAACTGAGTTTATCACGAATATATTGCTTGATCTGTTGTTCGTCCATCGATTTACCGCTTTGTTCCCACTTCTCCATAGCCTCTTCCAGCCATTTATCTCTAAGTTCTGGGTCTACTTCTTGTTGGATCAGCTGGTCTTGTAAGCTTTGTAGAGGTGCTGGAAGTTGTTGATTCAGTGTCGATTGTCGAGACATTTTGGCCATCCACAACTTCATCTCCCTAACCTCCTGAAGCAGCTGCTCATCCCCAACAAGTGTCTTGTGTGAAGGTTCAGGCTGGCTCTGCAAATCCTCGACAGGATGTTGAGGATTTGCCGGCACATCTGCAATAGCGATAGAAGCTGCGACGCTCTTTGCTATTGTGAAATCTACATTATCCTCTTTAGTAGCTGGGTCACCTTTCATGCCTGCATTAAGCGTATCCGTGGTTCTTCGATAAGCTTCGGGAACGGCTCTCCTCGGAACAGCTAGAGAGGGAACGGTACTAGTTGTAACAGCCACCTCAGAAGTAGCCTTATTCGGCACATTCTGTTTAACCGGTCTAGGAAGTTTGGCTGAGTTATTGGGCTGAGTCTGTCCTTCATTCTCTACCGCAGCCATAACTTCAATCCTTTTCTTCCTAAACATTCCTAAGAAGCCACCCACTTTGATCTCCTTAGTACTCAGCATGACTGCGTTGCTACCTAGATCGTTTCGGATCTGAAGCATAGCTTCCGGCATATTATCGACTACGTACCGCTTCACTCTCATAAATTCACCACTCCGACGCTTTGAATTTCAACATTAGGTTCCAGTTCGCTATAGGATAGTACCGGAATGTCCTGCATAGTTCTCTCAATGACTTGCCGTAAGTACATACGAATGGTTGGCGAAGTTAGAAAGATAGGCTGTTGTCCTGACTGTAGTAAGCGATTAATCTGTTCATTAAGCTTTTGATACACCGTCTGCGTTGAAACAGGGTCCATAGCAAGATAACTCCCCTGTTCTGACTGTTGCACACTCTCAGCAATTTTTTTCTCAAGTGTAGGTCCTACAGTTATGACCTTCAAAGTCTCTCCCTCTTGAGAATACTGCTGAGTGATTTGTCTTGAGAGAGCCTGTCTTACATATTCCGTCAGAACATCAGGGTCTTTTGAATAATGACCATAGTCAGCTAATGTTTCAAAAATAGTTACTAAATCACGCACCGATATCTTTTCTCGAAGTAACTTTGCAAGCACTTTCTGTACATCACCCACGGATAGAACCGATGGAATCAGTTCATCCACAAGCACAGGATAACTGTCTCTTAAATTGTCGATCAGTGTCTTTGTCTCTTGACGACCAATTAATTCGTGTGCGTGTTTCTTAATCAACTCCGTTAGATGTGTAGCGACTACCGAAGGTGAGTCCACGACAGTATATCCAGATAATTCAGCACGTTCTTTCGTAGATTCATCAATCCATAAGGCAGGAAGCCCAAAAGCAGGCTCCAATGTCTCAATACCTGATATCGATTCATCTTCATACCCAGGACTCATTGCTAAATAGTGATTTAGTAATAATTCACCACCGCCTACGGCATTCCCTTTAATTTTTATGACATATTCGTTCGGTTTTAGTTGAATATTGTCGCGAATTCGGATAACTGGCACTACAAGTCCTAATTCAAGTGCACACTGCCTACGTATCATTATAATTCTATCTAGTAAATCTCCACCTTGTTGTGTATCAGCCAGAGGAATTAAACCATAACCAAATTCAAATTCAATGGGATCTACTTGCAATAAATTGATAACACTCTCTGGACTTCGAACCTCTTCGATTTGCTGCTCCTCCTCCATCTGCACCTCAGCCATTTGTTTTTTGTCCAAGTTCTTCTGCATCTTCCAAGCAGCATAAGCCAAGAGGAGAGCTAACGGTAATGTAGAAATCACATGAATGGGTGTGAAGAATCCCAGAAATGCAATCGTAACAGCAACAATATAAATCAACTTAGGATACGAGAATAATTGTCCTGTTAAATCATCTGCTAAATTTCCTTCCGAAGAAGCTCTAGTTACAATCAACCCAGAAGCGGTGGATATTAATAACGCTGGGATCTGACTTACCAATCCATCACCGATCGTTAAGATAGAATAGGTCGAGAGTGCCTCTGAAAAGGGCATACCATGAATGGTCATTCCTATAATGAATCCACCCACTAAGTTAATTATCAAAATAATGATACTTGCTATAGCGTCCCCTTTAACGAATTTACTGGCACCATCCATAGCACCATAAAAATCCGCCTCACGTTCCACTTTACTACGACGATCTCTTGCTTGCTTTTCATTGATCAACCCTGCGTTCAAATCAGCGTCAATACTCATTTGCTTACCAGGCATTGCATCCAAAGTAAAGCGTGCTGCAACTTCCGCCACACGCTCAGAACCTTTAGTAATGACAATAAACTGCACTACCACTAGAATTAGAAATACTACAAAACCAATTGCAATTTGGCCTCCAGCTATCCAACTACCGAAGGTAGAAACTACCGTTCCCGCATCACCACTTGAAAGGATTAGCTTTGTTGTCGAGATATTCAACGATAAACGGAATAACGTAGTAATGAGGAGAAGCGATGGAAAAATTGAAAACTGCAAAGCTTCTGTAGTATTCATGGATACGAGTAAAATCATAAGTGCAATAGAGATATTAACAACCAACAATACATCGAGCAACCATGACGGGATCGGAAGAATCATCATTAATACGATACCGATGACTCCTACCAGCACTGTAATATCTTTTATTTTCAAGGCTCTCTTCGCCTCCGATCCCACAATTATTTGGCTTTACCTTTAAGTTTATATACATAAGCCAGTACTTCGGCTACTGCTTGAAACAAATCAGCAGGAATGGAGTCTCCGATTTCTGCCCTTTGGAACAATGCTCGAGCCAACGGCTTGTTTTCCATAGTCATAACGCCATGCTCTTTGGCAATTTCCCTGATGCGTAAAGCCATATAATCCTGACCCTTCGCTATAATAATTGGAGCCTCCATTTGTGTTCCGTCATATTGCAACGCGATTGCAAAGTGAGTAGGATTGGTAATAATAACGTCTGCATTAGGGACTTCCTGCATCATACGCTGCATAGCCATCCTTCGTTGGCGTTCCCGTATTTTACCTTTTATGAGAGGGTCTCCTTCCATCTTCTTATACTCATCTTTAATATCTTGTTTAGACATTCGAATACCCTTTTCATATTCATAACGCTGATAGATGTAATCGAACACAGCAAGGATGAATAAAGCAGATGCAATTTTAAGTCCAAGAGTAAGTGTTAAACCTGCAGTAAATGACAAGATCGATTCAACATTGATTTCGGCAAGTGAGGCTATATTTGACATTTGGCCCCGCAATGTACTGTATACGAGATAACCTATGATCAGTATTTTGAAAATTGATTTTGCGAATTCCACCAATGATCGAATTGAAAAAATATTTTTAAAGCCCTTAATTGGATTGATCTTACTGAACTTTATTTTGAGTGAGTCACCCGTTAACATAAATCCTACTTGAACCAAATTTACGATCAACGCCATAACGATAACTATGATAAAAATAGGTGCCAGGATAAATAGAATTTGGATACTATACTGCGTCAATAGATCCATTACATTCGCAATCGTAATGTCCATAGACATTCTATTCATGAACACATCTTTATATAGGTCAACAACTCGTTCTTTAATGTAGCCACTAAACACAAGGAGACTTAGAAAACATGTAAGAAGAATAACAGAGGTTGAGAGCTCTGCACTCTTTGCAACTTGACCCTTTTTACGCGTATCCTGACGTTTCTTAGGCGTTGCCTTTTCCGTCTTTTCTCCAGAGAATAGTTGCAAATCCAACGGATACCTAGAAGTTATCCTTTGTTTCTCCACCTTACTCATGTCGGCCGACTCCCAATAACCCCTAGCAGATTCTGCAAGGATTTAAACAATATTTCAAATAAATTACTGAATATATAAGTGAAACTAGGAACAAGTATTAGCAACATGGTCAAACCCAAAAATATTTTTAGTGGAACACCGATCACAAATATATTAAATTGTGGTGCTGTTTTAGCTAAAAAACCAAGTCCAACATCGGCCAAGAACATAGCTACTACAATCGGTGCTGACATCTGAAACGCCAAAATAAAAGCTTCACTAAAAGTTCTAATTAAGAGCTCTGAAATATTTCCAGTAAAAAGCCTCAAATAAAAATCATTAGATAATGGAATCCATTCATAGCTATACAAAATAGCATCTAACAAATAATGATGTCCATTCATACTCAAGAACAACAATACCGAAATCATATACTTAAAACTCCCAAGTATAGGAACCGACGCCCCTGTCATGGGATCCAGTACATTCGCAATACCGAATCCTACTTGGATATCAATAAATGAACCCGCTGTTTGTATCACAGTAAACATCAAGTAAGCAATAAACCCCAGTAATAGTCCTATTAACACTTCACTAAAGATGAGCAGGACATATGTCATATCAGCGGGCACTTTTTGGTTTATACCACTCGCTAGATAAACCACGACACTGATGAAAAATGAGATACCAATCTTAAAGATATTTGGAACACCTTTAGAAGAATATATAGGTGCTACGACAAAAAAAGATGTAATTCGACAAAAAATAAGCAAAAAAGCTGGATAACTTTGCAATAATATTTCCATGGACATTCAGCCTAACCGATGTATTTATACAAATTATCTAGAATGTTGAAAGTAAAATCTACCATCGTTGTTAGTATCCATGGACCAAATATGATAAGTGATACTAATACAGCAACGATTTTTGGTACAAAGGCTAGAGTTTGTTCTTGAATTTGAGTTGTAGCTTGAAAAATACTAATAATCAAACCGACCACCAAACCCATCAACAACATCGGAGCACTTACCTTAAGTACAGTATAAACGGCCTGTCCAGCCAAACCTATGATGAAATCCGAACTCATGATCGTCCTCCCCCATGCCTGTATACGTTTCTATGTAAAGCTTTGTAGTAACGACTTGACGACTAAATACCATCCATCAACAAGGACAAATAACAGTATTTTGAATGGAAGAGAAATCATAACAGGCGGTAACATCATCATCCCCATGGCCATTAGGGTACTTGCAACCACAATATCAATCACTAGGAAAGGAATAAATATCATAAATCCCATTTGAAAGGCCGTTTTCAGCTCACTTATAGCAAATGCCGGAACCATAACTGTTAATGAAATATCAGAATAATTGTCCGGCTTCTCTGCTTTGGTATACTTCATGAACAACAATAGATCCTTTTCCCTAGTATGAGAAAACATAAATTTTTTGATAGGATCGGTCGCTTTTGTTAAAGCTTCCGTTTGCGTAATGTCTCCTTTTAAATAGGGCTGAAGTGCTACATCATTCATAGTTGAAAACGTAGGTGCCATAACAAATAAGGTTAAAAATAATGCTAGTCCCACCAACACTTGGTTAGGAGGCATTTGTTGTGTTCCTAGTGCCGTTCTAACAAATCCAAGTACGATCACAATACGAGTGAAACTCGTCATTAGCATCAAGATTGCAGGTGCGATACTAATTACAGTGATCAGAAGTAATATAGATAAGGAACTTGTGGCTGGAGCTCCACTGGAATCCCCAATCGAAATATCAATGTTGGGTATGGGCTCAGCAAAAGCTGAAGTAGCTGATAATAAACTGATGAGCCCCAATAACAAATAGATTAACGCGACCTTTTTTTTCATGAATCCCTCAACCGATCTGTAGTATTGTCCTCCTGCATCATTTCTTCCATCTTGTCTTTGCGGCTTGACATACGACGCAGCTTGGAGTCAAATACTTCGTGAAAGGAAGTCCCTTCTTCAAGCTCTATTTCTTGTGACTGATCTTTTTTGCGGAACTTATCAACGATGCTCATAATGCTCGGAATCATCATATTCTGCTGTCGAGTTGATTCTTCTTCGAACGCTGATATTATGTAAGCAACTTCCTCAGGATCAGATATTTTGTCAACGAGGCGAATATCTTCGCCTACACCGACCAAATAAACACTTGTACCGATCTCAATAATTTGCAACGTTTTGTTTGCTCCGAGACCTACACCACCAAGGATTCGAACAGATCGGTTGTTAAACCAAGATCTGTTCTTCTTACCTAAGAAACGAATTAACAAAATAATAAGTGTCACAATAATTGCCAAAACAATAATAACGTAAAATATAGATAGAAAGGGACTGGTAGCACTAGGAGGTTGAAAGGCCTGATCTGAACCACTCATTGGATATACCTATACTCCTAATGTTTTGTTAATTGCTTCTACAACACGGTCAGACTGAAAAGGCTTAACGATAAAGTCTTTAGCACCTGCTTGAATAGCGTCGATTACCATGGCTTGTTGTCCCATTGCGGAACACATAATAACCTTGGCACTAGGATCTATTTTTTTAATTTCCTTTAGCGCTGCGATTCCATCCATTTCAGGCATCGTAATGTCCATTGTAATCAGGTCTGGACGAACTTCCTTAAATTTCTCAATAGCTTGAGCACCATCCTGTGCCTCTCCTACTACCTCAAAACCATTTTTAGTCAAAATATCGCGAATCATCATTCTCATAAATGCAGCATCATCCACAATTAAAATTCGGTTTGCCATTGGTTAAAAATCCTCCCTAACTAGTGCTTATTGTATTTTTTGTATTCGGTCCCACTGGCTAACAATATCTATCACACGTACACCGAAATTCTCGTCGATAACAACCACTTCACCTTTAGCGATTAACTTGTTGTTCACCAGAATATCAACTGGTTCACCAGCAAGCTTGTCCAATTCAACGATAGAACCTTGGGACAATTCTAGAATATCCTTAATTTGCTTATGGGTCCTACCTAATTCTACGGTGACTTTA
Organism: Paenibacillus sp.; assembly: GCA_036496075.1. Classification (GTDB taxonomy): domain Bacteria; phylum Bacillota; class Bacilli; order Paenibacillales; family Paenibacillaceae; genus Paenibacillus_AQ. The sequence continues at coordinate 12,980 of DASXLR010000134.1, read as the reverse complement.
AGAGGAATGTCCATCAATAAATTTAAATTATTCGGATCCACTTGAATTTGTGGATTATTTTGGAAATTAGAAAACTGTATAGGTTGCACATTAATGTTCCTATTAGGCATCCCGCCAAAGTGTTGCGGAGGGGCTGCAAATTGCATTTGTTGATTTGGATCATACCCACCCTGCATCGGCATACCTGAATAAGGCATTTCAGGCTGCATTCCATATCCTGCTTGCGGTGGCATCGTATTAGGTGGCGCCTGATGCATATTCTGAGCATCCGTATTAACAGCTTGTGAAGGTGCTCCTAGCGTCGCTGCAGCTTCAGTCGGTACTTGTTCAGGCTCTTCTGTCCCATTGATCAATAAATTCACCATGTCTTTAGAGAATTTAACAGTTAAGAGTTGCATAATGGTAGAGTCTATTAAATCGCCAATAGTTAATCTGAAAGAAATTTTAACTAGATTTTCTTCATCTGGAAGACTTTTAACTCCATCGCCACTAGACATATCCAGAATATTAATTCCCGGAGGAGAAATATTGACGAAACGATTAAAAATCGTAGACATTGAAGTTGCTGATGAACCCATCATTTGATTCATAGCTTCCTGGACAGCACTAACATGTATTTCATTTAACTCTTCGTCTTTAGGATCACCTTCGCCACCTAGCATCAAATCTGCAATGACTTGGGCATCTCTAGTCTTGATTACGAGAGAGTTAATCCCTTCGAATCCATCCACATAAGTTACATGAACAGCAACATGAGGTTTTGGGAACTCATCATTAAATTGTGATCGTGTAATCATGGATACTGTTGGTGTCGTAATGTCGACCTTCTTACCTAATAATGTTGAAAGAGCCGTTGCTGCACTTCCAAATGTAATATTACCAATTTCCCCTAGAGCATCTTGTTCAAGTGGAGTCAAATAATCATCGATATGAGAACCACCGCCACTTATGTCACTATCTTCAGACTGCCTTAACAGTGCATCGATTTCCTCTTGAGATAAATAATCTTTACTCGTCATGTTCTTCAACTCCTTCGGTGACAATCTCATCAATCTGTATAGCAACTCGATCTTTTAAAGTACCTGGACTGCCAATAAACTTTAGTCTATCTCCAACCTTGATCGACAGTCCAGAATGAACCGGCTTATTCAAACTGATGACATCTCCTGCACACAATCCCAAAAATTCAGATATGGATATTTTTGATTCACCAAGTTCTGCTACAATGTCCAAGTTGGCATTTCTTACACGTTGCTTCAAAGATTCAACTTCAAGTGGCTGACTGGTTTTCTTTTGTGATACGAACCACTGATGTGCTGATAATTTGGACATAACAGGTTCCAGGACTACATGGGGTATACAGAGGTTAATCATTCCTGTTGTATCACCTATTTTGGTACTTAGAGAAATCAATGCAATCGTTTCATTAGGCGATACGATTTGCATAAATTGTGGATTCGTCTCCATCGCTTCCATGCGGGGAGAGATGTCCAAAACAGTCTTCCATGCTTCCTGTAAACTTTCGAATGCTCTTCCAAATATACGTTCCATAATAGTTGTCTCTATTTCAGTCAGCGAATTGATCTTGGAAGGCGCATTCCCTACCCCCCCTAGCAACCGATCCAGCATAGCATATGCTACATTCGGATGGACTTCCATAACCATTCTACCTTTTAATGGCTCAGCCTCAAAGATATTAAGGATTGTCATCTTAGGGATAGAGCGAATGAACTCATCGTAGGGTAATTGTTCAACCTGCACAACACTTATTTGAACAAACGTTCTAAGTTGCGCTGAAAAGTAAGTTGTTAGGTAGCGGGCGAAATTTTCATGGATTCGAGTTAAGCTACGAATATGATCTTTGGAAAAGCGTACAGCTCTCTTAAAATCATACGAGCGAACTTTCTTCTGAGTTTCTTCCTTTTTAAGCTCTTCCGCATCCATTTCCCCTGATGAAAGTGCAGCGAGCAGGGCGTCAATCTCATTCTGTGATAATACATCAACCAATCATCTCACCCCCTTACATGATTGCAGTCAGTTAATTATAGTGTGGTTAGAATAAAGTTGGTGATATCAATTTGAGTCAATTTTCCTGTGGTCAAAGTTTTATTGATCAAATTGATCAATTTTGCGCTAAATTGATCTTTACCATTAGCACCTTTAAGATCCTCTGGCTTTGTATCAGCAAGTGTTTTGAGGATAATTGGCTTGATTTTAATTTCTTTAATCTTGTCAAACTCTTCTTTTGACTTCGCTGTATCCAATTGGAACGCAAAATTCATCAATACGATATACTCAAGATCTACTAGATTCGTTTTAATATCGGTAATCTCCGATGTTACTTCTACAATTTCATCAGCTGACATATGTCTAGTATCTACGGATTGAACAGCAGCTGGGACATCATTCTTATCATTACCGAACACATTGGGCATTACCAATAATGCAACTATTACAATAAGCGTTATGGATAACAGAATCGTGATTAGCCAGGGCAGCATCTTCTTCATGGGGTTTCCTCCGTTTGTTGCACTTTGATAGTAGCATTATTAACGCCAATTTCTAGATTGTATTGTTTCACTAACAAGATGATATCAACAGCCTTCTCAAGAACAATTAATCTTTTACCTGTCACTAATGTGATGTACGTGTCAGGTGTTTCCTCTACGGTCTCAATAAGTAGAGCATTTAACCACATTTGAGTACCATTTAATCTGGTAACTGAAATCATAGTAAGCCTCCTCCTATGAATATTTGGGAGGAGGGATTCCCCCTCCCATCACCTCATTAACGTTTCAGGTTGACAACTTCTTGGAGGATTTCATCTGATGTAGTTATAATACGTGAATTCGCTTGGAAACCGCGTTGTGCAACGATCATTTCTGTAAATTCACCGGTTAATTCTACGTTAGACATTTCGAGCTGACCTGCAACGATAGCTCCTGATCCTTCTTCGGCGTTATTAGGAGGTACAGTCACAAATGTACCGTCTGCACTAGCATTCATAGTCATTCTGTACAGATTCCCTCCTATTTTCTCAAGACCCTCAGGGTTCACTACTTTACCCATCCCAATCTGAGCCCCTAGCCCTGTCGTCCCATCAGCCATCTTCTGATTGATGAAACCATCAGCACCAATAGTAAATGACGTAACATCTTCTTCGATTCTAATTGGTGCATCGTCAAAACTCATAACAAACATTCCATCGGCAGTAACCAGATTTCGGTTACCGTCTATTTTGAAGTTACCTGCACGTGTTAAGAATGCAACCTCTTGATCTTCAGATAACTTCACCAAGAAGAATCCATCCCCATCTATACGCAAATCTGTAGGAACATTGGTCGTCATTGCACTTCCCGCTAAATGTATCGTATCGATTGAGCCTATGGTTACACCCAGACCGATTTGTTTAGCGTTCATCCCCCCTGTTTCACCTTCAACGGGTGCAGTCACACCCGCTGTAGTCTGACTCATGATGTCTTTAAACATAACACGACTTGATTTAAATCCAGTCGTATTAACGTTCGCGATATTATTACCAATTACATCAAGCTTAGTTTGAAACCCGCGCATACCTGAAACGCCTGAATACATAGATCTTAACATTATATTATTCCTCCTTGTTAAGTACATGGACTGCATCAATCGATCCGCAAGTCCACTGGCTCTCCTATTCGGGCCAGCCAGTTATGAAATAATGACAGCACTATCAATCTGAGTAAACACGTTATCTTTCATAGAGTTTCCATCCATAGCAGTTACAACAGTCCGATTAGGGACGCTTACAATTAGAGCCATATCCTTAAACAAAATTAATGATTCCTTACTTCCTTTAGCTGCTGCTTGATTAACTGCGTTGGATATGCTTGCCATTTGTTCTTGCTTAATCTCAATTCCCCGCTGCTCAAGTCTTTTCATAGCATGGTTACTAAATTTAAGCATGTTATCCTGTAAAAGTTGCTCAAAGGAGCCACTTTTCTGTTCGCCTTGAGATACTCTCTGACTAGCAGATTTAGAAACTGGATATATTTTGGAGGGATAAAGTTGACCAATGGTCATCCGATCACTCATATTGCTCCCTCACTTGCCTCTGGTTCTTGATCAGTTTCAGAAGAAGTACTATCGTTCTGAGTTGCAGTATTCGCAAGATTAACAGCACTATCTGAATCAGGATTACTTGGTGTTGTGTTATTCTCATCGGGACTAGCTATTTCAATAATCTTAGAAACAGGAATAGCTAGATCTCCTACAGCAGCATATTGAATACCATCGCGAATAATAATGGATGTCACAATTCCACTCTTAATTTGTGAGCTAGTTCCGGTACTTTGATTGGCATCTTCAACCCAGCTGACTTTAGAACCAATTAGACCTGACACACTACCCAGAGATTGGTTTGAAGCAGATAGTTGAGTGGATATATTCATCAGTTGTTCTACAGATGTAAATTGAGCCATCTGAGCAATGAATTCTTTGTCTTGCAGGGGCTGAGTAGGGTCTTGATTCTGTAATTGCGTGATCATAATTTTCAAGAATTGATCCTTACCCATCGTTTGTGTATCCTTCTTACTTGCAGTTGCTACATTAGCAGCTGAGTAATTCGGCCACATATTTTTTGTCGATATAATATCTGAAGCCATCTTTTCACCTCCACCTCTATGCTTTAGCTGTAAATGTACTACCCTCACCTGATCCTTCTTGTCTACTCAACCACTCATTTAATTCTTCAGTGAGTTCTGCAACTACTAAGGAATCATCAGTCTGACCCTCACGCTCTTTCGATCTGCGATTCGATTGCTGCTGTCCTGAATTGGGTTGGCGACCATCATGATACATTTGAGATTGAAGAGATTGGTTCTGTGTAACTTCCAACTTTTCAACATTTAGCCCTTGTGATTGTAGAGCGGATCGCAGTTGTGACATTTGCTGCTCAAGCAATTCCTTAGCTCCTGCATGTTCCGTCATAAAACTAGCAACCATTTGCCCGTTTAACATCGTAATTTTAATATCAACTTGGCCTAAGTGCTCTGGATAGAGAGAGATTCTAGCTTCTGTCATTGCATTGGTCTTTACAATATCCAACTTATTAATGATGAATTTTGAAATTTCACTAGCAAATTGTTCAACAGGTACAGGAGCTGCCGCTACCACTAATGGGGTTTTTAATCCATCTCTCATTACAAGTTGTCCAGCTGTAACGGTACTTTGTCCTGGCAGAATAGATTCTTCATTGGTTACAGTTTCATTGGCTTCATCTGTTACTAAAGCGTTTATAACCGTAGGTTGAAGAGTTGACTGTTCAAGTCCAGATCTAAGTTGATTCAATGGAGTGGCAAGTGGTGTTGCTACCTTCACATCCACTATTGAATCTGTTGTTAAGTAGTTTGTATTCTTATTCGTTAGGTCTACAGAAACTATCGAACTACTTAATGGTACGTTATTGGATAGCGAAGCTTTGGATTGTTGTACATCCGCCACTGAAACTTCCTGTACTAGACTTTGAAAAGAACTTAATAATTTCACTGCCTCTGTAATTCCATTGACTGACGTTTCTGGACTTTGCAGCTTCGTTACTAACTGCGCTAGAGCATCCTGGATAGCAAATCTGATCGTAGAAGGTTGCTCTGCTAACAGTGGCAGGGAATTCCCCTCTCCTTGATCACCTTCCTGAGCAGCACTACCATTCTCATTTATTGCTGTATTAACCTGTTGTAACCAAGCTTGCAATACTAACATCAGTGACGGATCTTCTTCTATGACATCATCTAGTTTTTCCGTTTCACTAAGAAGGCCTTCTAGAATTTGAGTAAGTGACGTAGTTACTTCCTCTTCCTCAGCAGTGCCGACCAACACGTTTTGTAACAATCCTTCTAGCAATGTGGCAGTTCCTGAAGTGGAGGCTTGAAGATCCGCTACTTCACCTTGCATTAGCTGTGATAATGCCTGATTGAAATCAAGTGATAATCCACCAGCTGTAACAGCACTGTCACCTGTTACCTTCGCGTTAGCTGTCCCACCTTTACTTGTTGCAGAAGTATTCATGTTCATACTTTGCGATATTAACGTCATCGTATTTTCACCTCCTCCCGAGTATCCTGAAATACAAGATAAAATAACTCTACTTAGCACTCATAAGCTTGTTCAGAATTTTTGCTGTTGTTGCCGAATCGTCAGTAGACATTTTCCCAAGAATCGCTGATCGGGTTACATTATCCACTGAATTCAATATGGTTAATACTTTGTCAGGACTGATCTTGTATGTTTGAAATAAGAGATCCGCAGCACTCTTTGGTGTCATCGTAGCAAAAGTTTGACTAAGCTGGGTCTCATTTAGTTTTGTTGATGCTGGAGTTGAAGTTGCTGCTGTCTGATTTTTCTTTACCCTAGACTGTAGCGCGGCTACCTGTAGATCGGTCGAAGATTTAGCTTCTTTCATCAAAGTTGTCACTTCTGCAGCCACTTTCGGATCCATTTTTTCCAAGATTGCCACTCTGTTGGGTGTCTTCATTGCTTCGAACAAAAGTACAATTTCTTCTTGCGTGAGATTCTGAATAATAGGTGCTGATTTTCTAGGATTCATATCAGCATACATCTTAGCAAGATCATTAATTTGCTGCTGATAGCTACTAATTTCAGTTTCTCCACCCGCTGCAGCCGTCGTTGCTTTATCAGATATCTCCTGCTTCATTGTATCTATTTGCGTTTGAAGCTCTTGTACCTTGTTCTCTTGCTCGACCTTGCTCTCATTCGCCTTAGCTAATGCAGCTTCTTGCTCACTAAGCTTATTTTTAAGCTCTCCATTAGTAACTTCGGTACTTTTGAGCTGATCCTTCGTTTTATCTAATTTGCTTTTCTCCGGATCAAAGCTCGGATCTGGAACCCACTTCTCAACAATAGGAATCTTGTTAGCAAGTTCAAGAAAAGTATTACGTATATTTGTATTAAATAGAGCTAGTAGAACAACAAGAAGAACAATAGTAAAAACGATAGGAATCATAAATAACAAGAAACGTTCGAATCCTCCTGATGTTTCATTCTCTACTTCAAAATCATTTTGAGCCACTCTTATTCCTCCCTAAGGGGCAAAACATTTAGTGCACCCTCCGATGATGTTTCTATCGGCTGTTCATAGCAAATCTTACCGTCGCTATTTCATCCAGTTCGTTTTGTTCCTTGAGGAGCATTTCATGCTGAAATTTATCCTTTTCCTTCTCACGTGATTTCATCCAGACCTTTTCATCCAGCATCTTGTTCGTTAAATGATCTTTACTCTTAATGACAACAACGTTTGCTCTATGAACATCAGATTGTTTTCTCTTAATGCATTGATCTAAATGTTCAACGTAAGTTTGAATCACTCTAATTTCAGCAACAGAGGCCGCATTCTCAACATCCCATTGAAGTTGGTCTGTCATTTGCTTACGGTTAGTTTGAAATTCATGCAACGTTCTTTCTTCATCCTGAAGTTTGCCGATCGCAGTTGACAGCATCCACTCTGCTTGGCTTTTCTCATTGCTTTTCAAATCCACAATATTCTGAAACGCATAATGAAATCTCATTCTTCAACGGTCATCTCCTTGAAAATTCGGAAATCAAACGCTCTTGTACTTCTGCCAGTGTGACTTTCTCATCTACTTTTTGCCTACTAAAGTCCCAAATGCTCTCTATGAAATCCATAGACTCATCAATTCCTGCATTAGAACCCCTCTGATACGCACCAATATTAATTAAATCCTCAGATTCTTTATAGACTGCGAGCAATCTTTTGAAGTTCTCAGCTGCAGCATTTTGCTCATCTGTCGAAATATCCTTCATCACCCGGGAAATACTCGCTAGAATATCGATTGCTGGAAAATGCCCCTTATTTGCGATATTTCGGTTCAGCACGATATGTCCATCTAATATACCGCGCACGGCATCTGCAATAGGTTCGTTCATATCATCACCATCTACCAGAACTGTATAGAAGGCTGTAATAGATCCTGTAGGACCCGTCCCAGCTCTCTCTAGCAACTTCGGTAGATTCGCAAAAACCGATGGTGTATAACCTCTCATCGCTGGTGGTTCACCAACCGCAAGTCCAACCTCACGCTGTGCCATCGCATAACGAGTGACCGAATCCATCATCAACATGACATTCATACCCCGATCACGGAAATACTCTGCAATAGTTGTTGCTATAAGGGCACCCTTGATTCGAATTAAGGCTGGTTGATCCGAAGTAGCGACGATAACTACTGAACGCTTCAAGCCTTCTGGACCTAGATCACGTTCAATGAAATCTAATACTTCGCGCCCGCGCTCACCGATAAGCGCTATGACATTGACATCAGCTGATGTATTTCTAGCAATCATACCCATCAAAGTACTTTTACCTACGCCAGACCCTGCAAAGATCCCTACCCGTTGCCCCTTACCAATGCTCAACAAGCCATCTATAGCTCTCACCCCTATGCTTATAGGTTCAAGTACTCTCGGGCGATTAAGAGGGTTAGAAGGCGCCCTAAAGGTAGAGCTGAACGCCATTCGAGTTGGAATCATCGACCCATCCAAAGGCTGACCTAAACCATCTAGTACTTTTCCCAAGAGCTCAGATCCAACTTGGATACTAAGCGGCTTACCTGTCCCTACAACATCACAACCAGGACCTATTGACTGCAGTTCGCCCAGTGGCATTAAGAGTACTTTATTATCACGAAAACCTACTACCTCTGCTTGAAGAGGCTTTGAGCTTTTACTTGGATAGATTAAACATACATCACCAATGTTGGCATCAGGGCCTTCCGACTCTACCATTAGACCAATGACCTGTGTCACTTTTCCATTTACCCGCACAGGATCGAACGGACCTAAATGATCAATATATCGCTGGCTATCAAGCACCTTCATCCTGATTACCTCGCTCCTCATTATCAAGTGCTATACGGACCAGTTCTTTTTTAATTTCAGTAAGCTGAGTATCAATTCGAGCATCTACACTTCCAAAGGAAGATCTGATAACGCATCCGCGATCCATCACTGTTGCATCAGGTATAATTTTTAGTTCAGCCTGAGAATCAACAGCCAGACTGAGTTCTTCTCTGGCCGCTTCTACAAAAGAATAGTGAGAAGGTGACACACATAACGTAATGACGCCTTGCTCCCTCTTGCGTGATAAGCTTCTTCTGATTAAATCAATCATATAATCAGTTTCGATCGTCAATTGTTTATCAATCACTTTCTCAGCAATGGATGTACTTAGCTCTACCAAAAAAGGTTCAGCTTCTTGAATGATTTGATTTTTGGTTTCATAAGCCTCTCCAAGTACACTCTGAGCCTCGTCCATCATTTCTTCCACTTTTAAACGAAGCTCTTCCTCAGCCTTAACTCGGCCTTCGTTATAACCCTGCTCGAACCCCTCTGACTTAAGAGCTTCAATTAGATGCTCATCTTGTTCTCTGCGCTCTATCCACCATTGTTCAATGGTTTCTTTAGCTGCAGATAATACTCGCTCCGCTTCATCTGATGACTCACGAATTTGCCGTTCTGCAAACTCCTGTGCATCTTGAAGCATCTCTCTCTTCAAACGTTCCGTTTCAACATCTACCTGTATAACTGTCGGCTCGACTTCCTCTTCTAATTCTTCTTGAGGTTCAGCTTCTGACGTAATATACTGTCTGGCTAGATCTAATTCCTTCAGCACTTCTATAGGCACATATTGGGAATTCTTGATCAAATTAGACAATGATATCATCTCCCCCACCACGGGCAATAATGATCTCACCGGCTTCTTCTAGTCTACGAATCGTGCCTACAATACGTGTCTGAGCTTCCTCAACATCACGCAGCCTTACAGGACCCATGTACTCCATTTCTTCCTTGAACGATTCTGACATACGTTTCGACATATTCCGGAATACGACATCCCGGACTTCTTCGCTAGCCACTTTAAGCGCAAGCTGTAGGTCTGCGTTCTCAATATCACGAATAATTCGTTGTATGGAACGATCGTCCACATTAACAATATCTTCAAACACAAACATACGTTTCTTAATTTCTTCTGCCAATTCAGGATCTTGAATTTCCAAAGCATCGAGAATGGTCCGTTCAGTACCTCGGTCTACACCATTTAGTATTTGAACAATCGATTCAATGCCGCCTGCATTGGTGAAATCCTGCGTTACCGTAGACGATAACTTTTGTTCCAGTACTCGTTCAACTTGATACAGGACTTCAGGTGATGTACTGTCCATAACAGCAATTCTACGTGCAACATCAGCCTGTTTTTCCTGTGGTAACGAAGAAAGAATAGCTGAAGATTGGTCGAATTGTAGATAGGATAACACCAACGCAATCGTCTGCGAGTTTTCGTTCTGAATAAAGTTTAAAATTTGATTAGGATCTGCTTTACGAGCAAAGTCAAAGGGTCTAACTTGAAGATTTGCCGTTAAGCGATTAATGACTTCAAGCGCTTTTTGAGGACCTAGAGCTTTCTCAAGAATCTCTTTAGCGTAATTGATACCGCCTTGAGAGATATATTCTTGAGCGAGACAAATTTGATGAAACTCTGCAAGAATCATTTCCTTTTCTTCAATATCCACTTGACGTACGTTAGCAATTTCGAGTGTTAATTGTTCAATTTCCTCATCACGTAAATGCTTAAAAATTTGAGCAGATACTTCTGGTCCCAAGGTGATGAGCAGTAAGGCAGCCTTCTGACGACCGCTCAACCCCTGATTAGTTGATTTTGCCAATAAACCCACCTCTATTCATCAGCCAGCCATGTCCGCAGCAAGTTGACGAATTCATCTGGTTTCTTTTTCGCCAATGTTTCGAGCTGTTTACGCACTTGACTTTCATTGGTCATACTTTCCATTGTAATGGAAGGGAATTCTGTAGGAACTTGAAGAGGGACATCTTCTTCAAACTCTTCTTTATTTTTACGACGTCGATAAATTAGGTATCCACCAAGTGCTAAGAGTGCTACAGCACCAATACCAATCCCCCATAATACAGCTGGTGAGAGCGTTACTCCTGTTGTTTCGGCAACATTTCCACCAAAAGTTTGTGAGAAGACCGAAACTTTTTTAGCTAAATCATCGTCTGTATATGTAACACCCGAATCCGCAATGGATGCTCTAACAATATTCACTAGAATGTTCTTGATAGCATCTTGGGTTGCCTGATCCAAAGTTGTCTGACCCGTAGGTGGTTCAACTGCCACATTAATGGTTAAATCTTTAACAGTGTAAGGACTAGAAATAATATCTCTAGTGATTCTGTTAACTTCAGAGTTTACCGTTTTGGATAATTCTTCAGAACTTGTAGTCCCCGTACTTGAAGTACTTGGATATGTTGGAACCTCCTGATCTCCTGTGCCAGCCACACCACTATCAGGACTGCCTGTTCCCGTGTAATTCTTCGATATTTCTTGAACGCTGATCTCGATTCCCTTCATGTTCTCAACATCGACTGGAGTGACCAGTTTTTCATTACTTTGCACTTTATCGAAGTTAAGCTTGGAGACGACTAGTACATCTACTTTGTCCGGCCCCATGAACTTGGATAGAAATTTCTTTACATTCACACGAACATCATTCTCAAATCTCTTCTGAAGAGTAAAGTTCGCTTCTACTGCAGTTGTCAATCCACCTTGTCCACCTTTAGTTGTTGAGAGGAGTTCAGTTTCATCATCTGAAATTGTAATATTCTCAATGGGTAGATTAGGAATCGCTGTTTTTACGAGATTATAATAACCATCGATTGCTTCTTGACTAGGACTGTAGGTAGGTTTGAATTTCAAAACGACAGATGTTGACGCTTTGTTTTGATCGTCCGTACTAGCGAAAACACTTTCTTCCGGTAGATTAATCAAGACTTTTGCATCTTGTATGCCATTCATACGTTTCAATAATTGCTCAACTTCACCATTCAATGCGTTGTTATACTTCACATTGAATTCACTATCTGTCATACCTATAGCCGAAGAACTTTCTTCAAAAATCTTATAACCAATAGATCCGTTCTCTACGATACCTTTCGAACCAATATCTACCTTAACACGAGATGATTCGGTACTAGGTACTGAGATACTTTTCCCATCCGAACTCAACTTGTAAGGAGTACCACTTCCATCTAGTGAAGCCATAATCCCTGCTGCATCTGTAGAGTTTAGATCCGTAAATGCAACCTCATACTCTGTCTTAGAGAACACCATCGTCAGAATAACTGCTGTCACTATAATTAAAGCTATTGTTGATATAAATAATGTCTTTTGAATTCTACTAAATTTACCCCAATATTGGACAATCTTATCCCTATATTGGCTCATTCTTTCATTCACAATGTCACCCCACCCAAATCTCAGCTAGTTACAATTATATTTGTGTTCGCATAATTTCTTGATAGGCTTCAATCGCCTTGTTTCGAACCTGTGTCGTAAACTGTAAACTTAGCAAAGCCTGTTCAGCGGTGATCATAGCTTGATCAACATTGACTTCACCTAGTATCAACTTTTCAGTCATATTACTAGCACTTTTTTCTTGTTCTGACACTTGATTAATCGCATCCTTCAAGTAATCACCGAAATTCTGTAATAATTCTGAAGGTGACGAAGACACCTGATCCATTTTAGTATCAAGCTGTAATGGTTTAATCACTTGGGTATTGAACATCGTGTTTTGAATCATTAATTTCCCTCCTCTATGTCTAGGATTTATCGTTTACAGGGACTCATGACTAACGACCAATTTCTAAAGCTTTCATGATCATAGACTTAGAGGCATTTAGTGCCGTTACATTTGCTTCATATGATCGTGATGCAGAAATCATATCTACCATCTCTTTAGTAATGTCAACATTAGGCATTAATACATAACCGTCAGCATCAGCATCGGGGTGCGTAGGATTATATACTGGTTTTAATGGTGCGCTATCTTCCTCAATCGACTTAACTCTAACCCCATTACCTACTGTTTCTTTACCACTCATTTGTGACTGTA
>DASXLR010000133.1:0-391341 GCA_036496075.1 Paenibacillus sp. | reverse complement strand
ACTCCAAGTGCTTCATTACTCATGTCATTAACAGTCAATTTAATGGACTGACCAGAGTTAGCACCAATATGGAATGTCTTGTCAGTGAAAGTACCGTTCAAAACTTTTTGGTTATTGAACTCTGTGTCTGTAGAGATACGTTTGATTTCTTTGGACAATTCGTCAACTTCAGATTGAAGCTTAGAGCGGTCAACGCCTTCGTTTGTATCTGTAGAAGCCTGTACAGCCAATTCACGCATACGTTGAAGAATGCTGTGTGTTTCTGTCAAAGCACCTTCAGCTGTTTGAATCAAAGAAATACCATCTTGTGCGTTCTTCTGAGCCATATCTAATCCGCGGATTTGACCGCGCATTTTTTCGGAAATTGCAAGACCAGCAGCATCATCACCTGCACGGTTGATACGAAGACCGGAAGACAATTTCTCCAAGTTCTTAGAAGCTGCACCTGTGTTAGCACCTAATTGACGGTGTGTGTTCAAAGCCGCAATATTGTGGTTAATAATCATTAGTATTACCTCCATGTAATTTTTATATTTCCACATCCATGTGGTGCGCTTGCTCCAGTGAAGGTCGGCCGCCCTACTGAAATAGCGTCTATACTATATATCGACCACTAAGGTAGAAGAGTTTATAGTGATTGGAATATTTTGTTTGTATGTAACAACGGACCTTATCCAAGATAAGGTCCGTTTCTTGAAACTTAATCTTAACGAAGCAATTGAAGCACGCCTTGTGGTTGTTGGTTAGCTTGAGCCAACATTGCTTGTGCAGCTTGAGTAAGGATGTTGTTCTTCGTGAACGACACCATTTCTTTAGCCATATCCACATCACGAATACGTGATTCTGCAGCAGACAAGTTCTCAGAAGTAGCTCCCAAGTTGTTGATTGTGTGTTCCAAACGGTTTTGATTAGCTCCTAATTTAGAACGCTCTTCGGAAACTTTGTTAAGAGCGTTGTTGATTGTAGTGATTGCTTTGTCAGCAGATCTTTGACTGGAGATGTTAACGCCAGCAGTGTCGTCTTTAACACTTGCGGCAGTCACAGGCTTAGCGGTCACCCCAGCAGTAGCATCACCAGCATCTACTGGATCTGCAGCTGTCGCTGGTGTTTTTACTTCTGCAGTAACACCAACACCCTTAAGCGCCTCAACCACATCTTGGTAAGTAGCCGTTATAGCTCCTCCTAAAGCATCTTGTTTCATAGTAATAGTGATATCGCCGTTATCAGCTATTGTCGCTGTAGTCTTATCAACAGCTGCAGCAGTTGCACCAGCAGCTGCAGTAAATTTAATATTGTAAGAAGCAGCGTCTTTATTAGTAATTGTAATTTTGTTATTAAGGACGTCTGTTGCTACACCTTTAAAACCATTTACTCCAAGTGCTTCATTACTCATGTCATTAACTGTCAATTTAATAGATTGACCAGAGTTAGCACCAATATGGAAAGTTTTATCAGTAAAGTTACCATTCAATACTTTTTGGTTATTGAACTCTGTGTCTGTAGAAATACGTTTGATTTCTTTGGACAGTTCATCAACTTCGGATTGTAGCTTTTGACGGTCAACGCCTTCATTGGTGTCAGTTGAAGCCTGTACAGACAATTCACGCATACGTTGAAGAATGCTGTGCGTTTCTGTCAAAGCACCTTCTGCTGTTTGAATCAAGGAAATACCATCTTGTGCGTTCTTTTGAGCCATATCTAACCCGCGGATTTGACCGCGCATTTTTTCGGAAATTGCTAGACCAGCTGCATCATCACCAGCACGGTTGATACGAAGACCGGAAGACAATTTCTCTAAGTTCTTAGAAGCTGCACCTGTATTAGCACCCAATTGACGGTGTGTATTCAAAGCTGCGATATTGTGGTTAATAATCATTTGTATTACCTCCATGTAATTTTTATATTTCCACATCCATGTGGTGTGCTTGCTCCAGTGAAGGTCGGCCGCCCTACTGAAGTTGCGTCTACTTTATATATCGACCACGAAGGCAAAACAGTTTATAGTAGCTCAAACCTTTTTTATTGAAGATCTCTAATATGATGAACATATAAACAGTTTATTTAATTATCTTCATATGTAAAAAAAGGACTCTAGCTGGGCTAGAGTCCTTTTCATGTAATGTAATCTTAACGAAGCAATTGTAGAACACCTTGTGGTTGTTGGTTGGCTTGAGCCAACATCGCTTGTGCTGCTTGAGTAAGGATGTTGTTCTTCGTGAACGACACCATTTCTTTAGCCATATCCACATCACGAATACGGGATTCAGCTGCAGATAAGTTCTCAGAAGTAGCACCCAAGTTGTTAATTGTGTGTTCTAAACGGTTTTGGTTAGCACCCAATTTAGAGCGTTCTTCGGAAACTGTGTTCAAAGCGTTGTTGATTGTAGTGATTGCTTTGTCAGCAGATCTTTGACTGGAGATGTTAACGCCAGCAGTGTCGTCTTTAACACTTGCGGCAGTAATGGCAACTGCTGCTGCAGAATCAACAGCTTTTGCTTCAGCATTAGTAATTACTTCAGTTGCAGTTCCAGCAACGGATGCTTCCACTCCTAGAGATTTAAGTGCGTTAACTACATCTTCCATTGTTGCGGTTACAGCACCAGGAGCAGCAGGAGCAGGAGTACCAGGAGCAACTACCTCTGGAGTAAACGCCTTTTGAGCAAGCTTAATTACAATATTTCCATCTTTATCTACAGATGCTGATGTTTTATCAACCGCTCCCGCTGTGTCACCTCCAAGATCCGCAAAAGACACATTATAAGTAGTGTTGTCTTTGTTGGTGATAGTAATCTTACCAGCGATAAGATCCTTATCTACACCCTTATAACCATTTACTCCAAGTGCTTCATTACTCATGTCATTAACAGTCAATTTAATGGACTGACCAGAGTTAGCACCAATATGGAATGTTTTATCAGTAAAGTTACCATTCAATACTTTTTGGTTATTGAACTCTGTGTCTGTAGAAATACGTTTGATTTCTTTGGACAATTCATCAACTTCAGATTGTAGCTTTTGACGGTCAACGCCTTCATTTGTATCAGTTGAAGCTTGGACAGCCAATTCACGCATACGTTGAAGAATGCTGTGTGTTTCTGTCAAAGCGCCTTCTGCTGTTTGAATCAAGGAAATACCATCTTGTGCGTTCTTTTGAGCCATATCCAAACCGCGGATTTGACCGCGCATTTTTTCTGAAATTGCCAAGCCAGCAGCGTCATCGCCTGCACGGTTGATACGAAGACCAGAGGACAATTTTTCTAAGTTCTTAGATGCTGCACCTGTGTTAGCACCTAATTGACGGTGCGTATTTAAAGCCGCGATATTATGATTGATAATCATTTGTATTACCTCCATGTAATTTTTGTATTTCCACATCCATGTGGTTCGCTTGCTCCAGTGAAGGTCGGCCGCCCTACTGAAGTAGCGTCTACTTTATATATCGACCACGAAGGTAGAAGAATTTATAGTATCTCAAACCTTTTTTATTGAAGATCTCTAATATGAAGATCATATATAATCACACAACTTATTCAATTATCTTCATATGTAAAAAAGGACTCTAGCTAGGCTAGAGTCCTTCTCATGTAGTCTAATCTTAACGAAGCAATTGTAGAACGCCTTGTGGTTGTTGATTCGCTTGAGCCAACATTGCTTGTGCTGCTTGAGTAAGGATGTTATTCTTCGTGAACGACACCATTTCTTTAGCCATATCCACATCACGAATACGGGATTCTGCAGCAGACAAGTTCTCAGAAGTTGCACCTAAGTTGTTGATTGTATGTTCCAAACGGTTTTGGTTTGCACCCAATTTAGAACGTTCTTCAGAAACTGTGTTCAAAGCATTGTTGATTGTAGTGATTGCAGTATCAGCGGCTTTTTGGTTGGAAATGTTAACCCCAAGTTCGTCAGTTGCCGTACCTGCATCAACATTTTTCTGGGCAAGCGCAGCTCCTGTCCCAAAAGCAGTGTCTGCTGCTCCAGCTCCCGTAGTATTAAGTTTAGCCTCAAGTCCCAAACCCTTAAGGGCATTTAATACATCATTTGTAGTGGAAGTAACAGCTGCAGCTGTCCCTGCAAGGGTAATATCAATTGAACCATTTGCATTATATACCGCTTTAGTTTCTGTGCCATACGTAGGCGCATTAATTGTAAGAGCTTTATCCGATCTATTATTAATATCTATTCCTGCTACTGCGTCTGTAGTTACTCCAGTAAAACCACTTACTTTAAGCTCAGTATTACTCATGTCATTAACTGTCAATTTAATGGATTGACCAGAGTTAGATCCGATATGGAATGTTTTATCAGTAAAGTTACCATTCAATACTTTTTGGTTATTGAACTCTGTGTCTGTAGAAATACGTTTGATTTCTTTGGACAATTCATCAACTTCGGATTGAAGCTTAGAACGGTCAACACCTTCGTTTGTATCTGTAGAAGCCTGAACAGCCAACTCACGCATACGTTGAAGAATACTGTGCGTTTCTGTCAAAGCTCCTTCAGCTGTTTGAATCAAGGAAATACCATCTTGAGCGTTCTTTTGAGCCATATCCAAACCGCGGATTTGACCGCGCATTTTTTCTGAAATTGCAAGACCAGCAGCGTCATCACCTGCACGGTTGATACGAAGACCGGAAGACAATTTCTCTAAGTTCTTAGAAGCTGCACCTGTGTTAGCACCTAATTGACGGTGTGTGTTCAAAGCCGCGATATTGTGGTTAATAATCATTTGTATTACCTCCATGTAATTTTTTATTTCCACATCCATGTGGTGCGCTTTCTCCAGTGAAGGTCGGCCGCCCTACTGAAGTAGCGTCTATACTATATATCGTCCTATGGAGTTCTAGATTTTATAGCAATTTTAAATTTTTCGTTTATTTTTGGTGGGAGTCTCGAATAAGTCGCATCAATCCATCAATATCAACTTCTGCCGGGATTACAGAATCTCGATTAGCCTCTTGAATGGAATCGTAGACTTCCTTACGAAAAATATCAATATTCTTGGGAGCGGAGACTCCGATCCTAACCGTCTCGCCTTCAACACCTAATACCGTAATTTCAATATGGTCATTAATGACGATAGACTCACCCTTTTTACGTGATAGAACCAACATGTCACACACTCTCCTTCGAAGATTTATCAAATTCTTCTGTGAAGAGTAAGTGCCGTGTTTGATATGTTGAATGATGTAAAGCAACCTGTTTCGCAAGCTTCCTCTCCGGATTAAACACGACAGGAGCAAGTAAGTTCAACGTTGACTGTTTAATATTAGAGTTCAATGTAACCATACAATATATCATCACTTGAGACGCCAGGGCTAGTTCTTCCCGTTCAGAATCTAACAGCTCGAACTCGTAATTAGGATAGAATGTAAATGGATCACTTAGCACAAAGGACAGATCGGGATTTAGAATCGATTGTAAGAAACAGAAGGGACCTTCTTCATGATCTATGATTACAAATTCTTTCTCACCTTCAAACCCTAGAAGACCATGATCGAATCGAAATATCTGGTCCTCGTTTATTTCAATGTCACCCCAAGCCGTTGTATGAATATTCATTAATGGATAACCTCCCCTTCAATATTAACAACAAAAAGACTATAGACGACTGAACACGACATCTATAGCCTAAACTACGTTACATCTTCATATCAACCTCCGGTGGAGTGAATTGTACTGATGGGTGTTGCTGCATATAAATATCCAGCTTACCACGTGTATACTCCACTGCTGGACGATTGACTTGCACATTGAGATTAACCGCTGCAGGTTGATATGAGGTTTCCAAAGCTCTAATCTCAAAATCAACATCGACATTATCCACAGAGGCTGGTCCGCGAAATTCAGGAAGTGGAATAGAACCTGTGTCTGTGCCCACAATATTAGCAAACGTATTCCCTGAAATATGAATAGCAGCCAAATCA
Source organism: Paenibacillus sp. (assembly GCA_036496075.1). Lineage (GTDB taxonomy): Bacteria > Bacillota > Bacilli > Paenibacillales > Paenibacillaceae > Paenibacillus_AQ. Next base: position 385,414 of record DASXLR010000133.1, on the reverse strand, counting down.
TTCCCCTGCTTCACTCGATTAGCCATATTCTGAAGAAAAACTTGCTCATTCCCTGAATATATTCGCTTATTCATCTCTATTACCGATCCACCATTATATGCAGCAATAGCCGCACTTTGGTCAATTTTAAGCTTCGGTTGATACTGATGGATCTCTAATTGCGCGGGTTGAGTACTTAGATCCATATCTGCCCTTGGCTGTTGAATAGAATACTGACCACGATCAGCATCAATTCCGATAATTCCAGGCGTTTGGCGAATTTGTAGGATGGGATTTAGATTCACGTGAAGTCCCTCCTTATATTATCTTAAGAAGTCCACCAAGGACGGTGAAATAATCTTGGCACCAGCAGATAGAGATGCATTGTATATATTCTCTTGAATCTTAGATTGTAGTATAGTGCCTGCATAATCCGCATCTTCTGTTTTAGACTGAAGGTCTGTCAAGTTAATTCCTAAGTCATTTAAACGACTCTGCATTAATTCGACACGGTTGGATTTAGCACCCATCTCAGCTCTTGCTTTGAGCATCGTATCCATACGAGTATCTAGATTCGTGAGTTCATTCGAAATGGCAGTGAAATTACCATTCGTCAATGCACTCGAAATGGTGTTAATAATGCCAAATAGATTGTCTGGATCTGTACCCGAACCAAATACATTATTACCTGTTACATTAATTGGCATCATGACGTTGTCCCCTACTACAAAATTAATAGATGCTTGATCTGTTAGCACCGATGTGGCATCCGATGTATCGTGACTACCATCTGCATTTAACGGGAAATCATAAGGCTTCTTATCATAGGTTTGTCCATTAAATATATATTTTCCATTTATCTGACTATTAGCAATGTCTACAAGCTGTTCCTTAAGCTGCATGACCTCTTCGTTAATACTATCCAACGCTGATTGCGGGTTCGTTCCTGTTGAGGCTTGAACCGTTAATTCACGTATTTTTTGTACAACATCGCCTGCTTGCCCTAAGACGGTATCATTGAATTCTAACCAAGATACGGCACTATCCACATTCCGTTGATATTGATCATTAGAAGACAACTCAGACCGATAACGAAGCGAGTAAGTCATACCTACCGGATCGTCAGAAGGCTTGTTAAGCTTACGTCCCGTTGCCAATTGCTGCTGCGTATTACTCATGCTTTGGGCGTTACGATTCAAATTCAATAAGAGCTGAGAACTCAGCATATTATTCGTGACTCTCATACGGGTTTACCTCATTTCTGTTATCTTCCGACTACACCGGTAGAATTAATTAATTTATCAAGCAGTTGATCAAAGGTTGTCATAAAGCGTGCTGATGCACTATAGGCATGCTGAAATTTAATCATGTTAGACATTTCTTCATCTAGAGAAACACCACTCACGGATTGGCGTCGAGTTTCCACCTGCTCTGTAAGGACTATTGCATTTGCTGTTTGTCGTGAAGCTTCCTGTGACTGTATTCCAAGTTGTCCTACCATTGCACTGAAATAAGCATCAATCGTCGCTGAGTTCCCCGTAGTTGGTGATGTGGCCTCGGTCCCTTTCAGTTGGGACATTATTACTGCAATCGTGTTGTTCCCCTTCACCAACTGTTCATTAGGTGGGGTACCTGTTACACGTAAGGAGGCTGAAATAGCATTCGGATTATTCACAATGTTGGTGTTGATCGTAATATTTCCAGCTGTTATCGGCCCGGCGCCATCCCCTTTTATTGTAAAGAAAGCTTCGCCCGTTATAGGATTACCAGTTACAGGATCATTACCTTCCATTGTGTAGCCAAGTTGATGCAGTCCATTTAATCCTTTGACTGTGATAGGAAGATCATTCTCAAGTGTTCTAGGACCTGAGTAAGTTGCTCCGTCTTTTTGGACGATAACCGCTCCCGTAGGGATGACAGATCCCTTCGGTAGCGTGATCTGTATATCCCCCGTAGCAATGGTATTCGCTAAATTATTTAACTGACCTGTATAATCATCCACAAATTTCTCTCGGGATAGAATCATTCCATGCACTTCTCCACCCGTTAAATCACCGGAAGCGTACGCCGTATTCAGAAAAGCACTATCTACCGTTGCAGGGGCAGCAATACCTTGAACTAAGGGTTGCCCACCTAATGAAATATTGTAACCCTGTTCTGAATCCGTCGCCGTGATGTTAATAATCTTCGAAAGCTTGTCCGTGAGTAAATCACGCTGGTCACGTAGGTCATTCGCATTATCACCAAGACCTTCAATACGGGTAATAGAATTGTTCAAATCTACAATAGAAGTCAGATAACTCTGTATTTCCTGCCCCTTAACTTCTACATTATTAACCAAATCGGTATTGAGATTATTTAACTGAGTACTCATATGATTCATGGCATCAGTCAAGGCCAATGCGCGTTCCTTAACGATGCTACGAGCCGTAACACTTTCTGGATCTTTACTCAAATCGGACCACGATTTATAGAAATTATCCAGTACTGTACGAAGCCCTGTTTCTGTAGGTTCATTAACGATAGCTTCTAGTTTACTTAGTGTGTCAGACTGGATATTGAAACTTCCAAACGCGGCATTCTCGCCACGAAATTGATCATCTAGGAACTTTTCCCGAATACGTTCAATAGAATTGAATTCAACACCTGTACCTAGTTGACCTGGCGCTGTGGAACGTAGAAAAGCATAAGGGTCTATTGGAATAGAAGCTGTCATCCTAACCACTTGGCGGGAAAAGCCCTCCGTATTCCCATTCGCAATGTTATGACCTGTTGTATTTAATGCCGCTGTCTGTGTAAATAAACTCCGCTTAGCGGTTTCAAGTGAATGAAATGTTGATACCACGGTTATTCCTCCTCATGTATTATGCACGCGTATCGAACAACCCAGGCCAACCTTGGCCGTTATGTTTATCCGATGGATGCTGATAGGTTGCTTCTTGTGTGGGTCTATCGATCAAGACATCCAACGAATAGTCGATGAATGCTAAAGATTGCTCAATCAGCTTCTGGTTTAATTGATTGATTTCTTGTACTTGCGCTAGGGTGTGTGACAGGCGCGATTGGACATCTAGAAGCTTTCTTTTATCTTCAGGATCGAACACCAGCCGCACTAACTCCGTTACGGTTAGATTCAAGAGGGATTTAATCCCCTTCTCCTGCAAAAGTTCATAAGAGGCACTCACACGAATTTGTTCCAATTGCTCAATCTGTTTCATCACCTTAGATTCTTGATTGAGAATCGTAATAAGACGTTCTACATCGTTGTTCATGATCGTGACTCTCTTAGATTCAGCAATCTCCAGCATGTGGTGGTGAGCCGTGTCTAACTGTTCCATCGCTTGGATAAGTTTATTCAACGCCATACTATTCACCTAGTTCTCGGGAAACCGTTTGAAATACGGCATCAGTTTCTCGGCAATTTTACCGCTATCAATGTTGTATGTCCCTGTTGATACTTGCTGCTTCAAATCTTGTATCTTCTGAACACGCTCACTATTCACAGTACGATCACTCGCCTGCAGCATTTCCATCGCCTCCGTGGAGATGGATACTTCATCCTTACGACGGCTCTTCTTATCTTCATTCTGTCTACCTGATTCTATATTGCGCTGATAAGAGTTAATGGCTCCGATTCGTCCGGTCTCGTTAATTTTCATAACATCCACCTATCTTTCTTTTACTTAAATATATAAATAACCGATAATCTGTACTAAGAATATCGGTCAATGTTGAAATAAAATAACCGACAATCATTACTACATTTATCGGTTAGCACTGAAACATTATGAATAGTTTTAATCATATTTAAGTCTATGGTCCACTATTTATTATATTTATCTAGGACCCCATATGCTCCTTGACCTTGCGATTTGCTCCTGTAATCCTTATTATGATCGTCATCCCCAGCCTCACTGAATTCTTTAGTCAGACGAGTCCGACAAGAATCACACATATGTCCTTCACGAATAGAAGCACCACAAACTTCGCAAGGAACAGCTAAATTAGGCGCATCTATGATAGAAATGCGGCCTTCACGAATAAATTTAGTTATTCTACTAACCGAGACCTCTGTTTGCTCGGATACTTCATGAATCGTCGCCCCTCTGTTCTTGCGAAGAAACTCTGTACATAATAGACATTCACTCTCAATTTCTTTGAAACAGTTCGTACACATATCTCTTATATTGGTGGCATACAATTTACCACAACGCGGACAATTTCCCAGATTCATCTTCAACGTCCCCCCGGCTCATGGTCATTCTACGATTTAATTTATAGCATTAGATTACCTTATTCCCTCTATTGAAGTCCACCTTTTCTTGGCGAGAATATACAGATATTGTTATACATGCTCTTTACGATCGTGCCCAGGTTAAACTATAGATATCTACAGGAACACCAAGTTGTAGAAAAGAGTTCCTAAGTACCGTAGCGCAGGCATTGATCGTACTCCCCGTAGTATAAATATCATCTATTAATAATAAACGTATCACTGCATTTGATCTTTGTTCTAAACCACGTTGCTGACCATGTAACCATCGTGTCGTTATATCTTCTATGACAGTAGCATTCGTAATAAAAGCTTCTTGCATGGAAAGAATTCGCTGCTGCCTTGTTTTGAAACTTTGTTTCTCCGTATGTTCTCTGCGTTCCAGAAGTGGCATAAGGGATATCCGATGTCGGGCTGCTAATCCAGCGGCAAGCTGCTCCGCTTGATTGAATCCACGTTCCGCTAGTCGAATGGAACTCACGGGGACATAGGTCACACCATCAAATGACCATCGCTCCGTTCCTGTAGCATTAAAAAGGGATATTTCTTGCAACAGAAGTCTATAAGCATAACTAAGCATGGAGACGAGTAATGCACCATACTTCTCATTCCCTCTATATTTATACTGCGCAAGCCATTCCCTCATCGATTCATTATACATAACAGCGCTCCGATTACACACGAAGGACCGTTCTATCTCCCCCTCCCTAATACAATCAGGACAGCCAAAAGCCCTGCCACAATGGCGGCATCTTGGATTCGTAATCCACGGGATGCGAGCTACACATGTGGTACATATGCCAGAGTAGTCTTTCGATATCTTCGTCCTTCTTCCACAAGCTAGACAAAGTTCACCCGGTGGAGCTAACAATCCATGCAGACTATCGATAAATCGATGAATAATAACGTTCACTATTTTCCCACTCCCTACTTCATGATCTGTTCTTATGTAAATATCCCTTCTTCCTTGCTATGCGGTTCATAGTCTTGATCTGGCTGATGGCTCTTCGCTGTGAACGCGTCCATTCTGATGAAGCAAAGACGACAGCGCCTGCAGGGTCACTAGAAGAACGCCCCGCTCGCCCAGCCATCTGTACAAGAGAGGCTTCATCGAATAAGTCACTATCTGCATCAACCACATATACATCACTCTTGGGAACCGTCACACCTCTCTCCAATATCGTTGTAGTCACGAGTAATCGGATTGTTGTCTGCCGAAAGGCCATCACTTTCTCTCCGCGTAGTGGATCTACTGATGAGGTTCCTTCGACCTCAATCGAATTAAATTCTGTCCTCAGCTTCTCTACTAGGGGCTGAATATGACGAATACGGGATACGAATACAAATACCTGCGCACCTCGATGGAGGGAGTGCTTCAGTTCTTTGAAGAGCGGTCTCAGTAGTATTGGCTTGCGAATACATTGTGCTAATGACTTCAGCGAGACTCGCTTCGGTACAGGAAGTGGGTGACCATGGAATCGTACAGGTACCCTTGCATGTCCTACTGTCCCTCTGACTACTTCTCTCTGAAGTGCTTGGGGTGGTGTCGCTGATAGATACACAAATTTACCCGTAGGTTTACAAGCATGATAGGCGGCAAAAGCCAGCATCGGATCATTATGATAGGGAAAAGCATCTAGTTCATCAATAACAACGAGATCAAACGCTTGATAGAAGCGCATTAATTGATGCGTAGTCGCTAGTGTTAATGATCCTGGTCTCCATCGCTCCGTACTCCCTCCATATAAGGTGACCACGGATTCATCTGGAAAAGCTTTAGCAAGTCGTGGCGCCAATTCCAGCACGACATCCCTACGTGGAGTGGCTACAAGTACACGCCCTCCCACCTGCAGGATGGAATCCAGCAGCGGGAATATCATCTCTGTCTTCCCCGCCCCCGTGACCGCCCAGAGGAGGAAGCGGGCGGGACCCTGCGCTACGTTCAGCCCCCACCGGCCCTTGGCCTCGGTGGGGATAACCGCCGTTGCGCCGCGCATGGGCGGCAGCGCCAAGAACCTTAGCGCGGCGCAGGCTGCGTGTGCCTGCGCTGCGCTCAGCCCCCACCGGCCCATGGCCTCGGTGGGGTAACCCCCGGCCGCGCCACGCACGGCCGGACCCGCTGCTGTGCGAAGCAGCAGCGTACAAGCGCGGCTGCGCCCGAGCGCGAGGCAGGCCTCGCAGTAGGCGCAAGCCGCGCTGCCGCACGAGGCGCATGCCGTGCGGCCCAGGGCTTCGCTGCCGCAGCGCCGGCAGCGGGGGGCTTCGCGGCGCCGCCAAGGTGCGCCGCGGGATGGCGCAGGGGCAGGAGCAACGCCTGCGCCGAGGACAAGCTGGCCCTGGAGATAGGCCAGCTGCGCAGCCGTGAACCAAGCAGAGACCATAACTGGCGATGTCTCTTCCATTAATGCATTCACTTCCGCCGCTAATAATGAGCGGCCACGCAATGCGGCTACTAGCACATCTGCTTCTTTAGCTAGCTTTTGCATAACTAACGAGCTACCTATATCTCCAACTTGTCGCCCACTCTCCAACGTCCTCCCCAATTCATCCCACAGGGTCTTTATTTTCAACATATTGCTTATACCCTCATTCTCTCGTGCACATCCCTCTACATCGGTCGCATCCCTTCCTTCCCATGGCATGTCTGCCCCCCTGTGGAATTCCCACATCCACATTTCACGTTCACTGAATGAGCTGTTACGAGAATAATGAGAAGCTTCTCCCTCAAGCTCCTGCTGCAACTCACGCATCATATATTGTTTCCACTGCGGCAACGCCCAGTGATCCATCTCTTCACCTTGTCTATCACTTAGCACATTCGTCATTCTAAGCGCCCAGCTAAGTGGCAACCCGTTAGACAGCAGTACCATCTTATACGATTCTGAAGACGCTACACGCCCCCACCATAATAGATCTACCCTAACATCTAGCGAGATATTTATATGCCACTTCCCTCCATACCGAATCGCATACACTACAACTTTCATACCTTCAATTCCTCCCTTCTCCTTCATATCTACATCTCGGTATCCAACGCAAAAAGCACACTCTCTTCGGGAATTCCGAACTTGAGAGTGTGCTTCACACCTTATCAAATATGCAATTGTTAGCCAGCAGACATCCGTATTTATCCCTGAACATAGGGGATGCGATCAACCTCCTGAGGAATTCTGAGATCAATCACGGTGATCTCCCCATTATTTCTCATAGATAAGTAACTACTTATCTCATCGCCGCGATCGAGTGAACCATTGGATACATAAATATCCGAGAGTCCCTCAAGCCTCTGAATGATTCTTACCGTGTCATCACTAGACGCATCATCGACTACAGTAATATATATTGGAATGCCACGTAAATATCCGTACAGTTGCAACGCCCGTACATACCATTCAACCTGCCGTTCATGATTAGAAGTTATAAGTATATAATGGATACAACGTTCCTGCGCTACATTCCCCTTCATCTTACGTATCGCGTAGAGTCCATGGATGATAGCCACAGCTAACCCATAGATGGCAACAATCCACACTAGTTGGATAACCATCGAAACTCACCTCCTTCTTTACCGACAATATATGCCGGCAGAAGAAGCTCGGTGACAGGGTTAACGTATCTTGCCCATAAGTAGGGAACAAGGAACACGGCTCAATATATAATATTGAACCTACAAGGTTACCCACCCATATTTAATTGCATTAATAACAGCTTGTGTCCGATCATCCACATCCATCTTACTAAGAATGCTACTAACATGGTTCTTAACTGTTTTCTCACTAATGAATAAGAACTCACCTATCATCTTGTTACTCTTTCCTTCAGCCATAAGACGAAGTACTTCAGATTCCCGGCGCGTTAGCGGATTGTTCTCCCCACCAACAAATTTAACACCAGCTTCTTTAATCGTACTTTCACTCATAGCACCCGCCTCGTTCACATACGTCATGCGGCGCAGTTGCTGAATCAACTTACCTGTCACTTTAGGGTGTATAAATGCATAACCTTCATGAACAGAACGAATGGCATTAATAAGAGACTCAGCCTCCATATCTTTCAATAGGTAACCATTCGCACCTTTACGTAACGTCTCAAAGACATAACTCTCATCATCATGAATAGATAATATGATAACTCTTATATCAGGGAATAACCCCCGAAGCTTCTCCGTTGCCTCTACACCATTCTTTAGAGGCATATTTATATCCATAAGGACAATATCAGGTTTCACGTCATTACAGAATTCTAGCACCTGAATGCCATCTCCACATTCCCCGATAACCTCCATGTCTTCTTCCATATTCAGAATTCGCTTAAGACCTTCGCGAAACAACTGATGATCATCAGCCAAAAGGACTTTTATATTTATTTTCCCAGAATCAATGCTCACCATGTGTTACTCCTTTCGTTTTATCGACATTTGTCGGGATATGTATTACGATTTTGGTGCCTTGACCGAGCTCCGATAAGATCTCCATCCTACCCTCTAATAGCTCCACGCGTTCACGCATACCCATTAATCCGAAATGTTCATTTCTTTTCTGTTCGATCAGACTGATTTTGAATCCACAACCATTATCTTGTACGACGATTTTGACCATTTGTGCTTGAAATGTCATTTCTACCAATACATGAGTAGGGTCCGCATGTTTGAAAGCGTTTGTGATCGCTTCCTGAACAAGACGATAAATGGCTGCTTCCATAGCAGAAGAAAACCGTTGCTCCATTCCCCTTGTCTCGAACGCCGTACGGATTCTCGTCTTCTCCTCAAAATCATGGACATATTTACGTAGCGTAGGTATAAGTCCTAAATCATCCAATGCCATCGGACGAAGATTAAATATAACCTTCCTCATCTCCTCAAGGCTGGCACGGACTTGACCCTTCAAATCTACTATTTCGGCTTGGACCATATAAAAATCCTGCTTTGCTATCATTCTTTCAACAATTTCCGTCCTGAGAACTAGATTTGCAAGCAATTGTGCAGGACCATCATGTATTTCACGCGCAATTCGTTTGCGTTCCTCTTCTTGAGCCAGTATGATCTTCAATCCAATAAGTTGCCGATTCTTGGCTGTCTTAATAATCTTATTCACTTGCCCAATCTCACCCGTTAGATAATCCATGACCACACCCATCTGTGATCCGACACTCTCAGCACGCGCTACAGAATTCTCTACACTACGAGACCGCTTCTGTAATTCATCACGTCTTGCCTTAAGATACATCTCTTTCTCACGATAGATCATCAGATCAAGCTGTAACTGGGTAGACTTCTCGTAGGCCTGTTTAATATCCTCTTCTTTATACCTCACAAAATCCCGGCTGACTTCTGTCAGCCGGATTCTTGATCGGCGATAGTTTATTTCAAGTTGGTCGACTCGGTCGAGAGTAGCCGTAGTTTCCTGTATCACAAATTGAAGCTCTTGATTAAGAGTAGCTAATTCATCCCTAGCACTCTCTAAGATCTCATACATTTGATATTTACTACTCTCCACCACTTCAATAGCATTCTTAATTACTTTATCTATTGCTTCAGCTTGAAAATCCACTTAAGTTCTACTCCATTTCTAACTTATGCCATATTGACAATAATTCTTATCATAACATATCATGATTCGATTGTGACGGTCTTCGTACTTTGTTCCCATTTCACATTCAGACCTAGTTGCTCCGACACTAAGCGTAGCGGAATTAAAGTCCTGCCTTGCTTAACAAAAGGTGCTACTTGAGAACTATTCATCTTCCCATTAAGGATAAACTCCTTCTTACCCACAGTCAGATCGATCATCTTGCTTCCACGAAGAACCGTTATTCTTTGGTTAGTGGCATCCCAACTTGCAGTCCCGCCAAAAGCGTCCAGAACAAAGCGCACAGGAACGTAAGTCGTATTATTGGCCATAAGCGGAGCCACATCTATCGCTTTCTTCTGACCATTGACGGTCATAGACTTGAGACCTATATTCATCGTCGCTTTTGCTTGGGGTAGATTAGCATCACTAGACAGCGATGGCATCGTAAATTTAATGTTATCAAAAGCAACTTTACCCGTTAATGCTCGCTCATCTTGTCCTTCTTCGACATTGACCACATATAATCTTTTTAACTGAGCTGGGAATTTAATATTACTTCCACTTAAATCTACATTGATCGTCTTCCAACCGCTCCAGTCAATCGTTTTGGCAAGATCGACATATACCGTCTTCCCATCATTATCTATCAGTTCTGCACGAAGCCAGTTCAGACTCTTATCTCCCTCTACATCTAAGGACATCGATGTCGCGGTGGCTGGTATAGCTTTACCTGTTGTACCATTCAATTCACCATAAGCGTACATCTTGCCACTGCCTTTAGTCATATCATATTGAAGCTGCATCACCTTCGAATTCGCATGATCACCACTACCTTGGGTAATCGTTGCTGATCCCGTTACTTGTGCCGAATTACTTGTGAATTTAATCGGATAACTCACATTCTCGAAATTCTCCCATATACTTTCTGTTGCAGATCCAGAGAGGACTACGACCGTGCTAAATCCATCATAACGTCCAATGGCATAACCTACTTTAGCATTAGCATCCACTGAAGAGACTGTTAGCTGATCATCTTGTACCTTTCCTTTAAATCCTATAAACTCCCATTTCAGAGCACTCGCCGTAATTTTCTTACTCTGTCCATCTTTCGTTGTAGCTGTGACAGGAATAGACACCTTCGTTCCCGCCTTCAGTAGCGCACTTGAGTTGGCTACCGTTAGACTTGAAATCTCACTTGCTCCTAGCACTTTCACTTCCATACTCGTCTTGGCTTGACCACTTTTGGCAGTAATAGTAGCTGTACCTGGTTTAACACCAATAATTTTCTGTCCACTAACTTTTACATTACTATTGCTAGAGGTCCAGCTTAGATTACTTTGAGACACATCTATCGGATTATAATACGTATCATATCCCTTAAGTGAATAGGCTACTTCCTGTCCTATTAGTAATGAAGTCCCTCCACTAATTTTGAATCCTTTCAACTCTCCCTGTTTCGCAGTACTAAATACACCCAGTGCATTCACGACACTTCGTTGGGTTGTGCCATACTCTGTATCAAAGGTTAACACCGTGTTCGATTCAGCTAAAGGACGATTCATCATGGTTGTAGAGCCACCGCCATCTAGATTCATACCCTTCCATACCCCGACATTCACCATGAACGTCTGAAGCTCAGCTAAGGACATCCCAGAGCTATTCCCATTCTTCTCAGCTGCTACGATATAGGCATATCGCCCATCCTGCGAGTAACCCAGAGCCGTACGTGAGCGGACACCAGCAATCGTGCTAATCTCACGAGTAAACGCTGATGCTTTCCCATTATTAACTAGAAGCGTATGTCCACCGATCATCGTCTGGATCGAGTTAGGATCAAGTTGTTGTCCTGTAGTCTCCGAGCGAAGCATCGATTTAACGTCCAATGTCTGCCCTACAGTGAAATGTTCATTAGCAAAATTCGCCGCTGTTCCATGCGTCCGCAGAATGTACCCGTCTTCCGGCACGGATATAGATAATCCTCCTTTATTGGATATCTGAGTAATGACACCATTCTGTACCAGTATTTCTGTAGGTGTAGACAGGCTGTCCTTAGGACGGTCTGTCGACGCCCAAGCGTTAGTATACATATACATGGCGTTAACATGACTATAGGTTGATCCTGTACCTTCAGGATAATATATTGTTTTATTAATACCGGACAAAGGGAATTCCGCTCCATCTTGCGCTTTTACCGATCCTTCAAAAGCGAATTCGTCAATTAGCGGTTTCCCATCTGTCGTAACTGCAAAGGAATACATCCCTTTCAAATCGGCAGGTGTCGACATCAGAACACCATCTGTAATTTGCCCGCCAAGAGGCGCTCCTTGAGCTCCTTCTCCACTTGTGATGAAATAATCACCATTTACAGCAGCCACAGCTCCATTCTCTTTAGCCATGCCTCCTGTACTTTGTTTAGTTGTGAACTTACCATCTTTACCGTTCATTACATCAAGCTTCACGTTAGGATTGTTAAGATCCACTCTGATCACATCAGCCAGCGCCTTAGCAGTCGATCCAGAACGTGTCGTCGTGAACTCATATTTCATAAGTATAGCTCCAGAAGTAATAATCTCCTCTCCTAGCTTCTTAACCGTCGCAGAGGCTGCGCTAACTTCGGAACCTGATGAAAAACCGTTCAGCGGTATACCGCTACCTAGTACTGGACTGATCCATAATAAGCCTGCAATCGTAATCACAAGCCACTTTTTACCCGCTGATTTAACCACTCTGTTCTGATTGTATTCTGTGTTACTTGACATGAAATGTAACTCTCCCATCTTAATTAGCGAAGTTATATAAACTACACAAAACTATTGTCTATGAATAAGGACTACATCTAATAGACTGTTTTTAAGAGAAAAAGTTACGAAAATGATAGATTTAGTTTAAAAAACAATAGAATAAGAAGACCGCTACGCGGACGGATTGTCCTTCCGAATCGCTGTTGCCCCCAAATTTTTTTGAATATACCGCTGTTTGCGGTGAAAATTCAGGGGCAAAGTGTATGCTTTCGAAGTCGCTTTCTGGAGGAAAGCTCTTAGGCGAACGCTTCGCTTCTCCATAACAATTCTGGCATCGATGCTACGATCTGCATGATCGAATGTTTTTTACAAGCACTAAAAAACCCTATTTCCTCATCAATAAGGAAATAGGGTCTTGAAGTCTTTAGATATTAATCGAATGAAATTGTATATTTCTAAATTTTATAGATAACCTACCGTAACAAGTAATCTCTTCAACATCACAGCCGCTTGAGCGCGTGTGGCATTTCCTTTAGGTTGGAATGAAGTCGCTGTGACCCCTTGTAATATACCTTCTTGTACGACCTTAGCAACCGACTCTGGCGATTGAATCTTGGCACGGTCCTTAAATGCTTTTAAAGTCTGCGAAGGCGTCAGAGATAACGTGCTCTTATATCCTGTGTAATTCATCGCACGAACTACCATAATCGCCATTTGTTCTCTTGTAATGAAGCTACCTGCTTTAAATGATCCATCTGGAAAACCGCTAATAATTCCTGCCTTAGTGGCTGCACCAATATAGGCACCTTCCACCGATGTTGATGTAACATCTCTAAAGCGCGCTGCTGCCTGTGCGTCACCGTTAAGACCTAAAGCCTTTGCAATAAATACCGCGAATTCGCCACGCGTTATGTTCTTGTTCGGTGCAAATATAGCAGAATTTCTTCCACTGATAACATATTTGGATACTAATTCATCAATGACATCCTTGGCCCAATGATTATTTAGATCGCCAAAGTACTTCGTAGATGTTATGCCTGTAACCATATAATTTCCTTTGACGCTGGCCGTTAGAACCGAATTTGCATTCCAACTTGTGATCTTTGTAGGTATGAATGATATTTGATATACCGATGGATCATAATATACCAGTGTCGAAGTTGCCTCTGGTGCAGCACTAGCTGTACGCATTATATACTCATTCTGTGAATCTAACGGCACGGACTGTTTAGATAGAGTATTTACTGCCGCTGCATAGAAATCTATTGTCTCCACAATGACACTGGATCCACCTTGTCCCAACTGACTGAGAGTCGCTGTAGCTGAATGACTAGGGACCTTCTCCATTTGAATGGTAATGGCAATATTTGAAGGTACTGTGCTTAAACTTTGAGTGATTTTGGCTATATTAATGTTTCGAAGCGGTATGCTGTATATGCTATTCTCCAATTTAACAGCAATTTGAGAACCTTGATCCCTTGTATAGATCTCTTGTAGCGTGGTCAAAGGGATACTTACATGTGCTGCTTTCTCCGTTGCCGGCACTTCAAATACGACGGTGCGGTTATTCGTATTCGCTATCCGCACATAATCATAGGCCGCTTTCAATTTACTATCATCTAGCGTGTAGCTCAAGATTGATTGATTGAAACGAGATAATCCATTCGTCGTAGTTGCAGCATTAGAACTTAATGTGAACATGGCTCTACCAAATTCATTTGCGTTTAGTAAGCCCAGACCATTAGGCATTGTAGTACTCGTAGTATTATTCTGTGTCTGCTTATTCTCAACTTCAAGCTTATAGAATGAGGGAATGCTATTCCCTGAACTACTCGTTATTGCGCTAGCACTTCCATTGAAGCTAACATGAACCTTATTCCCAACATTCACCCCTGAAGATAGTTGAAGGGTCACCGTATCTCCATTCAGACTGATAGATTGATTAGCACGACTTACATCATCTACACTCACCGCAAATAACCTACTCAACGCGTCATTACTTAAAGTAGTAGTCACATTTGTGATGAATTGAAGCTTCAGCGTACTCCCCGTAATCGAAGCTGACTTAACCGAAGGAACCGTTGTACTTGCAGATACCGTTACAGGCTCTAAATTAATATACCCTGCAGGATTACCATTAAGATCTGTAATACTAGAAGTACTATAACCTGGTACATAGGAGAGGGTTACCTTCTGATCCTTGGTGAACGAGGATACCAAAGTCAGAACCACCCGATCCTCTATAACCTCAATTCCCGTCACATAAATAGGTATATTGTTAGCCAGTACAGACCATTGATTCTTGGCTGGTAAATTGCTACTCTTGAGCGCTTCATTATATTTAATCGTAATTTTGTTACCAGAGCCTTCCGCTCCTGTAAAGACTGGAGCCTTGTTATCATAGGGATTTCGGATATAGAAATCCTTGAATTCAGCAATATTCAGCCCTCGGTAGTCTTGAATTGGATATGAACCAGATCGATAGGATAGCTTAACCACATCCCCATCGCGAACAGAACTGTTTAGGGTGAGATATAACATAGATCCACTCTGAGAGATGCTCCGAATCCCCATAGAACTGCCGTCAGCGGTCACGGTAAACTGCTCATAAGCATTACTCGAAGGTGACTTCAGACTCTCATTAAATGTAAGAGACAAGCTATTCCCATATATCGTTCCTTCTCTTGGCTTAGGCAAAGCTGTATCCATCCCGTTCGATACTTCCTTCAAAGAGAACGTAGCCGCCTTATTCAGAGAAGTGTCTTGAATTGGATTACCTAGATTTCCATTGTAAGAGATGAAGATCTTCTGCCCAACAGCAACACCAACCTCAAGTATAACGTAGACACTCTCACCACTAGTATAAGCGTTGCTTACACGGCGACTCTCATTATTGACGGTAACGGTGAAATTCGATCCATTTAAATAACCTGTACCATTCAGTACCTCATTGTATACAAGGCGAATCGTTGTATTGTTTTGCATTGAGACACTCTGTAAGACAGGAGGTATCTTATCTACAGATACAGTCCTGAAATTCCATTGCGAACTTCCTGTGATACCTCCGAAAGTCTTATTAGGGTTGCTATAATCTACTAATGTATCTGACCCAATCTCCACATAATAGTTAGTATCGGATTCTAATGTCGTCATCGGCGAGAATCGCACTTGAGAACCACTAATCGCAGGTCTGCTGATAGCGACGGATGCTCCGTTGGCTTTCTTCAACGTAATCTTGTTGTTGTAAGTACCGTTCTTAAACGCAACGTTATTACTAAAAGAAACGACCAACTCAGGAGTTAAACTAACATATGTACTCCCATTCGATGGTGACATACTATAGATACTTACTGACCCCGGAGAGACAGGAGCAGCAACGGTTGTAAAGGACCAATCACTTCCACCTACTACAGGTGAGGGATTAAGGTAATTATCCTTGTACGCGCCTGCTGGGACCGTTACATTGTAGGTTGTTCCATATAATAGCATTTGACTAGATAATGGTACCGTAACAACACTTACTCCTGACACAGTAGTAATACTGGTTGAGCTAACAGGAATCTTAATAGCTCTAGTATCTGTCGTTACTCCAGGGGAAACAATAATGTCTCCACCGCCATTCACTGTTACGATACGGTCAAATGTCAATTGCACAGTAGGATTAATAGGTACTGACGTTGTCCCTTTTACTGGCTGAAGAGATTTAATAATGACAGCCGGACTTTTGGTAGAGAATGACCAAAGCTGGCTACCTACTAATTTAGCGTTGGATGATTCTATAAAGGCCCCATTATCTATCAGTAGTTCATACGAAGTACCCGCCTCTAGCTTCATATCATCGATATTATCAATTGTAATGATAGCTTCTGTATTATTTGTATTAAATTTAACTGCTTGGCTAAGTTCCTTCCTTACAACATTACCAGGCTTCTTAATGAGCTTAATCTTACCCGTTCCTTTCACCACTGGAGCGCTGAAATTCACCTTGAAGTCAAGTGAGGTCTTTCCAGCTAGATCAACCGTCTGTCCATCAAGAGAGAAGGTAGCTGTTACGCTACTATCCTGAGTCGATGTCGTAAATGACCAATTAATGGCTTCAGAGGTGTCATTATTACTTGGATCGATAAAATATCCTGGCGGAATATTCACCTCATATTTCGTATTATAGGCAAGTTGTGTGTTCGTAGGTAATGTAATATCGAAAGTACTATTTGGTGTTGAATCTACAACATTCCCTTTAACCTCCGGTAACACCGCAGCATTAACAAGGGAAGTCCCTTGGATAACAATGGAATTTACCTGTGGTAAACCTGAGGTATTCTTTACCATCATTCTATTAAACTCTAATTGAAGCTTCGCTGTCATAGGGTCCACGTTTTTAGAGGCAGCTGTAGGTAATGTATTCTCAACTATGTCTGTAAGGACTGCTGCATATGCCACATTATTTCCTATTCCAATTCCCGAACCTGCACCCAATACAATTTCAACCGCTAATACTGCGGCCATTAAGAATGATAACTTCTTCTTCATATAAATATAAATCTCCCCTCAATCTACTGATCATATTCTTCTACTTCATGACATAAACTCTTATTAAATCAATCAACGCTATGTATACAAACAGCCATTGTCGCCAAAAGATAGTCCTATTCCTTATTTCGGCTAAAACACCCTCATAGTTTAGTAGAAAATACGTTAAATCACTTCATTCCTATCATACTATTAACTACAAAAAGGACACGTGCCATTACGCACGTGCCCGGATCAAGCATTAAATTCTACTTAACTATAGACCAGCCTGTTCTCTCAATACACTTGCCTTGTCTACTTGCTCCCAAGGTACATCGAGATCAGTACGACCGAAATGTCCATAAGCAGCAGTCTGTTTGTAGATAGGACGACGTAGATCAAGCATACGGATAATGCCAGCAGGACGAAGGTCGAAATTGTTCTGAACCAATTCCACTAGCTTCTCTTCACTAACTTTACCCGTTCCATAAGTATCTACATTGATCGATACAGGTGTAGCAACTCCAATAGCATAAGCTAGTTGGATTTCTACTTTATCAGCAAGACCCGCAGCTACTAGATTCTTAGCTACATAACGAGCTGCATAAGCTGCAGAACGGTCTACCTTAGTTGGATCTTTACCAGAGAATGCTCCTCCGCCATGACGAGCATAACCACCGTATGTATCCACGATGATCTTACGTCCTGTAAGTCCTGCATCTCCTTGAGGTCCACCGATAACAAAACGTCCTGTAGGATTAATGAAATATTTCGTTTCAGCATCGAGCAATTCCGCAGGAACAACGGGCAAGATAACATGTTCTTTAATGTCAGCTTGAATCTGCTCAAGTGATGTATGTTCAGCATGTTGCGTAGAAACAACCACTGTATCTACACGTACAGGCTTATCATCTAAATATTCTATCGTAACTTGTGTCTTACCATCTGGACGTAAGTATTCAAGTGTACCATTCTTACGAACTTCAGCTAGACGACGTGCAATACGGTGGGACAATGCGATAGGAAGTGGCATTAATTCAGGAGTTTCGTTAGTCGCGAAACCAAACATCAACCCTTGGTCTCCTGCACCAATACTTTCTGTTTCCTTATCCATTTGATTAACGTCACGATTCTCAATGGCAGCATTAACACCTTGTGCAATATCAGCCGATTGCTCATTCAGAGAAGTCAGAACCGCACATGTATTATAGTCAAAACCATATTTGGCACGGGTGTAACCAATTTCCTTAATTGTATTTCTAACAATAGCCGGAATATCAACATATTCGGAATGAGTGCTAATTTCTCCAATAACAAGTACAAGACCAGTAGCTACAGCTACTTCACACGCAACACGTGCATTGGGGTCATTCGCTAAGAATGCATCCAACACCGCATCAGAGATCTGATCGCAAATTTTATCTGGGTGCCCTTCGGTAACGGACTCAGATGTAAATAAATGACGTCCTTTGACAGACATAATGTTAATACCTCCTTAAACTTTCTTATATAAGGACACTATACATTTCTCTGAGTATTAAGCAAAAAAATGAACCTTCTCCGAATGGAAAAGGTTGCTTGTACAATCCTCAATGGTCATATTAACGTAATTGTCTATCTGTGTCAATCATCACATCCATATTTCATTAATAAAGTAAATAAATTCAATTATATATTATCCTATATTAAAGTCTGCTCCGCTTGTTGGATTAGGCGCTTCGTTATCTCACCACCAACGGACCCATTTTGTCTTGAGGTCAGATGACCTCCATTATAACGACCTCCATTGGACATTCCACCTGTCTGTCCCAGTTCAGAGCCAAATTCAGTATCCAACCCACCAAGTCCACCATATTCACCAACATTTAATCCAAATTCAGCAGCAATCTCATACTTCATCTGATTGATCATATGACGACTTTCCGGTACGATTGTCCGATTATTTCTAGCCATTATATATACACCTCCTGCTTGATGTTATTGCAAGAGTATTATTTGCAGTATTGTTGTAATTAGACGTATAAAACATTGTTACTATTGGGAATAATAAGGATAGAAACTGATATTAAAGCTTTACTTAACTCACCTTGATAAATATGACTATCCATTCCTATTTTACGATTGGGTTAAGTTCAAGTTTCTGTGAATCAGCACTAATTATGTTCCTAAAATAGATAAAATTCGAATGCAAATGCTAGTTGATAAAAATGAAATATCCCGCAGCGAAGCTGCGGGATATTATTAACAAATGAAATTTCGTTATTAAAGATTAAAGAAGATCAGCTGCAACATAAGTTACATCTGCTGGTAATTTAACTGTCAGCGTCAAACCATTTGTTGAAATCGTGATATCACTCTTTGCAATGATCTTAGGCTCATCTGATTTATCAGCCTTCGTGAACAAAGCAACAGCTTGGAAATCACTTGCTTTATCAGCAGTTAAAACTACTGACGCAGGAACAGCATTTTCACCACTTTTTGTTGTTTCACCACCGAAAAGATCAACTTTAGTAGTATCAGCAGTATCGCCAGTAACGTTGAATAGATCTATAATTCCTTGTACAGTAGCCAATTGATCTGCAACTTGTTTTACAGTAGCATCATTAACTTTAATAGAAATTACTTTGTCATTAACATTAATATTAGCTGTTACTGTGTTAACAGGAATATTAGTAGTGTCTTCTCCTACTATAACAGCATAACCATTGTTCTTGGTACCAACTTCCTTAGCTGTTAATGTAATTTTTTTACCAGCAGTTAGTGTAAGATCAGCTTGAGCAGCAACACCATTATTTACAGGAGTAGTTGCTGATACATTTGTGATTTTTGCTTTTTCTACAGGATTAGTTGTAATACCACTGATTTGAATTACATCAGACTTTTGAGCTAATTTTCCATTTAGTCCACGGATATATTCAGCATTGTCTTTTACTTGAACCGAATATTTACCTTTGTAGTTGCTAACAAGAGAAGTTGCGTTAAACTCCACAGAAACACCAGCAGCTTTCCAAGTAGTTCTGTAATCAACACCTGCAGTAAGTTTAGTCTTATTCGTAGCATCTTCTTGCTTGATGATCAAATCGCTACCAAACATACCAGAATTTTCACTTTTCAGTGTAGTATTGAAAGGAACAACGAATCCATTAGCTTCCATAAAGATCGTTTGGTTAAGAACTTTCGGAGCAGCACTGCTTAGAGTATTGTGTGTAGAAAACTCAACACCATTACCAGCATAAGTTCTGATATTATTGTTATTTCTCACTTCTACATTAACACCTGATCCATTAATATCTTGATCAGTTTTAATTGTTACTACATCTCCACCATCGCTAATACTTACAGAAGAAATAGTAGCTCCACCAACTAAGAAATCGGTAACATATGCTTGAGAAACAGCTTGGTCGAAGGTTACTTCAATAGTTCTATAATCCTTCTGAACTGCTCCAGTTGCTTTAGCTACTCTTTCTTGGATTGCTTTTGGTACATAATTTGTGTTCAAAACATTACCCGAAGCGGATTTAACACCGATAACTGTAATATTTTTTACAGATTGACCAAATCTAACTGGAGTATTAGTGCCATCAATAGACTCTGGGAATACTAGTTGAACAGCTCTACCTTCAAGAACCGGACGAATAGACACATCAGAAGGCAACGTTTTAGTTACAGTTTGATTATTGATTACAAAATCTACAATATAGTTACTATGATTAGTAATAGATGCAACATCCATTTTCTTATCAAAGTTAACAACTAATGTACGAGTTGTATTATTAGCGTCAATTTCTTTGCTAAGAGTTGGTCTGTTAGTGTCGTCAACTTTGAATGTAGTTGTATAATCACTAATAGTGTTCTTCAAAGCAGTACGATCTTGAACACCATTAACTCTTAGATTGAACTCACCTTCAGGCAATGTTGAAGAGAAACTAAGATCAAACGATCTATTAGAAGTATCTCCTGGAGAAGCAACTATACCAGTAACTGGATATACATCGTCACCTTTTTTGATAGTGTAGTTAGCTCTGTCGGCAGCACCGTAAACTGGTTTGTCAAATTTAATTGTAAGAACTTTACCATTTTTACCGTATGCAACATCTTCTACCTTCGGACGAGTAAGATCTACAGTTGCAGTAACTTTATGTTCCTTAACAGCATTTGCATTACCAGAATAGTCCTTAACTTCTACGAACAAAGTTGTTTCATAGCCTGGAAGGCGATTTTCAGTAAAGTCTAGCTCGTATACATTAGCTGAAACTTGTTTAGCTTTAGCAACTTTCTTGCTATCACCAGACTTCCAGTAAAAGCTATCACTCTTCACGCTATCTGGATCAATTTCTTCGTTGAAAGTAATTGTTACTTTCTCTAAAGTAGCAGTAATTTCAGTTACTGTTGGACCTTCTTTGTCTTCAACTACTGTGAACTCAGAAGTAGCTGACAAAGATTTCAATCCTGCAAAATCTTCAACTAGAGCAGTTGTAAGTTTGTGAGCGCCAAGAGCTACACTACCAGCATAATCCTTCAAAATAACTTCTCTTTCATCAGCACCTTTTGTTACGGAACCAATAAACGATTTGTCATCCAATTTGAAGTTTGTAGAAGCAACATTTTTAACTGGCTCAGAGAATGTTACTTTGATCGCTTTGTTACCCAAAGCCTTTACTTCAGTTACAGTAGGTAAAACATTATCAGAAGAAGTGAATTTAACTTCTCCAGTGCTAAGTGTGTTACCAAGAGAAGACTTAACATTCTTCACAACAATTTTGTATTCTTGACCTTGCACAAATGTGTTAGCATCAAGTAATACACGAACTGTTTTTCCATCTGCTAATACGCTAACGGATTTAATCGCTTTTGCACCTGAATTAATGGAGTAGTTATCTTTGTCAGTAGCAGATGCTTTATCCACTTTACCGTCAAATACTACGTCAACTTCTCTTAAGTTAGTAGAAGTTGCAGATTCAAGTTTCGTTGCAGATTCAACTTTCCAAATCACTTTAGTAGTGATTTCTTTACCTGCAGCATCTTTGAAAGTTACTTCAGTTTCTTTGTTAGCTTCAAGAGCTTTTTCCAAAGTTACTTTAACAACTTCTTTGTTGGAAAGAGTAAATTCTACTACTTTACCACCTTCAGATACTACATAAGAAGCTACAGTAGGAACGCTCTTAATTTGATCAACAGCGTAAGCTGCTTCTACTAGCAATGAACGAGTTGCATTCGATTGGAATTTAGCATCTTTAGAAACTAATCCAGCTTCGATTGCCGCTTGAACATAACCTTTAGCCCAAGTGGAAGCACTGTTGTCTACAGTTGTTGGAACTTCAAGTTCCAAAGCGCGTGTTAGAACAGTTGCCATTTCTTCAACAGTTACTTTACCGTTGTAATCAAAGATTTTCTTAGTTACGTTCTTACCTTCCATGATACCCGCAGCAGATACTGCTTCGATATAAGGAACAGCCCAGTTCTTAGCAGTGTAACCTTTGTCATTATAAGAAAGAACGCCAGTTACTTCTTTCAATCCAAGAACCTTAGTGATAACTTTCGCGAACTCAGCGCGAGTCATTTCTTTTTCAAGACCAGCTGTACCGTCTGGGTAACCACTGAAAATACCTTTTGCTTTCAATGCATCAAACTTGTCTTGTGGTGTTACCGCAGTATCACCGAACGCTACAGAAGCAAACATTGAGAATGCCATTGCTGTAGATAAAGCTACGGATAAAATTTTCTTCATAACCTTTTTTTCTCCTCCTTGGGGAAACATAACATTATTATTATTATTTTTATTTTCATTGAATGGGCTCGTATTACTCATTTGTCG
Organism: Paenibacillus sp.; assembly: GCA_036496075.1. Classification (GTDB taxonomy): domain Bacteria; phylum Bacillota; class Bacilli; order Paenibacillales; family Paenibacillaceae; genus Paenibacillus_AQ. The sequence goes on along the minus strand of DASXLR010000133.1, from coordinate 362,527 downwards.
TTGCACCCCCTTTCTAGAGTTGAGCATTTAAATATAAATGATGTCTGTGATGATGTCACAGAAACTGGTAAACGGAATTACACAGAAATAGAGTAGCATCCTATCCTACCTAGAGTATTATACAATGGGTCCAAGTTCCCGTAAAGATAAATTTTCTAATTTATAGACAACTTTCTTATTTAGGACATTACTGGATTAGCTCCATCATTAATTGACTCCTACTACTTAGACGCATGGGTTTCTAAAAAGTTGCACCTTTTCTAAAAAATAATTTCATTTTTGTCACCAAATTTAAGAAAACCCTTGATAACAGTGACTAAAATCAATACGTCTCAGATATATATAACCTATAAAATCCCAGTCTAAACATAGATGAATAATAAAAAAAACGCCTCACGGCGTCTCCTTACTTATTGCGTTTAGCGAATCTTCATAGCCAACTGAATAATTTGTGCCCGCATCTCCGGACTCCCATTCAGATTCTCATACATATCTTCAATAGGATGTTTGTTCTCGCGGTATGTCTTCTCATGCTTAATTGTGGAGTGTGACCATTCAATTAGTGCATTCTCAGCCAATACCATGTCGTTGTACGCATCATGAAAGCCCGTTTCAAGAACTAGACCTTCCATAACCTGTTGCGTGATCTCTGTTGTCTTACGTGTAGACTCAATCTTCTTCTCCATGACACTTGCTCTATTCTCAAATACGGTTTTTGCTTTCATATAATCCATCTGAGCTTTAGAATATATCGATTTCATAAGATAGCCTTCACCCTTCAAAAAAAATTATGTTCTATCATTATTGTATATTAAACTCAATCAAATTACAAAAAGATGTGATTGGAAATAATGAGGCTCTTATGCAAAGAGTCTGCACAAGAGCCTCTAAAAGCCTTTAATTGAAGTTTTTAGGGAAAATATCCGTAGACTTCTTAAGCAGTTCAACAGCAATCTTGCCAGCCTCAGCGCGAGTCAGATTACTTGTTGGATTGAAATTATAAGAAGGCTTCTTCGCTCCTGCCACCGTAACGGCATCCCCTGACATAATCTTTGCACCGCTAACAGCCTGAACTGCAGGTCTAGCATAATATTCGATCTTTCCACTGTCCAAGAAGGACTTGGATAGGGTTGCCTGCAATTTACTATCATTTGCTGGTAGCTTTAATTTCAAAGCTCTCGATATCATAACTGCGGCTTCTTGACGAGTAATCGGCATGTTAGGCGAGAAGAAACCTTCTGTTCTTCCTGTAATGATCCCCGCTCTTGCTGCCGTTTCAATGTGATCGAAATCCCATGTCGCAGTTTTCGAAGCATAAGGAACATCAAAGAACGTCTGTTGTTGCTCATCTGCCGTAATTGGTAAGCTTAATCCTTTGACTAACAGCGTAGCAAATTCGCCGCGCGTAGTCTGATCATCTGCACCAAATGTATCTACTCTCAAGTTTTCCATAATCCCTTTGGAATACAAAGCATTCAAAATATTTCGAGCCCATGGATGGTTCGTGATATCACTAAAGCCTTTGTTCATCTTCATGATTGTATAATAACCAAACTCATCAAAGGGAACAGTCACTGTACGCTTCTTGGTATCTACCGTACCTGGAATCCGTTCCCACTTACCATATCCCCCTACATCTGTATAACGGAATACGGTGATCAATGATCCTGCCTCATCTACTAGATTGGAATCATAAGTTAATTTCAATGTCCCACGCTTTGAAGGAACAAGCTTACGGACTTTATCAACATTGGTGAAGAAGCTTTCTGCACCCAGATAGGAATAAGGTGTAATCCCATTACTAGCTGCTAGGTATGGCTTGCTTGTATTCCCCTTATCCCCTAGCTCACCCAAACCAGCGCTAATCCAGTAAATATCAGATACTCTTGTGAAGTTATACGTACTCTCCGTGGAATTAAACCTCATCAAGTAGCTATCAGGAATCGTAATCGTGTTATATTCGCCAGCTCTGTTAATAATCCCACCGTAATCGTTACGTCTCTCAACGATACCACCGATAGGATCAGCGACTGCAAATAACAGCTTCGTATCAGGATAGAATTTAGTGATCCGGTTGTCATTCATCACTGCTGACTGCATGACCGTTCCCTTAGGGAAATTCAATTCCAGTTGCTTATTAAATATACTGTACTTATTAGTGACTTTGGGAGCCATATACTGCGAATCAATAGTCACTGTTCCCGTATAAAACACATCAATGGAGTCATTAATAGTAGAACCCGGTCTAACAATTTGTATCTTGATCTTGTTAGATTTGTCTGGCTTCAGACCTACGTAATCATAGATAAAGCGATCTTCTTCTCCCTTAACTGTGCTTCTTGTCGCTTCCGCTTTGTCAATAATGACTTTGGTTGCACCCTCTGCTTCAATATCAAAATGAAGGAAGTTTTTATTCACTACATATTTCCCGTCTACAGTCGGTTGGGGTGCAATGATGCGATAAGGTGCCAATTGTCTAGTAATCTCTAGACGCTGGGTTGTACGAGCTCCTGTATCGTTAATTAATTCCAATGTATATACATGTGTCCCTGGTAATTCAAATTTCAAATTCATAATTCGTAATACAAAATCATTCTCATTCCCAATAACTTCATACAGCTTGCCAGGTTCGTTCGATACAGTTCCACTCAATGAACTGTCGATCTCCGTTGTAGGTCCAAATGTTCTGGTATATATTTTCTCAGATCCAAACAGTACATTAACCGTTCTTACACCACTACCTCTGACCAGCAAATCATATTGTTGCTCACTGGTAGTATACTTGTCACTCTCATAGGTAAACTCAGTAGGCAATGTGAAGATGCTGGCAATTGCTTTATCTTTTGCATCCGTTACCGGTGAGTCAAACTCCGTTGTTGTAGGGAATTTAGCACGTGTTTGTTGCTCATTAGGTACTTTACCTGGGGCAAATTTCTGAATCGCAGATACATTTTCATCATTAATATAAATTCTCAATGTTTTGGTAACTACACGCTTGTTCCCCGCATTATCCATAGACGTACCCGTAAATACAATGGTATTCTCACCAAATACAAGCGGTCCAAGCTTACCATCTATTTGTATAGTTTCATTAAACTTATTAGCGTTTAACGTCAGATTCTTTTTGGTACCATTCACGAAATACTCCGCATTGGAGATATTCTCAAATCCGATGTATTCACCCGTAATGTTGAACTTAGCCCGATCGGGAGATGTTTTAGAATTAAATGTATACGTCTGTCCGTCATACCAATTGTCTACACTGATAAAGTTTTTGGATACATACGTAATTTTTGCTATATATGAGGATGATGTTCCATTCGGTGCAGATGCATCTTCAAAGTTAAATCGCACCTCTTGCTCCCCGTTTGAGAAGTCCATGATCTTGTATACATTGCTATCCGAGGTAGTTTCTATTTTCAATCGCTTTGTACCCATTGGCAAGTACTCGGCTATCAGAGCACCAGAAGGAACCCCATCACTCTTCACTAAAATATAAAATTCGCTTGAGCTCACAGTTGCACCGTTTAAGGGCAGCTGCGTTTGATTTGTTAAATCGGTGTTCGAGGGACTATATTCAGGTAAATATTTCATGTCAGTAATAACCGTCTTACCTGCCAAATAGTTAAATTTAGCATCGTAATTGGCTGTGAACTTCCATACCCCACTATCTTTACCATACTTAATCGTAACTTGGGGTGACTGCTTCGTATTTACGTTTCCGGTTAGTGGATCTGTCGCAAACTGAAATGGTGTTGTTTCAAATGTAACCAGCCGATATGCGGGTAATCCATTTGATCCTGGAATCTCAACTTCCGAACCCGCTGTAGGAATGAATACTTGTTTATCATCCTTAAGATTCGAATTTAACATTCTGGAGATCGTTACGGTCTGACCGTTAATTGTTATTTCTGAATCCGTCTCAAATGGCGTTGCATAATAAGGAAGAATCGCCTGAATAATCAATGGCGCTGATGTCATGCCTAATTGTGTTAACGTAGGATTATTATTAATTAGATTATGCTCTTTCGCGTTTTCCATAACATACATATCCGTAAACGGTTGAGCTTGACTGAAATAGTATATGTCACGATTAATTGTTAATGAATCTGATGAATTCTTGAACACGATTTGTAATTTGTTCAGCCCTGGTGACAGAACCAGTGGCGGTGTCGCTAACTGATTATTGTAGATATCGGTGGAGAGAGGCGTCCCCCCGTTGACTGATACCGTTGCCTTAGTTGTGTTGTACACTTCTCCGATTAATGAAATTCTTGCTCCTTCCACTACAACTCTTGTACCTTCATTTAAGTTGATAGCGTTAAGCAAGCCTCCACCTGATACAGATAATTTAGAAACATACGGAACTTTGTCATATAGCACATAGAAAGACTCCGATCCCTCTTGATTCCCTAACTTACCTGTGAATGTAATTCTATTCAGCCCAGGATACAAAGTAAGATTTGCAGCTGTAAATCGGCTTTCAGGTGCTGAAGTATCTTTCTGTACTGTACCTGGAACGGAATGGACCTTGTCAGGAACCCATTGCTTCACAGTCGTATTCCAGTTTAACAGGTCAATTTGAGCTTTCAGTCCATCGCCTGATACCTTAGAATAACTACCATTAATAGAGATTGTAGGACTACTGGTAATAAATACATCCTCTCGAAGATTTTCTTTATCAAGAAGACCACCGACTTTTATTGTTTTACCAACACTCTTGTCATCAGGACTAAAATAAGTCGTTGTAGTGTAATCACCAGGGGCTGCACTCACTTTCTGTACAAGACCAGCTGGGAACCACGATACGATAAGGGTCATTAAAACAAGCCAAACTAACGGCTTTTTCATTCGTTGCATGTATAAATCTCTCCTTTTCCATGTTCATTTTATTGATGCTCCTGCAACAATGTTGTCAGGAACCGCCCAAAAGCGCACTTACTTTAGTTATCGGTGATAAAGCCACAAATTTGTAGGGAAATGATGAAAAAGATTCCTATTTAAGTTGAAATGATGAAATGAACGAGAGAAAACTACCCTAGCAGAGGGGACAGAATTGTTCTGGAGAAGCGATAGCCTAATAAAAAACGCCGCCTTCCCTCTATAACAATGAGGGAAAGCGGCGCTTTTGGCACATCAGCTTTGATTCAAGCTATTCGATTTGTTCGCTATTTCGATCCGCGTTCCGAATGGGCCTTCAAACGCAATCTTGATAGTAGACTTAGAAGCGGCTTCTTGGTCAAACCAATCAGGCCTATAACTTCAGCTCCGATCTGCATGAAGAACATCATAATACAGATGACTACAAAGGTAACCCAGTTCGCATCATAGAATGCAGCGGATGATTGAATGACTGCTAGAATCCCAAAGAAAGCAGCGATGCTGTAAATAATCAGTACAGATTGACGATGACTGAATCCGAGTTGCCGTAAGCAGTGATGAAGGTGACCTTTATCTGGTGCAAATATGGGCTTCTTCTGAACCCAACGACGAATGATTGCGAAGAAAGTATCCGATAACGGTACGCCGATTATAATTAATGGCGTCATAAAGGATACGATCGCTACTTGCTTGAATCCAAGCAACGATAACATAGCTAGACAGAAACCTAAGAACAATGATCCAGAGTCACCCATGAAGATCTTAGCCGGATGGAAGTTAAAGAATAGAAATCCAATAATTGCACCTAACAAAATCATACAGAGGAGCGCTATCATCATATTCCCCATAAGTAGGGACATGACCAGAATCGTTCCAATGGCGATTCCCGATACACCTGCCGCAAGTCCGTCTAGACCATCAATTAGATTAATGGCATTCGTTACACCTACGATCCAGAATATAGTGAGCGGGATAGAAATCCAACTCTCTAAATATTTGAAGTTATCTTGAAAGGGAATGTTTACAAAATCAACCGATATATCAAAACCGAAAACAACCACACATGCGGCTATAATCTGTCCCAGAAGCTTCACTTTAGCTGATAGCTCAAACCGATCATCCAATGCACCAATCAATACAATCATGGATCCACCAACCACAAAGGCCTTGATGAAGTTAGCATCACGAAGCGATAAATCAGCAGATACAAAAGGTAATACTAGAAAAAGTGCCAGTATAAATGCTAAATAAATTCCTAATCCGCCAAGACGGGGCATGACTCTCGTGTGCACTTTACGTGCATTGGGAACATCTATGGCACCAACTTTGAATGCAAACTTCTTCACTTGTGGCGTTAACAAGAGCGCAAGTCCCAAGGACAGAACCAAGCCGATGATAGACATCATTAACATTTAATCAATCAACCTCCATTTTTCTCTAACGGAGTAAATTATACTCCGTTAGAAAAATAAACACCAATCCTCTATTTCAGCAATTTACTAAGGAAATCGCCCAGATTCGTTCATTTCACGTCACTTTTGTTACATTATCTTTGTCCCGAAGCACTTTAACTACGAATTGCGGTAACGCAAGCATTCTCCGATATCTTGTTGGCTCCCGTAACAGACGATATAGCCATTCCGCACGAAGCTTTTGGAATACCTTAGGCGCTCGCTTACTCTTACCTGATATCACATCGAAGCTACCTCCAACACCCATCATTAATGGGACTGCTAGCTCATCCTTATGACGAGCAATCCAAGGTTCCTGAGTATCCGATGCTCTAGCTACGAAGAGGATGTCTGGCGACAATGCCCGAATGTTCTGAATAATCGTATCATCTTCATTAGGACCGAAGAATCCATCATGATATCCAACGATCTTGATCATCGGATATTGGATTTGTAACCTACTCGCAGTTTCTTGAATTACTTCTGGTGTTGATCCGAGCAGATACACCTTCCATTGATAGCTTTCTCCGACTCGTAGCATTTCATGTAACAGATCAAATCCAGCTACCCGCTCTTGTACAGGTTGTCCCACCTTTGCGGCTGCCCATACAACGCCCGTGCCATCAGGAACGACTAACTCAGCATTCCTCATAATCGACATATAGGACGGATCTTCCAGTGCAGTCATCACCATAATAGGGTTAGCTGTAATCACTTGATGAGGAATATGAGAGTTGATGGCATCCGTTAAATATTGTACCGTATCACTCATTCCCCATCTGCATACAGATATTCCATAGATAGAAACGGTTGATATTTCCTTTAATTGATTCTTATTCATAACTGATCACCTTCTGGAAGACATGTATTCAATAATAACCTTCGCTGGTGCCTGTGCTTCTTGCTTCAAATGAGCAATCTGCGTTGCATGCACCTGACGCCAAGCTTCTTCGTGGAACAATAATTGCTCAATGGCCGTAGATACTTCTTCAGCTCCTAAAGTTGAAGTTGCCCCTGCAGGTTTCATATCCAACCTCTTGAGGAAATGATCAATCTTCGGATCATAAGAGATACCAACCATCGGTACTTGAGCATTCGCCGCATAAATCAAACAATGGAGTCGCATACCCAGTACCAGCTGGCAACGACTAACCTCTCGCAACATGTCCTGTGGGTGAATGGCCTCTTCACATATACTCATAGAACTCCCATTCGATGTTAACGTACCCAGACGGTACATGATAAACTTGGAAGCCTCCACATCGGAAGGATGATGAAAAGGCAAGAAACGTAAGTGAACAGGTTGTTTGTTCATAACCAGCTGCAGCCCGTCCGCTATAGCTATAAGCTCTTTGCGGTCTTTCTCCCAATAACGAACGGATATCCCAATGACCGGTAATCCTTCTTCATTATAACCCTCCACTTGATCCAACGCGAGTTGGCCCTTCACTTCCTGTAATCCCATCACGGGGTCAGGTACCACTTGGATCGCCTTCCCTTGTAATCCCATCGTTCGCAGTAACTCTGCTGATTGAGTATCACGTACAGATATATATTCACATTTGTTAAATACAGATTTAATCATCGGATGAAAAAAACCACGGCTTACAGGTCCTACGCCCTGTGAATAAATAAATGTAGGCTTCCTCATCCACTGAGCTAATTTAATGACCCCCAAATAATAGGGGATTGTCTTAGAACTCGTAGCATCCTGTAGAAGGCTTCCGCCTCCACTGATTAGCCCAGAGCTGTTCTTAATAGCTTGTCTTACTTCACCTAGCTTCATTCGGTGTACAGCTTGAACATCATACGTTGCGCTTGTCCATTCTGGATCTATAGAGAGCACAACAGGCTGAATGTCAACACCCATCTCTTCGCCCTGAACCTTCAATGCTGTCAGGATTGATTGAAGTACGGCTTCATCTCCGCTATTCTTGAAGCCATAGTATCCAGATATGACTATCGTCTGAGGAGTGGCGACCATCGTTTCCAACACCCTTCTGCAAATTGCCATACCGCAACTGCGATAAGTCCAATAACGAGTCCAAGTCCTAAACCTAGTAAGCCACGAACTAACGACAACATCATTGGCGTGTGAATATGAGCGAATGTATCTACGATGGATAATTGCCCAATGGAAGCAATGATCATAACGAAGATAGCATTCCGATATTTAAATGCCATGAAGGCGCCCAGTATAAATAGTGGATGTGCCATCAGGAATTCCTTGTTACGTGGACGAACACTGAATGTATCTTCCATAATAGAGCGGAAGGACATTTCAAGCGGAGTTACGCTACCCGCATTACCTGTACGACTTAAATAGTACATGCCGATCACACCAATAATTCCGGCTACAACAACACCAAGAACTGTAATACGCACACGTAACAATTTACGCATGTCGCTCACGATCCGTCCTCCACGGTAGAGAAGAACATATAGACCTGTCAGAATAATAGGGGCAAAGTGTAACAAGCTAACCCCACGGAATTGCTCTAACACTAATTGATACGTAACATTATTCAGTAGAGCAATCACAAAGGGAACCGCACAGAGTGAAAGAATAGATGTCTTAATATACAGAACAAGTGTATGCGTCAATCGACGACTATTCTTCATATCTAACGCCGACTTGTTCACTTCATTAATCTTACGTATAGCCAATACCATCGCTATGGTTGGGGCACTGATGGCTACCAATAAAGCCAACGCCTGTTCGAATAATGTAGGTTTCAGCACATATAATCCCGCACTTCCAATCAATCCAAGTACAAACGCCGGAATGGTCAGAATCGGTAAGAAATAGGACACCATAAGCGCGATGAAGGCCAGTCCACCCAATACAACGATTAACTTCAAATAATGCTGAAGTGTGGAATCATAGACGGTAAAAGCTGTAGCCTGTCCCATCGTAAAACCATTGCTCTCCATCTTACTAATAGCATGGCCCGGCTCTTGCAAGCTATTAATCAAATTATCTAATGGGTCTGTTATCGAAGCTTTGAGCATGTTACGTGAAGGAGCTGCGTTAAGATAGAACATACGAATGTTACGATCTTTACTTGCAAGCGCCAAGCGATCCGCAATAACATCTACACTTAGATTAGCGTCCGCTTCACTTAATGAATACAAACGTACAACATCATAATCTATTAGATACGCCAACTTGTTAAATCCAAGCTGCGGCTTCTTTAAGTTCTCAATAGCTGAAATCCCAATACCATGTTCTTTGAGCAACCTTCCAAAGGAATCTAAGCTCTTCATCTCCTCTTGGTCGTTGAATCCCTTAACGGATACACCTTCAAACAGGATACGCTTAACGCCTAATGATTCGTAATAAGAAAGTAGTTTCTCCATAGATGCTTCATCGTAAGGCATACTATCACCCATACGAGGCACAATAGTGAATCCTTTGTTATGCAATATCTCTAATGTTATTGGATCAGACTGCATTGACTTAAGTACGGCATTCTCCACTGACGTATCAATGATAAGCGCACGTCTACCTTGGAACATCCAAGATGTGACATCAATTCCTAATCCGCGGAATGTCCCATCAATAATCGGAGATAACTTATCTGCGCTTTCTTCATTAGAGAACACAACATAGGTCAGATTATCATTAGCTGGTGGTACCTCTTTATTTAATTTAGCCATTTCATTGCTGTTATATAGGGTGATTCGTCTGGTCTGTTGAAATTCATTCAACGTACTCTCAAACATTGCCATACTGCCAACACCAGCAGCTTGCAACCGATCTAGCTGTTGATTAATATAATCCTGCGGATGAGCCTGATATGCTGCCACGTCCACTAAGTCACGATAATCAAATACTAATTCCACATGATTAGAAGATGTCTCTGTCTTCCATCGATCATACGCCACAGGTAGTGCCGCCACGATCCCTATTACGACAATAATCCATAACCATTTACGTGATGTAATGCTCCAACGCTGCCATTTACGATGCACTTTACAAGTTCCTCCTCATTCTTTCTCTGACACTCCCTATGCACAAACTACGAACACAAGGAGTGTCAGAGCTGTTTACGCGTCTACGCGTGCCATGACTTCACGAGCTAATGATGTAATTCGTTCTTGTGCATCTATTATAGATTCACCCCGAACTGCAAAATATACTTTGATCTTCGGTTCCGTACCCGAAGGTCTTAGACAGAACCATGAACCATCTTCAAGCATAAATTTCAACACATTCTCTTGAGGCAGACCCTCTAGTCCTAAAGAATAATCAAGGACCTGCTGCACACGCACCCCAACGATTTCTTCCGGTGGATTAGTGCGCCAATCTGTCATTTTAGCTTGAATTTGGGCTACACCATCTTTACCCTTGAGTGTTCGGGATTCTAAGCTTTCTTGGAAATAACCAAATTGCTCATATAATTCCTGTAGTACATCATATAAGGTTTTACCCTGAGCTTTGTAATAAGCTCCTGCTTCTGCAATTAGTAATGAAGCAAGTACGGCATCCTTGTCTCTAGCATAGTTACCTGCTAAATACCCGTAGCTTTCCTCATATCCGAATAAATACGTATACTCACCGGATTGTTCATATTGCGTCATTTTCTCACCGATATATTTAAAGCCTGTTAGCGTATTGATCACTTCTGCACCATAATACTTGGCGATCGTTGCACCCATTTCACTCGTTACAATGGTTTTAATGACCAATCCATTGTCAGGCAGCTGTCTCGCTTCCTTCAATTGACTCAGTAGATAGTGAATCATGATCGCACCCGACTGATTTCCTGAGAGTACTTCATACTCCCCTGACTTATTCTTAACGACAGCTCCCATCCGATCACAATCGGGATCTGTTCCGATTAGAATATCTGCGCCTATTCTCTGTCCTAGTTCAATTGCCAGTGTAAAGGCCTCACGTTCTTCTGGGTTCGGAGATTTAACTGTCGAGAATTCGGCATCAGGCTGTTCTTGTTCAGGCACTACGTGTACATTCGTAAATCCAACAGACTCTAGAACACGGCGAACCGGAAGATTACCTGTACCGTGTAACGGCGTATATACAATGGTGAAGTCTTGACCTAACGTGGAACGAATAAGCTCAGCATTCACACTGGTCTGTGCAACCGTGTGGACGAACGCTTCGTCATCTGCATCTCCAAGCCATATTAGTAGTCCTTGTGCTTCCGCAGTAGCTTGATCCAAGCGCTTCACAGCGGCAAAATCTTCAACCTCTTGTATGTAATTAATCACTTGTTCCGCTTCGTGCGGAATAAGCTGTCCACCTTGATCGTTATACACTTTGTAGCCATTATATTCGGGTGGATTGTGACTTGCTGTCACTACGATCCCACCTGTTGCCCCTAAATGACGCACACTGAACGATAATTGCGGTGTTGTACGCAAAGAAGGAAAGAGCTTCGCTACGATGCCATTGCCTGCCAATACAAGCGCAGCTTCCAAAGCAAATTCAGGTGAATAATGTCTGGAGTCATGTGCAATAACAACAGAGGGTCTACCTTCAGACTCTCCATGCTTCGCCAGAATATACTGTGCAAAACCTTGTGTAGCTTTACCTACGGTGTAACGATTCATGCGGTTACTGCCTGCACCTATAATACCGCGAAGTCCCCCTGTACCGAACTCCAAATCTTTATAAAAGCGATCTTCCAATTCATTCGGCTCATTCTCGATGTCTCGAAGTTCCTGCTTAGTAGCCTCATCAATATGTTTGTCTTGAAGCCACTCCTTAATTTGGTCCTTGGATTGCTGACTTAACACTGTCATGAAAGCTTCCGCCTTTCCTTCTTTAGTTTAAATGTAATAGAAGTTATGGTTATGGTTGAACTGGATCTGGATCTGATAAAGCAAACATAATCTCGCCTTCAGCTACGACCTTACCTTCAACACTAGCTACTGCTTTCCCTTTACCAAAGCTACCCTTCAAACGAACGATCTCGACTTCTAATCTCAGCGTGTCTCCAGGAACAACTTGCCCACGAAAGCGGAAGTTATCTAAGCTTGCAAGAAATCCGATCTTTCCTTTATTACTCTCCACATTCAAAATAGCGACAGCCCCTACTTGGGCCAACGCTTCTGTAATGAGAACTCCCGGCATCACAGGATATCCAGGGAAATGCCCTATGAAAAATGGTTCATTAATCGTTACATTCTTGATCCCTACAGCACGTTTACCGTTCTCTAATTCTACAATTCTGTCCACCAGTAAGAATGGCGGCCTGTGTGGAATAATTTCTTGAATTTGCTGGATATTTAACAATGTCATATACTCCTCTCGAATAACCATAAGATTATGGGGTTATACTATTATTATCCTTCATCTACTGCAGAGAGTGGAGGTTCAGATAAGGGACCTTCTCGGTCAGGCATCTAATGCCTGATGGAGAAGGTTCTTTTGTTCAAATATAAGAAAATATAAGTGTGAACCTATACTTTGTTATATTTCAACCAGAAACAATGACCGCCCCTTTAAGGACGGCGAAGCCGTTTCTTCTTGCTAGTCCCCCATCATTATACAGTTATCATACACAAAAAGAAAACTCCCAAAAGAAAGGAGTTTTCTTAAACTTGTCCCTATGTCAGACCTGTTATGGTGCAAATATTAGATCAATAACGTGTTGCCAAGTCTTAAGTTGAAACACTTCAGACATCTCTTCCTTACCAAGTACAACATAACCTACTATCATACCCCCAATTAAAGACAAGAGCAGAAAGAGTGGAATCATCCAACGAATTACAATCCTCCACGTGGCTGTCTTTCTCATTGGTGGTCTGTTCTTTTTACTCATGAATAACTCCTTATCCCCGCATATTGTTAGCAAGGTTCATCAAGGTGTCACTGGAGGTCAGTGTACGTGCTACCAATTGGTAAGCTCGTTGTACCTGAACCATATCCGCCATCTCTGTCGTTAAGTCCACATTGGACTTCTCCAAGAATCCAGAACGAATCGCAACTTGTGGATCATCTCCACGTGTGGGAGAAGGAGAACCTGCTCCGAACACTTCATCTGTCGTAAGTCCAGCTGCCAAGGTGAATAGATTATCAGATAGTTGAACCAGACCTTCTGGTTTCTGTGGTTCTACTATTCTTAAACTGTTCGTAATTCTTGTTGTCTTAGAACCGGGTAGTGTAGTCCATACGTTACCTGTGGAGTCAATGGCTACCTTGCTGTTAGCAAGCACTCTAACAGGTACAGATCGAGCATCATTATTAAGTACCCGATCCCCCTGATTATTTACTAATAACATATAATCGCCATCTGCAGGGTCCGGAACGAAATGAAATGCTCCTTCACGAGTATAAGCGGTATTGCCATTACTTTCTACTGCAAATAACGCATTTCCTTCAATTGCCAAATCTGTAGGAATACCGGTCTCTTGTAGAGTACCCTGCTGCATATTCATAGTAACCGAAGCGAGACGGACACCAAAACCGAGATTATAACCTAAAGGTGTAACCCGACCTGGTTGCTTGAAATCTTTGCCCTGATTCTGCACACGAGTCAAGGTATCTTCAAAAGAACTCTCTTTACGCTTATATCCATTAGTATCCATATTGGCAATGTTGTCAGCAATAACATCTAGTCTATTCTGCATACTTGTTAGGGATACCATCGCGCTGATCGCGGAGTTATTCATCGTCTAACCTCCTGTTATACTCTACCGACTTCATTTACGGCCTTATCCAAACTTCGATCATAGAATTGAATCACTTTCTGGTTCGCTTCGTATGCACGCACAGCAAGGTTCATATCTACCATGGATTGCGTAGAACTCACATTGGATCTCTCCAAGTACCTCTGTCTTACTTCCATATTATCGCCAGCTGCACTCACACGCACACCTGCCGCATCAGGATCAGCTATACGGAACACGCCGTTGCCATCACGTACCATTTCATTGGCATTCTCCACGATACTTATCCCAATATTGATTCCAGTCGGCCGCCCTGTTACTGGATCTAATATACGGCCTTGTCCGTCCACTCTAAGATCTTCAACAGAACCTGTCAGCGTAATGGGTTGATTATTCACATCCATCACCTGAAAGCCTGTAGAGGTTAATAACTGACCCGTTCCACTAACTCGGAAACTTCCGTCCCGCGTATAACGAACTTGACCTTCATCATCCTGCACTGTAAAAAAAGCTTGAGGTCGATATAAGGTGTTCCCTTCGTCATCTACATACTTGCCTCCCGCATCAAAGACAATAGGTTGTCCTGAATTTGGATCATTACGTCCTAATTCAGATACAAGCGCAAAGTCCGTAGACTTGTCGGTCTCCGTTACGTCTCCCTGCAAGAACATCGAGATGCTTTCTTCCAGAAATACGCCGGTATTCAGCTTCCCTAACTTGCGTTCGGAATTATTCGGATCTCCACCCACTACGGAAATCAATACTTCGGGAAAGGAGCGAGCTACACTATCAACCTGTTTGTACCCTGTGGTATTGACATTAGCAATATTTTGCGTGATCGTGTCGTGACGTCGCTGTTCAGTCATCATCCCCGCAGCAGCGGTGTACAGTCCTCTTAACATGCTGATAACGCCTCCTTCTTTATCTCTCAGTCCATCTATAGTTAAGCAAATCTCCAATTGTTCTGAAAATTGCATATGCTCAAGCTAATATGTAGTACCTTACTTCTATATCGGCGGTTTAGTATCTTTTCTTAACCACTTTATCTAAATTATCTAGCATAATTCCTGTACCCTTCACAACACAATGCATCGGGTCCTCCGCTACCAATACCGGAACACGAAGTTCATCAGAGAGCAGCTCGTCCAGTCCATTCAGCAAAGCTCCGCCACCTGTCAGAATAACCCCACGGTCAATAATATCTGCCGATAGCTCTGGTGGAGTACGTTCCAATACGGATTTGGCTCCTAGAACGATAGAGGATACCGCGTCCCACAATGCCTCTTGAACTTCCCCTGAAGAAATCGTTAGGGTTAATGGAAGCCCGGATACCATATCTCGTCCACGGATATCCATTTCTGCTTGACTACCACTAGGGCGTACTGTTCCGATCCCTATCTTAATATCTTCAGCCGTACGTTCACCGATTAATAATTTATATTTAGCCTTAATGTATCTTGTGATGGCATCGTCGAACTGGTCTCCTGCTACCTTAATAGATGAAGCGGTAACGACGTCGCCCATAGAAAGAACAGCTACATCTGTCGTTCCGCCGCCAATATCGATAACCATGTTACCACTTGGTTCATATATATTCATACCAGCACCAATCGCTGCTGCTTTAGGTTCTTCTTCTAGGAACACTTCTTTGGCTCCACTGCGTACTGCAGCCTCCCGAATAGACTTCTGTTCTACAGATGTGATATTCGTTGGCGCACAGATCAGGATGCGTGGGCGGCTGTGCCAGCTACGTGCCCCCACGCGGTCGATAAAATGTCTAAGCATCATTTCTGCAATCTCAAAATCAGCAATAACGCCATCACGCAAAGGGCGAATAGCTACTATGTTGCCGGGCGTACGCCCGATCATTCGACGTGCATCTTCCCCTACAGCAAGAACTTTTTTGGTGTCTCTTTCAATGGTCACAACAGAAGGTTCATTTAACACTACTCCCTTCCCCTTGACGTAAATGAGCACATTAGCCGTGCCGAGATCAATTCCAATATCCTTGCTAAGCATCATGAAAAGAGCCCCCAAATGTTATTTTATATGGTTCTGAATGGTCTTTACGTGTCCCTCGACTGTATTCGACAAGAAGCTACACAATCATTTCATTTTCGAATATTACAGTTACACAAATCGACCTCATACCATCTTTTAACATACCATATTTAGGGGGGGTGATTCAACTTGGTTTCTATGGTCCAGTCCCAAAATTTTAAGCTTTGACCACACCAACCGCCTCTCTTTTTTTGTTGTTCGTTTTTTTATACTTAATTTTGGTGGCTTCGCCTCCCCTGAGATGACGAATTGATTTGTGGTATTCGAGAATGTTCTTCACTTGATCAGCCAAGTCAGGATTAATTTCTGGCAGACGCTCGGTTAAATCTTTATGCACTGTGCTCTTTGAAACGCCAAATTCTTTGGCTATGGTCCGGACCGTGTGCCTTGTCTCCACGATACAACGTCCAATTTTAATGGTCCGTTCTTTGATGTAATCGTGCACGCCCCCGCCTCCCTACTGTGGATAGTTTGGTACATTATATGAGGAGCGTGCTTATATATTCGCGGTTTCACGGTTAGTTAGACCCATTTATTTTGTGGACATGTTACCTTTGAGGGATATTATTCTGTTAAAAACAGCTCTGAAAATAACAAAAAAGACAGGGAAATCCCTGTCTTTCTCCATTTTGTCAACCTAGCTTATTAGCCTGTTGCTCATGATATTTATTTACTCGGGAAAATTTCTGCCGGATCCACCAAGTTACCGTTGTCATACACTTCAAAGTGTAAGTGGTTACCAAGATCCTTCTCAATTTCACTCCGACCCGCCATAGCTAAGGTGTCCCCTTGCTTGACTTCATCACCCAACTTAACTTTGGCATCCGTTAAACTCTGGTACACCGTTCTCATGTTGTTAGGATGTGTCAATTCTATAACTGTACCTAAAATGGTAGGTGCTTCAACACGGGTAACTTTACCACTGAGTGCGGCTTTGACTTCAAATGTCTTGTTGTCACTGCGGGCTAGATCTACACCAATATTCGGTTCGAAGGTATCGTTGTACTGAACCATCGCTTCTTGATGATTCTCTGTTGTACCTTTCGGATCATAGTAAGGCTTCACAATGTCCACTTCTGTAGCTACCGCTACAGGCCAACCTATACTCTCTGACTTGGCGATAACTTCAACTGCTTCTTGATCGACAGCGTCTACACCCGTCTTAGTCATCAGGTTAGCGTTTTCCGACGCTTTAGTGGGGTCTGGGATAAGTGCTTTCTGGCTGGTATCCTGATAGACCCACACTAAGGTTAGTATGATTGCTGCTGCGGCCATGTAGACTGCCGGGTATACCCACCTTTTGGACAACATACTTTTCCATGAAGAAGGCTTGCTTGCCGTTCCTCCTTGATATTTAGGAGTATCTCCTTGGGGTTGATTCTTGTTTTTTTCATTCATATTTGTATCACCTCAGTAACCATTGTTTACCAAGATAGATTCGTTTATACGTATCTTTCAACTTATTTTTGTGAGAGTTCAAAAAGTAGACTATTCAGCACGATAGCTTATGCTTACGATGCAGCGTTTTTCCAAAACGCTTCAGAAGGTGAGTTCAGACCGCAGAAGGAGTAGCGGAGTTACACGTTTTTGAAAAAAACGACTTCGTAAGCATCCGCTCGCAAACCTACATGAGCAACGGATTTCAAGGGTTGAACTCAGATTCGATGCCGATTATTCTTCTTGCGTTACTTCGTGATCAATAGATGACTTTTTGAACATCCTCTTTTTTGGACAATAGATTGCTAACTTGTTGGAACTGGATGCCTGTATAGTAGTGTTTGAGAATTTGAGTTGCCGTATGTCCCTCTTGGGCCATCCCGTTAGCCCCCCACTGACTCATACCTACACCATGCCCGTACCCGTAAGTCGTAATCACAATATCATCCCCTGATAGAGTCCAAGTGAATTGACTAGAACGCAAACCCAGCTTCTCTCGTACCTCTCGTCCACTAAAAGAAACGCCATTAATATTCAACTCCTTGACCCGTTGCCCTGTTGTAGTTGAAATGACATGAATAAGAGAGTCGTTAGAAGTCTTAGTCTTTCCCGTTGCTAATGCAGGTATGGCGCTATTGGATAATCCTAGTTTATTTAAAAATTCCTTCTGGCTTAGTGTAATAGTATCTTTATAGTGTGGTGCAATCTTGCTATCCCACGGGCTCGATACACTCCTTAAATAGGGGATGGCTTCGGTCCAATACTCTTCTGAATTCTCTGTATACCCATTGCTTGTAGAGAAGAATGAAGCGGTGATCGGCTTACCTTGATATGTCATAACCATATTTCTACTAGTCTGCGTAGCGCGTATTAACTTCTCTAATTGTGCTTCTTTCCCCTTCTGTTTCCATTCTTTCTCCAAGGTATCTTTGGAAATGTAAGCTTGATGGTTCACGGTATCCGTAACGACTGCACCTGTACCTTCTGCAGGTACTCCACTCTTGTCATCTGCCAGCAACCGGCGAACAATAAAGGTTCTAGCTGCAATCGCTTGGGCCTTCAGCGCTTCGAATTCGAAATCTGCTGGCATCTCTGCTGCGATGACACCTGTCACATACTCTTCAAGCGGCAGCGTCTCTATCTGTCCCGTCTTCGTTAAATAGACGGATACCTGCGGTTCTTCCGCTTCCGCAGGCGCGGAAGGATGCTGGACTACCGGCGCCGCAATATCAGGCGTCGGAGGGGTTGGCTGGTGGCGAGTCATCACCACCAGCACGGGCAGTAGCAGCGCTAGCGCTAGCAGAGCCCCTGCCGCAACTACGGCGGGGTGCAAGCGCAGCTTGCCGCTGCTGTGGGGGCGCCGCCAGCGCTTAGCTGCGCCCCATCGCCGTAGGCGGAAGTAGGCCGCTTGGCGGCTATGGAGCCCCGTATCGGCGATGGCGCTGTAGCCTAGCTGTCGCAGCTCGGCGACGTCAGAGAGCCGCGTAGCTGTTGACACAGCCGTGTGCGGATGTGACACAAGCTTAAGGTGCCGCTCCTCCACTGAAGCGCGAGTCGAAACTTCACGCGAGGTAAGAGATTCAGTAAATGAACCGACAGGTTCAATAATCACCTTGATCTGTCTATATGGGTCTTTCATTTCTTAATAACCCCCCATCTTCTTAGTCTCTTCTATCTACTATGATTTCTATGCTTCTTACTCTTATAAATATATGAGTTTGAAAGAACTGATAGAACCTTTTTGAGAGAGAAGAAAATTCTCTGACACGCAGAATTTAGAAGAGGATGCTGGAAGATCCCTACTTTCAGGCACAACAAAGATAAACCAATATCGCCCCTTGAAGGACGACATTGGTTTACCGATGAAATATAGATGAAAGTTTATACTTTCTCATTATAAAAAAAGACCAAGTCCCATGGACCTGATCTTCATAATGGAGCAATATTAAATATTATTTACAACATTCATTACACCCAAGTTGGCTGTACTGAGAAACGCTTAACATCTTCTTTCACTATCTCTTTGACTAAAGGCTTTTCGACAGAAACTTTGTCCTTAACGGAAATTCGCCAAATATCTGCACCAAGCGCAGACAACTTCTCAGCCAAATGAACATATCCGCGGTCAATATGATGCACACCCTCAACCTCGGTTGTTCCATTAGCAACAAGTCCCAACAAGATCAACGCTGCACCTGCTCGCAAATCTGTTGCACATACTTTAGCACCGTTTAGTGTTGCACCGCCTGTAATAATAGCTGTCCGACCTTCGACTTTAATCTCTGCATTCATGTGTTGAAACTCATCCACATGCATGAAGCGATTCTCGAATACCGTCTCAGTAACAACGCTAGTACCTTGAGATACAAGTAGAAGAGACATCATTTGAGATTGCATATCTGTCGGAAATCCCGGATATGGCAATGTCTTGATATCTACTGAACGAAGTGGTTGCTTCGCAATCACACGCACACCGTTCTCATCTGGCTCTACCGTAACCCCCATCTCTTGCATCTTCGAAATAACGGGGCCCAAATGATCAGCAATCGCACCCTCTACATACACGTCACCACCTGTAATGGCAGCTGCAACCATATATGTACCTGCTTCAACTCGGTCAGGAATAACGGTATGACTCACCCCATGCAATTGATCGACGCCTTCAATCCGGATAACACCCGTTCCAGCACCGCGAACTTTGGCACCCATTCCATTCAAATAGTTGGCTAAATCGACAATTTCCGGCTCTTTTGCCGCATTCTCAATTATCGTAGTACCTTCGGCTAAAGTAGCAGCCATCATAATATTCTCAGTAGCTCCTACGCTTGCAACGTCCAAATAAATCTTGGCGCCACGTAGTCTGCCATTACTTTTCGCTTCAATGTATCCTTGTCCTAGGCTGATCTCAGCTCCTAGTGCTTCAAATCCCTTAAGATGCTGATCAATGGGTCGTGTACCAATTGCACATCCACCTGGCAATGAAATTCGGGTATAACCCATACGTGCCAGTAACGGACCCATTACGAGAAAAGATGCACGCATTTTGCGAATCAATTCATAAGGAGCCTCACAAGTTGTTATTGACTCTGCATTTACATGCATCACTTCGTTGTCGTAAGTAACACTTACGCCGAATGATTCCAACACCTTACTAATCGTCATTACATCGTCAAGAGGAGGAGCGTCATAAATAACACTTTGCCCAACTTCCCCCAATAAAGAGGCAGCGATGATCGGAAGAACTGAATTTTTTGCTCCGCTGACTTTGACACTTCCGGTCAATCTATTGCCACCGCGGACGATAAATTTGCTCATCAATGATTCCCTCCGCGTCCTAATTTTTCTATTTGAGTTATCTATTAAAGATCACTTTTAATTCCCAAATGCCATCATAACACTGTTCATTTCAAGTGTACAAGCGTTTTTTAGAGTTACAGATTATAATTGATAATCACTAATATCATCATTTAATGGATTTATCTAGGCTATTTGAATATTTACTTATTCCACATTGTTGACATAATGAATTGTTATTATTCGAAAGTCTATGAAAGATATAACCAAACACGGATCACTTAAAACATATATCTGATCATTTGACTCCATGTCATGTAATCCAGTATAAAGCCCGACACAAAGTGCCCTAGAACTACGGCTATTAATAACTGAAGTAGCCTACCCTGTGCACTTTTCGGGTGACGAATGAATAAATCAAGCTTCAAATTTTGCAAAGACCACCATGCCAGCGCAATACATATGAGTGACACCACGATCGAGACCAGGCCGCTGACGCCAACAACTCCTGATACGTTATTTGCTCCGCTTAGGTCCATATTTCTGTTCTCATTTCCTTTCTATGTTTTCGTTATCATGCAGTTCGACTCTTATATCATACTTGTCAAAGGCTAAAGAATCCAGTTAAGGATTATTTTTTGCGGAATAACGGATTACTAATCATATGAATTTTTATGAAGCATTAACAATATATTATGCGCCTATCTTAAGTTAAGTGCTTTCACATACAAAAAGAACAGTCACGCTGGAAATCCAGCGTGACTGTTCTTTGGATACTATATTTATTTATCGGACTGGCCCGATACATCGATCCGGTTCATCGCTCTCTTCAGAGCAAGCTCTGCACGTTGGAAATCAATATGATCCTGAGTACTGCGAGCAGCCAAACGACGTTCGGCACGTTCTTGAGCAGCACGGGCACGTTCCACATCAATTTCCTCTGAAAGCTCAGCACTCTCAGCCAATATAACCACTTTGTCCTTCCGAACTTCCACGAAGCCACCGCTTATTGCAATTGAGAGCTCTTCTTTACCCAATTGAACAATGATGGGCGCTACTTGTAATGGAGTTACAAAGGGAATATGGCCGGGTAAAATACCAAGTGCACCTTCAACACCACGAACGATCAGCCCTTCAACCTGTCCAGTATAGGCGGTATGATCAGGCGTCACAATTTCAAGTAAAATGGTACTCATGTCTTCCCCTCCTAAAAGCTATTCGAAGAATAGCTTTCTTCGTAAGCATTAGCTCAGCTATTCGAAGAATAGCTTACATCGTAAGCATTAGCCTAGCTATTCGAAGAATAGCTCACTTCGTAAGCATTAGCTAACTCAGACTCATTACATTGTCTTCGCTTTTTCAACTGCTTCTTCAATCGTTCCTACAAAGAGGAAAGCTGCTTCAGGAAGATTATCGTGTTTACCTTCAAGGATTTCCTTGAAACTACGCACAGTGTCTTTGACAGCTACATATTTACCTGGGAATCCATTAAATTGCTCAGCAACGTGGAATGGTTGTGACAAGAAACGTTGGATTCTACGCGCACGACCAACTGTCAATTTATCATCTTCACTAATCTCGTCCATACCGAGGATAGCAATAATATCTTGTAGTTCGTTATAACGAGCCAAGATTTGTTTTACCCCTTGAGCTACGTTGTAATGTTCTTCACCAACAACTTCCGGTGTAAGAATACGGGAACTTGATGCCAGTGGATCTACGGCAGGGTAAATACCCATCTCAGAAATTTTACGTTCCAAGTTTGTCGTTGCATCTAAGTGAGCAAATGTTGTTGCTGGTGCTGGATCCGTATAGTCATCCGCAGGAACATAAATAGCTTGAATAGACGTTACAGAACCTTTTTTGGTAGAAGTGATTCGCTCTTGCAATTGACCCATTTCTGTTGCCAGTGTTGGTTGGTAACCTACAGCTGACGGCATACGGCCGAGCAATGCGGATACTTCTGAACCGGCTTGTGTAAACCGGAAGATATTGTCAATAAAGAGAAGAACGTCTTTTCCTTCTTGATCGCGGAAATATTCTGCCATTGTTAAACCTGTCAAGGCAACACGCAGACGTGCACCTGGTGGTTCATTCATTTGACCGAATACCATAGCCGTCTTCTTGATAACGCCGGAGTCTGTCATTTCATGGTACAAGTCATTACCTTCACGTGTACGTTCACCAACACCCGCAAACACGGAAATACCACCATGTTCCTGCGCGATATTGTTGATCAATTCTTGAATGGCAACCGTTTTACCAACACCTGCACCACCGAAAAGGCCGATTTTACCACCTTTTTGATACGGAGCCAGAAGGTCAATAACCTTGATACCTGTTTCAAGCATTTCAGCTTGAGTTGACAGTTCATCATATTTAGGAGCTTGACGGTGAATCGGGTTCTTAACCTCAGATACGACTTCACCAGCTTGGTCAATTGGCTCTCCTAGTACGTTAAATACCCGTCCCAATGTATTAGGACCTACAGGTACTGAGATTGGGGAACCTAGATCAACAGCATCCATACCACGAATCAAACCATCTGTACTTGACATAGCAATACAACGTACTCTATTATCACCCAAGTGATTTGAAGCTTCTAACGTCAGATTGATCTGTCTACCATTAGGTAGGACAGTTTCAATTTTAATCGCATTGAAGATCTCCGGAAGTTGACCTCGTTCAAATTCGATGTCGACAACCGCACCCATAATACTGACAACGCGTCCTTTGTTCATCTTTTGTTTCCCTCCTACAAATCTGCTATAGCGTGGATCTTAAGATTGAGCATTTGCTCCTGCCACAATCTCGGATATTTCTTGAGTAATCGCTGCTTGGCGAGCACGGTTATAAGTAAGCTGTAATTCACCGATCATTTTCGTCGCGTTCTTGGTAGCACTACCCATCGCCGTCATTCTCGAACCAAGTTCACTAGCCTTACCGTCCAATAGAGCGCCAAAAATGAGTGTCTCAGCATATTTCGGAAGAAGCACTTCAAGAACACCTGCCGCAGACGGCTCATATTCATAATTAGCTTCGATCTTGTCTGATTCTAAAGTCTTCATTGGCAACAATTGTTCCGCTTCAGGAACTTGTGTCAATGCATTCACGAAACGATTGTAACAGATGAACAACTCATCGATCTGACCTTCTTCGAATTGACGCACCGCTGCATAAGCAATCGATTTAATGTCAGCAAATGAAGGTGTATCCGACAAATCTGTGAGCTCTTCTACGATAGGCATCTCTCTACGTCGGAAGTAATCTCTTCCTTTACGTCCAATGACAAACAATACGTATTCATCTTTGGATTGATGACGTTCAGCAATAATCCCCATCACTTTTTTCAAAATGTTAGCATTATAGCCACCAGCAAGACCGCGATCCGAAGTTATGACCAGATACCCTGTTTTTTTAACAGGACGTTGTTCAAACATTGGATGCGAGTTTCCATCGGATGCCGCAGCAATACTGTTCACTACTTCTTTAAGCTTGTCAGAGTATGGGCGAGCTGATTGGGCCTTCTCCTGAGCTCTTCTAAGCTTCGAAGCCGCTACCATTTCCATCGCCTTGGTGATTTGTTTCGTACTCTGCACACTCTTAATTTGGCGTTTAATATCACGTAATCCTCTTGCCATGTTTTCACCACCCTCAAGTTTTGACGAAGTCAAAACTAACATCGTAAGCGTTAACTTAGTTTTGACGAATGTCAAAACTAGCATCGAAAGCATTAACCTCGTTTTGACGAATGCCTAAACTAGTATCATAAGCATTAACTTCGTTTTGACTAATGTCAAAACTAGCATCATAAGCGTCAACATAGTTTTGACGAGGTCAAAACTAGCATGTAAGCATTCTTTCCAAAAGAATGATACCGAGCCCTAAGGCTCGGTCTATAGTTATGACTTAAACCGAAACAGCAAAGCCTTTTATAAATTTCGCAATAGCATCTTTCAGCGCAGTCTCGTTGTCTGCTGTCAAATCTTTCGTATCACGAATTGATTGAAGAATTTCAGGATGATTGCTCTCAACGAATGTTAAATATTCTTTCTCAAAACGACGGATTTCGGATACTGGAATATCATCCAAATGACCCTTAACCGCTGCATACAAGCTGATGACTTGATATTCAACTTGAAGCGGTTGGTTTACGCCTTGTTTCAGAATTTCCATTAATCTTGCACCACGATTCAAACGTGCCAATGTCGATTTATCTAGATCAGAACCGAATTGGGAGAACGCTTGAAGCTCACGGTATTGCGCAAGATCGAGCTTCAAACCGCCTGCTACTTTCTTCATTGCCTTAATTTGTGCCGAACCCCCTACGCGGGATACGGATACACCGACGTTAATCGCTGGGCGTTGACCTGAATAGAATAATTCAGATTCCAAAAAGATTTGTCCATCAGTAATGGAGATAACGTTCGTTGGAATGTAGGCTGCAACATCCGATGCTTGTGTTTCAATGAACGGTAGTGCGGTTAATGAACCTCCACCCATTGCATCACTAAGCTTCGCTGCACGCTCTAATAGACGGGAATGCAGATAGAATACATCCCCTGGATATGCTTCCCGACCTGGTGGACGACGAAGTAGCAAGGAAAGTTCACGATAAGCAGATGCCTGTTTAGTCAAGTCATCATAAATAATAAGGGCATGTTCGCCTTTGTACATGAAATATTCACCCATAGCGCAACCTGCATACGGTGCGATATAGAGTAGTGGAGATGGATCTGATGCAGATGCTGTAACAACAATCGTGTACTCTAGTGCGCCATGACGACGAAGGGTCTCAACGACTTGTGCAACAGTTGATTGTTTTTGACCAATTGCAACATAGATACACTTAACGCCATTACCCTTTTGGTTAATGATGGTGTCGATTGCAATTGCTGTTTTACCTGTTTGACGGTCACCAATGATAAGCTCGCGTTGGCCGCGACCAATGGGTACCATGGCATCAATAGCTTTAATTCCCGTTTGCATCGGTTCATGAACCGATTTACGATCGATAACGCCTGGTGCACTGCTCTCTACTGGGCGGAACTCCGTTGCAGCAATTGGTCCTTTTCCATCGATTGGCTCACCTAATCCATTAACTACTCGTCCAAGTAGAGCTTCACCTACAGGTACTTGCATAATTTGACCCGTACGTTTCACTTGGTCGCCTTCTTTAATGTCGGTGTAAGGTCCAAGAATAACAACACCCACATTACTTTCTTCCAAGTTGAGCACCAATCCGACTACACCATTGGAAAATTCCAATAGTTCCCCGGACATTGCGTTCTCAAGCCCGTATACACGAGCGATACCATCACTAACTTGAATGACAGTTCCGACTTCTGCCACTTCAATGTCAGATTTATATTGTTCAATTTGACTTTTAATCAGCGTACTAATTTCTTCAGGTCTGATACTCAATATTTTCACCCCTATCTACTATGCTTGTCTCGCAAAAGATTGCTCCAGACGCGCAAGCTTGCCTGACAAGCTTCCATCGTACAAAGTATCGCCAATGACAACTTTCAATCCTCCGAGCAGACTTTTATCGATAACATTGGTCACGCGAATATTTTTGTGCACAATTTGACCAAACTCAGCTGCCACGGTTTCTTTCTCCCGTTCATCAAGTTGATAAGTGGAATATACGACGGCATCCGCCCGTCCTAGGCTTTCACCTTCGAATTTGACGTAGCTCTCTAAAAGATCGGGGAATATATTCGTTCTCCGCCGTTTCACAAGTAATTCCACGGTATTGATCACAGTCTGAGATAGCTTACCTTGAAGAGCTCTACTGAGCGCATTCAATTTATCGGCTTCGGAAATGTTTGGTGTAGACAGGAACGCTTCAATATCTGGATTCGATTGGATAGCTTCCACGATACTTTTCAAATCCTGTTCCACTTCAACGGTTCTTTGCTCCTGTGATGCCACATCAAACAGTGCCTTAGCATACCGTTTGGCGACTACCGTATCTCGACTCATGATCTGCCCCCTACCTCTTTGAGGTATTGATCCACAAGATGCTCTTGCGTATTGTCCATTTTGACTTCTTTATCAAGCAGCTTGGACGCAATTTTCACAGAAACAGTACCAAGTTCACTTCTCAATGCTTCAACAGCCTTGTTCTTCTCACTTTCAATGTCGCGTACAGCCTCAGATTTAAGGCGTACCACAGCATTGCTAGCTTCCTCAAGAATCTGTTCAGCTTGTTTACTGCTTGTCTGTTTAGAACGTTCAACGATATCGTATGCTTCTTTACGAGCTTCTTCCAACGCAACCTTTTGATCTTCAACATATTGCGTTGCTTGTTCCCGTGTTTGTTTAGCATCTTCTAATTGGTTAAGAACGAGTTCGCGGCGTTGCTCCATAATGCTAAATAATTTGCTAAAAGCGAATTTATTAAGCGCCCAATATAAAACGATAAACGAAGCTATAGATATGACGATATTCTCCCAAATAATTTCCACTGAAGTCACTCCTTCCCGTTAGAACATACGAATGAAATCTATTTACTGATAACTTGAATAAAACGAAGGCGCGGATGGCATCGGCCCTCCCCGCCAACCGAAATTATTAAGAGAACATGATCAAGAAGGCGATAACTGTAGCTGCCAACGGAATAACTTCGACGATACCAACACCGATAAACATCGTTGTTTGTAGTGCGTTACGTGCTTCTGGTTGACGAGCAATAGATTCAACTGTTTTACTTACGATCATACCGTTACCTAGACCTGCACCAAGTGCCCCTAAACCAACTGCGATTGCTGCTGCTAAAAATTCCATAATTAAATATCCTCCTTAAAATCTTCTTATTATTTGTGTAATATAATATCTTCTGCGTTAAGAATTCAATAGATTCTGAACGCTGAAGTTAATTAATGGTCTTCATGAATCGTTGTTTGAGCGATGTACACCATACTCAGAATCGTAAATATGAAGGCTTGTAAAGCGCCTATAAATATACTGAATCCTTGCCAAACCGCGAGAAACGGAATCCCTATGAAACTAAGCTTCAGGATAACAGTAATCAGTACTTCCCCAGCGAATATATTAGCGAATAACCGGATTGCAAGCGCAACGGGCTTAGATAAATTCTCAATAATATTCAATGGAAGGAAAATCGGAAACGGTTCAATATAATGTCTCAAATAATGTTTACGGTTCAGCTTGAGTCCAAGATAATTCATTAAAATAAAGATAACGATTGCCAGACCCGCAGTTATGTTAATGTCTGCCGTTGGTGACTTCCACCAAAGAATCTCAGCATGTTCGCCATTCCCTAAATTTTTTGTAGCTTCAATAACGTGTCCAAATATTTCTTGAGGACCATGTGCTTCGGTAATGATAGAAAAAGGTAGTCCCAACAAGTTGGATACAAAGATGAACAGGATCAATGTAAGCCCTAAAGATATATAAGGTTTCCCTTTCTTCAAGTCCATTGCACTTCCAATGAGACCCTGAACAAATTCCACAACCCATTCCATGAAATTCTGAAGCTTGGAAGGATTCTCTACCGATAAATTACGAACACAGAGCCTAACGAACACGAATACGACGATCATACTTACCAGCAACATAAAGATAGCTGATAGATCGAGATTCAGTCCCCCCACATGGATAATCGGTTGTTCATGCATTGAAATGTATTCCCTCCTTTCGCTTAATATATTAAATCATCTTTTTCACACTCAAATATATACCTACAGGAATGGTCAAAAGCTGCGGTAAGAAGAGTCCAGCAATGGTTAGTTCAAGTGAAAAATGTTCGATCTTCACGGAGAACATCACAGCCAGAAGGGCGAAACTAATTCGGGTTATGAAGCCTAGGCTAAATGCCCTCGTTTCTTGGGTTGCTACGGCGTGTGCAACTTTCCGGATTTTCACCGAGAGATAGCGAGTATTTACCAAACCTGCTACCATTCCCAGGGCCATACCCAGAGAATAAATTCTGGATTCCGGATGAAGGGCCCATCCCATTAATAACCCTGCCAAGATAATCAATGACAGTCTGGTGACACCCTTCACAATGGAAGCTATATCATCCATCTTGTTCCCCCAAAAATTTTTTGATCAATACGAAAACATGAATAGCCCCTAGAACTAGCCCTGAAATGGTTCCAATCGCCAGCCAATAACTAGGCCCATTATACAGACCCCTAAGCCATCTCCCTCCGAAAAATCCGATGAGAATATAGGTTGATAGCAGACCTCCAGCCGTACCAAGATGCAACGCTGTTTGCCAAATATTGTTATTATTGTTCGGTTCATTCATGTGCATACAATCCCAACTAATTTTACTGAATATAGTAAGAGTTTGTCAATCAAGTGAACTTCAAGATTTTGAGACAACAATAGTAGAATTAAACACAAATAAAACCATATAAACCGTACAGTTCCACTGTACACTATCAGCTTAAACAAGCTATTTCGGTCTATTCTTCGTCTTGTGATTTTGTGACCATTCTGTGAAATTCTTCAGGACGTTCCTCGTTAATCCCGAAATGGTGAAGAATCGCATTGACAATTCTTTCTGATGCACGTCCATCACCGTAAGGGTTGGCGGCCCTGCTCATGATGTCATAGGCTTCTTGGTTAATTAAAAGATTCTTGGTCCGTTCATACACCTTCTCTTCATCTGTACCTACTAATTCAAGTGTTGCCGCTTCGATTCCCTCAGGACGTTCCGTCGTGTCTCGAAGTACAAGCACCGGAACACCAAAGGATGGCGCCTCTTCTTGCAAGCCTCCAGAGTCCGTTAGAATTAGATGAGTATGGGGATAAAAGTTATGCAGGTCAACGACATCCAAAGGTTCGATCAGCTTAATCCGAGGATGATTCCCTAGTATTTCATACGCAGGTTCCTTCACAGCGGGACTTGGATGAACAGGGTATACAATCGCTACATCCTCAAATTCGTCGGCAATCCGTTTAATAGCACGGAAAATATGACGGTGCGGTTCGCCTTGAGACTCCCTGCGATGCGCCGTCATAAGAATAAGTTTTTTGCCTGATGCCCAATCCAACACAGGATGACGGTAACCTTGCTGTACGGTATATTGAAACACATCTGTCACTGTATTGCCTGTGATATATATACTTGACTCTGATTTATTCTCCTTCTTCAAATTACCTGCAGACCAATCTGTAGGAGCAAAATGAAGATCAGCAAGAATACCCGTCAATTGACGGTTCATTTCTTCTGGAAATGGTGATAGTTTATTCCATGTTCGAAGTCCAGCTTCGACATGCCCCACTTTAATTTGCTGCATAAATGAAGCATAACTCGCCAAAAATGTCGTCAATGTATCACCGTGTACTAGCACAATGTCAGGCTTAGCCTCACGAAGGACAGGTTCCAAACCTTCTAATACACGAATAGATATTTCATTTAACGACTGAGATTCCTTCATCACATCCAAGTCATAATCCGGATGAATTCCAAATACATCAAGTACTTGGTCTAGCAGTTCACGGTGCTGCGCTGTAACGCAGACAACCGATTCAATGTGCTCAGGATGTTTTTGCAATTCCAAAATAAGCGGTGCCATCTTGATCGCTTCCGGGCGCACCCCGAAGATCGTCATCACTTTAATCTTTGACATGCTCATTACCTCTCTTTACTTAGTTCCGTATAGACGGTCTCCAGCATCGCCTAGTCCAGGGATAATATATCCGTGTTCATCTAATCTTTCGTCAAGTGCAGCAACATAAATATCAACGTCTGGATGTGCATCCTGTACCGCTTTCACTCCTTCTGGAGCTGCGATTAGATTCATCATCTTAATCTGAGTACATCCACGTTTCTTCAGAACATCAATAGCGGCAATAGCCGATCCTCCTGTTGCCAACATCGGATCAATAACGATGAGTTGACGCTCAGTAACATCTGTTGGAAGCTTCGTATAATATTCAACGGGCTGCAATGTCTCTGGATCACGGAACAATCCTACGTGTCCAACCTTCGCAGCAGGAATAAGCTTCAACATCCCATCCAGCATACCGAGTCCAGCGCGTAGAATTGGAATCAACCCAAGCATACGACCTGAAATAACATGACCCTCTGTCTCTGCGACAGGAGTCTGAACTGTAACGGACTCCAATTGAATCTCTCTTGTAATCTCATATGCCATCAATGTCGCAACTTCATCAACAAGTTCCCGAAAATCTTTCGTGTTCGTACGCACATCTCGTATAAAAGTTAACTTGTGTTGAATTAAAGGATGATCACATATCACCAATTTTCCCATAGTAGCCCCTCCGTAGTTCGTATGTCTCTATGAACATACAATTCTTATGCCTTAGTTGTAGTATCTGCAAACCTCGTCTATTATATCATTCCCAGAAAAGAATTTGCACCTACGGAGGACATGTTTATTTCAAGACTGTGAACAAAGGACATTAAAAAAAGAACCTCTCGCAACAGTACGGAGCCCAAAAAATTTCAGCTGGTCTCTTTATCACTGCTACCGAGAGGTCTTTGCAAGCGAAAGGTCGACCTCGACCCTTCACCGCACATCATCATGTAAATTCTAATATTTCAAATCTGTATATAATGGATATTGGTCTGTTAGTTCAGCCACTCTTGCTGCTGCTTCCGCAAGTACAGCTTGGTCTTCCGTGTTCTTCAGCGTTAGCGCAATAATCTCACCTATAGCAACCATTGCCTTCTCATCCATCCCCCGTGATGTTGCAGCCGGTGTACCAATGCGAATACCACTTGTAACAAATGGACTTGTCGGATCAAAAGGAATCGCGTTTTTGTTCACTGTAATTCCGATAGAATCAAGCACTTTCTCTGCAACTTTACCCGTAATATTTAAACTACGTGTATCAATTAGCATGAGGTGGTTATCTGTACCCCCAGAAACAACGTTCAAACCTTCGCTTATCAAAGTTTCAGCCAGAACCTGTGCATTCTTAACTACATTCTCCGCATATACTTTAAATGAAGGATCTAGCGCTTCCTTAAGGGCTACTGCTTTGGAGGCAATAACATGCATCAAAGGTCCTCCCTGCATTCCTGGGAATACCGCCTTATCGATTGCTTGTGCCCATGGTTGTTTACAAATAATCATTCCTCCACGTGGGCCCCGAAGCGTTTTGTGTGTTGTGGTAGTTACAAAGTGTGCATGAGGTACAGGGCTAGGGTGAAGTCCAGCAGCCACGAGTCCAGCAATATGAGCCATATCTACCATGAATAGTGCGCCCACGTCATTAGCGATAGAAGCAAGGGCTTCAAAGTCAATGGTACGAGGATAAGCACTAGCACCAGCCACGAGTAACTTGGGACGATGTTTGAACGCTAGCTTGCGTACTTCATCATAATCAATTAGGAAGGAATCTTCTTGAACACCGTAAGCTACAAAGTTATATAGAAGACCGGAAGCGTTAGCTGGACTACCGTGAGTTAAATGTCCACCATGAGCTAGGTTCATCCCTAGAACGGTATCTCCAGGTTTAAGCGCAGCTAGATAAACAGCCATATTCGCTTGTGCACCAGAGTGCGGCTGCACGTTAACATGCTCTGCACCAAACAATTCTTTAGCACGATCACGAGCAATATCCTCAACGATATCTACGTGTTCACAACCACCATAATATCTTTTGCCAGGATATCCTTCAGCATATTTATTGGTCAGTACGGAACCCATAGCTTCCATTACCGCTTCACTTACAATGTTCTCCGAAGCTATAAGCTCAATGTTGCTACGTTGACGTGCTAACTCTAATCCCATAGCCTCCAGTACAGCTGGGTCACTCTTACGCAATTGGTCCATAATTCATATTCCTCCTAAAGTAGTTTTTATGAGAGCATCAAGTTAATCGCAAAGATGAGATTCATTCTCCTCTTGAATCGAACGTTCAAGAACATATTGGGCTCGTTCTCCACCAATCATCTTCGGTCTTGTATAGGCTGTATTGACTCGTGCTTCTCCTATATAACGAATGCTTGGTCTAAGGGGAACTGCAACATGACGTAGATGCATTCCGATCATCGTCTCACCAATATCGATTCCAGCATGAGCTTCTACGGTTTCTGCAAGACAAGGGTCATCCATGGAGCGGTATGCCGCGGAAGCCATCGAACCTCCCGCTTTAGGATACGGCACTGCGGCAACTTCTGTCAGACGCAGTTCATCCAATAGCGCTCGCTCCATGACTAATGCGCGATTCAAATGCTCACAACACTGATACGTGACAAGAAATCCAAATTCATTACGAACTTCCTCAATTCCAGCAAGTAGTTCATTTGCGACTTCCAAAGCTCCAGATGTTCCAATTCGTTCGCCTACCACTTCACTCGTACTCGTACCAACCACAAGCAGCTTACCGGGACCAAGCTTGGCTACCTCCACTAATTCACGAAGTACAAGCCCCACCTGCTCCCTTAGAGATACCTGAATGTTCTTCATAAGGGCCTCCTTAGACTTGCCGATACTTGTCTTCAATGGCCATGACCTTGTTCACACGGTTCACGTGACGTTCTCCCCCACTAAACGCTGTACTCAGCCATTCCTTGACGATTTCCTCAGCAAGCCCTGGTCCGATGACACGCTCTCCCATAGCCAGCACATTCGTATCATTATGCTCTCTCGTAGCCTTAGCAGAGAATACATCATGGACCAGAGCGCAACGAATGCCAGGCACCTTATTGGCTGCGATACTCATCCCAATACCCGTACCACAGATCAATATGCCTCGATCTGCCGCACCTGCAACAACCTGTTCACATACAGGCAGAGCATAATCTGGATAGTCAACGGAATCAGAGCAATTACACCCCACGTCCACAACCTCATGTCCGAGCTTCTGAATAACAGCAATAACGTCTTTTTTCAAGCCTACACCTGCATGGTCAGTTCCTAGAGCAATCTTCATCTTGTGAAAAACCTCCTCAAATTCGCTTCTTAAAGTGAGAGTTCAAAAAGTCGACTATTCAGCACCATAGCATATGCTTACGATGGTGCGTTTTCTCAAAACGCTTCAAAGGTGAGTACAGACCGAAGAAGGAGTAGCGGAGTTACACGTTTTCTAAGAAAACGACTTCGTAAGCTTACGCTGGCAGACCTACATGAGCAACGGACTTCGAGGGTTGAACTCAGATTCGATGCCGAATATTCTTCTTGCGTTACTTCGTGATCAATAGATGACTTTTTGAACAACCTTTTAAAATATCTTGTACCATTATACCTCATAAATATGGTTAGAAGACGAAAAAAGAGCAGTCTACGAGTGTCTCGTAGAATTGCTCTTTTGCCCAGGCGACCGGCCGTATATCCCGATGCTCCATCGTGGTTTCATCCACATAGTCGCCAGTTACATCGGAACCGATTGTTTTTCATTTAATCTCATAATAAAACAATCTCGACTGAAAAGCAACGTACAATCAAGAATGAATTCGGTCAAGAAAAAACGGCTTCGCCGTCCTTAAAGGAGCGGCAGCCGTTTCTCGTAGAAATATAAGCAAAGTATAATTAATACTTATACTTCTTATATTTCAAAGTTACGAACTCCGCTCATGTTGTAGCTTGTCCAGTATACGATCTATAGCCGTCCGAATCTCTGCTGCCGTCACTTCATAATCTTCTCGTGACCCACCAAAAGGATCAGAGATATCAAAGCTCGGAACACGCTGCTGTAACTCAATCAACCGTTCGCGATCTTGGTGATCTAACTCTTGACCCAATGCCTTATTCATGGCCCAAGTAGCATATAAACTATCTAGCTCTTGTAATTCTCTCAATACCACTTCATCATCTTCGGCATATTCTTTCAGTGTATAGACCTTACCCATCGCCTGAGGAAAATTGCGAATAACATGTTGCTTATGGCTCTGAGTTAACGTAAGAATAAGATCCGTCGATGTTACGTTGTCATGCCTCAAAGGGAGAGAGGTGATATGATCGTTAATATCATGATCTCGTAGCACCGCCTCCGCGTGACGGGATATAGGTACCCCTTCAGCCGCAGACACTCCAGCAGATTCAACCTCAAGTTCAATGCCCCGTTCCTCAGCTAACTTGCGAAGAATTCCTTCGGCCATCGGACTACGACATGTATTGCCTGTACACACGAACAAAATACGTAACATGCCCTGTCCACCTCCCATAAATCAATTCCTTCAATAACATTGGCTTTGTAACTTATTATTCATTCTATTGTATCAAAAGATAAACACCAGTCCAAATGCAAGAAGTATAGCACCCCCGAGAGCCTCTCCATACTCTCCTAGATTATGACCCACTTTCCGTCCTAGTAGAAGGCCTAATACCGACATTACTGCACCACAGAATCCAAACGCCAAGACCGTGATCAATACATTACTATTAAACATCCCCAGAGAAACCCCGACCGAGAATGAGTCAATACTAACACTTACTGAAAAAATGCTCATACCGATCCAAGAACGATAATCTACGATCTTCGTCATGCCACCATAAAAAGCATTTACAACCATATGGCCCCCAAGCAGAATCAATAATCCACCGGCGACATAACCTGTGATCGTTCCCAATAGCATACCAACATATTGCCCTGTAACAATACCTAGCAAGGGCATGATAACGTGAAAAACCCCTACCCACAAACTGATTTTAAGGATATGAAGCAACCCAATCCCCTTCATACCAATTCCCACACTGAGTGAAAATGCATCAAGCCCTAAAGCCAGTGCCATAATTAAAATCGTAATTAACTGCCCCAAACTGGCAGAAGTCTCCCACATGAGTATTCCTCCAAGTCCGTTAGCTTCTTGTACAAATTTATGCGGACAAGGTGTGATTCATGACAGGAATCCTCGATAGGGAACAACCCATGAACTATACAGAGATTACTCGGCCCCCAGCTGCCTTCAGCAGACGATTCATGACTGCTGTGCCAAGCCCTTCTTCCGGGCAAGCTTCTGCCAGAATGAAGGTAACGCCCGCTTCATCGAACTGACGCAACCCTGCATACAAGAAGCGAGCTACGATGTCTAACGATGACAAGGGCCCCATGGTAACGATGCAAAGATCCGGACGATCATGATACAACCCTTTATGTTCATCGAAGATCATGAGTCCTATAGTCTCTCCGTGCTCCACGGCATCATCTAGCCGAGTTGTGATCCAATCTGCGACCGTCTGTGGTGAAGGTCCTCTCACAATACTAAGTGCACCCCGCGGTGCATAGTGCGTATACTTCATACCTGGTGATCGGGGAACTAAAGAGGAGGCATGATCTGTATCGGACATTCCAATCTCAGATGATGGTGCTATATTCTGTTCAGACGCTGATTCCGTATGGGGTAAGTCAGGATGGATAACTACACCCTCTACACGAGACAATTGTTCAGTTGTAATACCACCGGGTCTTAACACGACTACTGTACCATCTGCTTGCACCTGTACAACCGTAGACTCTAGCCCAACACCTGTGGGACCCCCGTCCAAAACCCCATCAATCCGCCCCTCTAAATCCTCCATCACGTGATCTGCTAGCGTAGGACTCGGTCGCCCAGATCGATTGGCACTTGGTGCCGCAACGGGACAACCCGCCTTGGCAATGAGCTCTAGTGCAACAGGGTGATCCGGCATACGTACACCAACTGTATCTAATCCTGCCGTCACCCGTGAGGACAACACTCCTTCTCGCAGAGGCAACACCAGTGTCAGTGGACCTGGCCAGAATGCTTCCATCAATGCAGCAGCTATAGGATGCACTTCTGTCACGAGTTCCGCTAATTGAATACGTTCCGCTATATGTACAATAAGTGGATTATCAGCCGGTCTTCCCTTGGCTGTAAATACAGCCTCCACTGCGGTTGTACTCCGTGCATCGGCTCCAAGCCCATACACCGTTTCCGTTGGGAAAGCTATAATCCCTCCACTTGCTAATAACTTAGCAGCTTCCTGAATATCTCCTGCTTCGCGTGTTAATTCTTGCTTGGACAGTCTCTTCTGATCAACCATTCCGCTGACATTCCAGTACGTTGTATGAAGATCACTCGCCGTCTTCTTATCATATTTATCATCACTCATATTCAATTCCATCGCTTATCACATGCTTTCTAAAAAATCATATTATGCCTTATCCGCCTCATGAGCCGCTTGTAAACGAAAAAAGTGCCCCCCCATCTGCAAAAGAACAATGAACGAAGTCATCGGACTATGGACAGAGAATAAGCACCTTCACTTAAGATACAAGAATTTTACCATGAACCTATATAAAAACAAAGTAGATAAGTTAGACAAACAACTCCTTAATCCACTCTATTAACCCTAGAATCATATCCCATAAGAAAAAGTGTACTTCAGGTGACTCAGACGTTTCCTCTACATTTCCACCCTCACCCTTAGCCTCCACTGTAGACGCAGTTGACGTAGCTACAGCATCTCCGGTTCCAGCATCAATGAAGCATAATGGCGGGAATAGCACACACCACCAATTCTGTCCTTTTCCCTCACCTAGTGTAATTCTCAATGCCTCATATTCTCCAGCTGGATATACGGTGCCCCCATATAATTTAGTCGGAAAAGCAACCATTCCAAGTTCAACCTGATAATTATAGTGTATTCCCCGATTCGCCAGCTCTTTCCCTACCAAGGTATTCAGCTCTGAGAGGTGCTGTTTAATGACTGCACGTGCTTGTTCTAGGCTTTGTGGATCTTCCAACTCCTGCACCCATCCGTTCATTTGCTCCACAATAACATCACGGATTTCTTTCTTTACAATCTGATCTCCGGTTCTATCTGAATTTGCTAGAATACGCAATCGAATCGATTCCTGAGGTATAAGCCCCTCCACCACCGATGCATCTGTACGTTGCGATTCCCAAGACATCACTAGCAAAAATAATATACTAAATATAATAGCTGTATTCTTTACTAAGACGCGCCGAGCATCAGAACTCATCATATTGTTTCTCACTTCTAAATCCGCTCCCCTCTATCACTTCATATGGGTTAGTATGTCCATTTCAAGAGAGGATAAACTCTTAATCTATTAAAATGTTAAATATGGCCGATAATTAGCCCATAGAACCTCAAAACCTAATAGAGTAATAGTTAAAGCGTTAGAACACCATAAAATCAAAAAAAACACCCCATTAACCAAGGTGGCTTAATAGGGTGGCTCTTGTGATATTTTAATTGGAGCTACCCGAAGAAGAATAGTTGGATGTCTGAAGGACCAAATCATCATCCGGCTCCTGACTGTGAACACGAATACTCATAACGATACCTATACTAACCATATTTATGAGTAGAGAAGTCCCTCCGTAACTAATAAAGGGAAGGGTAATCCCGGTTAATGGCATAATTCCGATAAAAGCACCGATGTTCTCAAAGATTTGATATAACATCATAGCAACTATACCTACAATGAGATAAGGTCCTGCTCGATTCTTACACTCCAATGAAATCAGAATCATACGATGAATAAGCACGAAATATAGCAACAGCAATACAGAAGCTCCTACGAAGCCAAATTCTTCCGCTACCTGCACAAAGATCGAATCGGAATACGTATAAGGTACACGTTCATTTTGAACAGATGTCCCTTGCATATATCCTTCTCCAACCATCCCCCCAGAAGCAATTGCAAGCTTGGCATTGTCTGTATGGTAACTAGCTTTAGCCGTTGCTTTCTCAGGAACAAGCCAAGGATCAAGCCGTTCGATCCAGTGATCCTTCTTAATAGACTCCAAAGCTGTTTTAATATCGTCATGGTAATGGATATACCCTTGAATGCCACCAATGAGGGCTCCGAACATGATAGCTAGGCCAATCAATGCGTGAGAGAACTTGATGTTGCCAATCCAGAGTAGGCCAATCAGAATGATGACATAACTAAATGAGTTCCCAAGGTCATTCTGCAAGAGAACGATAACAAACGGAACGAAGGCTATCATACCCACAGGTACAACGTTGCTCCAGAAAGATAGTTGATTCTTATTGATACGGACAAGAACGGAGGTTAGAAAGAGAATTAAGCATAGTTTAAAAAGCTCTGCTGGCTGTAATGAAAATCCAGGCAACTCCAACCAACCTGTTGCTCCATTCTTCGCCTCTCCCACAAAACTTACAACGCCAAGTAAAACCATGCCTGCTAAGTAAATAACCCAGGCATATTTGATAAATAGTCGGTAGTCAATCAAGACCAATGCAAAGAAGGCTACAAAAGAAATAGCGTAGTACTTCAACATTTTAATGTGATGCCCATCTAAGCCGGTACTCTCTCTTCCATTAGTCACGCTATATAAAGACAATATACTAATTGCCATAAGAGCAATTAGAACCACCAAAACGACGAAATCTATTTTTTTTAGCTTTTGAAGCATGTGCTATCCTCCTGTGCCGAGACTTCTGCCTCTTGTGCCTCATAGAGCACCTATCTCTCTATTGTATAGGAATACCCCAACCAAATTCAATTGGACAATGACGGTAATAAACCGAAGGCTCTGATAAGAAATGAAAGGTAGGCGAAACTACCCTAAAGTAAAGGCTAAATCCTTACCCCAAGGACATGACGTTCAATCCCAGCCAAGTCAGGTACAACGACAATCTCATTCCAATGCCCTGCTTCACTTAACAATTGGGCAACATCGCCCGCTTGTCCCATACCGAGTTCAAAGCCGATCAAGCGTGGAGGCGCGGCGAGCATTGTTAACTGCTCCATCATAATTCGGTAAGGCAGTAGCCCATCCGCGCCACCATCCAGCGCCATGCGCGGCTCGAAGTCACGCACTTCGCGCTGGAGACCGGCGATATCCGACGCCGGTATATACGGTGGGTTGGACACAACAATGTCCAACGCCATTCCAGCGAACGGCGCTAGCAGGTCGCCTTCATGGAAGGCTACGGCTGCCGCGTGGCGTGCCGCATTCCGCTCGGCTACGCGGAGCGCCGCTGGCGAAATATCGCTGGCGTGTATGCGCCAGCGCGGCGACTGCACCGCCAGCGTCACAGCGATGACGCCGCTGCCGGTGCCAATGTCGGCGGCCACGAGCTGCTGCTCGGCCACCGCGGAGAGCTGCGCGCTAGGCCCAAGCACGGCGGTGCTGCCCGGCCAGATCCGGGCAGCTTGCTGCTGGATCGCTTCGACCAGCAGCTCAGTCTCCGGCCGTGGGATCAACACGGCCGAGGTCACGTTAAAGAGCAGGCCGTAGAACTCCTGCTCGCCGATGATGTACTGCGCCGGTTCACCCGAAGCTTTGCGGGTAACCGCGTCCATCCACGCGGCAGCTTTAGCCGCGGGAAAAGGCTCTGGCAACGCCATATAATAGGCGGTGCCTGTCAGTTCCAGCACATGCTCAAGCAGTAGCTGTGCATTACGCTGCGGCTCTAACACGCCACAATTCGCTAAAAAA
Source organism: Paenibacillus sp. (assembly GCA_036496075.1). Classification (GTDB taxonomy): domain Bacteria; phylum Bacillota; class Bacilli; order Paenibacillales; family Paenibacillaceae; genus Paenibacillus_AQ. The sequence goes on along the minus strand of DASXLR010000133.1, from coordinate 322,408 downwards.
GAGGAAGCCTCTACAAAGGCTTCCCGTATACTCTGATGGGGTGATACGTTGAAATGATCTCTGCTCACAACATTATTCCCCACTGTCCATCAATTCTGTCTGCTCAGCAATACTTAGAGCTGCAATAATATCTGTGATATCACCATTCATTACTTGCTCTAATCTATGCATAGTCAGACCAATACGGTGATCCGTTACACGGCCTTGCGGAAAGTTATACGTACGAATACGCTCACTGCGATCACCTGTACCCACTTTGCTCTTACGCTCACCTGCGTACTTAGCTTCTTCTTCTTGACGCATCTTATCTGAGATACGAGAACGAAGCACTTTAAGGGCTTGATCTTTATTCTTGTTCTGCGATTTACCATCTTGACAAGTTGCCACAATACCCGTAGGGATGTGAGTCACTCGCACAGCAGATTTGGTTGTATTAACAGATTGTCCACCCGCGCCACTTGAACAGAACGTATCCACACGAATGTCTTTGTCATGAATTTCGATCTCAAATTCTTCTGCTTCTGGCAATACGGCCACAGTTGAAGTTGACGTATGAATCCGTCCACCCGATTCAGTCGTTGGGATGCGCTGCACACGGTGTGCACCACTTTCATATTTCATTTTGCTATAAGCACCACGACCGTTGATGGAGAAAATAACTTCTTTAAAGCCACCAAGATCATTACTGCTCACATCCATTATCTCTACTCGCCATCCCTGTGCGTCAGCATAACGGGTATACATCCGATAAAGATCAGCAGCAAACAGAGCGGCTTCATCTCCACCCGCCGCACCGCGAATTTCCACGATAACGTTCTTATCATCATTAGGGTCTTTAGGAAGTAGAAGTTGACGAATCTGACTCTCTAATTCATGGTGACGAGTCGTTAGTTCATCAATTTCCATCTTAACCATTTCACGCATCTCGTCATCTAGCTTCTCAGCTTGCATTGCTTTTGCTGAATTTAGTTCTTCCACAACTGTTCTATATTCGGTAAAAGCCTCAAAAGCAGGCTGTAAATCTGATTGTTCTTTAGAATACTCCCTCAATCGCGTATTATCGCTAGCAACATCAGGATCACAGAGCATTTCGCTCAGTTTTTCGTAGCGGTCCGCCAAGGATTGCAATCGGTCCAACATTGGGGGTCACCTCTCCTATATCAAAATAAACTTCATTTAATTATTTTTCATGACTCTTCATTATAACATACTTTATGCACACTGAATAGAACCGGTGAGTTGAACAATCTACAACGCAAGTAACGCGAATAAGCCTCCCCCTTGGCAAGCTCATTCACGTTAAATTTAAGTCGCTATACGTTGAAACGGAAGTGCATAACATCGCCGTCTTTAACCAAATATTCCTTACCTTCTAAGCGAAGTTGTCCACGTTCTTTGGCACCATTCATAGAACCCGCATTGACTAGATCATCATAAGAAACAACCTCAGCCCGGATAAATCCACGCTCGAAATCGGTATGGATAACGCCTGCCGCCTGAGGTGCTTTTGTTCCTTTGTGGATGGTCCACGCACGAACTTCTTGCACACCTGCTGTAAAGTACGTATACAAACCAAGTAGCGTGTAGGCTGCTTTAATCAGACGATTAAGGCCTGACTCTTCAAGTCCCAGCTCTTCTAAGAACATTGCCTTGTCTTCGCCTTCTAATTCTGCAATTTCAGCTTCTACCTTCGCGCTAATCGGCACAACGGCTGCGTTCTCAGCAAGGGCGAAATCCTTTACTTGTTGTACATAAGGATTACTATCTGCATCTGCTACGCCATCTTCACTAACATTAGCTGCATAAAGTACCGGCTTAAGTGTAAGCAGATGAAGATCACGTACGATCGCCTTATCATCATCGCTAAGCTCAATACTACGTGCTGGCATATCGTTATAAAGTGCTTCCTTCACACGTTCAAGCACTTCCACTTCTTGGGCAATTTTCTTGTCACCATTCTTAATATTCTTACGTGAACGATCAATACGCTTCTCGATACTTTCGAGATCCGCTAGAATCAATTCCAAATTAATCGTCTGAATGTCACTGATCGGGTTTACTTTACCATCAACGTGAGTTACATTCTCATCTTCAAAACATCTCACCACATGCACAATCGCATCAACTTCACGAATATGAGCAAGGAATTTATTACCTAGACCTTCTCCTTTACTCGCACCACGAACAAGTCCTGCAATGTCAACAAATTCAAATGCCGTAGGCACTGTTTTATCAGGAGTGACCAGTTCAGTCAGTTTATCTAAACGTTCATCCGGTACCTCGACTACGCCAACGTTCGGATCGATCGTACAGAAAGGATAGTTCGCAGCTTCTGCACCTGCCTGTGTAATTGCATTAAACAACGTGGATTTACCGACATTCGGCAATCCCACAATACCCGCTTTTAAAGCCATTTATATGACAACTCCTATTTCCGTCAATTTATCTTCCCCATTATATATTAGAACAATTACCCCAGCAAGGAGCAAACGACATTAGTCGATAAATAACCCCTTATGTAAAGACCGTACAATTAAAGCATCTTAGTCATGCTGATATCCGTAATCTCATACCCCATCTTCTGATATAACGCGAAAGCTATCTTGTTATGTCCGAAAACATGTAGCGAGATTCTATCTACCTGAAGCTTTCTAGCTTCCTCATCTAACACAGACATTGTCAAAGTTCCGTATCCTTGACCCTGAAAAGACTCATAGACGAGAATGTCGTAAATAAAAGCCGATCTTCCCAGCGGTCCCTCTGATATATGAATCCACAAGGCACCTACATTCGTATTCTTGCTTGTGTCCACGACAGAATATAAGTATTCCGTGGGTGTGTTCCGTCCTTCTGGGAGTAAACGTTTGAAGGAATCCACGGATAATTGCTGCGCTTCATCAGATGCCCAAGTGCCTGCTTTGACTTTGTCATCTGCATAGTCCACTATACTTCGAGCTACAAAAATCTCATATTCCTGTTCATTCATCGGAATCAATGTCACCATAGCTTAATCTTCCTCTTATCATGAGATGCTCCAAGAGTTAACCTTCATTCTAAACCCAGAGCATCATGCTTATTTGTACTTAACCCACACGCACGAGCCGGCGTGTCTTACGCAGCGCTTCAATATTAACAGCGCCTATACCGAACATCGCTGTTCTTAGCTCTAGTTCCACGATCGCGAGGCGTTCGTCCAATGCCTCCTCAGACTGTACAGCCGGCCCAAGTAGGCCGCGGCCAAAACCCGCAAGATCGGCACCAAGCGCAAGTGCTTTGGCGGCATCCACGCCATTGTGCAGTCCACCGCTACCGATCAACCCTCCGTGTGGAGAACTCTCCCGCACCTCAACGATACAATCTGCGGTAGGGATTCCCCACCCCGCAAAGGCTTCCGCTGCTTCGCGGCGTACCGAATCACGGCTACGAAACTTCTCGACTTGGCTCCAAGAGGTACCCCCAGCACCTGCCACGTCTACGAATGCAATTCCTGCATCATATAATCTTGCCGCAGTCTCTCCATCAATACCCCAGCCTACTTCCTTTATGCCTACAGGAATGATGAGTTCACGGCACACCTCTTCAATTCGTGACAGTAGGCTTGCGAAGTTCGTATTCCCTTCCGGTTGAAATACTTCTTGCAATCCGTTCAAATGTAAGACCAGCATGTCCGCTCCAGCAATATCGACAGCTCTCATACAATCCGCTGGACCGAATCCGTAGTTCAATTGTACCGCACCTAGATTTGCAATGACTGGAACACTGGGCGCCTTATCCCGCACATAGAATGTAGCAGCCAATTCTTCACGTTCTACTGCGGCACGAACAGAACCGACACCAAGTGCCCAACCACGACGTTCCGCAGCTTCTGCCAGACGGGCATTAATGGCACCGGTTGCCTTACTTCCACCTGTCATAGAACTAATCAATAACGGTGTGCGTAGCGATCTATCCAAAAAGGTAGTCTCCATATGAATATCATCAAAGTTAATTTCCGGTAATGCACAGTGACGAAAACGATATTTTTCAAATCCAGCCGTAATCCCTGCTCCATCAACCTCTTCTTCTAGACAAAGGCGGACATGCTCTATTTTACGCTCACCCGTAGGTACTTCAGGCATCAATGATTCTCTAGATACTCCGTTCAGATCACGATTACGTGATGGTGACTGGTCTCCGCCCCCTTGGGCTTGTCTTTCGTCCATAACAAGTTTCTCCTTTACCTGTGAGCAGCTGCTGCTCCATCTAATGACTATATTATATCATATGCTATGCCATATCCTCTCCCACAAGTCTCTACCTACATCATGCCATCTATGTATAAAGAACAATCTTGACTTGAAGTATACATACAAGCAACAGTGGTTGTGGATCCTCTTTATATTCTAAAGTAAAGGAGACATTAAGCGTGCTGCAGACTCTAAGAAACGTTCCCATACTTTCTTTTTCTGGAGCTCTTCTTCATTAATTAGCGTCGCTGATTTCAAATCCCGTTCAAAGTCCGACACCATCTGTTGAACGCTTTGTGTATGGATTAACAGAGCGTTGACTTCAAAGTTAAGGTTCAAGCTACGCATGTCCATATTCGTCGTTCCGATGGTTGCCATTTCCCCATCCACGATCAACAATTTGGAGTGAAGAAAACCTTTTTCATATTCATATATCCTCACACCTGCCTCGATTAAAGAGGGAAAATAAGAATGAGAAGCAAAGAAGGGAAGCCACTTATCTGGCTTCGCAGGGAACAGAATCCTTACATCTAGCCCTGACAATGCAGCTACACGTAACGCCGTTAGGATATCTTCATTAGGAATGAAGTAGGGTGTGGCTAACCAAATACTTGATTTCGCTGAAGTAATCATGGAAAAAAAGATATTACGGAGTACTCGTCTCTCATTATCAGGTCCACTTGCGATCATTTGAACCGCACCATCTCCAGCACTCCCCAGTGCCGGCGATAAATATTCTTGATCTAAGTATTTCTCACCCGTCATATGTAGCCAATCTTGTAAGAAGATGATCTGCAATGCTCTCACAGCTTCACCTTTAACAAACATATGCGTATCGCGCCAGAATCCATAAGTTTTACTACGACTTAAATATTCATCCCCAACATTCAGTCCACCGATAAAACCCACATTCCCATCAATAACAACAATCTTACGATGGTTGCGGTAATTTACCCGACTTGTGAAGAAGATCGTCTTCGCACTGCCAAAAGCAACAAGCTGTACGCCCGCATCTGCCAACTCTCTTAGAAAAGTTTTAGATAAGTGAAGGCTACCCACTGCATCATACATAAACCTTACTTTAACACCCGACTTCGCCTTATGAATAAGGATTTGTTGAATTCGTGTTCCAATATCATCTGCACGGAAAATGTAATATTCCATATGAATATGATGCTTGGCTTTCTCAAGCTCTGCCAGCAATGTGGAGAAGGTCTGCACTCCATTCGTAAGTATAGTCGTCTCCGTACAGAACGAAATCGGCGTTCGTGCCAACCGTTGCGATAATTTCAATAACTGCTGCTGGCTGGGTGTGAACTGCGACAGATCTTGATGAATCCGTAGCTCCTCATTCTCTATTCTTTCATAAGCTTCTATATCACGCTGTGCCTTTTTATCAAACTTGCGCCGTTTGAAATAGTTCTGTCCGAATAGGAAATAAAAAATTAATCCCACTACCGGAATCAAGGCCAATAACAAAATCCATGCCAACGTTGTGGATGGATTACGGTTCTCCATAAAAATAATAAAACTCAACGAAATGACCGTAAGTGTTGAGAATATACTGACAATGGTCCCCGCTGTATGACCAAAAAACCCAAACCCAAAATAATAAAATGCAAATAAAATTGCGGCAATCAATACGACCTGCAATCCTCTTCTCATACTTCCCCTCACTTCTAGTCGGCTTCATAAAGAGCAACATTTCTGTTAGTTTCTTATAACAACATATATTGTACATGATTCATAATCATCTTCCTACAACTAGTTCACACGTATAGAGAAATGGATGATAACCGAGTTGACATAATCATTAAAACGTGAAATAGTACCTAACGAACGATAGGTAGGAAAGAGTGGTGGGTTTCATTTTGACATCGAAACAGAGAATACAAGAAGTTGCTCTGGCTCATTTTGCAAAAGATGGTTTCGAGGGAACTTCTCTTCGTAAAGTGGCTGAAGATGTGGGCATCAAAAAGCCCTCTATATATGCCCATTTCAAAGGCAAAGACGAATTATTCTTGGAAGTACTTCAAAAAGCACTTGGAGATGAAAAACGCCGTATTAAGCGCTATTTTCTGAATAATAGACAAGAAAGCCTTGAGACACGGCTCAAGGGACTACTGCACTTTCTTCAAGGAGAGTATGCACTTGAAGGTGAAAGTAAATTCGTACTTCGCATGTCCTTTTTTCCGCCCACGTCGCTTTATGATGAGGTTATGCAGCTTGTGTATCCCTTTCTTGAATCCTTGGAAGACTCTTTGACCAAGCTATTAACGCGAGCCTCTGTGCAAGATGATCTTATGCTCTACTCACCTAAAAAAATGGCTATTGCCTACATGACCCTTGTTGACGGAATCACTATAGAAATTATTTATGGGGGATTGAATAAATCCCAGAAGAGAATAGATGCCGCTTGGCCGATCTTTTGGGCTGGCATACATCACTTCGAATCACACCCAGAGTAAAGGAGAAATATTTATGAATCGCCATTGGCTTTATGTATTTATAGGAGGAATTGTAGAGGTATTCTGGGTATCAGGGTTGAAGCATGCTGACACGATCTTAGAATGGATCTTGACTGTCATTACGATCGCTCTCAGCTTCGGCCTCATCATAGCCGCCTCGAAACGTCTTCCCATTGGGACAGTCTATGCTGTATTTACCGGTCTAGGCACCGGAGGAACCGTCCTCGCAGAGATGCTCTTATTCGGTGAGCCCTTCCGCTTATCCAAAGTGTTGCTCATAGCCTTGCTATTAGTAGGCGTCATTGGTCTGAAGATGGTTACAGATAACAATGAGCAACAGGAGGTGACCATCTAATGGCTTGGTTAGCGATTGTTGGAGCAGGTATATGTGAAATCTTCGGCGTAATCGGAACGAAGGGTGTAGCCGATCATAAGGGATGGAAGTCCTATCTACTGATGGCACTCTCATTTATCTGTAGCTTTACTCTACTCTCATACGCAATGACGAGCCTGTCGATGGGAACAGCCTATGCGGTATGGACAGGGATCGGAACCGTCGGAAGTGCCATAGTCGGGATGCTTATGTTTGGCGAGAAGAGGGAATGGAAGCGCATGGTATTCATCTCCATCATCCTTGTCTCCGCTATTGGACTTAAATTGATTTCCTAGTTAAAGGCGGTTACAACCTTCACTTGAGCAGTGAAAGTTGTAACCGCCTTTTCTTTATATTATAATAATGACCGATTAGTCATCATTAGAACCCAATGGTTCTGGAAGGAGCGAACAATAGATTGTCTGAAAAACCAGCGGATAAGAAGAATCATATTCTGAAAGCCGCTTTGCAGCTATTCTCTAATAAAGGAATCTCTTCAACCTCTATGCAAGAAATTGCCGAGGTATGTGGAATGTCTAAGGGGAGTCTTTATCTACATTTTAAATCTAAAGAGGAATTAGAAGAAAGCATTTATTTATACTGCATTCATTCGATTCGTGACAGTGTGATGCAAGTAGAGTTGGATACACATCTCTCTCCCAAAGAACAGCTCCAACAACAATTTGAAGCTCTTCTCAGCCATGTAATTGAACTACGAGAATTTATAAAGCATCAATTCATGGATGGGGCCAAACCTAAAAAAAACAATATGTCTGCATGTATCCGTGAGGATCATTTCAAGACACTCGAGTGGTTCAAGACTAAACTTGAAACGATTTATGGTCCTGAACTGAAACCTTATACAATGGATTTAGTCGTGTTGGTTGGGGGTATGCTAAGTTCTTACATTAAAATTCTGTTTATTCCTGAACTGCCACTGAATATTCGTAGAATGTCTAATCACCTCATCTTCTTACTTGATAATGTAGTAATTGGTATGCTAACGAAACATTATGAACCACTCATTCCATCAGACGTATGGTCACACTGGTTCGTAACGGGTAGTAAAAAATCTAGTCTTCTACGCCATCCCTTACTTGTAACCAAAGAAATGAAGTCCGTCTTAAAAGAAAGGTCGCTTGATGACCATGTGCTTAAGGATGCTCTTGAATCTATTCTTATTCTCGAAAGCGAGCTTGTAAACACTCAGCCTCGGCGAGCTATTCTCCTTGGGATGCTAGCTAATCTAGAGCATATCCCTGATGTTCAGGATATGAAGGAAGAGTTACGAGAGATCATCAAGTTATATTTAATTACACAGCCTGACCGTTCAATTTAAATATTAAATAAGAACAGATAGAGAGAGGAGCAGAAACCTATATTATGAAAGGTATTATTAATTTCTCGTTAAATAACAAGTTTGCCATCTGGATTCTGACTGTTATTGTCGCTGCTGCTGGTTTATTCGCTGGCGTCACAATGAAGCAAGAGACCATGCCCAATATCAATATTCCATTCTTAAGTATTACTGCCATTTATCCTGGTGCCGCTCCAGAAGGTGTCGTCCAAGACGTCACGATCCCGCTTGAGAAGCGGCTGCGTAATGTAGATGGCGTGAATACCGTCTCCTCTACTTCCATGGAGAATGCTTCTTCCATCGCCATGGAGTTCGATTATGGTACTGATCTGGATCAAGCCACTGCGGCGGTCCGGGAAGCCCTTAATGAAGTTACCTTGCCAGATGGAACGCAAAAGCCTACGATCTCCAAGTTTAGTATTAGTTCATTTCCAGTTGTTTCTCTAAGTGCCTCTGATAACAAATCCAAAGACTTGGAAGAGTTAACGCGTATTGTTGAGAATCAAGTTAAACCAGAATTAGAGAAAATCCCAGGTGTGGCTACAGTAAGCATATCAGGGCAATACGTTAAAGAAGTACAGCTCAAATTCAATGAAGATAAAATGAAAGAGCTCGGTCTTAACCAGGACACAGTCCAAGGTATTGTACAAGGTTCTTCCTTACGTGTACCTCTAGGACTATTCAATTTAGAAGAATCTCAAAAAGCTGTTGTCGTAGACGGTAATATCGTGAATCTGGATGATCTGAAGAATCTCGCGATTCCTGTCATTCCAAACATGGGCAATTCTGCTCCGAGTGCTCAAACGGGGATTCCAAATGCCCAAGAGACGCCTCAGACAGAAGCTGGGACAGCACCTTCTACTCCAACGACTAGAGCACCAATGACAGGGGCAGTTGCTACTGGCATCCCTACCGTTAAGTTAATGGATATTGCCGATATTCAAGTCATTGGTAAAGCAGAATCCATCTCCCGTACTGATGGTGTCGAATCCATTGGTATTCAAATTGTGAAGGATAACGATGCTAACACCGTCGATGTCGTGAATGCTGTGAAAGACAAAGCTACGGATTTGAAGAGTAATTATGATGGATTGGAATTAACAACACTACTCGATCAGGGGCAACCTATTGAGGATTCCGTTAATACCATGCTCAGCAAGGCAGTCTTCGGAGCCTTATTCGCTGTAATCATCATTCTGATATTCCTAAGAAATATCCGCTCTACCATTATCTCGATTATCTCCATTCCATTATCATTACTCGCAGCTCTGCTCGTATTATGGCAAATGGACATTACGCTCAATATGATGACTCTTGGCGCGATGACAGTAGCCATCGGACGGGTTATTGATGACTCTATCGTCGTTATTGAGAATATTTATAGACGACTAACAGACCCCGATGAGAAGCTACGTGGTCGTGAATTAGTACGTGAAGCAACACGTGAGATGTTCGTTCCCATTATGTCTTCTACCGTGGTTACCATTGCGGTATTCCTACCTCTAGCTTTCGTAAGTGGTATGGTCGGTGAGCTGTTCCTACCTTTCGCATTAACGATGGTGTTCGCTCTACTCGCTTCACTCATTATCGCGATTACGATTGTGCCTATGCTTGCACATACTCTCTTCAAAAAGGGTATTAAACTTAAAAAGAATTCAAATCATAATGAAATAGGCAAGATGGCAAGAGGATATCAACGCATTCTGAACTGGTGCCTTTCTAATAAATTAGTAACCTTCGGATTAGCTACTATTCTGCTCGTAGGCAGCCTATTCTTATATCCATTGATCGGTACAAGCTTCATGCCAGAACAAAAGGATAAATATACGATGGTAACCTATACACCTGAACCTGGCGACCAACTGAACGTTGTTGAGAAGCGTGCTTTGGAAGCGGAGAAATACATCCTAGACCAACCCGGTGTTGAGAAGATGCAATATTCCATCGGAGGTAGTAATCCTATGGGCGGTGCGGGTGCATCCACCTCAGGTCTATTCTATATAGAGTATCATACGGATACTAAGAACTTCGAGGATGTTCAAAAAGAACTGGTAGAAAATTTACAAAAACAAGTTCCCAAAGGCGTATGGGCAACTCTTGATATGACTGGTGGAATGGGCGGTGCTGGACTCAGCGTTAGCGTATTCGGTGATAATCTAGAGGATATCAAGCCGATATCAGATCAAATTCTTAAGCTCGTACAAGATGATACAGAACACTTCGACAAAGCGAAGACTAGTCTTTCCACTTCCTACGATCAATATACGATTGTAGCTAATCAGGAGAAGTTGAGTTCACTTGGTCTTACAGCAGGACAGATTGCCATGAAACTGAGTCCTGTTCGTGAGCGTCCCGTTCTAACTGAAATAGAAGTGGAAGATAAAGACTATAAAGTGTACATTGAAACAGACACTGCTAATTATAAAAACATCGATGAGATCAGTAATGAGACTATTGTTTCCCCACTGGGTATGGCAATTCCCATTAAGGACGTAGCCAAGGTTGAAAAAGGAGTCTCACCTAATTCCATTACACGTACAGACGGTAAAATGGCTGTTTCTATTACAGCTAATATCACTACCGCAGATGTGGGTACGGCTTCTAAAAATCTAGAAGCTAAGATTAAAGAGATTACAAAACCTGATGGAATCGAAGTTAAGTTTGGCGGGTCGACGGAACAAATTAACGACACCTTTAAACAGCTTGGTCTTGCTATGGCTGCCGCTATTGCTGTTGTATACTTTGTACTCGTCGTAACTTTCGGTGGCGGTCTCGCACCATTCGCCATCCTGTTCTCTTTACCATTCACAGTGATCGGTGCACTCGTCGGATTGTTGCTTGCCAAGGAAACACTGAACGTGTCTTCCCTTATGGGCGCGCTCATGCTCATTGGGATTGTGGTAACGAATGCCATCGTACTGATTCACCGTGTTATTCATAAAGAACAAGAAGGCTTGTCTACACGTGAAGCATTGCTCGAAGCAGGTGCAACACGTCTTCGTCCAATCCTGATGACAGCTCTAGCCACTATCGGTGCACTGCTGCCACTTGTTACCGGACTTGAAGATAGTGCAGGTATCATATCCCGCGGACTCGGGATTACCGTTATCGGCGGTCTGATCAGTTCTACATTGTTAACACTGGTCATTGTACCGATTGTATATGAGTTCTTGATGAAGTTCAGGAAACCAAAAGTACAGGATTAATCGCCAGTTAACATGTTCATCTATAAGAGGAAATGGCTTCGTCTTCCTCAAAGGGACGTCGAAGCCATTTCTCGTAGAAATATAGGCAAAGTATAGTGAAGACTTAACCTTTCTTATATTGTAAATAAAGACGCGTTCTCTTTTCCTTCTAGGAAAGGAGGCGCGTCTTTTCTATGTATCGTATATCAGATCTTATTCATGATAAACTAACGTATATCCATCCATTGAACCCAAGATTGTGAGGAGTTATACATTATGATCACAACGGTGACTTTAAATGCAGCTATAGATATTACCTATACCGTATCTAACTTCAATATTGATAATCTACATAGAACCCATGAATACCTATCCGTTCCTGGCGGCAAAGGTGTAAATGTTGCTCGTGTAGTTCATGCTTTGGGTGATGCCGTGACTACAACGGGTTTCGTTGCAGGCTACAATGGCGCTGCTCTACTCTCAGGCCTAAAGGAAGAATCCATTCCTACTGATTTCCTGACCCTTACGAATGGTGAATCAAGACGTGCCATTACTATTCTAGATCCTATACAAGGTACTCAAACCGAGCTTATTGAAGTGGGTCCCTCCATTAGCGAGACAGACGTACAGCAACTACGTTCAAAGATTGAACAATTAGCCAAATCCTCTAACTGGATGGTCTTCTCCGGTAGCTTACCCTCAGGATGCCCCCCATGGATCTATGCCGATCTCACCGAGATTGCCCATCGTCATGGAGCAAAGGTTGGACTGGATGCCAGCGGCGAAGCTCTTCGTGAAGGTCTTCATGGAAGGCCCGATCTAGTGAAGCCGAATGAGCATGAACTAGCAGAACTGATAGGACTGCCTCTCGCTAATCACTCATCTGCTCTTCAAGCTATGTCTTCCCTCATCAACGATAGCACGTCGCTTGTTGTTGTGTCTTTAGGAGAGCGCGGTGCACTCGCAGTATCAGCTGACCATCAGTATCATATCCACACCCCACAGGTAGCGGCTATTAACCCTGTAGGTAGTGGAGATGCCATGATGGCCGGGCTCGTGTCCGCTCTTTATCGAGGAAAGGGCCTCCACGATGTCCTTATGCTTGGCGCTGCCTGCGGGACCGCCAACACACTGCATAAGATGGCTGGAAAGGTTACGCTGGAAGATATAGACGTTGTCCAACAGGGAATAGAAATTACGACGATAAGTTAAGTCACCTTTACTTTAATGTGGTTTAATTTATCGAACTATTGTTATCCGTAAGCTGAACAAGACGGCATGTGGGATATCCATGTTATAATAAATTAAACTTAAATCCCGTAATGTATATTATAAATAGAATTGATAGTAGGTGATTCATTAGTGAATAATAATCTGCTCCTGATAAAAGATTTTAGCAAGTTAACTGGCTTATCACGAAAAGCTTTGTATGTTTATGATAAATATAATATTTTGAACCCTGTTTTTATTCACCCAGATAATGATTATCGATACTATGATAAGAATCAGTTACTGACTGCTAAAAGAATAAATTTGTTAAAACAAGCAGGATGCACCTTAAATGAAATCAGTAAAATCATTGATGAAAAATTATTAAATGATGAAATAAACAACTTAATAGAAGAAAAGATTCAACAGGAAATGAATAAGATAAAAGATGCAAATCAAACATTAAATAAATTGAAAAACCTTAGTAATACGATTGTTAAAATAAATAAAAAAGTCAAAAAAGAGTATCTAGAATCATTGATCGTATATGAATATGAATTATTACCAAATGAAAATATATGTGTAGCCCTGAATAAAACAGAGGGATTGATTAAAGAACTTAATGTTAAAAAGAATGAAAAAATCATCAAGTATAAACTGATAGATAACAAAATTTATCCTGTTAGTGTCGCCCTACAATTAGAAAATCAGGAATTGAATCCATCGGTAAACACAAGTTATTTTGGTTTTGAAACGCAACAGTTTTTTTATGAAATTGATCCTTACCAAGAAGAGTCAGTATTAAAGATAAATGAAATATTGAAAAATAACGAATTGAAATTATCTGAACCATATATTTATGAACGTATATTAAACTCGGACGATTATCTATATTCCTCTAAGCGCCTTTCGGAATTTATTTTTCCTTCAAAGTGTTAAGTACTTGACCTTACCCTTAGGTTAACCTTTACACTCGTTTTAAAGGAGGGTATTCACATGAAGAAAAATAATTACGCACTGGTAACGGGAGCCTCTAGAGGGATAGGAAAGGCAATCGCTATCCAACTTGCAAATGATGGATTCAATTTATTAATACATTATAATCAAAACACTGAAAAAGCCAATCAGGTCAAAGAGGAAATTGAATCCATTGGCAGACAGGCACAGTTAATTCAAGGTGATTTCAATTCCAGTGAAGGGATTAAAGAATTTATCGAGAACACTAGAAAATTACTAATCCAAGATAATAATGTATCACTTCATACAATCGTTCATAATGCTGGACATGCTACATCAAATGGATTTGGTGAAGTGGACTATGATGAGTTCGATCGGCTATTTAATGCAAATGTTAAAGCACCCTATTTTATTACACAATCTTTAATCGGACTTTTAGAATTTAATGGTAGAATAATAAACCTATCATCAGGCGTAACACGTATCGCATTCCCACATATGATGATATACAGTATGACAAAAGGTGCAATAAATACAATGACATTTACACTAGCAAAGGAATTGGGAGAAAAAGGAATCACAATCAATTCTGTAATGCCTGGAATCATTGATACGGATTCAACTGCTAACTGGCTACATACAGAAGAAGGTCAGGAAAATGCAAAGAATATGAGTGCTTTAAAAAGAGAAGGTCAACCAGAAGAAATTGCAAATGTTGTTTCGTTTCTAGCAAGTGAAAAATCAAGCTTTATAACTGGTCATAATTTGGATGTAACTGGTGGAAGTCATCTGTAATTCGTTTAATGATTAAAAGAGAAAGCAATTTATTAATTGCAACGAGAGATGATGAACTAAATACAAATAATAAACAAGAGAATATGAAATGTTTTATGAACCGATTTAGACTCAACTAACCTTGGTTGGCTTCGTGCCATTCAAGGTTTCACATTAGGGCGCGTCTTTTATTCTTTTATATTGACATAGCACCTTTAGTCATTAGAATCCAATCTTTAATCCATGTTGCAACAAAAAAGCCGGTACCGTTCCTTCTCAAGGTTCCAGCTTTCAGACTACTTATAGATTCGTTCTCCCTATTGGGTAAGTATTAGATCATACTAGCTCGCCATGTTCGAAGCATCTGCATATCGTAGGCAATAAATTCTTTGAGAACATTCGCAACTTCTATATATAAGGAACTCCGAGTAATGAAAGATATATCTTCAGCAAGCTGAGGAGTCCATTGTAACAGATGTTGATCTAGGAATTGAATCTGAGAATCAATAAGCTCTAGATGTGAGCTACGTATCCGCTTGGTGTCTAAAGTACGTTCTACAAGCACTGCCATGAATTCAAGCTCTAGCATGATATGATCATCCTGCTCATGATTCAACTTATTAAACACAATACCATGGTGAGCATACATCTCATGGATATTCAGCATACACTCCGCAAGATCCTTCCCTTTCATTCCGCGATAGTTACTCTCACAGAGTGATGGAAAAATAGAAGTCTCGCTATCAAACAGTCGCCTGTATTCAGTCTCTTCAATCATGCATACTTCCACCAGTTGCTGTGGAACGATGCCAGACAATAACTGTTGTAGCTTCTGTCCACCGTCTGTGAGAACAACATCATCTCTCATCATCATATATTGACGCCATTGGGCAATTAAAGACAAGCTCGGTGGGCCACCTAAAAAATCAATCAGTAGTTGATAGCCCCATCCTCTTCCCTGTAACCAATTCAAGCTTACCTTAGACTCTTCTAAAGATTCAATAGTCATGGTCCTCATCTCATAACCTCCTATACGGTCGTAAAGATAGCAATCCCTTAATTTAACAATACATCAAATGTTAGACAACTAAGGTGATATATTTCACATTTCTTTCCTCAAATAACAATTCAACTTTACATTAAGGTGATCCCCGCATCATACGGGGATCATATCCTATTACTACCCAGCATACGATTACTAGGGGGAATCGTTACCTTATTCCATATTATAACTCCTACTTGCAAGCGCTTACTATATAATTTGTCACCACACACTCTTCTATAATATGCTGATGTGTACATGCTCAATGGTTCACTGTGGCAAGGGTTATATTTACGAATAGAAGCACAGACTGATAATAGCTCACATATAGCTGTGAGCTACCGCATCATCATTCGTGCCATCACGATGCAGGGGTTACGCCCTCATTCATTATTCCTTTTAAATTAGAGATATATTTATAATATCTAGAAATTCTCTTAATTTTTGGTTTGAAACCACTTTCAACACATGATACAGTGATGTTGTCGCCTTAAAGGAAATTATTATCGATTAGAGCAATTAATCGGAAAGGAATGTCGATATTGCGTGAAGCCATTGATATGAAATCTTCCTTATTCTCTCTCAAACTGTTCAATTTTTTGATCTACGGCACCATGGTAATATTCACCAGCTTCTTCCAATTATACTTGCAAGATGCAGGGATGAACAAATTTGAAATTGGGAGCTTATTAGCTCTAGGCCCAATTGTTTCTATATTAGCTAACCCTTTTTGGAGATTTTGGAGCGACCGAATTCTTAATATGAAGCGAATTCTACTGATCATGATGACAGGAACACTAGTCATGGTTCAATTTCTTTTCCATTCTGATACTTATGCGATGGTATATATATCTATGATCCTGTTCTTTTTCTTCCAGTCTCCTGTATTCTCTCACAGTAACAGTCTTATTCTTGGTTATATTGAAGATACAAACTATAAATTCGGATCCTTTCGCCTGTGGGGTTCTATGGGATGGGCCATCATCGCTATTGCCACAGGTCTGATTCTAGACTGGACTGGTGTTGCCAAGGTCTCCATTCTGTTCACAGTTGTGCTTGTATTGGCGATAGGAGTGCTCCTATTTCTTCCCAAACTTCAGAAACCTTCAGAATCGCCTGCCATATACATTAGAGGCTTTGCTAACATATTAGGAAATCGTTATTTCCTTTCATTTATTGTTCTAGGTATCATAGTCTCTATTCCTAATGCAATGAATAATACATTTATGTCTTTATATATAACAGAACTTGGTGGCTCCAAAAAAATGGTAGGATTAGCGGTATTCTTATCCTCCTTTTTTGAGATCGGTGTATTTCTACTGTTTGATCGTTATCTCAACCGCAAAATTTCATGGTTAGTGGGTTGCCTCGCACTCGTAAGTTTACTATTTGGATTTCGTTGGATGCTTATGGCAGACGCAACCCTGCCCATTCAAGTCGCACTCATTCAGGTTCTTCATTGTATTACCTTTGGAGGCTATTTCTATGTAGGTACACAACTTAGCCTACTACTCGTTCCTAGACCTTACCGTGCAACAGGTCAAGCTGTGTATACGCTAACGTGGAGCGGTCTTGCCGGCGTTATAGGTGGATTCGTGGGTGGGTGGTTATTCCAGAGCTTCGGTGCAGAAGCTATGTATACAACAGGCACATTATTCGCCTTCGTTGGTGCCTTAGGATTTGGATGGATGTGGTACGTCATTAAGAGACATGGATATAAGCCACCTTTCCCTACCGTGGAAGGCGATTTGAACAATTCTGATGAAGATTAGGTGCTAATAACGAACTAAAAACAACGAGCCTGTAGTTTGAGAAACTACAGGCTCGTTGTTCATTATATTCATTAAAGTTTGAAGGAACTCTTTAGCGAGACAATTCGGTTAAACACAGGGCGTTCAGGTGTAGCATATTTTGAATCCACGTTAAAGTAGCCATGCCGGAAAAATTGGAATTTATCCTGAGCGGCTACCTCTCTCATACCTGGTTCTACATATCCTTGAAGAATCTCGAGCGAATTGGAATTCAGTTGATCCAGGAACGTCTTTTCTGGCGCTCCCTCCACTTCTTCCTCTTCGATTTCCTCATCGTTAATGAGGGGTTCGAATAAGCGGAATTCAGCCGGAACGGCTTGGCTTGCTTCAATCCAATGGATTGTGCCTTTTACTTTACGTCCGGTAAATCCACTTCCGCTCTTCGTCTCAGGATCATAAGTACAATGAATTTCGACAACTTGCCCTTCCTCATCCTTGATCACCTCATTGCACTTAACGAAATAAGCGTTCTTAAGCCGTACTTCGTTACCCGGGAATAGTCGGAAATATTTATTAGGTGGATTCTCCATGAAATCATCTTGCTCAATATATATTTCACGTGAGAAAGGAATTTGACGATTGCCCATCTCAGGGTTCTCACTATTATTCTCTGCCTCCAGCCATTCCACTTGACCTTCTGGATAATTCGTAATGACCACTTTTAATGGCTTCAATACCGCCATCGTACGAGGGGCTTTCAGCTTTAGGTCTTCGCGGATAAAATGCTCTAGCATTTGTCGATCTACGACACCTTGACTCTTAGAAATACCTGTCTCATATATAAAGTTACGGATTGCTTCAGGCGTATAGCCTAGACGACGTAACCCTGAAATCGTAGGCATCCGTGGATCGTCCCAACCATCTACATGCTGTTGATCCACAAGCAACTTCAGCTTCCGTTTACTTGTTAACGTCTGTCCCACATTCAAGCGACCGAACTCGTATTGATGAGGTACATTCGGCATTTCGCATTCAGCAACTACCCAATCATAGAATGGACGTTGATCTTCAAATTCTAGTGAGCAAAGGGAATGTGTCACTCCTTCAATAGCATCCTCTAATGGATGTGCGAAAGCATACATAGGGTAGAGACACCATTTATCACCTGTGTTGTGATGATATGTATGCGAAATGCGATAAATAACAGGGTCACGCAAATTGATATTAGGTGAAGACATATCAATCTTGGCACGTAACACCTTCGCACCGTCTTCAAATTTACCCGAACGCATACCTTCAAACAACTCAAGGTTCTCTTCTACGCTGCGATCACGATATGGACTATTACTACCGGGTTCGGTCAACGTTCCCCGAGTCTCACGAATTTGATCTGCACTAAGATCATCAATATAGGCTTTGCCCTTCTTGATCAGCAGAACAGCACGACTGTACATTTCGTCGAAATAATCAGATGCAAACCGTAGCTCTTCCCAATCGAAACCGAGCCACTTTACATCCTCTTGAATAGAATTTACATATTCTGTATCTTCTTTAATAGGGTTCGTATCATCAAATCTCAAATGAGTCTTTCCACCAAATTCGTCGGCTAGTGTGAAATTAATCCAGATCGCCCTGGCATGTCCGATATGTAAATAGCCGTTAGGCTCCGGTGGGAAACGTGTTACTATTTCTTTTACCTTACCGGAGTTCAGGTCTTCCGTTATCACATTCTTAATAAAATTGGAGGGTGTACTTGGGTTCTCCATGACAATCAACCTTTCGTCCTTAAATTATCTGTCTATTCCTGTACAACAAAACTCTTCATATAAATATACCTGTAAAGCGTAGATAGTTCAATAAAACTGACTTCTCTCCTTTTGACGGGGGATTTTTTATAAGGTAGCATGGAGAGAAACGATGTAAATTATGGGAGGAAACTCAATTATAATGAAAACGATGAAACTTTCTAAAGAACAACGAGATCAAGTCATCTTACTTATTCAACAATATTTCGAGAAAGAACGTGGAGAGATTATAGGTGATCTTGCCGCGGATAATGTAATGGACTTCTTCCTGTCTCATATGGCACCCATCGTCTATAATCAAGCACTCAGTGACTCAAGATACCTAGTTAGACAGCACATGACCTCATTAGAAGATGATTTATATTCACTCGAACAGCAACTAAAACAGACTCGTACAAGGTAACGCTATTACGGAAGGAAAGAAGGTGTGAACTACGTGTTTACGTATGCTTTAGATGAACAGACTGAACTGAAACCCCTAGCTCACCAACATGCAAAACAGTTATTTGATCTGACGGATCGTTCACGTGGCAAGTTACGAGATTGGCTGCCATGGGTAGATTCCATTACGGAAGTTAACCATACGCTCAGCTTCATTAAGAATGCCGTTAAGCAAGGAGCCGAGAATGGGGGAATTAGCGCCGGTATTTGGACACATGGTGAGCTGGCAGGCATCATTAGCTTCCATGAGATTGATTGGCACAATCGAACCGTTAGTATCGGATACTGGCTAGGCAAAGGTTACGAAGGGCAAGGTCTTATGACTAGCGCCTGTCGTACTTTCATAGACTATGCACTTATGGAGATGCACCTCAACCGAGTCGAAATCCGTTGTGCTACAGGAAATTATCGTAGTCGCGCTATACCCGAACGTCTTGGATTTGTACTGGAAGGCATTGTACGTGAAGCTGAGAAATTACCCCAAGGCTACGTGAACCATGCCATCTATGGCATGATTCTTAGTGAGTGGATACAAGTACGATAGATCGTTACGTATCAAGCCAGCCTTGGAATCTCTCCCGTAGGCTTGAAGCCAATACATCTAATTCCGCAGCCTCCTTTATTCGTTCAACCTGTTCGACATCATCTCGGCCATGAACCATTAACCGCAATACTTCAGCTATCGTTAGTTGTGCTGGATGAGACTCAAGCTTAGTAAGAGTGGACGTTACCGATAGATAACCCTCTTGAAGGACACGCAAGTAGAAACCGCTATACCCGGTCTCAATGACCCGTGCTGGGAGGTCTGTTACCCCGTGCTTCTGGGACAGCTTAAAGCAAGGATATCTTGGTTGGCTGACCTGAAGCACCACTTCCCCCACTTGATAAACATCCCCAATACAAACTTCAGTTTCAAGCAATCCCATGACCGTTAAATTCTCACCGAAGGCAGAATAGTCTAACTTCCTATCTAGCTCCTTCTCCCAATGGGGATAATGCTCATAAGGATACGCACACACGGCCTTATCGGGTCCACCATGATGCACAAGATCGGCTTGTCCATCCCCAGTCATTTGTTCAGAACCAACAAATATATTGCCCTCTACTTGCTGTTTATATATCCCCGTTTGCAATGGCTTACCCTTATATTCAACGGTAACCGGCTTGCCAACGTTTACAGAAACAATATGTAAATTCATAATGGCATCATGCTCCTTATCTGTAGTTAGGATTAGGATAAATGTCTTTCATAGGCTAGCCACGATATACCTCTACGTATAATCATGAATAGTGTAAATACGATAAAGAATATTCCCGTCATACCTTCTATTACAAATAGAGCTACAACGGACAAAATAATCGCAGCCATCGTAGCCACATTATTCATCCACCCATTGATAGGTTGATCGTTCATGAATAGACTGCTGAAACCTTTGAGTAGAGATCCATAACAAGCCGTATGATAAGGGTTAATTCTCAAGAGGAAGAAATCAGATACCGTCACAAGTTCTTCTCGGTACTCAATCTGGCCTGCACAATGATTGCAATATATTTCCTTTTTCAATTGTATCATCTCCCTCCTTATATAAAAGTTAATTTATAAATAGAATCCCATCAAGATGTCATCTACATAGTTTCCATTCACATAGAACTCGTTAATAAGCCGTCCTTCTCTCACAAATCCAAGCTTCTCATAAAAGTTCAAAGCATCCGGATTCGTAGAAAGCACACGTAAGCTCAACTTCGCCTTTCCTTCGCTAGCTGCCCACTCTTTCACCGCTTCGATCAGTCTTGTTCCAATGCCTTCATGCTGATACCGAGGATGCACTGCAATGTTAATCTCATACACATGACGATTGCTCTGTAACACCGTTGGATAGCGGAATCCTACATAGCCACAGACCTCGTCCTCTTTCACTGCAACAAGCTGTAAGCCAGGCTGACAGTGACGTAGGAAGTCCTCCCGAGAGGTCCAATTCAAAGGCTCTGGAGCATTATAATCCTGCCATACAATGGCGTCTAGATCCATCATTTGCTGCGCATCCTTCATTTCAGATAAACGGATATCTATCGTATGTTGTTTAAATTTCATATCCAGTACCCCTCTCTAAATACTCTACAGCCTTGGGCTCACATTCTTGTTCTTTAGAGTATGAACTAGGAAAAACCCGACACTTACAATCGCAGTTACCACAGCAAGCCAAGCCACAGGGACTAGTCCTCCTCCATCATACAAGACCCCCATAGCATAAGGTCCTATAACCCGACCTATAGCACCGATGCCACCTGACAAACCGATATAGAAAGGAGCCGCTCGACCTGTATGATCTGATATAAAGGCTGGTATAGCTGGAGATATCAGCATCTCCCCGAAGGTTGCCAGTATCATCGCTAGTACCATTCCAGGGTAGTTATGCATAAATACAATCACAACATAAGCAGATAAGTAGAAAACAGCACTCGCGGTCATTTGTGCAGATGATGATTTAGCGAACCAACGCTTCACTAGATTGGTGAAGGGCTGACCCACAAAAATGAGAATCCCATTGAGCGTCCAAAGAAACCCATACATTTTCTTCGGTAATCCCTCTGAAATAATGTATGGAGATACGCCAGTATTCCATATTGAATTCCCTAACAATAAGAATAAGGAGGCAATGCCCATATACAAATAAACTCGCGTATGACCAAGTAACTTCCAGATGTTCTCCCCTGCTGCCTTATTTCTTTGGTCCAAATGGACTTCACCTGTATGATGATTCAGACGATTTAAGTAATTTAAGAAAAAGAGTGCAAACACAGCCGAGGTGACCCCATTCGCAATAAACGTAAGCTTATACGAAATATCTGCTAAAAAACCACTCAGAGCCGTTCCTAACGCTACTCCAATATTGTTAGCTACGTAAATAACATTGAATAGTTCTCCACGTCGTTCTGCGAAACGAAACCCGATAAATGCTTGAATGGCTGGCATAGACAACGCATTACAGAATCCGATAAATCCCATCAGAGCCATGTAGAAATACCAATATTGGCTAATAACAGGCAAAGCGAACAATCCTAAGGCATTTAGCCCTAATGAACCCACGATCAATTTCTTAACGCCTACCCGATGATACAGCGATCCGCCTAGCAATTGTCCTATAATTCCACCTAATGATTGAATCAGAATAACGAGTCCCGCATCTGCCATATTATGTCCTAGTTCATCGAACACAAACATAGTAGTCAAGGGCCACATGAGCGAACTACCCGTAGAATTAATCAAGCTTGCTGCAAGAAACACTTTTATTTCTCTCGGGTAAGATTGCAACATTCTCATCATTGTAATCTCCCAGATGTTTATTCAGTTAACCAAGTAGGTACGAGGCTGAAATACTGTAATAGAACCATTGTAACTTTTTGATATAAATATCACTACCTCCGAAACGAAATTTTTTCATATACCGGTACATTTCTTTGTGAATTTTCATATCTTAGAAAAGCTGGCCGAAACTATTCTCCACAATAGAGCTCCATTCAAGGGGGGTATACAAATTGGCATGACATCGCAAGGGTTTTTCGGTCATTAGCTGTACCAAGCGCAAAAAAATTTTAAATAATTTATTTAACAATTATTACAGCTAGCTCTCTCATGGACTTTTATAATACATTCGCCATGATTAAAGTTTCGTTCCCCCGAACTTTAATCATGGCGAATTTATTTGTTTATGATGCAAAAAAATCGGCCTCCCTTCACAAGGAAAGACCGATAGATTATCTATTAAGCGTGCTTCTGTTTATTACCTTTTACTACTGGGTAATGTGCCATGAGTGGCACCCGGTTCACGTAAATAAGATACCCAATACGCGGCTGCAACAAAGACGACGCCCCCAGTTAAATTACCAAGCCATACAGGAACGAAGTTCATAAGATACTCTCCCCATGAATAGTGACCTGCGAATATCGCAGCGGGAATAAGGAACATATTAGCCACGACGTGCTGAAATCCAATCGCAACGAAAGCCATCGTTGGAAACCAGATTCCCATTATTTTGCCACTCATATTATCCGCACCATAAGATAACCACACTGCCAGAGCTACTAACCAGTTACAGCCGATTCCTGAAACGAAAGCCTGTACAAAACTAACATCCAATTTATGGCCTGCCATATCCACTACCTTATCTAAATATACGCCAGTCTCCGTGAGGCCTACGATGTGTCCGAAGAAATAGGCGATGAACAACGCACCCACGAAGTTACTTAACGTAATAAGAACGAGATTCTTCACGACTTCAAAGAATGAAATTTTCTTAGCCATCCACGCAAGAGGAACGGCCATCATATTACCCGTTAACAATTCACCACCAGCCAATAGTACGAGTATTAGACCTACGGGGAAGATGGAAGCTCCGATAAAACTAGCGATAGTTTCCCATTCTTTAGGTGCTCCCGCAATAACACGAATATCTAGTAAAAAACCAAGAGCTATAAAGGCTCCACCTAAGAAACCAAGTACTAGTACCGTTATTAGTGGGTTATGTGCTTTCTTAGTCCCTGTTTCTACCGTCAGTTCAGCTATTTGCTGAGGCTTGTAATAGGCCATGAGTATGATCTCCTTTGATCCAATTAATACTTCAAATCTTGTGTATTTATTCCATTGTAACGCAATTGATTTGATTACAAACGTTACAAATATCACAATGCGACATTTAGAGGTGAATTATTTCACATTTTAATGATGAATGCGCTTAACAATAGAATATTGCTTGTCATTACTTTTAGACATACACTGAAATTAGCACGATACGGAACCATTGAAAGGGAGGAGTGAATTGGGATGGCGATTTATATCGCGTTGTTACGAGGTATTAATGTAGGTGGAAAGAATAGGATCAAAATGACCGAATTAAAGAGTACCTTCGAAGCAATGGGGCTGAGTCGTGTTCAGACCTATATTCAAAGCGGGAATGTTCTATTCGAAGCGAGTGAGGAGGAAGAACCGCTACGCAAGCGAATCGAACATGAGATCGAGGAGGTCTTTGGTTTCTCGGTAAGTGTTATTATAAGAACGGCCAAGGAGTTAACAACAATAGCAGCAAATTGCCCTTTCTCAGAGGAAGCTATTTCCGAAGCGGAGTCCTCGTCTGAAGGAGAGAGTCTTTACGTCTCCTTATTGCTTGAGGAGCCTTCACAGGTAGGAATTGAACGATTAAGTACTTTCAGAAGTGAAAGCGATGAGTACCAGCTTGTAGGCCGAGAAATCTACCTATTATTCCGTCATAGCATACGTAACTCTAAACTTGCGAGCAACCTTCAGAAGCTCGATGTCCCCGCGACCGTGCGTAACTGGAAAACAATAAACAAACTCGTTACACTAGCACATGCAATGGAGATGTAGTGTTCAGAGAGCAGTAGAATCGCTACAAAATCAATCATACGTAAATTGACAAATAAGAGGATGTCCCTTAGCCTATTTCATGGCTTGTGGGACATCCTCTTATGTTTATTTTCACCCTATATTCAATTAATGTGAGATCATCGTTTTTGCATCCGGCATTTCATCATCTGCTAGCTCATCACCTGGTTTAACACGAGGTTTACGCAACATTGTAGTTAACAATAATCCTATAACGGCGATGCAAGCGGTGAGAAAGAATGTGTCACCAAATGCAGAAGTGGAACTGTTTAGCACGTTTCCAGCTGTTTCGGGGGCGGACATGTAATGCGTTATTTTTGAAGTTAAATACCCAGTCAATCCAGCGATAGCGAATGATGTAACGACTTGTTGTGTCGCTGATGTTAAAGGAGTTACCCGGTTAACAAGTCTGCGTGGCGCCGAATTCAGTACATGGGTATTCAGTGGCATCATCGTTAGACCCATACCTGCTCCCATAAAAATAAGTGGAAGTATAATCATAAACATAGCGGTATCTACGGTAATCTGAGAAAGTAGGAACAAGGCTATAGAAACCAGTGTCAGACCGGTCATAGCAAGTGGACGAGCACCATACTTATCGAACAATCTTCCTCCAAGTGGCATAAAGACCATGGAAGCAAGGGCTTGTGCAAGTGTGGTATAACCACTTTGTAGAGGAGTAAAACCTCTCACATTTTGTAAATATAGTGGAATCATCAGAATGGCACCGAACATGGCGATCTGTGTTATCCAAGATAAGATCACACCTCGGGTAAAGTCAGAAGAGGCAAAGACGCGAAGCTCTAACAAAGGTTCTTTCTGGTTGAGTTCCACGATGATGAATAGGATAAGGGCAACACCCCCAACGATCAATCCTGTTAAAGTGCTTGCCGATGTCCAACTTGTTCCTGCCTCATTTACACCAAACGCTAACATAGCGAATGCGATTGGAGCTAGGATTATTCCAAGAATATCGAGGGAAGGAACCTTCTTGTTCTCAAATTTAGGTAAGAACTTAATACCTACAATGACAGCAGCAATCCCAATCGGCACGTTAATAATAAAGATCCAATGCCATGATGCAACCTGGATCAGCCACCCCGATAATATAGGCCCCGAAGCGGGAGCAAGTAACATAGGGATACCTAACATACCCATCACTGCCCCCCTCTTGTTAGGAGGAGCAAGTCTGAAGACCATGGCCATCCCGATGGGAGCGACCATACCGCCTCCAAGTCCTTGAATAACACGGAATATAATGAGTTGCTCTGAGGTTTGTGCCAAAGAGCAAAGTATAGATCCGAGCGTAAATAAAGTAATTGTGATAAGGAAGATCCGTTTAGCGCCATACTTATCTGTCATCCATCCGGCTAATGGGATAACGGCTGATAAAGCTAGTGTATACCCGGTCATCGTCCATTGTATTGTCTTCAATGAGGCCCCGAAATATTCCTGTAAGTTAGGTATAGCCACATTGATAACCGTACTGTCTAGGATGACCATAATCATACCTAGAATAACAGCCATAAGGGGCGCAATAATCGCCTTGATAGAGAACTCTGTATTGACTGGTACGCTTGCTGCATTTTGTATAGCCATTCGGTTATCTCTCTCCTATTCTTTTCTGTATAATTTTCACGATATATATCTGAATGGAGTTGATGTAAGAACTTCAACCCATGAATAAGATATCTTGACGAGAAATGAAATACTTTGTACTATTGACCGTATGGTTTTTAATAAAACTATTAGGTCGTAGGATAAACTAATTTTACTTAATTTTTAAATAAAGTCAATTTATTTCTTGGAAAGAGGGAGAAAGTTGAGTGTAACCAAGCAGAAAATCCTTGATTCAGCGATGCGATTTTTTTTAGAAAAGGGATACCTTGCGACATCCATACAGAACATTGCCGATGACTGCGGAGTGGCAAAAGGTTCTTTATATAATTTTTTCAATTCCAAGGAAGATTTATTCATCGAAGTCTTGATGTTGCAACAGCATAGAATGGTAGAACAAATTCACACCATACGTGCAGATCAGACGCTCTCCTTAAGGGAAGTCTTTATTCGTGAAACCGAATGCCAGATTGAATTCTTTTTAAACAATAATTTTATTTTACAGGAAATGAAGAAGTTAACGATGCCTGATGGGAAGATTGCGCCTTGTCTATTTCGCCTAAGGGCAAATCTTTTGAAATATAACAAGGAGAGCCTCGTACGAGTATTTGGGGAGCATATTGAACCTAATATTTGGGATCTCGTGATTATATATAATGGAATTGTTCGTGAGTTTATATTTTTATTAATTTTTGAGAATAAATCGCTTATTACCCGGGATATTGCCGTGTTTGTTGTTCAATGTATGGAGGATATGGCGACGAAAATGCAAGCCAAGAAAAGACTACCGCTGTTACAGGACTCAGATATGCGTGAATATCTACAATGTGCGCTAAAGGGGGAACAAGTACCGGATAGGACACGGATTCTTGACCTCATTCAGTGCCTAATCTCTACGATAAAAGAGCTTTCTATCACAAACTCTGAGAAGAAGGAACTTAAAGAAGCCACCCTTCTTCTTCAAGAAGAGATAGCATGTGAACAACCCAAATTAGTATTGATTCGCGCGCTCATTGTTTTTTTAGAAAAAGAACATGGGCTTAAAGATATCCTTAGACAATTAGAGAAGCTTGTGGTCAACAACTTATAACAAGCTTGTCCACGTTATAGTGTACACAAGGGCCACGAGGTAATGTGATCCGTGAATCGGAACTTCTTATTGAACATTAGAGTGAAAAATCAGTATTCTACAACTTAATGAAATCAAAAAAACACACCCCTTGGCGATTCACCAAGGGGTGTGTCATGTCATAAAAAGTGCTATGAATTATACGTTAGCCATTTCCTTCTCCGTAAGAGCTATAGGTTGCAAAGCTTGTAGTCCCGCTGTATTCAGGAAGTTCCAAGGCTTGTTGTAGTGTGGTTGGAAGAAGAAATCGATGAAGCCTAATTCATCCACGGTCATGTTGTTCTGGATACATACAGAAATCGTATTGATTGATTGTGTTAGATCCACCTCAGACATTAATTGTGCCCCCAGAATACGACGAGTGGTCTTCTCAAAGACAACTTTCAAAGTCACGCTATCGAATGTAGGCATAAATTCAGGACGATAATGATCCGTCATCGTAACGGATTCCACTTCTATACCTTCGTCTTTTGCCACTAATTCCGTTAATCCAGTAGCCGCTATATTGTTCTCATATATCTTGATACCCGATGTTCCTTGCGTTCCTAAATATCTAGTTGTAGGTTGTACCAAGTTCCGTGCCACTAGTGTTCCCATACGAACCGCATTGGTAGCCAAAGGAAGATATGAATTCTTGCCTGTTGGGTTGTAATGGATCGCACAGCTATCACCAGCCGCGAAGACATCCTTCTTGCTTGTCTCCATGTAGCTATTCACAACAATAGCTCCATTAGGAAGCATATCCACTTGACCCTTGAGTAGTTCTGTATTCGGACGGAAACCGATGCAGAGAATAACTAAATCCGCTTCATGCTCGCCTTTGGTTGTGATCACCTTCGTTACTTTGCCATCGACGCCTTCAAATGAAGTGACAGTCTCTTCTAATGCTAACTTAATTCCCTTATCCACTAGCGATTGTTGAACAGGCTCTGTAAACTCTGGGTCCAAATATTTATTCAGAATACGATCTACGCTATCAATTAAAGTTACTTCTTTACCATTCATTTGAAAAGCTTCAACAAGTTCTACACCGATGTAACCTGCACCTACCACCGTAATGCGTTTCGCTTGCTGTGCTTTCTCAATGATGGTGTTGGAATGATTAAAATTCTTACAAAGTAGGATATTATCCAAGTCTATACCTTCAACCTTCGGAATGATCGGCCATGATCCTGTCGTAACGATCAATTTATCATAAGAGTCATCGAATTGTTCACCTGTCACAAGGTTGCGTACAGTAAGTGTCTTAGTATCTGTATCAATCGACGTTACTTCATGACGCATATTGGTATTTACACCTAACTCAGCTAATTGCTCTGGCGAAGAATAGAATAGACCTTGTGGGTCCTTCACCACACCACCAACATATAACGCTATACCGCACGATAAGAATGAAATGTTATCATTCCGTTCGTACACTGTAATTTGAGCTTCTGGGTACAATTTAGCTGTGTTGACTATAGCTGCTGTTCCTGCGTGGGTACATCCAATAACGACTACTTTCATGATTTCTTCCTCCTCCAAATGGTCACTCTATATATTTTAGTATATTGTGAATTGTTTCACCTGATGTACCTTATTATAGTGTGATACTTTTCACATTGCAATAGACATTGATAAAATTTTCACAATGTTCACAATTACGTTTGTCCTTTAACCGTGCAGACTCTAAGGTTATACACGTAATTACCCTGGATCACATACGAATATAAGTGAACAATGTCATATCCAAAGTTTTTGTAAAATCACTCTTCAAATCAGCTATTTTATTATGCGTTATAGCAACGATTATATTCACAAGAAGAAACGGATTTGTTGTCCTTAAAGGGACGCTAGCCGTTTCTCGTAGAAATATAAGCAAAGTATATTGAAATCTTATACTTTCTTATATTTCAAAAAAAAGGCTAACCGAAAGGGTATTACCCTCAGATAGCCTTTCTAATTATATACAGCCTTGTTTCGGCATAATAAATACGCCCTGACTTTAGTTATTCTTGTTCTGATGTCTTTATCGTAAACTCATTCGGATTACTTAGGATATACTCTAAACCTCAGATTAACCCGTTAATGACACCCTGTTCATCTAACGCAATATGCTCCGCAGCAGGAGACTTAGGAAGACCTGGCATCGTCACGATATTCCCTGTGTGTGCAACTACAAACCCTGCTCCAGCTGATAACGAGATGTCCCTAACATGAATCGTAAATCCTTCCGGTGCACCCAGCAAACGCGGCTGATCCGAGAACGAATATGGCGTCTTCGCCATACATACAGGTAAGTTCCCATATCCAAGTCGATTAATCTCTGTAAGTCCCCGCATAGCAGCTGGGGAGTAAGACACGCCTTCTCCACGATAAATCTCCTTAACCACCTTCTCAATCTTCGAAGGAATATCCATCTCTTCACCATAAAGCGGTGCAAAGCCCGTTATCTGATCATTTAGAAGCTCAACTAAACTCTCTGCAAGCCTCCGTCCACCTTCACTACCTTCTGCCCATACATTTGAGACTTCTACTCGAACCTCAAGTTGTTGACAATGGGCCTTCACTAGCTCTATTTCACTAGAGGTATCTTCTGCATAGTGATTAATAGCAACTATCACAGGGACCCCGAATTTACTCAGGTTCTCAATATGTCTCTCCATATTGGATAACCCTAACTTAAGTGCTTCATCGTTGACCATGTCTAGATCTTGCTTCAGAACTCCACCGTTATATTTTAGCGCCTTCACGGTTACTACAAGTACAGTAGCCGTAGGAGTTAAATGAGCCTGGCGACATTTGATATCGAAAAATTTCTCCGCTCCTAAATCTGCACCAAAACCCGCTTCTGTCACGACAATGTTAGCTAATTTCAGAGAAAGTTTAGTTCCAATCACACTACTACATCCATGAGCGATATTCGCAAAGGGTCCGCCATGCACCACGACTGGAGTTCCTTCTAGTGTCTGTACGAGATTGGGCTTGATGGCTTCCTTAAGAAGGACAACCATGGCTTCCACCGCACCTAACTGAGACGCTATTATAGCCTCTCCCTCTTCGTTATAACCAATTAACATCCTACCAAGCCTATTCCTTAAGTCCGTCAAGTTCTCACTCAGACAAAGCACCGCCATAACCTCAGAAGCCGTCGTGATCATGAAGCCTGTCTCACGTGTGACGCCATTGCCGTCTCCAAGACCCGCCACGATACTCCGCAGACTCCGGTCATTCATATCCATAACTCGCTTCCATACGATACGCTCTGAATTCAGCCGCAGTGTATTCCCTTGGAATATATGGTTATCAATCATCGCTGATAGTAAATTATGAGCTGAGGTAATCGCATGGATGTCTCCTGTAAAATGAAGATTAATATCATCCGATGGAACAATTTGCGCTTTGCCACTTCCCGTTGCGCCACCCTTCATTCCGAAACACGGGCCTAATGAAGGTTCTCTGAGAGCTGCGATTGTCGGTTCTCCAATCGCATTCAAAGCCTGTGCAAGTCCAATCGTAGTTAGCGTCTTGCCCTCGCCCGTAGGTGTTGGGTTCATCGCCGTTACCAATACTAGCTTACCATCTGGTCGGTCCTTGATCTCTTCCCAAAGAGATGGATTCAATTTACATTTAAATTTCCCGTACAACTCTAGATGTTCCTCCGCAATACCGAAAGATTGAGCAACTTCAACAATAGGTTTCATTCTAGCAAGTAACCTCCAATAGTTCTGTCTATGTCATTTCTTCATGAAATGAACTCGAATAACCCTATTGTACCTGAATTAAGTGCAGAATAACTATGAAATGAATCGCTGTAAGAACTCTAAACGATATGAAACTATAAAACATGTTTACATGCCTGTTTGTTCAGCTCATTGGGAATCCTTACGCTGATATTTTTATAATAGTGAAACTGGATTATTCCATAATTGCTGTACTAAAAAAATTAAGAATATCAAACCAACATATATAATAGTTTGCGAAAAGTTAGCTCTCATAATTCCAATATCGATTGACTGCATTGTAAACCATGGAGTTAAAAAACTGCCTATCGACGTGATTATCATAACTATACTTATGATAATTATATTTTTTCGATAAAGTAAAAATAGTTCTTTAATTCTTAGATACACCTCATTGTGCTTCATTTCACATAACTCCCGCCTGCAATATCTTAGCTTTGAAGTTTTCGCAAATCACACGAGACCGTGGGATAGTTCATTAATGAAAATTCATAGCCTTATGTCCAAGCAATCTTTATTCCGACAAAAAGAACACAAAAGATAATTACAGCTATCAAAATGCCTGTGATAATAATTGGTTTGGTTTGTTCATTATCTTTTTTCACTAGACAAGATTAACCTCCTTTCTATCTATCCTTCACTAATCAGAGCAGCCTAATTAAGTATGAATATCTCTCTTTTCAAAAGAAATTAAAGTAACTATCAAACAGATCGCTACGATGATAATAGGAATAAGCGTCACACGAATATAGTCATTTATACCTGCTAGCAATATGTGCTGTGAATTTGCAACATACATCCCGGAAAATTTCATGATCTGAGTCATTAGTGTATTGTCAGAAACCATTCGTAAAAATGCATAAGAAGAGTCTTTAAGATAACCAAAGAGCATAAAATCACCGAATATTATGAGAAAAGTGATTACTACCGCTGAAGCAGTTTTCCTTACGAGCATCCCTACCATCATTACGATCGCAGAGTAAGCAGCCAAGTACAAAATGTTAAAGCCCAATGCGCTGAAAACGGTTATCAAATCTCCGCTTAGGTTGTTATTTCCGATGTGAGAACCTGTAATAAGAGTTGCTGCCATATACAACGCATAGAAAATTCCGAAAAATTGGAATACCCACCAAAGGATAACTTTTATTTCCGTAAGATATTTCCCAATAATATACGATGACCTGCTCTGACCCGAAGCGATGATATTTTTTACGGACCCATATTCAAATCCCTCTGTTGCGAAAAAACAGGCGTGTATAGGAATGATAAAATACAGGAAAAGGGACAAGGGTGTTGCCATGGTTAGCGGTTGCGCAGGGCTACTTATATCAAACCCAACCTGCGTTCCTATCCAGACAAGTAGCAAGATGCTTGCAAACAGAAACATGAAACAGATCCCTCTAAACATTGAATCCTTTTTCAAATAGTAAGCTTCACCTTTTAGGAAATTTATCATTAGTTGCTCCCCCCCCTATTAAATCCATGTAGTAGTTCTCAAGATTTGGAGTAGATAGGTTGATCCCTTCAATTTCGATTCCTTGCTTTAGAAGAACAGTCATCAGCTTTTCCAGATTCGTACTTTCTTTAGGGATTTGAATTTCACCGGCTTCAGTAATGTGAATTAACTCCATATTAAGTTCATTTTTTAATATTTGGACAGTTGCAGCCGAATCTGGCGTTCGAATGCATATCCGTGTTTCAGCTGATTCCAAAAGTTCATCGGCTGAAATCTCCTTGATTAACCGTCCTTTGTGAATAAACCCGAACTTTGTAGCCAGTAACTGCAACTCACTTAAAATATGACTGGATATTAAAATGGACACTCCCCTTTCATTTGCTAGGTTCTCCAGAATCTTTCGCACTTCCACAATTCCTGAAGGATCAAGGCCATTGATAGGTTCGTCCAAAACCAAAAATTTCGGGTTGTTAAGAAGAGCTATAGCAAGTCCAAGGCGCTGGCGCATTCCAAGAGAATAATCCGATGTATTCTTTTTCCCAACGTCTGACAAAGACACTGCCTGCAATACATCTGCAATCCTGTTTTTATCCTCAATGCCATAAATACGACAATAGAATGTCAGATTTTCTTCTGCATTCAAATTCGGATAAAGGGCCGGCATTTCAATTAGAAACCCAACCTGTCGTCTGGCGCAATTGAGCTTATTTTTTTCACCTTTCCCCAAAAGGGATATTTTACCTGATGTCGGATGGACCAAGCCGCCAATGATTTTCATGAGGGTGGTCTTCCCGGCTCCATTTTCTCCGATAAAACCATATATATCGCCAGGCTGGATAGTCATATTGATTTCATGGAGTGCAAACGATGATCCGTATTGTTTTGTTAATCCCTTTGCTTCGAAAATAGTTGTATTCAACATAGAACACTCCTCTTTTTACTTCTGCGTACCTTCTGTTGCTCACCGGTCAAACAAAACAATTCTATAGTTTGTCGACGAGGTAATAATAGCATGCTTTTATTGACTCAACACGCAGATTGTTTAAATTAAGAAAGTTATTGTACTTTTCAGGGATTGTCTTAGCGATTTCACTTCCTCTGAGCAGCATCGGCTGAAAGTGGTTCCCCTGCTGTGTGTTGATCATAGCCATTCCGACACCACTTCCCCAAAAACTCTTTTACTCGTCAATTTTCATTTCTTCTCCTTGTGAAACAGGAAAACTCAAGCGCCGTATGGCTTGAGTTTTCATAAAAATGTATAATATTATTATGCAAGAGATAAATTCCCATAAATTAAGAGAGATAATTGTTGAAAGGAGTGGTTATG
Organism: Paenibacillus sp.; assembly: GCA_036496075.1. GTDB lineage: Bacteria > Bacillota > Bacilli > Paenibacillales > Paenibacillaceae > Paenibacillus_AQ. Next base: position 288,167 of record DASXLR010000133.1, on the reverse strand, counting down.
TGATCCATATCGCTGTTTGTGATGATGACTTGCCAACAACCGATCTGGTTGAGAGGCTGATACTGGGTACTCAGAAAAGCTTTTCTGAAAAAATAGATATTTCCATTTTTTACTCTGGAGAAAGCTTCACTAAAGCCATTCAGAGAAGTTGCCCATTTGATATTATTCTTATGGATATTGAAATGGAAGGCATGGATGGAATTAAAGCAGGGTATGTACTAAGGGCAAATGATGAGAATGACATTGTGCAACTTGTCTATATTTCCAGTCATGAAGAATACCATCTACAACTTTTCGATGTTCAGCCATCAGGGTTTATTAAAAAGCCCATTGAGCCGCAAATATTTAAACATAAATTAATTTCTACCATTCAAAAAGTAATTCGCAAGCGACAGCAAGGCAAAAAGAACTTCCTGCCGGTACATCAAAAGGGAAAAGAAGTTTTAACTCCCTTCCGGGATATCATGTATTTGGAGAGTAATATAAGAAGAGTTTTTCTTTACACAAGAAATGAAAAAATCGAATACTACAGTACATTAAATGAGGAAGAGAAAAAACTTCCCGTCAGCGTCTTCATCAGAATACATCAGTCGTATATAGTAAATTTTTACTTTATTAAAGAAATCAGTTATAAGAAAGTAGTTCTCGTAACTGGCAAAGAGCTACCCATCAGTGAAAAGAAAAGCGTCTCCGTCAGGAAAAATTATTTGAAATTCAGGGGGAATCTTGTTGGATAATATATTCCTAGAAGAACTGTTTTATCTAGTAACACTCCCATTTCTATCGGTTATCATTCATTATTTTTTCAGCCATTGTTTCGTTTGCCGTGTTGAGAAGAAATTAAATCTTGTATTACTCTATTTCCTATATTTTGCGTGCAGCATTGCTCTACACTTTAGTCCGCTGCCCGGCACAGTTCTGCTCACTCTGAATATAGGATTAATTGTACTGCTATCTTTTCTCTATAGGGGAAATCTTAAATGGAGGGTATGTGCTGCTCTTTTTATCGTAGCTCTTATCATTCTTAGCGATGTAGCTATGTCGACAGCTTATTCGACAAAGGGATATATTATTAACCTCTTTCTGTCAAAACTTCTGATGTTAATATTGGTGTTAATATCAGTACGGATAGCTAAAACATATGGCAATGGTAGTTTATCAGGGTGGTATTGGTTTTTCTTATTTTTCTGTCCATTGATAAGCATTATGGGTGTAACCCATTTATCCTCTAACTTATTCTTTCGGACTTATCCTGATTTATTTCCAATTATTTGCGTGGGTCTGCTCATTATAAACTTCTTAATTTTTGTTTTAAGCGATCGTGTCTTGTGTGTACAATCTGCGCAGAACAAAAGTCTGCTGCTGGAACAACAAAATGCTTACTATGTAAATCAATATCTTTTGACAAAAGATATACAGGAAGAATCCTTTAGGTTTCAACATGACTTTAAAAATATCCTTCTGGGATTGCGCGCAAAACTACATTCTGGAGAAGAAGAAACAACCAAAAATGAGTTGAATAAATTACTTGGAAAAATTGAAAATCCAGCAGGAGTCTGTAATAGTGGAAATATTATTATTGATTCGATTATCAATTACAAACAACAGGTCGCCGAGAAGTATAAAATCCTCTTCAATTTAGATTTAAACATTCCCCCGCGACTGGAACTTGATACAACAGTGATCAGCGTTATTCTGGGAAATGCATTGGATAATGCTATCGAAGCATGCAAAGAAAAAACGAATGTAGAGCGCTATATAAAAATACATATGCATTATCTTAATGATAGCTTGTTCCTGAGGATTCAAAATCCGTTTGTAAATAAAATTCATACAAATCTTTATGGAGAAATCCGTTCTACGAAGTCTGATAAACAATCACATGGCATAGGGTTAAAGAATATCAAAAAAATAGTAGACGAATGTGATGGGTTGTTGGACATTTCTTATAGCAATAGTATATTTCAAATCGAAATTGTTCTTTTTAAAATTCAATCTCAAAAATCAGTGCTTGACCCTTTAGCCCAGCAAACGGTGACGATTGCATCCAATTAAAATACCCGCTTTATAACCCGATTTCGTGTGAAATGATGGTGGAATTAATAAATATATGGCTGTTTCCGGTGTGCTTACGAGCCATAAAAGTTTTTGAAAAATCAAAGTAAGCCGTTCTTCATATTAAACGGCTTTCTAAATAATAGAGGGTATCAAATGCGATCTTGACGTGACCAGCACTCAACATCGTCGATCTTATAATATGGACTATCGTCTCCTTCACCTGTCAGAGTCAACCATACGTGCTCCTTGTCCATAGTCATCCCGAACAGCTGCTCCAAATGAAACACTCCTGTTGGTAGTGTAGCAGCGTCATATACCGCCTCTGCAACAACAGCTGCGGTCTTTGCCGTTATTTTCGATTCGTTAGTTCCCTGTATACAATATTCACCCACCATGCGACTCCCATCTTTGTACCCATAGGCATCCACCTTCACCGCAAACCGTTCTGAGCCGAAGCGAAGCTTGCCAAAAGATTTCACTGCTATATTGCGACCACGCTTTCCCCGTAGCAAGGTCATCAAGCCCATTTTTTGCAGTCCAGCTATTGAAACTGTAGCTACATGGGAATCGAAACATAAACGGGTCGAAACGGAAGGGACGTTAAGTGTGCGGGGAAGCGTGAACTGATCTGAGAAAGGAAACCGATATGCTGTATGACGGCCTAAACGACCTCCGAAATCCGTCTGTTTGCCGTCTGTAAAGCTTTTGACCGGAACACTTAGGCCTCTTTCCACGATATTAAAGGATGCGCTCAGGCTGTCTACGGTCCACTCGATCGCTGCCTTGCCATGGCTATCGCCAAGACCAAGCATAACGGATATATCAATGCTCTCCGTCTGATCCATCAACAGCTTCGCCTGACCGGCCAACAGATTTGTCAGACCGGGCGCGAGACCCACACTTAGAACAGCTGTAGCCTTTTGTCCTGCTCCCGATCTATCCAACGCCTCCAATTGCTTGAAGAAGGGACCATTCGCCGAGACATCAACATAATGAGTTCCGCTCTCTAGGCAAGCTTTTACGAATGACGTATCTTGCTGATCTAGACACATCACAACAAGCTTAAACCGCTGCAACAAATGCTTATTAACGGGCTCACCAAGTGCCATGCGTAGCGGCTTCACCTTCCCTCCAGTAGTGCTGCAGAATTGCTCCGCTCGCTCCAGGCTCCTTCCCGCTGCGTATACGTCTCCTGGGTATTTATCACCTAATATCCTACATATTTGCGCGCCAACATGACCGTATCCTCCGATTACAACGATATCTTGTTTCATTAGCTTCTCACACTCCCGTTCTTAATCGCAAACCATCCGTCTATCAGATAAGACCCGAAATATCGTGTAACGTTAGTGAAACCAGCATCCCGCAAAAGAGCTTCCAGCTCTACAGTAGGAATGGGATGAGATGCTACACCAATGGAGCTTTCAAACCGTTCCCACTCCTGTGTGGGTATACCATTAGCCAGCATATGGCTTCTCCATGCATTCATCTGTATGGACCACGATTCTTTCGTCACATCCCCATGGATTGCCGCAATAAAAAAAGGGGCTCCATCATGAAGACGATTAGCGATATCTTGTAGTAGCTGCTTTTTCTGTTCTATACCTTCAATAAAATGATGCACCAGCAGGCAAGTTCCAGCATCATAAAGCTTACCCAGTGCTAACTCATGCAGCTCGCTATGAATAAGCGATACTTGATCTTCAAGCCCTACGAATTCAATACGTCGCGAAGCGATATCCAGCATACGTTCTGAAGGATCAACCCCAGTAAATTTCCAAGACTTATGCTTTACGCCAAGCGTAACGATCTCTTGTCCCCCGCCGGCCCCGACCACAAGTATTTTGGCAGACAACCGCTCTCCCCACTGTGCCGTCAACAGATGGTCAAGCATATCGTATAGCAGATGGTATCCGGGTATTTTTAAAGCAATGGTTTCCTCGTATTTATTAACATCGGGATGATCCCAGTTTCTATGGGTAAAAGAATTTAAATCGCTCATTGTAACCGCTCCTGTCTTGATGATCTGGCTTACTGTTATATAATAAGAATTATTCTCAATTATCAGGACAAAGCGTAGAATATACTATCCCACATTTGTGGGATTTAGAAGGGATTCGGCGATGAACGAGGGAATGAAGGCTATTACACATCTGATGGGCACATTACAGGAGACTCCAATGTCACCACAGCAATATAAAGAAACGGTTATAACGAAATTAAGGGAAGCGATACCCTTTGATGCCGCCTGTTGCACGACGGTAGATCCGAATACACTGCTATCAACCGGAGCCATAACAGAACAAGGCGTTGAAGATATTCACTCTAAAATTTTTGAATATGAGTATTTACATGAGGATTTCAATCCATATGAGCAACTGGCACATGCGGTAGTTCCTGTGGCTTCATTAAGTGGAGCGACCGAGGGACAACTAGAGCGAAGCGGACGGTACCGGGCAGTGCTTCAGCCTGCGGGTTTCGGAGATGAACTGAGGGTCGCACTAATGAGCGAAGGAGCATGCTGGGGTTATTTGACCTTATTTCGCTTCCGAGATTCTCCTTTTTTCCAAGAGGAGGAATGTACTATTATAGCGTCCATTGCACCATTCATCGCCAGTACATTACGAACCTTCGCCTTAAGCCTGCCGGCAGAGGATATGCAAGGATTACAAGAAGAGGGGAATGGCATTATGGTGCTATCTGATCAGCTTATTCCTTTGACCTTCAATGCTGTGGCGAAGCATTGGCTGACCATGCTGCGAGGATTGGAACAGCTCGATAGTGATGCGCTACCCAGACCGGTTAGAGCGGTATGTTCGCGCGCGTTGGCTGAAGGAATCGACACGAGTGGAAAGCCGTCCAAGGCCAAAATATGTCTGCGCATAGAGGATGGTAATTACTTATCCATTGTAGCCAGCAGACTTGAAGGACCTACAGGCCTCACTCAATTAGCGGTTTCTTTCGAGCCTGCTAAGTCTTCTGACACTCTCCCTTTAATAGCCGAGGCCTATGCCTTATCCGTGCGTGAGAAAGAAATCGTAGAACAGATATCCAAGGGGCTATCTACTAAGGAATTAGCTCAAGTCCTGCATATTTCTGCCTATACGGTACAAGATCATCTGAAATCGATTTTCTCCAAAACAGGTGTCACTAGCCGAAGAGAGCTCATTTGGAAATTGTTCTCTCGATACAGTCTCCGGCTGAAATGAATAAAGAGCCCGCATCGTTAGAGATTCACGATTGCGGGCTACACCCCATGGTTACATGAGGTTAGGTTTATATATACATGTACTGATTAACTATATAAGCTTGTATAAGATTACAGCAGATTCTCAATAAGACTAGTCATGGATTCTGGAGCTTCTTTCGGTTCAAAACGTTTCGTTACTTCACCGTCACGATTCACCACAAATTTAGTGAAATTCCATGCGATAGAGCTGTCTTCGCCTACTCCAGGTTGTTGTTCTCTCAAATATTTGAATAATGGATCTGCGCTTTCACCATTCACTTCAACTTTACTAAAGACAGGGAAGGTTACACCGTAGTTCACCTTGCAAAAAGATTCAGCTTCTTCACTTGTACCCGGTTCTTGTGCGCCAAATTGATTACATGGAAAGCCGAGAACTTCTAATCCTTGATCCTTATATTTCTCATATAGCTTCTCGAGTTCTCCATACTGTGGTGTTAACCCACATTGGCTAGCTGTGTTGGCGATAATCAACACTTTACCTTTGTACTGATCCAATGAAACCTCTTGGTTAGCCGGTGTCGTTGCTTTGAAATTATATACTGACATCTATTTACCCTCGCTTTCGTTATGAACGATTCTTCGTACTTTTCTCTCTAATCATTACCTAAAATCCGTATGAATGCAAATATTAGGTATAACTAAGGATCAACACCAAAATCAGTGCTTGAAAGATATATCGAGTTGATAAATGACTGCTACGCGGATGGATTGTCCTTCCGATCGCTGTTGCCCCCAAATTTTTTTGAATATACTGCTGTTAGCAGTTAAAATTTAGGGGCAAAGCGTATGCTTTCGAAGTAGCTTTCTAAGAGAAAGCTTTTAGGCGAACGCTACGCTTCTCCACGACAATTCCAGTATCGAAGCTACAATCAGCATATAATTATTTTCAGCAATCACTGATTATGAAATAGAGCCATAACTAAACCTATACTATGTGAAGACCATTTTATAATAAAAAATCCCCCTCCAAACGCACAGGAGAAGGTTGGCTATGAGAGTAAGCTAGAAGCGATATATGACTTACGTACTTATTCCGATGTTTGAGCAAGCTTTACTAGCATATGGGATAGTTTATGTCGTTCCTCTTCCGTTCCTACCTTCCATAGCTCCTGCAGAAGCTTCTCTTCACGGTTACGTGGTGCTTCATTCTCAGATAAGTATTCGGCAATCTTCTCCGCAGTACGTGCCAATTGCTCATCATTCAGCCCGATAGACTCAGCTAAACGAATTCTTTTACTCAAATAGCTCTGAAACACTTCAAAGTCAGATAAGATACTATTCACACGACTATCACTGATTCTGTCCAATGTGTCATCCACTTTGTTCATATCCAACTCGCCGTCTTTGTTTACTACGTGATTATGTTCTGACATGATAGGACCTCCTTCAAACTACACTGTTATTCTTGTACTTAACCAAGTTACTATAAGCTCAATCAGTCTAGCGTATCCTCCCCAACAAATAACAGACCTTGAGGTATGTTGTATTATCATGAGCAGCTCAAACGTAAACTATGCTCTAATTTCATTTTTTCTGCCTTCAACGCAAAAATAGAGAGAGGCTCTAAGCCCCTCCCTATCCTTTTAACGGTCTACTTGCTCCGCGGACGACCTTTGCCGCCAGCATAACCACCGCGTGAATTTCCTCCGCGGCTACTTCCTCCGCGTGCTTCGCCCACGCGGCTACTTCCTCCGCGTGCTTCGCCTCCGCGGCCACTTCCTCCTCGTGCTTCGCCCACGCGGCTACTTCCTCCTCGTGCTTCGCCTCCGCGACTACTTCCTCCGCGTGCTTCGCCTACGCGACTACTTCCTCCGCGTGCTTCGCCTCCGCGGCCACTTCCTCCGCGTGCTTCGCCTACACGACTACTTCCTCCGCGTGCTTCGCCTACGCGGCCACTTCCTCCGCGTGCTTCGCCTCCGCGACTACTTCCTCCGCGTGCTTCGCCCACGCGGCCACTTCCTCCGCGTGCTTCGCCCACGCGACTACTTCCTCCGCGTGCTTCGCCTCCGCGACTACTTCCTCCGCGTGCTTCGCCTCTACGACCACCGCTACGATCATCTCTACGGCCACGACCACCTTCGCTATCGCCTCTCGATTTCTTGCCTGCAGAAGATGAGGTGCCCATTTTCTTAACTTCGCCTACACCATCGATATTCTCATAACGCATTTTTTCGATTTTGTAGCGGATTTCAAGCTCAATACGTTGTACTTCCGGCTTATCCTTAGGATCAGCTAACGTAATCGCAACACCCTTATCCCCTGCGCGGCCTGTACGACCGATGCGGTGGATATAACTCTCCACATCATGAGGAATATCATAGTTGAATATATGTGTAATGCCCTCTACGTCCAAACCACGTGCCGCCACATCCGTAGCTACGAGCAATTGGATTTTGGCTTCGCGGAACTTCTTCATGACACCTTCACGTTTACCTTGCGAAAGATCCCCATGAAGCTCATCCGAATTATAACCAGCATCAATAAGTGCTTCGTTAATCATCTTTGCACGGCGTTTCGTACGACAGAAAATAATAGCTAAATACGGGTTATATTCATTCAGCATGCTGAACAACGCTGATTGTTTCAATCGGTCAGAACATTCCACCACCACTTGACGGATATGTTCAAGTGGTACAAGTGAATTCTCCCCTTTGATAATAATGTCTTCCGCATCTGTCGTATAAGCTGCTGCAATTCGTTTAATCTCCGCAGGCATTGTAGCTGAGAATAACATCGTTTGACGACGATATGGCAACGCCTGAATCAGAGTCTCGACATCATTCAGGAATCCCATATGCAGCATTTGATCTGCTTCATCTAATACGAGCATTTTGACTCCGTTTAAGTCAAGTGTTCCCCGTCCTAAGTGATCTAGTAAACGACCTGGTGTACCAATGATCAGATGACGTCCACCTTCAAGTTTACGTAACTGTTTCTCTACATCTTGTCCACCATAGACAGCAAGAATTTTAACGTCTGTGTTACGTGCAAGCTTCCGTGCTTCTTCCGTAATCTGCAGCGCTAACTCGCGTGTCGGTGCTACAATTAAAGCCTGTGGATATTGACGGTTTGGGTCAATCTTCATCATGATAGGCAACATGAAAGCAAGCGTCTTCCCTGTTCCAGTTCGAGCACGGGCAATGACATCACGACCTGCTAACAACAGCGGAATGGCTTCATGCTGTACAGGCGTAGGCTCAGTAATCCCTTGCACTTGAAGAACTTTAACTAATTCTGGCGATATGCCTAAGTCTTGAAATTTCGGCAAATCCTTCACCTCATCTTATATTATTTATTTTTTTAATTTAAACGGTTGGTCTTGCCAAGAATCACAAGTCTATCTCAAACGGTAAATCCATCCACCTGAAGGTGCTACTTAAGTAAATGTCCTATCGTTACTATAGAGGTTGTTCAAAAAGTCATCTATTGATCACGAAGTAACACTAGAAGAATATTCGGCATCGAATCTGAGTTCAACTTCGGAGTCCGTTGCTCATGTAGGTTTGTTAGCGTATGCTTACGAAGTCGTTTTCTTAGAAAACATGTAACTTCGCTACTCCTTCTTCCGCCCTGAACTCACCTTCTGAAGCGTTTTGAAAAAACGCAGCATCGTAAGCATAAGCTATGATGCTGAATAGTCGACTTTTTGAACACGCACTATAAGGGTTCCACTCGGGGCCAACGTTTCATACACAAGTTAAAGAATAGCTTATCGCCTTTGAGACAGCTATTTCTAACATCGTACCCCACACCTTAACTTGCACAAAATAATAAAGACCGATAACCTTATCACTCATGGTACATTGTAACACGTCAGCATGCAAAAAAGGCCGGTAATCTGCATACCGACCTCACATTTCGTTTCAAAATCGGCATTAAATCTAGAATCTTCCAGATTTAAAAATACCATACAATAACCATATCAGCATTAAGAAGGCCACACCGAATCCGATGCCAATGACAGGGAAATGCCACAATATCGAAGACTGATGATTGAGGGCAGATCCGACAATTAGCCCCACCATGATAATGCTAAAGGCTAATAACACAATGCTCATAGACAGCCGATTACTGATTTGGTCCATTTTACGCATCACGGCCTGTAATTCGGGCACACTAATTTCTACTTTGAGCTTACCTTTACTGATGAGCGAAGAAATCTGCCTAGCTTGTCCTGGTAGTTCCAACATACTTTCAAGTAGGTTGGTCACTCCACCAAACACCCTTTTCTGTATTCGCCCCGTGCTATAACGTTCCTTCAATAGTTTCTTTCCAAACGGCTCTGCCATATCAATAATACTTAAAGAAGGGTCCAGTTTCTCAACTACACCTTCTAATGTTAACAACGCTTTACCCAGCAACGTTAAATCAGGTGGAATCATAATCTGATGCTGTCTCGCTACACCGAACAAATCATTTAATGCTTTGCCCATACTAATCTCCGCAAATGGCACGTCATAATAGTCATCTCGAAGCCGATCTAAATCGGCTCTAAGCGCAGAAATATCACCATCATCTGGTAACAACCCTAATTTCAACACTGCACGAACCATACCATCTGTATTCTTACGCATTAAAGCGATAATCAATCCCGACAAATGGTCTTTCATATCATTACTGACACGACCCACCATACCGAAATCAATAAAGGCAATACTCCCGTCTTTCCTTACCATGATATTGCCTGGGTGAGGGTCGGCGTGAAAGAAACCTTCAACAAAAATTTGATGAAACATCCCATTAACAACACGCTCCGCAATTTCCTTCAAGTCGAAACCCTTGTTGACTAATTCCTCGCGACGACTAAGCATAATCCCATCTACAAATTCCATAGTAAGCACACGTGAAGAGGTATATTCCCAATAGATACTTGAAATATGAATATGAGCATCTTTTGTGAATTGCAGTGCTATTTTCTCCGTATTACGTGCTTCATGACTGTAATCAAGTTCTGCTAGCATGGATCTTGAGAACTCCTGAACAATTCGACTAAGCTGATATTGTCTAGCCCACTGCCAGCGTTTCTCTGCTAAAGCCGTAAGATCACTTACAATATCAAGATCTCTACTGATCATTTTTAGAACACCTGGGCGTTGGATCTTGATCGCTACCCTTTCCCCAGTTTTTAGCTTAGCCATATGAACTTGTCCAATCGAAGCCGCGGCAATCGGAACATCTTCGAACCAAGACACCATATCCTGAATAGATATATCTAATTCTTGTTCCAGAATCCCTCTAGCCGTATCCGATGAGAAAGGAGGAACTTGATCTTGTAGCTTCACAAGTTCCTGAATGATAGGTTCTGGAAGTAAATCTGTCCGTGTACTTGCAAGCTGACCCAGCTTAATGAACGTGGGCCCCAGATCCTCTAGCACAAGGCGAATTCGCTCTCCTAACGTTTTGGATTCCACCGATTCATGTGTAATCCAGCGGCGAGGCATCGTAAGAACTTGGAACAGACCTAGTTCTTCGACCATGTACCCAAAGCCATGACGTATAAGCGCCATAGCAATTTCTCTATAGCGCCCCGTATGCCTAATGCGTACGGCCATTATTCTACCTGTGGTGCTTCCTGTACTACCTGTGGTGCTTCTAGTTCCGAAATCCTCTGCTCCAAGACAGCGATACGCTGTTCTAGATTCGTAACATCACTAGTAGTAGGCACGTTAATTTCATGTAATATCTTCTTAACCTGATCATTTATGACAGATTTGAACTGAGATTGTTCTTCTTCACCACGTTCAATAAGACGGTTCACTAACGCTTTGGACTCATCAGGCGCGAGTTCCCCGCGCTTCACTAACTCATCCACCACTTTCTCAACCTTCTCCTTGCTGACCATCGTAAGGCCCCATCCCAAAGAAATAGCTTTCTTAAACAGATCACTCATGTTCATTACCTCCCATATCTTCAAGTGTGTGTTTCTTAGACTCCATACTTCGAAAAGAATTCCAAGCGTTCAATATAAGCTACCTAGCCGTCCACTGTGCTGCTTGTAGAATGAGCTGACCTATCATCGGATGCATGAATGAAGGCTCATGGTGCCCTGGCATCAAGAATGCAACACGCCCAAGACCATACGCTTGAGTCCATGCGGCCGGATGCCATGAATCACCTAATTTATATTCTAATAGGATATGCTTCTCCGTAAAAGTATCGAATTGATATTGAAATGGTTCTTCCTCCATATCAAAAGATTCAATACCCTCTGTAATATCGTGACCTTCTCCACTAACACGGAAGGATAGCCGCTGATATGGAGGATGCCCATTAAATTTAGCTCCCATAAGTTGAGATAATTCGTAACGATCTCCTAGTGAGATCCCGTTATGAATGATCAACAAGCCTCCACCGTTACTTACATAAGATAAAAGACCTGCCGTTTGCTGTGGAGAAATCTTCTCATCCCACAGATCAACATAAGATATAACAAGATCAAATTGCTGAATATTATTACTTAGTAGCATATTCTTATTCTCACTACATTGTACAGTCATCACATCGTTCAAGATGTGACTAACCTGCGTATCAACCCCTTGTAGTGGATGAAACTTGGGATGTGTATAGCTCCCTAATAGTAGACATTTCTTATTTGTATTCATCTAATACTCCTCCTTCTCTAACCAAGACATAGGCTGTCGAGCATAATCTACAAACACAGCATCTTTACCTTGCAAATCCTCACTTCTTAATAGTAATTCATCCTGCTGATTATGCTATTAATAGCATTCAACATGGATAAGAAAAACCCTTTTTATATGGAAGAAGTATTCCAGTTCATACTTCTTTAATTCACTAATATTATCAATGATAAACAACTAGTTAGCGTAGAAATCCAATTGATTAATATTGGGGAAATCCTCTCTCCATCATTCGAGTCTTTCTCTAGTTTACCATTATTACTTATTATATTCTTATCTCTCTCTTTAGACTCATCCCATAGTACTAATTAGCTTGCAATCCAAGAAAACGTTTCCAAATATTATTTTATTGCGATTTCGGAAGAAAATCAATACGAAGGTCATAGTTAGGAGCTACGCAACAAAGCAAGTTGTTAAATAACAGATATCTAGCTCAAATACACCATTAAGCCACAGCTGTTCCCATAGGAAGCAAGCTGCGGCTTAATGATTTGGGTGTGAGCCTAATTCGGAATATCAATTATTCCTGATCTTGCGTAGTCACAGCCACTTCCGACTGAGCTAAGAAGTAACGACCTAACTCTACCATCATGCTACCCATTCGTTCTTCTTCGGGTATAACAATCCGCTCAATCCCTTCTTCCTTAAGTGCCTGCGCTGTAATTTTGCCTACTGCAACGGCCACTACAGGTCCAGCGAATGCCTCTATTAGTAAAGGTAATTGTCCCTGCTCACGAGCATACTCCGCTAAGAATCGAAATTGGGGTGCACTCGTGAAAGTAACAGCGTCCACTTTAGTTCCAACAATGTCAGCCACGAGCTGCTCAAGCTGCTCCTGCTCTGGAGGAACATGGCGATAAGGTAAAAGTTGGCTTGCTGTAGCCTCCTGCTCTTCTAACCACTCCATCAACTTCGGAGCCGGATCTCCATGCAGTTGAACAATTACACTAACCCCTTTGAGATCGTATGGCTCAAAAGAACGAATAAGCCCGGCTGTACTTCCATCATCATCTCGTACTAAAGGCGTTAAATTACGTTTCCGCAACGCATTTACTGTCTTATATCCCCTAGCTGCAATAGATGATTGGGATAACACCTCATGAAACTTCTCCGCGAGCCCCATCCTTTCAGCCATCTCAAAAATAGCATCCAGTCCGATACCTGTCGTAAAAATAACCCATTGTGGTGGGTTATCTGTCCAAGATAGGATACCTTCGCGAAGCTTCTCATCGTCTAGAAATACAGTACCCTGACTTGGGCGATGTCGTGGAGTTCCTCCCATTTTCTCTACTAATGTACCCATTTCAGCTGCTTTACGAGAACACGCCAAAGCTACCACTTTACCCTTCATATTTTGAGCCATATATATCCCTCTTTTCTTCTTTTTGGGTTAACTTGAGTTTATTGTATCATCTTTAAGAGGTCCTGAACTCACCTTCTGAAGCGTTTTGAAAAAATGCAGCATCGTAAGCATAAGTTATGGGAATAGTCGACTTTTTGAACATGCACTATAAGTTGCCATTGTTTATGATTTCAAGGGAGTTTTACGAGGTCTAAGCATTACAAAAATGCCAATGGGAATAATAATCTCGAATATGACGGCAATCCATGTCCACTGATGATTAAAATTCAATATTTGAAGCGCATCCTGAAAAAACCATGCTCCACAGGAAAATGCCAGTAAACCGACAGGCGCTGCCATCATTTTACCAGACACAGAAGGCATCATCACCTTAAGTCCATAACAAATAATGTACAGCGTCGTGGCCATGTTAATAAGGATGAGAGGATACCAAAAGGAGACCAACACAAGATCAAATCGATCCAAGAAATCTGTTATTTTGACCTGCCGAACTAATTCATAACTAGGGTACACGAGTCTTTCAGCAACAGGCACACCTAGGACTAATAATAACATGACCGCCACCATAACAATCAATAAGGTACCTATCAAGAGTGAATACAGAGGATCACGATATCGGTAATCCTTACTAGAAATAATGAAGGGGAGCGCAATAATCTGCCCTGTTGAAGATAAGACGAGCCAAGTCCCCTCACCTATACCCGGGATATTGAAATGAAAGATTGGCATAATGTACTCCATATCAAAATCCTTAAATAAAACAACCAGCATAAAAAATAGACTCCAAATAAAAATCGGTCCCAATAACTCCGTCAGAGATGTCAATGTTCGTATACCTCCCCGTGTCATATAAGTAGCTGTTGACACGAGACATAAAGCAATAAAGAATAGCGGCGTACCTGGTAGGAGTATCACGTTGGTATAGTCAACCATAACCCTTATATCACGAGCTAATATGTAGAAAAAAAATAAAAGATATAGGAATCCTATTCCTCTTCCAAGCACAGGGAACCTTGCGGTTAGTGATTGAAACAAATCCTGATTAGGAAAACGCTTAGCACTCCGCATTAACATCCATAAGATAACTACAAATATCAGGGCTGCTAGCATATACGACACATAAGTATGCTGTTTCGCAGGCAATATCGGGCTCGGACTAATCTGATTTATGGCAAACGGTAACATATATATGATACCGAGAATAACAATCTGACGATAAGTTATTTTCTCCACACCAATCTCCTCCTCATATACTCACTACTTAAAAGGTGCCCACCGCTCAATGATTCTCCCAATCCATACCGTTGGGGGCATTCTTTTCTCAAATTTCAAGTTATATATAAAAATAACTAAACTTAAAATCAGCATAGAACAAGTAAGCCACCGATTGGACGGAGGAAGTGTACGAAGAACCTTCCAATCCAGTAACAATATTAGGGCCATAATCACTAGAAATATCACCACTAGATTAGTCATGGACAATCTCCTCCGCTGGTATTCCGATGGGCTCAAGCACTTGTCCTTCCGTTTCAATCAACACATCTGCCTTAATCTCTACTTTGACAAGAGGATATAGATCATCCCATCTATCCTTCAGACGCTTCCATTCCTTTGGCTTCTTATGGTGTATACTTTGTCCGAATCCTAATATGTCAGCATGATATTGCTGTTGTATAATCGCAAGTGCCTTGGTTAAGTCTTGTGTAATTTGCTCTTCTGTCACTTGTCCCAGCTCGTTCATAGCTATATCCTCTGAAGGACTATAATTCGATGCATTCTCAGTAACCCTCCCCCTCATATGAATATGAATAGTCATCTTTACATTGTCCCCTTGTATGTTTGGAGTCATCTTTACATCATTCTCGCTGAACCCAACTAATAAAATTCCAGTTCCCTTGGGAGCAGGAATTTTCATTTCTAGATTTTTGTTTTGATTCATAGCAATAGTGGTCACTGTAGCCATATCTTTCTTTAAGGTTCCCACCATTCGGTCGCCTTTAAATACAGCTAGACCATCAATTTCAATATTCTTTTGGGGTTTACCTACTTTAGGAGGTACGGAGTCTCCAACCTTAAATATAGGCAGAACAGGATCGATTCCTTCCGATAATAGATCATTCAGTAAATCTTTAATTGTAATAGGCTTTTTCGTATTATTAACAATAAGTTCTCGAACCATCTCTATTGGGAATTGCTCCATGGGAGCATCACTATTTAGCACATTATAGGCAGGTCCCTCTGTCACAGCCACCATAGAAAGAAGTCGATTCTGTGGAATTCTCATAGATGCATCCATCATAGAAGCTATCCCTTCTCGTGCCATATCTTCTCCTATGAGAAGAGAACGACGGTGGGAATAGTTAAGCGTACGTGAGTTACCTCTCTGATCCTCTAAATTTGCCAAGCCAACCGTTTTCCCTAATTTAGATTCCAGATACCATCCCTTTCCCTCACCAGCCCCCTTGCCGCCTGCTCCTCCGAGCTCACTGGGTAGGGCAATCTGGACACTAGTACGGTACTCTGCCCCCTCCTTATCTACTGCCGTACCTACCACGAAGGCAATATCATTTATTTCTTTACGGTCCCAACAACCTGATACGAATATAGGACAGACCAATAACATGCCAGTCACGATCCACATTTTTCTCATGATTACTTTCACCAACTTTTTTCAGGTTTAGGTGCACCATTGATATCATTTTTCATTCTCTCGGGGTTATCCCTAGCCATTCCGTGAGGTCGATTAATCATTTTCCACCAAGGAACACGAACGAAAATATCCTTTTGATCATCCTTATGATATGGGCTTATCCCGGATAGATACGGAACGCCAAAGGATGTAAGTTGTGATATATGTACTAAAATCCATATCGTAGTAATAATCATTCCAAATAGACCTAGAAACCCTGCCATGATCATCAGTGGAAATCGTAATAAGCGAACTGTAATTGCTAAATTAAACCGTGGAATTGTGAAGGATGCAATTCCTGTTAAAGACACCACGATAACCATAGGTGCAGATACAATTCCTGCTTCCACAGCTGCCTGTCCAATGACGAGTGCACCCAGAATACTGACCGCTTGCCCTACCGTTTTGGGAAGCCTAATCCCTGCTTCTCGAAGAGCTTCAAATGCAATTTCCATCATTAGCGCTTCAATAAGAGCTGGGAAGGGGATGGCCTCCCGAGCTGCCGCTATACTAAGTATAAGTGTCGATGGCAACATATCTTGGTGATACGTTGTCACGGCAATATAAAGTCCCGGCAGAAATATAGCAATAAGTAAGAAGAGGTACCGAATAAACCGCAAGAAATTACTAATAAAGAAACGTTCATAATAATCCTCACTTGCTTGCATTAGTTGCCATAGCGTCACTGGACCGACCAATACAAAAGGTGTTCCATCTACTAAAATAGCAAAACTCCCTTCCAGCAATTGTGCAGCAATAGTATCCGGTCGCTCTGTGTATTGCACCTGCGGAAATGGCGAGTAGGGATGATCCTCAATGAGTTCTTCAATATAACCTGATTCAAGTATGCCATCGATCTTAATATCCTTTAGTCGCTTCTTTACATCTCGAAGCCGTTTAGGATCAATTAATCCATCAATATAGGTCAAGACCACATCTGTCTTGGTCTCTTCACCAATAACATAATTAACCATCTTGAGTTTCGGATTCTTAATCCTAAAGCGGATTAGAGCTGTATTGACCCGGAGCGCTTCCGTAAACCCCTCTCTTGGACCCCGAATAACCGACTCTGTCTGGGGTTCCTCAACACCACGCCTTACGCCTCCCTTCACATTGAAAAGATAGGCTTCACTATCTCCATCCATTAGAAGCACGACACCTGCGTTAATGATAGATGTACTAATCTGTCCCCAATTTGTAGCCCTTGTAGCTTGTAAGAGAGATACACGCGTATCTTCAGGGGATTGTACAGAACTCTCTTCTTCCTCATCTACATAACCTTGGATAAAGGGTCTCAGCATATACATCTCAATCTCTTGTGAGTCAACAATCCCCTCGATATAGAATATTAAGGCCTCTTTACCTTGCGCTACCTGAACGTTCCGATATACCATGTCTGAGCAATCTGCAAAGATCCGTTTCGCCATCTCTATATTTCGATCTAGGTCTTGCTGAATAGGTTCCTCTTCAATAGGTGGCGCTGGAAGACCTAACACAGACGTTGAGTTCAAGCCCGTGTTAGATATTAAGCCCTGAGACCTTCTTGACTTGTTCATGCTCTTGTCACCTCCGTCGATTCCTGATGCATAGATTTGTCAAGTATCATGTGCCAATTTTATGAAAACTATGTATGACAAATCCATTATTTTGTTTGGGAGAATAAGATACTTCCCTATGTTCTACAAGCGCAAAAAGGCTCGCAAGGTTTATTCCCTGCGTGCCCTTTGGTGTATAATAAGTATTTATAACTATTCCATTTGATGTCGACTGCCTAAATCCGCTACAATAAAGTGCTTCTAACACCAGGAGGATTAACATAAGATGATCAGTACACTATTCGTTAACGTATGTATTATAGTTACTTGCTTATATTTCTCAGGGATGCTTTCTAATAATCACGTTATCGGTGTTTCTTCACCTACATTGAAGGTCAAATATACTTCGGGCCTTCTCTTCGGTCTATTTGGTATCATTCTTATGTATTACAGCATTCCTGTAGCCGCCAATACGTATGTAGATCTTCGACATCTTTTCATCGTTATCATTGCCATTTACATGGGGGGTACCCCTGCTGTTATAAGTTCTATTGTTATAGGTGTGGGGCGCATTCTGCTCTATGGGCTGACGTTTACCTCTATCCTTAGCTTCATAGGATTCATCGTGATCGGGTTCGTATGTAGCTACATCACACGAATGAACAGATCAAGGTTATTCAAGCTCAATCTCATGAATCTCCTTAGTTTATTAATCATTTTGTGTATATTGTACTTATGTTTATATGACATCGATCTAATATTGACCTTCTATCCTATTCAATTCGTCATTGCCATAATCGGAGGCCTATTAGCTTTTCTCATTACTGAACATATCCATTCTTCAAATGAACTACTCATGAAGCTAGAGAAGAGAGCTTACACTGACCACCTAACCCAGCTTAATAACTTAAGACAATTTGAATATTCGCTAAAAAATACACTATCTCTTGCTAAACAGCGAGGAGAGAAGCTATCCTTACTGTCCATTGATATTGACCATTTCAAATCCATTAACGACACCTTCGGTCATTCAGCTGGAGATGCAGTCTTGAAGCAAATGGGACAGGTACTACTAGAATATTCACGATCT
Source organism: Paenibacillus sp. (assembly GCA_036496075.1). Lineage (GTDB taxonomy): Bacteria > Bacillota > Bacilli > Paenibacillales > Paenibacillaceae > Paenibacillus_AQ. The sequence goes on along the minus strand of DASXLR010000133.1, from coordinate 269,541 downwards.
TTTGATATCGTCTCTCGTAACGGCGGTGAGGAATTCACTATACTATTATTGGACTGTCCCCATAGTCATGCTCTTGTGATCGGTGAGCGCATAAGATCATCCGTCCAAAGCCACACCTTCATCACCCCGGATCATGACATTCTTCCGATAACCATCTCAATCGGTGTCTCTACTTATCCAGATACAGTTCCTGATTCTAGTGGTGCTTCCCTAGTTGAACAGGCAGATAAAGCATTGTATAAAGCTAAACATGAAGGTCGTAACAGAGTATGCTCCCTCCATTCAGACGCTAATAAATAATAGAATGTATGGGTACTTGATTTCGTCATCCATTATAAATACTCAAAGACCCAAAGAGGGGTCCCTTTCTTCAAAGTGTCCCTCTTTCGGGTCCTATTTCATCATATTACATATTCTGATCTGTAGGTGGTTCGTTTGAATTTGGGTATGTAGGTTCTTCATCCTTCTTCTTCGAACGGCCACGTAATACACGCCATCCCCCGACAATGGCCGCCACGACAACGACTCCAAATCTTTTGAAGAATACAACGATCAATGCGATGAGACCGACTTTCTTAGCTACTACTAAACCTGCGCCACCTACAATAAGACCTGTTAGGCCATATTCAGCCAACTTATCGGTCGATTCGTCGAAATCCTCGTACCTTTCCCCCGAATTCACCGAAAAGTTGGATAATACCATACTCTCAAATGATTTACGATCTGCTTCCAAATGAGCGGGATCAGATACTAGAATTGCCGAAACATACCCTTCGCGAGTCAACAAACGAACGTTATAGTTAATAATCGTCTCCTTATTATTATCGTGGGCAAGAAGAGACCATTTCAGACTATGAAGGTTCTCATCGTAGACGGGCGCAACATCCCATCCATCCACAAAAAGTTGTCTCTCTGGTTCTCGCTCCTTGTTAGCTTCCTCTGTACCCTCCACATAACTCTGAAGCAATGCGTCAGCATCAATATCATTCTTCTCTTCATCTTTAACGTGGCCTACATCATCATAGTCAAAATATACGACCCACGACTCGTTCTCGTCCATTGGAAAAACAGAACCGATCTCCTTATTGTTTGGTTGTATACCATAGTCAAGCTTATTCTTCACGGTATCCTCACCATTCAAATACACAAGCCCCGTCTGAAGTGTCAGCTTCGCTTTGTCACCAAGGGTTACTTGTTGACCTGAACCTTCCACCCAATTCAAGATAACTTCCTCTTCTTCTGCTGCTGCGTTAACGGGACCTGGTAAACTCATCACGGCCCATAACAATACAATGAAGGTCAAGGCTAAGCTCTTCCATCTTTTATCTACTCCAGACCTTCGTTCTCGATTGTACTTCATCTGATCTCTCCTCTAGTTCATATTTCTGATATCCCTATTACTATCGGACATTAATATATCAAATATGAATAGATTTGGAGATTTCATCCTCTTACTGCCCATATATATGGAAGACAAACTATATACAGCTTCTACTCCCCATGTAAAATTCGCTTTTACCGACATCCAACTAAAGACATTTTCAGAAAATAGGCTTATGAAGTGTTTAGGCAAAGTCTTACCTCCATAGTATGTTATTGAATTCAAGAATAGCGGAGGAAATGAAGGAGGCTAATATGAATACATTTACTATTCCTGTAATACCGATATGCAACAGCACTGGTGAAGTTTATAGCCGTAAAATGGTTGTATGCCAAATGATAAGGCTGTGGGATCCATGTCAGAACACTCAATAAAGGGAAAAATGATTAAACACAAAATCATGCAAAAAAACCCTTCCCTGCACCCTCATATACCCAAAACAAAGTGGCTGACTCCCTCAAGAGCGATTCACATGCTGAGAACACATTCTACAGTCTTCCTGAAACCAGACGGCGGCAGTGGCGGATCGGGCATTCTGAGAATCCGCAATACTTCTACCGGCGATTATGAGATTAGACAAGGATCGACACGTAAACGTGTCGGGCTTTCTAAGTTGTCTCGAACTTTACAGATCTATAACAAATCGTCCAAAAAATATATCGTTCAAAACGGTATAGATTTAGGGCGTTATCATGGAAAAGTATTTGATATTAGAATGTATTTGCAAAAACCTAAGTCTGAATGGGGCATCTCCGGCATGGTAGCTCGAATTGCGCCCCGAAATCGTTACATTACCAATTATCATAAGGGAGGACAGGCGGCAACGTTAGAAAAAGTACTGTTCCCGATATTTGAAGGCAACACAGAGAAAGTTAAAGAATGTATTGACAATCTTAAGCATATTTCAATGACCGTTGCGGGAACGCTCGACAAGAAATTTCGGGATATTCGTGAGCTTGGCATTGATCTAGCCATAGACAACAACGGACAGATATGGATCATAGAAGCGAATACAAGACCTCAGCACAATCTGTTTACCAAACTCCCTACCAAAGAGATGCTATATACGATAAGACATAACAAAAAGATGATAAAGAAAGGATAGATCCAATGAATAAATCGACTCAATTAAAGCGTATCTTTCAATCTCAAGATACGGAATATTTAATGGAGGCCCACAATGGCTTATCTGCGAGAATCGTGGAGGAAGCCGGATTTAAAGGAATCTGGGCTAGCGGACTATCTATTTCATCATCGATGGGCGTTCGAGACAGTAACGAGGCTTCCTGGACACAGGTACTTGATGTGCTTGAGTTCATGAGCGATGCGACGAAGATACCCATATTGCTGGATGGGGACACGGGTTACGGAAACTTCAATAATGCGAGAAGATTAGTACAAAAACTGGAGCAGCGCAATATCGCAGGCGTATGTATCGAAGATAAACTGTTCCCCAAAACAAACTCCTTTATTGACAGCGGACCACAGCCCCTCGCCAATATCGATGAGTTCTGCGGAAAAATAAAGGCGATGAAGGATACCCAAAACGACGGTGACTTTGTCGTCGTTGCTAGAGTTGAAGCCTTTATTGCAGGTTTGGGCCTCGAAGAGACGCTGCGGCGAGCCGAGGCGTATGAGCATGCCGGAGCCGACGCCATACTGGTACACAGTAAAAGATCGAATGCCTCTGAGATACAATCATTCATGAACGAGTGGAAGAGTAAAACCCCCATTATTATTGTTCCGACCAAGTATTATTCCACGCCAACATCTTTGTTTAAAGAAATGGGGATTAGTACGGTTATCTGGGCTAACCATAATCTACGGGCTTCAATCAACGCGATGCAGAGCATATCCCAAACCATTTTTAAAGATCAAAACCTCCTTGCTGTGGAAGACACTGTAGCTACCGTAGAAGAGATATTTAGACTACAGCAAGTTGAGGAGTTAAAGATTGCTGAAGCCAATTATCTCCCCAAATCATACAAGGTTCGAGATGATCCCCTATGATCGATACCAAACAGTTCGGAGAAGAACTGAAACAATCCGGATTTACGTTCTATACCGGAGTTCCCTGCTCTTTTCTGAAAAATTTGATCAATTACGCGATAAATGATTGTGAATATGTGGGAGCTACGAACGAAGGCGATGTGCTCGCCATAGCAAGTGGTGCTTACTTGGGAGGGAAATACCCCGTTGTTCTCATGCAAAACTCGGGGCTGGCGAATGCCGTCTCTCCCTTAGTATCTCTGAATTATACGTTCCGAATTCCGCTACTTGGGTTCGTTAGTCTCCGCGGTGAGCCAGGGATTCCAGACGAACCTCAACATGAATTAATGGGCCAGATCACAACTCGCCTGCTAGATCTAATGCAAGTAAGTTGGGCGTATTTATCTTCAGATATAGCGAAAGCGAAAGACCAGATACAACAAGCTATGGTGGATATCAGACGAAATCGCCCTTTCTTCTTTGTCGTTAAAAAAGGGACCTTTCAGAAGGAAATCCTGCAACCCCAAGAACTTAAACCTTCATCCCATCCACTCAAACAAATGAAAAGCACCTACGACCAACTACCCACACGTTACGAAGCTCTTTCTATGATTCACTCTCTAAAAGACAACAATACCGTGCAGCTTGCCACCACCGGAAAGACAGGGCGAGAGTTATATGAAATCGAAGACGATGCCGGAAATTTCTATATGGTAGGTTCTATGGGATGTATTAGCTCTGTTGGACTCGGACTCTCACTATCGCAGGATAATAAAGATGTCATCGTCATTGACGGAGACGGCGCTCTACTCATGCGCATGGGCTCCCTAGCTACAAACGGATATTACAGCCCCCCAAATATGCTCCATATTTTACTAGATAATAACGCCCATGACTCGACCGGTGGGCAAAAGACTGTGTCTGACAATATTAATTTTGTCGAGATTACAGCAGCCTGTGGCTATACGAAATCTATTTATGTCCATAATTTAGAGCAATTGAAGTCCTGTATCATGGCGTGGAAAAAAGAGAAGGGGTTAACCTTTCTCCATCTAAAAATTGCCTTGGGTTCCAAGAAAAATCTCCCTCGGCCCCATATCAAGCCCTACGAGGTCAAGGACCGACTACGCAAGTTCCTAAACTCTGACTCCTTAAGTCAACAAGGGGAAGATCAACCATGAGACATGTACAAAGAAACATTCTGCTCACTCCCGGTCCCGCAACAACGACGGATACGGTCAAATTCGCTCAAATCGTACCGGATATTTGCCCCCGTGAGACGGAATTTGGTGAGTTAATGGAATCAGTATCGACTAATTTAACAAGGATTGTGGCAGATGAGAAACATTACACTTGCGTGTTGTTTGGCGGCTCAGGAACAGCAGCGGTGGATTCTGTTCTAAGCTCGGTCATTGGTGAAGATACGGTAATTATCATTAATAATGGTGCTTACGGGAAACGAATGTGCGAAATCGCTACCGTGTACGGAATACACTTCCTTGAATTTGTAAGTCCTCCCGACAAGTCAGTAGACTTGGACGCTTTAGAAGAATTGTTCCAAAGTGCCGACCAGCCGATCTCCCACCTCGCTGTAGTCCATCATGAGACGACTACAGGTCTATTAAACGATGTTCAATCCTTAGGTGATTTGTGCAAGAAGTACGAAATAGAACTAATCGTTGATGCCATAAGTTCATTTGGAGCGGTTCCCATTCAGATGGAGGATATGAACATCCGTTATCTCGTGGCAAGCTCCAACAAAAATGTTCAAGGACTACCCGGTGTATCCTTTGTTATTGCCAGCAAACAAACATTCGAGGATCTCAAGCAAGTTCGCCCAAGAAGTTATTACTTGAATTTGTATGATCAGTATAAGTATTTCCTTCAACATCAACAAATGCGATTCACCGCCCCGATTCAGACTCTTTACGCTCTCAAACAAGCGATTTCTGAATTGATGCTTGAGGGTATCGAGCAAAGATATGAGAGGTACACAAGATCGTGGGAATCGTTAACCCAGGGTATCCATCGAATGGGATTGAACCATATTGTCTCGGAGCAATACCATTCCAAATTGGTAACTTCCATTAGCGAACCCGATTGTGATGGATACGATTTTCAGAATATGCACGATTTTTTTTACATTCAGGGATTTACGATTTATCCCGGTAAAATCGAGGAATTAAAAACATTCCGAATCGCGAATATCGGGGATATTACCCATCAAGATATTGAAGCATTCTTAGTGTTACTTGAAATTTACTTGCAGGATATCGGATTTTCTCTACGAAAGGAGATGAATACCCATGTCACTGAGACTGAGTAAGAATAAATGGCTTAAGTATAGGTATATGGATCACTCTTCTAAGTTAACCCATTACCTTCCACACACAGAACAGTTCACAGACCAATCTTTTCAATATCTAATCAGTAAGTACGGTCAAGTTATCGTTAAACCAATTGGCGGTAGCCGAGGACGCGGTATTTACCAAGTAATAAATCTAGGTGAAGATCGCTACGAGATCCATATAGAAAATAAAAAAATGAACTTCAATGGTCTAGAGGATGCTTACAATTACCTAAATAAGCATATCAATTCTCAGGGATATATGGTACAGCGCCTTATCTCGCGTGCTACAGTTCATGGGCGTCCCTTCGACATGCGTGTGATAGTACAGCGCAGACGCCACCATAGTACATGGAAAGTTACCGGTAAGGTAGCCAAAGTGGTGGGTCATGGTTACATCGTATCCAATATAGAAAGAAGCAATGGAAAGCTAATGGAGGTAAGTTCAGCATTGGAGCAGTCATCGCTCAAAAACAAGTCTAAAACCAAGTTAAAGCACAAACTTAAACATGTGGCAGTGCGTTCAGCCAAGCAGTTGGACCGCTTGTTCCCTGGCCATCGCATTTACGGTCTGGATATTGGATTCGATCAGAAGGGTCACGTCTGGATCATCGAAGCCAATTTGTTTCCGTCTATGTCCCATTTCCGAATGATTAAAGACAAAAAGATGTTACGTCGAATTTCCTCCTACAAAAACGGACATTAGAAGCAAATAGGCGTTATATTGCCCAGTCAAAAGATTGGGTAAGAAAATATGGATAGAGGCGTTAGATTCATCATCAACTTCTCTATCCATATATAATCTTCTGGTTATCTGATAATGCTTAGAATGATATCCATTATACATTCTGAACATATCTTTCATCTGGAATCTTACTTAGAACGACATAGAGACTAGTCGGGGTGCTTCCCGTATTTTTGAAAGAAAATTGTTCTTCTCCCTCGCAGGAGATGACATCATCCTTAACTAAAGCAGATTCTTCTCCATTCACCGTTACTGTTCCGCCTCCATCAAGCACAAGGATAAATACTGCTGTTCCTGGATGCTGATGCGTCGGTAGTTGTTGTCCTGGCATAAAGTTTAATACAAAGACTACACTTTCACCGCTTGTAAATAGAATCCGTTTGGTGAATTTGTCCTGATTGTACTCTTTCACTTGTAGTAATTCTTTCTTTTCCATTAGAATTCAACCTCCACTTTGAATGACAATATGTCATTCATATATATTATGATCCCAACTACTAGAATCTCAGTTCATATTCACAACGTTCATTTCCGTTAACATTGCATTTCACTTCTCTAGCCGTCACTCTTTTATTGTAAATCTTCATTAGTGCGCCTTCCATAATAGCCCCTTCAAGATCACAAACCATCCTGCCCTCTTGAACAGGAAGTCCTTCACAGAAACAATCTTCAACAGCGATACGCATCCCCTGCTCATTCCTACTTACGATGTGAGGAATGCCAATTTTCAAATCCTCAATCAGTTGAAGAAGTTCTTCGACAGACGACACTGGCAAGCTTTTGCCAATTTGTCTGCCTATGGTCATTGTTGTACCTTTTCCTCCTGCCGGTAAACTTTGATTAAGACCAATAAGTCTAATAGCTCTAAATAATTCAAGAGGGACATCGGCACCTAAATTTTTTCTTTCGATCATCTTCATGTCCTCAAATGTATAATCTCTCATCCTGCATTTCTCCATTCCATTGGGAATCTTCTTAGCTTTAAGATGTTAATATAGGACCTAACTTCATCTTAAAGAAGAAATGAAGACCAACTTGTGATTTAAATCACATGATAATGAGAAATATTATCAGTACTTAGAAGTGCTCGTTTCGTGAACCGTCAATGGATTAAGAACGATACTACACAAGCTGCATCTGTCATCATGAGACTTGTCGACCTCCAAGGTAAGACCGATCAAATCATCGGTCAAAATTAAGATCTTGTAGCAAGCAATTTGTTCTTTCATCGCTACTTCAAGTAAATTTTAGTTTCCCCTGAAGAGATTATGGCAATAACTAGCATAAGCATAATAATAAGGAGGCACTATCCCTATGAATGAAATCAATAGATCGTCAAACGAACTGCCGCAATATCCCGAGTCTTTATGGATGGCATCCAGCGATCTGCCCAATTTCCCGCAACTTACCGAGAATATCACTGTAGACGTTGGTATCGTAGGCGCTGGAATCACAGGCATAACTACAGCCTATCTGTTATCGAAGGAAGGATATAAAGTTGCCTTAATAGATGCAGGTAAAATATTAGAAGGTACGACGGGGCACACCACTGCCAAGGTCACCGCCCAGCATGGTCTCATCTATGATGAGATTCTCAATCACTTCGGCCTCGACAAGTCCACCCAGTACTATCGTGCTAATCAAGAAGCGCTAGATTGGATGGAGAAATTAGTACACAAACTTAAAATTGATTGTGCGTGGCAAACACAAGACGCCTATTTATATGCTGAAAGTGACTCATCACTAGACAAACTACTGAAAGAATTTGATGCCTATGAGAAACTTCGCATTCCTGGTGAATGGACTAACAGTATCCCTATCCCGCTTGTCGTTAAAGGTGCGATTAAACTACCCAACCAAGCACAGTTCCATCCCTTATCTTACTTGAAACGATTAGTAGAAGAGATCGTTAAGGCGGGTGGAGTGATATTTGAGAACACGACAATATCCAAAAAAATTGAAAACGAGAGACCCTTCACACTCAGGACCCTTCATGGAGATCATCAATTAAAGTGCAGCCATGTCGTCTCGACTTCCCATTTTCCATTCTCTGATGGTGGAGGATTCTTCTTCTCACGGTTGTATGCAGAACGCTCTTACGTAGTCGCCATCAAGCCGGAGAGGCCCTTTGCTGGGGGGATGTATTTGAGCGTAGATAAACCCAATCGTTCTTTAAGAGACGCTTCCCTGAACGGAGAGCAAGTCATTCTCGTAGGTGGAGATAGCCACAAGACGGGACAAGGTATCTGTACATATCAACACTATGAGAATCTAGAGGCTTTCGGCGAGAAGTTGTTTGGTATCAAGAGCATTCCCTTCCGCTGGTCTACTCAGGATCTAATTACCCTTGATAAAGTCCCCTACATTGGACAGATCACCTCGAATGATCAAGATATGTATGTTGCAACTGGATTTGCGAAGTGGGGGATGACAAAGGGGACGTTAGCAGCCAGACTGATTAGCGATCAGATCCAGCGTAAAGACAACCCCTATACAGAATTATTCACACCTTCGCGCTTTATAGGCGATCCCAGCATTAAAAATTTTGTTGTTCAGAATGCCAATGTTGCTAAGGAATTGGTAACAGGTAAGATAGGTATGGTTCATCGAAAGGCAGATGAGCTCGGGCAAGATGAGGGTTCAGTCGTCATCCATAACGGAAGAAGAGCTGGCGCTTATAAAGACCCCGAGGGTCATTTATTTCTCGTGGATACGACATGTACTCATTTGGGTTGCGAGGTGGAATGGAATGAGGCCGAGCGTTCTTGGGATTGTCCATGTCACGGTTCCCGGTTTGGCTATGATGGACGGGTGATGGAAGGTCCCGCACAAAAACCATTAAGGAAACTGAATGAGTAAAACTTAATGACTAAGATAAACGAAGGATGGCTTCATGCTAAACCACTCAGTAAGACTGCAATAACAAGGATGAACGACTTCGTCTAAAATCTTTATCCATGAGATCGTGATGTTGATAATTTTGTCCCCCTTGATGCTGCTGAAAAGTGCTCACACACTGTTCAGCAGCGAATCAAAGACTGTCAGTTGATAATAACTAATGTTGCGAGCTGTAACAACACTACCTAATCGTTGATTACTTTATAGCTCACGGTAAACATTTGACCAAACTGCTTCACATCCAGTAATTGAAAATGACTTGGCAATGTACCCTTTGGAAATAACGGAATGCCCTCTCCAAGCACCTTCGGAATGATCGTGATATAAACCTTATCAAGCCATTTCCCTTCTAAAAAAGCTTGAACGAGCTGACCGCCGCCTACAAGCCAGACATCGCCCTCGGAAGTATGCTTCAGCTTGGGAATTAAGCTATCCAAGGGCTCATCAGCATAAATAACATGTGGTGCTGGAGCTTGCTGTGATCTGGAGAGGACATAACAAGGTTTGCCTGCGTAAGGAAACTCGTCTGACAGCTTAAGCACCTCATCGTAGGTTAGTCTTCCCATCACGAGTGTTCCAATCGTATCATAGAACGAACCGTATCCATTATCACCTCCGTCTCCTTCGATATCGTAAAGCCAATCCACGGCTCCGTTCTCCTTAGCAATATAACCATCCAGACTCATCGCAATATACAGAACAACTTTATTCGTTTTCATTTCATATCGCTCCTTTCTGAATTTCATGCTACAGTATAACTATGACATAATATGACGTAATTAGGAGAGGTTATGAACGAGAGACGAATAGCAATGATGCGGATGATCGATGCACGAAAAAAATTTACAGCTCGGGAGCTTGCCGTACAGTTTGACGTTTCTATACGGACGATACAACGTGATTTGGACTATTTACAGCAGATGGGATTCCCTCTATACACGGAAGTTGGCCCTAATGGAGGTTACCGTGTCCTGCCGAACCGGATTTTACCTCCTCTTCAGCTGACGCAATATGAAGCCTTCGGTCTCTTTCTACTAATAAAGGTGCTCGAAAAAATACCCGACTTCCCCTTTGCTTCCGTTCGATCGCATTTGGCAGATCAGTATTATGCCAGCCTGCCAACGGATATTCAGGATACTATAGATCGGATGAACAAACATATGGCGTTTAATCAGCAACCATCATTGGCATCCGCACCCTTTACAACAAAGATCCTAGAAGCAGCAATTGATAAGAAGGAGCTTGGATTCCTCTATCAATCCACCAGCGGCATGAAGAAATCCCAAGCTTATCCACTCGGTATTTATTTCGAAAATGGTTATTGGTATATGCCTGCGACAAGCCATCAACGAGTGCTCTTATATCGAGTGGATCGTATTCATGAGTTAGAGGTTCTGAAGCAAATCGATGATTCGCTTCCAACCCTTCAAGAATGGATGAGTTCAAAGGATGAGCGGGAAAGCGAGGACGTGGTGCTGCATTTTACAAGCTTGGGAGAGAGACTTAGCCAGTCCGATTCCATGTTCCAGTCGAAGTTCAATCATGAATGGCATGGACGAGTTCCACTAGAGGAATTTCCATTTGTGGCACGCAAGCTGCTTAAATTCGGCCCCGAAGTAAAAGTTGTAAGCCCACAGAAACTCCAAGAGTTAGTTGTAGAAATGCTTTCAAATAGCTTACGGCAGTATGAATGCAACAACTAGCAGCAAGATGAACATAAAGTTGCTGATTAACATGAGGGATGTGATGGATCTATTCCACTTCGCGGACTGTTGTTATGGTCACGAATGAACGAGACTAGAACGACAATTCGTCCGCGTAGCGGTCAGTTATCCATACAATATATTTTTCATGCACTGATGATGGTGTTGAGTTGTTAATACTTCTTACTATTTTGAAAAAAATTAGGCTTAACGATTGTATTATCATACGACGTATGAAAAATATGGGTCGTCGCAGGCGATAGCGGTGGAATAAGCCATTTCCAATCTCCCGTGACATGCCTAGGACACTCGGCTTCTCGTTGCTCAAAAAGTTGAAATTGAGAGGCCGCAGTATGATGATCCACCATACTGACGCCATCCTGCTTGAATGAATACAATACAGCCACGTTCAATTCCACGAGCGCCCGATCACGCCATAGTGTTGTCTCACTCTTCGTAGACAATCCCATCACCGAGGCGACTTGTGGCAACATATTGTATCTCCCCACATCTGCTAAATTCCGTGCGCCAATCTCCGTCTCCATGTACCAGCCGTTAAATGGCGCGGCACTATATTGAATCCCACCGATCTCCAACATCATATCAGCAATAATAGGAACCGCATACCAACGTAACCCTAGATCTACAAATTCCACAATATCAGGATGCCGAATAGGCACTTCCATAATTAAATCCTTAGGAATAGGAAACATGTGCGGCTCATCCGTACCCATCTGAATAACTAAGGGTAATATATCGAATGCCGTACCCTCTCCGATCCAGCCCAAGTCTTGACACACCTTCGTAAAAGGGATGGAAGCAGGGTCACCCACAATCTGCCCCCCTTGCTCATACCCAGCATATCGAATTAATTGATGGTTCCAAATTCGTATTGCAGAATTCTCACTTGATCCAGGTCTAAATATAGTAATCGTGGGTAATAACTTACCTTTATTGGTAGCATAACGAATGTGCCTTAACAGTGCATCCGCCACTTTTGCCACATCATCTATCTGTCGCTCATCCATCATGTGAAGCGATTCCCAGAATAGACGCCCAATACAACGATTGCTGTTACGCCAAGCCATTCTCGCTCCCTGCCTGAGCTCTTCGGATGTATGTACATACGTTCCACTAGCGATGATTAATGCGCGTACTTCATCTATTCGGTTGTTCATCTGTTCTTCTGTTCTACCTAGCTCTTGGTAACATATCGTTATGAAGTCCTCCGCTTCTCGAAGGAGAGTTTCTACATCCTGCATGTTCTTCCACCTCTGAGATGATTATAGTACAAGCAGAGACGATGACCAAACGCAAATACGATTTTACACTTGCGAACTGTGTTCTTCACGCTCCTGAACTTCAACATATTTACCAGGCCAGAAAGCGAATCGACCGCATAACATCGTAATGGCTGGTACTAGGAATGGACGGACAATAAATGTATCCAGTAGCACACCCACAGCAGTAATGAGCCCAAATTGCACTAATACTTGTATGGGAAGAGTTGCCAAGACTGCGAAGGTACCTGCTAGGATTAGACCAGCAGAAGTAATGACCGAGCTAGTCTCACCAACCCCTTCTTTAATAGCTTGCTTGAGTGGCATTCTCCTACTCTTGTTCCATATACTCGAGATCATGAAGATGTTGTAATCTTCACCTAGAGCAACTAAGAATACGAAGGAATAGAGTGGGATGGACCCCTGAATGGCATCTACTCCCAATAAATAGTGAAGGATAAGCCATCCAAGACCCAGTGCTGAGAAGTAGGACAAGATCACCGTTCCCACCAAATAGAGGGTCGCTATAATGGAACGAAGATAGATAAATAACAGTATCGTGATCAAACCGATGACTACAGGAATAATCAGTTTGGTATCTGATTCACCCATTTTTCTCGTATCATATTGAGTAGCCGTCTGACCACCAATCCATACCTTATCAGCAGGATCATTAATCCCAGAATCCTTAAGAAATTGCTCCGCTGCTAAGCGTAGATCTGGGATATGCTCAATAGCTTCAAGTGAATAAGGATTCAATGTAAACTCCACTTCATAAGCTACAATATTCGTGTTCTGTACGCCTTGCTGTGGTTCAGACACACGATCTATATAAGGCAGAGCCGCTAATTGCTCACCTAGGGATGCATCCTTACCCTCCGTGTCTACCATCACTTTGACGGGAGCAAGTTCACCTGGGGAGAACTGCTTCCCAATCGTATCGAACCCTTCTCTAGAAGCCATATCTTTCGGAAAAGAAGACATGATATCATATGTAAATTTCACTTGACTTGAGAATACAGCCATTGTTCCAAGTAATACTACCGTAACGATGACAACCGTCCATGGCTTATTCACCACAAACTTACCTATCATACTATCGTGATGAGCTTTAAGCTTAGGCACGGGCTTACCTTTCTTCTTGGCACGATCTATCTCCATTTGGGGTGTACGGGGAATGAAGGGCCAGAAAGAAGCACGACCAATAATAGCAAGTAGTGCGGGGACCAACGTCAAGCTGGCGATACCCATGATTAGAATAGCAATACTAAATGGTGCCGCAAAACGGTGGTATGAACCGTATTTAGCTAGTATAAGAGCTAGAAGTGCCAATACAACCGTAAAGCCACTCATGGCAATTGCTCCGGATGAATCCGTCATTGATTTAAGCAATGCCTTGCTTTTGCTGTCTTCTTCTTTAAGAACCTGGCGGAATCTAGAGATCAAGAATAGACAATAATCCGTTCCAGCACCGAACAGCAGCACTGTCATAATGGATATCGCTTGTGCATCGACTGTTATCCATCCTTTTGAGGCTAAGAACCCTAACACAGGATTGATCACCCCATAAGCAAACCCTACCCCAACTAGTGGAATGAGTGCCAAAATAGGGGAACGATATATACCTAGTAGAAATACTAGCACTAATATGACCGTAGCCAACATGAGCTGGAAATCGGCATTCTTGAACAGCCCTGAAGCATCAATCGCAATGCCGACAGGTCCAGTGACTCGCGTACTTAACTCCCCGACTGCGCCTTGCTTAACAGCAAATGGATCATTGCCGAACTCTGTATTCACTAGTGTCTGAAGTGCTTCTACACCTTCCTTCAGCTGATCACTATCTGATTCTTTCGAGAATAATACAGGTGTGACTATCGTACTCTGATCTGCAGATAGCTGTGCTTTTAAGCTTGTTAGTGGAATTTTATCGAAGGGTGGTACACTATCTTGATGAGGTACAGGATTCGTCGTGAGCTTAGCATATAGACTCTGTATATGACCTAAGTCCTCATCGCTCAGACCCCCTTCACGTTGCCATACCAATAATGCGGGTGTGCCTGTTCCACTGGGAAATTCTTCATCCGCTAATTGTTGTGCCTGAACAGAGGCGACATCATCACTGAAGTTAGGAGCGTTATTGACTTCTTCACTACCGACTCCAGGCCATATAGCAGTAAGTATTCCTATAGTCATAATCCAGACGATGAGTGTAACCCATTTACTTCGCTTACCTGCAACCCATTTGCCGTATCCTGAATGGTGTTCCATAATGAGCCTCCTAGTAACCTTTATTTTTACACAAAATAAAGCATTGATCATCGGGTTCATGTATAATTTAACATAATTATATATACCGGAAGGTTAATTATCTACAGGAGAAATTTGTTCTGGAAATGCGTTATTCCTAGCTGTTGGATCAATGATCGCTAAGCATCCGGAATGACTAGCATGGACTTCTACTTTCAGCAAGTACTGTTAAATTAAAGCCTTAATTCAGTTCATATAAGCAAAAAAAAGAGTACACCACGATTGCTCGTGGCGTACTCTTTGAGGTGTGCACAGTCATCTACCCAACATGTTGGATACTTCCACCTGTAAACTGACTGTTATAAAGATCGGCATAGAATCCATTCTGTTTCAGTAGTTCTTCGTGATTGCCCTTCTCAATGACACTACCGTGATTCATAACGAGTATAAGATCAGCATCACGGATCGTGGACAAGCGGTGAGCAATAACGAAGCTCGTTCTACCCTTCATCAGATCGTTCATTGCCTTCTGAATGTATATTTCTGTCCGCGTATCTACGCTACTTGTTGCTTCATCCAGAATAAGAATGGCTGGATCAGCTAGAATCGCACGAGCAATGGTTAAAAGTTGCTTTTGACCTTGTGAAATATTCGAAGCTTCTTCATTCAGCACCGTCTTGTAGCCTTCTGGAAGTGTCCGAATGAAGTGATCTGCATGGGCTGCTTTGGAGGCATTCATCACATCCTCCTCCGTCGCTCCTTCACGCCCGTAGGCAATATTATCTAAGATCGTGCCATTAAAGAGCCAAGTATCCTGAAGCACCATCCCGAACTTACTGCGTAGATCGCCACGCTTCATATCGGTAATATTCACACCATCGATCTTAATTCCACCGTCGTTCAACTCGTAGAAACGCATAAGTAGATTGATCAGCGTCGTCTTCCCTGCACCGGTTGGTCCAACAATAGCAATGGTCTGCCCTGGCTTCACATCGATGTTCATATCTTCAATTAAGATGGCATCTTCTTTGTATCCGAACTTCACATGTTCGAATTGTACAGCCCCTTGCGGGTACTGGATCGTCTTAGCGTTCTCAAGCTCAGGGATTTCCTCTTCTTCATCCAATAGTTCAAATACACGTTCTGCAGAAGCTATCGTAGATTGAATGACATTGGCAATATTAGCCGTTTGAGCGATAGGCATCGAGAATTGTCTCGTGTATTGAATAAAAGCCTGAACATCACCAATCGTAATCGACTTATTCGTAACAAAGATACCACCGACCACACACACCAACACATAACCTATATTACTAACAAAACTCATTAATGGCATGATCATACCGGAGAGAAACTGTGCTTTCCAACCCGATTGATAGAGTTTGTCGTTAATTTGATTGAAATGTGTCATCGATTCATCTTCACGACCGAAAGCTTTTATAATATTGTGACCCGTATACATCTCTTCAACATGTCCATTGAGATCGCCAAGCGATTTCTGCTGTCCTATGAAGTATTTCTGCGATCTAGAGGCTACGCCTTTAACGACTAATACACTAAGCGGTAAAGTCACGATCGTAATCAGTGTCAGCCAAGGGCTAATCGTCAACATCATCACGATCACACCCATAATAGTCACGATAGACGTAATTAATTGCGTTAGACTCTGTTGCAACGTCGTACTGATATTGTCGACATCATTCGTAGCCCGGCTCAACACCTCACCGTGTGTACGTGAATCGAAATATTTAAGCGGTAAGCGAGACAGCTTACTATTAATCTGTGAACGCATATCAAGTACAACTTTTTGAGCGACTCCTGCCATTAAATACTGCTGGGCATAACTAAACAGCGCACTAAAGATGTACAATAGCCCTACAAAAAGCAGAATTTGCGAAATCGAATCAAAATCAATCTTTGCACCCGGTATCCCTTTTGCTATTCCTACAATACCTTCGAATAGTGTCGTCGTAGCTTCCCCTAGCTTCTTAGGGCTGTAAATACTAAATACAGTACTAAGAATCGCCATAAAGAAAATAAATATCAACTGAACTCTACGTGGCTGTAGATAACGAATTAATCTTCGCAATGATCCTTTGAAATCCTTGGCCTTCTCACCAGGTATGACCATCCCTGGTCCGCCCGGTCCGTGTCCTCTTCCAGGTCCACCCATCGGTCTATGTTCTTTACGTTCTTCGCTCATGCAATCTCCTCCTCTGACAGCTGTGAGGAAACAATCTCACGGTATACATCACAAGTTGCCAATAGCTCCCGGTGTTTGCCTATACCGACAATCTCACCTTCATCCAACACAATAATGCGGTCTGCATCCATAACGGTGCTGACCCTTTGAGCTACTAGCAGAACGGTAGCATCACTCGTAACCTCTTTAAGGGCGCTACGAAGTTTAGCGTCGGTCTTAAAGTCAAGCGCCGAGAAACTGTCATCAAACACGTAGACTTCTGGCTGACGAACCAATGCACGCGCAATGGAAAGTCTCTGCTTCTGTCCACCTGAGACGTTACTTCCGCCTTGGGAGATGTCCGATTGGAATCCATCCTTCATCTCTGATACAAATTCAGTAGCCTGAGCAATATCTGCTGCCCGCTGGATCTCCTCATCTGTAGCTTCCTGCTTACCGTAACGAATATTGTCAGCAATCGTACCTGTGAAGAGCACTGACTTCTGTGGAACAAATCCAATCTTAGATCGCAGTTGCTCCTGAGATAAATCTCGAACATCCACACCATCTATTAGTACCCTTCCGCTACCCACATCATAGAATCGCGGAATGAGGCTGAGTATGGTTGATTTACCTGATCCTGTACCGCCAATAATGGCCGTCATTTCACCCGGACCGGCTTCAAAAGAAATGTTAGAAATAGCTGGACTCTCAGCACCAGGATAGTGATAAGTAACATTCTCAAATGTCAGGAATCCTCGCTTTCCTTTCCCTTTCTTAGGCTGTACTGGATCCTTAATTTCCGGTTTCATGTCCAATACTTCATTAATTCTCATCGCGGATGCCGAGGCTCGTGGAACGATAACAAAAATAACTGAAACCATAATAAGAGAGAACATAATCTGTGTCGCATACTGAATGAAAGCCATTAAGGAACCGACCTGCATATCCCCATTACTTATGCGAAGCCCACCGAACCATACAACAGCTATGGTGGCGAAGTTCATCACCAGCATCATAATAGGCATCATAGCAGCCATAATCTTATTCACTTTAATCGCTGTATTAGTTAAGTCTTCATTGGCTTCATTGAAGCGCTTCGTCTCATGCTGAGTACGATTAAATGAACGAATAACACGCATTCCTGTTAAATTCTCACGCAAGACACGGTTCAATGTATCTAATTTAACTTGCATGGCTTTAAATAAAGGAAGTCCTTTAAGCGCGATAATCGCTATGGCTCCAACTAATACAGGAATAACGACTACAATGACCAGCGATAATTTCGCATCCTGATTCACTGCCATGATAATCCCACCAATACACATCATCGGTGCGCTAATCATCATCCGAAGTAGCATGGTTAGTACCTGTTGCACTTGGTTGATATCATTCGTTGTACGAGTGATTAGAGATGCAGTACCCATCTTATCGAATTCCTGTAACGAGAAATTCTGTACATGTCCGAACACCTTGGAACGCAATCGTTGTCCGAATCCAACGGAGATACGTGCGGAGAAGTAACTGGATGCAATAGCACAGATCGCTCCCCCCGCAGCTACAACTAACATTATCCCCCCGATTCTCCAGATATAAGGGATATCACCATCGATAATTCCCTTATCCACAATATCCGCCATCAATGTAGGTAGATACAAGTCAGATAGAGATTGGAGAAATACTAAAACGAGTACGAATATAATTGGAAGCCGATAGGGACTTAATTGTTTAAATAATTTCAGCATTGTTTATCATCCCCACCTTGAGTCAGTTTCTGATCATCACTTTCGAAATACTCATAAGCCTTAACAAGGAGCTTAGCTAGTTGGTTGCTATCTTCTTCTCCCAAATATTGAATCAATCCATTAAAAGAAGCTTCGGTCGCTTCCATGGCAGCCTTAATCACTTCTTCTCCCTTATCAGATAATTTAATCCGAACAGCACGCCGATCCAGTTGATCCATAGTCCGATCTATCCAATCTTTCGCCTCCAGGGATTTGAGCAATTGCGTCACAGTCGGTGATGTTACACCTAACAACTCACTAATCTCTGAAACCATTAAGCCCGTAGTATCTGGCTTCATCTTCTTCTTCACACAGAACATCAATAGCAATTCGCTTGGTTTAACACCCTCAACCAAGCGATTACGAAATTCGGCCTTATTAAATCTCATCATGGCCCGAAATAATGTTTCAGCAGTCGTATTATTCATTAGTATGAGCTTTCCTCCTTACAAACATGTTGCCATTTAGATAGGCCGCCAATTAATTAGGTTACCTATCTATTATAAATCCGTACAAAAACCGTTGTCAAATCGACCCTAACCCTCAATATTTTCCTTCTTTTTAAAGATATCTCGCGTGAAATGAATCCATTCCTGTGTCGCAAAGGATTGATACTGTTCCTTACACCAGATCATTCCAAGCTGCCACGGAATGACGGGGTCCTTCAATGGTAATATTTCAATACGAGACTTATCCACTTCGCGACAGATCGTCTCAGGCAGTAATGCAATACCGAGATTAGCAGCTACCATACCACTGATCAAATCCCACTGTGAGCTCTCGTATACAACATGCGGTTGAAACCCTACTCGTACACACTCCGTAATAATTCGATCATGCAGCGCGAAATCCTCACTAAACAATACAAACGGCTCTGCCTCAAGTTCGATTAAAGATACACTTTCACTACCTGCTAAAGCATGTGTTGGATGAACGAGCAACATCAATTTCTCTTGTACAAAAGAGAACGAGTGAAAAAGTTCATTATCCGTCGGGAGTACCGTCACGCCTATATCGAGAAGACCGCTCTCAACATCCAATTCGACCTTCTTCGCTCCATCCTCAAAAATCTGAATCGTAACCTCTGGGTATTGCTGATGAAATTGTCCGATGACTTCTGGGAAAAAACTTGACCCAATCATCGGAGGAAGACCTATTCGAATATGTCCTTTTTTCAAATTCTGCAAGTCTTTCAGCTCTGAGGATAAGCTCTGAAATGACTTCACAATAAGGCGTGCCTGCTCGAACATGATCTCACCAGCGTCGGTCAACTCTATTTTCTTGCCCCTGCGGTCAAAGAGAACAATGTCTAGCTCTTCCTCAATATTCTTGATCGTTTTACTGATCGTAGGTTGCGTTATGTACAGTGCCTCTGCTGCTTTAGTAAAACTTCTGTGACGTGCAACCTCCATAAAGTATTGCAAATGCCGTATATCCATCCCAACGTTCTCCCCTCTATTATGTAGTAAGTATAGATAAACGGAATGATAATTATTCTTTATATTCATTTTACCTATGAAAATAATTGATGTAAAATTTTCATAAAGAATGAAAGGAGCGGATATGACGTGAAAATTATGATGAAAGGAATCATCCAGGTGGCTGCACTTATGATATTTTCCTTAACTATGAATCAACTGACACAATGGCTACAATGGAAAATACCTGGCAGTATTCTAGGCATTCTGGTGATCTTCATCTTGCTAGAAACCCACGTTATCCGTTTAGAATGGATTGAACTTGGAGCTAACTGGTTACTTGCTGAGCTGTTACTGTTCTTCGTCCCGGCTGCAGTAGGGATCATGAAATATATCCCTATGCTACAAAGTGATGGCTTACGCATCCTCATTGTAGTGATGATAAGTACATTCATAGTCATGATAAGTACCGGTTTTATGGCATCGAGAATTTCTAAACAGAGGGAGCGGAATGCATCATGATGATCGGATTAATGTATCTAGCGCTTACCCTAATCGTCTATTTCAGCGTTAAATCACTGTACAAAATATGGCCAAAAGTATATCTTTCCCCCTTACTGATCACACCCCTTGTAATCGTTGTGTGTTTACTATGGGCCAAAGTTCCTTATGAATCCTATAATAATGGAGGACAATATCTAAGCGATATGTTACAACCCGCTACCGTTGCCTTTGCCATTCCGTTATATAAACATTTCAAAGTACTCAAAAAGCACGCCGTCGAAATTATCGCCAGCGTACTCTTTGGTTCCGTTGTTGCTATGATCTCATCTGTATTTCTTGCGAAATGGATGCATTTAAGTACCTCACTTGTAACAAGTCTAGTACCGCGTTCGATTACGACACCTATCGCCATTAACGTATCTCAAGTCATCGGTGGGGTGCCGAATATAACCGCTGTATTCGTCATTATTACAGGACTACTTGGTTCCATGATGGGACCTACTATTCTAAAAGTCTTCCATATTGACAATGAAGTCGCACGTGGTGTACTTCTTGGAACTAGTGCTCATGGTATGGGTACATCTAAAGCGTTCGAGCTAAGCCCACTAAGTGGTACAATCTCCAGTATCTCAATGATTCTGGCGGCATTATTTACCTTAGGTATGGCACCCTATTTCATGACTATGCTATGGATGCATTAATATTGAATGGTTACAGGTTTACCTGTGATAAAGCTGTTCACTTCCACTCTTCAGGCATTAACCCCTGATATTGACGCTGTAAGAAACGATCATCCACAAGCATCAGTACACCCGTGTCTTGCTCCGAACGAATGAGTCTCCCTCCAGCCTGTAGCACTTTATTCATGCCGGGATATACATAAGAATAGTCATATCCATTCTTCCCGGTACTGTTAAAGTACTCCTTAATTAGATTGCGTTCAAGTCCAAGCTGCGGCAACCCTACGCCCACAACAGCCACACCATTCAATCGATCCCCTTGTAGATCAATACCCTCAGCGAAAATACCCCCAAGCACAGCAAATCCAACCAGCGTCTCCGTATTGTCATCTTGAAAAGAGGCTAGATAAGCTTCACGTTCTTCCTCTACCATCCCCATCCCTTGCACAATCGTTGTTACTTGTGGATACGCCTCGGTAAAGGATTCATATACATCCTGCAAATATTGGTAGGAGGGAAAGAACAGCAGATAGTTACCCTTCCTTTCCTGTACTAACTGAATTAACAGGGTCACTAGCGCTTCTTTCGTATTCTCTCTATCACGGTAACGTGTAGAGAGCGGTTCAATCCGCACATCTAACTGCTCTCGATGGAATGGCGAAGCAATAGTAAGGCTATAATCCTCCTCACCAGCTCCAATCATGTCCCTATAATAATGAAGGGGTGAAAGTGTAGCTGAGAAGAATATCGCCGCGCGAAATCCCTTTCCTGCTTGGGATAATAGCGACGAGGGGTCCATACAGAACATTTTGACCGTCACCCCATTTCGATGCACTTCCGCATAAGTAACATGCCGTTCGTTATATAACTTAGCGATGCGAATGAAGTTCTGGGCTGCGTAATACGTATCCAATAGCAGTTGTAGCGATGTAGCTGTTGCCCCATTGCCTTGCTGAAGCAACGTTGTTTCAGCCTGTAAGACAAAGGATTCAAGAAGCGACACTAGCTTCGCAGGATGCTCTTTCCACAACTTCTGCCTGTGCTCACCACATTCTTTTTTCAGATCAATAAAATACTGGTTCACAACCTTCGATGCCTCAAATATTCCTGCATCTATCCCCTTGAATTCCCGCTGTAATTGTAAAAACTCGGCCTTCCCTATGACCGCTGAGAACATTTCTCTGCCCCGATCAACTAAGTTATGTGCCTCATCTATAAGCAGCACCGTTCGCCGCTTCTGCTCCTCAAACAGTCGTTTTAGAGAGACTCTAGGATCGTACACATAATTATAATCGCAAATCATGACATCCGCAGCATAAGCAGCATCTAATGAAAACTCAAACGGACATACACTATGCTTACGAGCATACTGTTCAATAACACTTCGATCCATTAACGTTTCCTGTGACAACATATCGAGAATAGCCCCATTAATTCGGTCATAATAACCATCTGCAAAAGGACAATCTTCCTTTCTGCACGATATCTTTTCCTGAAAACATACCTTTTCCTTAGCTGTTAGGGTCACCGTCTGTATACGTAATCCTTTGGACTCCATCAGCGCAAAAGCCTGTTCCGCAGCCGTCCGCGTCGTTGTTCGAGCCGTAAGATAAAAAATTTGTTGGAGTAAACCCTCTCCAATTGCCTTTACAGATGGAAATAAAGTCGATATAGTCTTACCAATACCTGTAGGCGCTTTGGCAAATAGCTTCTTCCCTTCCTTAATCGTCTGATATACCGCACCTGCAAGCTTCCTCTGGCCTTCGCGATAGTCATCAAAGGGGAATGTTAGCGCCTGAATGCTCTCGTCCCTTAGATGCGCATTCTGAAGCCTCATAGAAATATAAGGTGCATATCTTTTCATTACGTTCAGTGTGAACGCCTCAAGCTCCGTTATAGTATAGGTCCGCCTAAACTGCTTCTCCTCGCTTGTAGTCGCTTGAATATAAGTGAGTTGCACCTGCATATGATCAAGATTGTGCTCTTTGGCCACCATGTAAGCATAGAACTGTGCTTGTGCCCAATGGATATCATAACCGCCCTGTAGGTCTGCCAAATGTCCGGAGGTCGATTTGATCTCATCCACCATCAGTCCATCTTCAAGGAAAATCAATCCATCACATCGTCCCTCAATCAAATATATGATATTATTATAAAAAACCTCTGCCTTAAGGGATACTTCCTTCAGATCACCCTCTTTATAGGTTCGTTGCACTTGCTGATGAATTCGCGTTCCCTCATGAAGTGCAGTTACTACACGAAAGCCAGTATGGATATCTCCACTGCGAAATACATACTCCACCAGAGGTCTGACTGATATCCTCACCTGCTCAATTTTCTTGTTTTCTTCCATCTGTGCGATCACCCGTTCTTATCTAATATCTGGTATCATAACACAATAATGTACTTATATTTATACATTTAAATGGATAAAATTGCCTTCAAATATGACAATTTGAAGTATACTTATGAAATATAATGTCTATTTAAAGTGTTAAAGTATTGAAGTACGGCTAAAAAAGTGTATAATTTCCC
Organism: Paenibacillus sp.; assembly: GCA_036496075.1. Classification (GTDB taxonomy): domain Bacteria; phylum Bacillota; class Bacilli; order Paenibacillales; family Paenibacillaceae; genus Paenibacillus_AQ. The sequence goes on along the minus strand of DASXLR010000133.1, from coordinate 245,845 downwards.
TTAAATAAGAATGGTATATATATAAACGCAAAGGAGAGAAACCTATGACCTTTTTACATGTCAACAGCCCGAACGAAGAGAAAGCAAAGCAATATGTGAATGGAATCTTCGAAACGGTGCAAAAACGTAACCCAAGTGAGAATGAATTCCACCAAGCCGTAAAAGAAATATTAGATTCTCTCGTACCTGTACTTGCAAAAGAACCTAAGTATATGAATAATGGCATTCTTGAAAGACTCGTGGAACCCGAACGTCTGATTATGTTCAGAGTGCCTTGGGTAGATGACCAAGGAAAAGTTAGAGTTAACCGCGGATATCGCGTACAATTCAACAGTGCCATCGGTCCTTTCAAGGGCGGACTTCGTTTTCATCCATCCGTTAACTCCAGTATCATTAAATTCCTAGGATTTGAACAAATATTTAAGAACTCCCTAACAGGACAACCGATTGGTGGAGGTAAAGGTGGATCAGACTTCGATCCTAAAGAAAAGTCTGATGGCGAAGTTATGAGATTCACTCAGAGCTTCATGACAGAGCTATCTAAATACATCGGTCAGGATACAGATGTACCTGCTGGAGATATTGGTGTAGGCGCTAGAGAAATTGGTTATATGTTCGGTCAATATAAGCGTATTCGCGGAGGTAACGAAGCGGGTATTCTTACAGGTAAGGGAATTCCTTACGGCGGTAGCTTAGCACGTCCTGAAGCTACAGGTTATGGCACGGTCTACTTCGTAAACGAAATGCTACAAGCTCAAGGCTTAAGCCTTTCCGGAAGTACAGTAGTCATCTCAGGTTCAGGAAATGTTGCCATTTATGCGATTCAGAAGGCTGCAGAGTTTGGAGCTAAAGTGGTCGCGTGTAGTGACTCTAATGGTTATATCTACGATCCAGAAGGTATTCATTACGAGACGGTTCAACGACTCAAAGAAGTGGAAAGAAAACGTATCAGCGAATACGTCAAGGAACACCCTAATGCTGTATATACAGAAGGCTGTCAAGACATTTGGACCATTCCATGTGACATCGCTCTTCCTTGCGCAACTCAGAACGAAATCGATGAGGACTCCGCAAAGCTACTCGTAAGCAACGGTGTTAAAGCTGTCGCAGAAGGTGCTAATATGCCTTCTACACTTTCGGCCATTGATGTATTCCTAGAGAATGGTGTGCTTTTTGGACCAGCCAAAGCAGCTAATGCTGGGGGTGTAGCCGTTTCCGCTCTAGAAATGTCTCAGAACAGTATGAGATTGTCATGGACCTTCGAAGAGGTTGATGCGAAACTACATCTTATTATGAGCAATATCTATAAGAACAGTGCCGCAGCAGCAGAAGAATATGGATACCCAGGCAACCTAGTCGTGGGTGCTAACATCGCCGGCTTTATCAAGGTCGCAGATGCTATGCTATCTCAAGGCGTCATCTAGAAATCAACCCTCTAATTTCACAAGCAAGCAGAAACGATACCGTCTTTTCGATGGTATCATTTCTGAAAGAAATAAAAGCACCCCACAACCACCGATTTAGCGGTGTGTGGGATGCTTTTATTCATATGTAAGAGTAACAATTAAGACTTAGCCGCTGTCTAAAAAGATATTCCGGCTTATTTCGCCATGGATGTTAATCAGCAACCCAATTGGACGAAAAAGTAACGATCTATACAGACTGAACCCAAGGTAAATGAATGCCCTATCCTCATCCAACCTAATAAGAGACATCGCAATGTGAATTGCGGTGTCTCTTATTTTTTTATTGTATGTTACTTTTTTTGTCATACTGGTGTAACACAACAAACCTATGATGGTGTTGTTAGTTATTTTAGTTATGAATCGAATAACGGAGGGACACCAGATGATAAATAAAACGATTTTGATTACAGGCGGTACAGGTTCTTGGGGAGGGGAGTTAGTTAAGCAATTGTTGACAAGACAACCGAAGGAGATTCGCATTTTCTCGCGTAATGAATCGCTTCAGGTTCAAATGAGCCAGGCTATCCGGGACACCAGGCTACAATTTATTATTGGCGATATTCGTGACAAATCGGAATTAACACTGGCGTGCAATGGTGTCGATTATGTGTATCACTTAGCTGCACTCAAACATGTTCCGGTTTGTGAGGATCAGCCGGACAGCGCGCTAAAAACCAATGTAATCGGAACACAAAACGTTATCGATGCGGCAATCGAGAATGGGGTACAGAAAGTGATTTATGTTTCCACCGATAAAGCTTCGAGCCCTTCCAACACGTACGGCATAACCAAAGCTCTTGGTGAGAAGATCGTTTTGCACGCCAATACTAGATCGGCCACACGGTTTGCATGTGTGAGAAGCGGTAATGTTCTGGGATCGACAGGAAGTGTCATTCCCTTATTCAAGCAACAGCTCGAACAAGGACAGGATCTTAGTGTTACCGATCCGAGAATGACGAGATTTTTTCTAACATTGAACGATGCTATTCACATATTGCTGATTGCAATGGAGAACAGCCGCGGCGGAGAAATATTTGTCGCAAAAATGCCAGCTTGCAAAATAACGGATATCGCGCAAGTGTTGATCGATCATTCGGGGTTGAGAAATGTGGAGATCAAGTACGTAGGCATTCGTCCGGGCGAGAGACTGCATGAGACGCTAATCTCGGAATCGGAAGGTGGCAGAGTAATCAACCTGGATGATCATTACTTTGTCATCATGCCTTCCTTCTCAAACGGCGAGCTAGCAAGAGATGAGTTTCTGGTCAGCACGGTTTCCCATCGTGGTTATCGTTCAGAGGATTCAATGATGTCCAAAGAAGAGATCGGACAGATGCTCCGGAAAGGTGGGTTCCTTGGATGAAGCGAAAAATCGTATTTACTGGAGGCGGTTCTGCCGGTCATGTGGCGGCCAATCTCGTTTTGATGTCCAGATTACTGCAGGAGGAATGGGAGATTCATTATATTGGCTCCAAGCATGGAATAGAGCGTCAACTGGTAAGCGATCTTGAGTCGGTTCAATATCATGCTGTAGCCACAGGAAAGTTGAGAAGATATTGGGCTTGGGCGAATGTGACGGATGTGTTCAAAATTATGCTCGGTGTACTACAAGCGTATCGGCTTATATTCCAGATTAAACCGCGTATCGTTTTTTCCCTTGGTGGCTTTGTGGCGGTTCCTGTCGTTATTGGCGCCAGATGGAACGGAGATCCCGTCCTTATACTGGAGCCGGATCTTCACCCGGGGTTGGCCAATCGACTCTCACGCAAGTTTGCCCGAACCATGTGTACGACCTTTGTGGAAACGACCGCCAACGACCGCCACAATGATGGAAAGATGGTCCATGTCGGGCCGATTGTGAGGGAGGAACTGAAGCTGGGTAGTCGTGCCCGTGGCATTCGTCTCTGTGAATTTATAGACTACAAGCCGATTCTTCTCATCATGGGAGGTAGTCAAGGTGCGGAGCGAATCAATCGCATGGTTAGAGCGGTACTTCCAGAACTGCTAAAGAGCTATCAAGTCATTCATATTTGCGGAACAGGAAAGATGGACCTCTCCATTCAGCAGTATAAAGGTTATAAACAATTCGAGTACGTTCGTGAGGACCTTCCCGATTTGATGGCCATGGCGGATCTGGTCGTTTCACGAGCTGGTTCAAATGCGATACACGAGTGGCTACTGCTACGGAAGCCAATGCTCTTGATTCCTCATGCAAACGGCGGCTCACGCATAGGGCAGACGCTGAACGCGAAATACTTCCTGAATGCGGGTTATGCGGAATTACTTCATGAAGAGGATATGACGAATCAAGCATTCCTGAAAGCCATTGAGAACGTGTACCAGAACCGAGAATCGTATGTGGACAAAATGAAGAGCAGCGAAACGGGAGATGCCATCAATAAGGTATTGGCTCTCATAAGCAAGACGGAGCGTACTCGGAAGGAGAGAGCGGGGATATGAGTAATACATTTATCAAAATATTGTCTCTTGCCTTCTATATGCTCGTGCTGGTCATTCTTGTTCTAGCCTACAAAAACGTACTCTAACGTATAAAATAAACCTAACCGACCATAGATCAACTATTGGACTATACTATGAATATATACTGGAAGATCCCCTACGCTCCTATACATCTGTACAACAACACATAGAGTTAATAAACGGAACCTCTAGTTTTCAATTGGACAAATTCACGATAAACGACTTTGTCATCGCACATGAACCCATTGGTTTGAAGACGGCAAAATTGATTATTGTTAAATATTAATTTACCTATATTTTACTATATTATCAAGAAGAGACGGCTTCGTAGTCCTTAAAGGGACGATAACCGTTTCTCATAGAAATATAAGCAAAGTATAGTGAAAACTATGCTTTGCTTATATTTTTAAACAATAGTGTGATATTGCTTTATAATAACCCCTACTTAAGTCTAGGATGAAATACCGCCTTAAGTCTATATTGAAAGGTTATAGTTATCATTTACAATATACATACGGCATTAATCAACACTATTCATTTTCTAAGCACTCATTTTGTGTTGAGCCATAAATATTAATATTAATATTAATATATGAATTGAACCCAAAGACATACTCACTCGTATATACATATATGTAACAGCTTTAGACGTTTTAGGAGGATTAAATGATGACACCCGAAAAAAATATTTATATTCTTCTATCCGATACAGGAAGCATCTTAACCAGAATGATTAAGCTTTTTACTAGAGCACCTTATAATCATGCCTCTATTGTATTTGATGACGAATTAAACGATGTGTACAGCTTCGGCAGGAAGAAACCTAGGAATCCATTTATTGCTGGATTCGTGAAAGAAAACGTCCATGAAGGATTATTTAGCAACGCAAAATGTTCCTTTTACAGCTGTTCTGTCGATTCTGACCTTTACGAGCAGATATACTTATACGTACAAAAATTTGAGCAAGATAGCGACCAATATAAATATAACCTGCTAGGCTTATTCTACATTCTCCTAAATATAGAGGTTCGTCGCAAGAATGCTTATTTCTGTTCTGAATTTGTGGCTGCTGTGTTTGCTGAGAATGGCCTAAATCTTGCAGGCAAATCCTCTGCTCTAACTCAGCCTGCAGACTTCGAGAATTCAGATTGCCTACACTTGCTATTCGAGGGAGATCTTTGCGTTCTAAGACGATCCCATAAGCCAGCCCCTCATTCCTTCATACATCATATTTTGGATGGGAGATTCCTCATGTCGAATTCATCCATTAAACGCTGACTCATAAAGAGTTATAAACATACCACTTAGCACTCCCTAGCTACAGCAGTGGCGTCACGATATAATACGTCTCACAATTTCTTCTCACCTCTGTCACAAATGGCTATAAAGCTGGATGGTCTATTTTCCAACAAATTACATCTTGACCCTATAAAAACGATCACATTACTACAACACAATTGTATGATCTGAGAATGAAAACCTAACAGCCTACACTCATTAAATGTAAGCGTAGGCTGTTACTATAGATATGAGATTATGCTAGCCGTGCACTTGATGAATTAGGTTATATTACAGTGCCTTCTTTAGTACTTACATAACGATTACAGAATTCAACAAGTTTGCCCCCATACACTTCCTTATTCACATAATAAGCATTCCCGTGCTGGGCTTTCTCCACAACCAACAGATCCTTCTCCCCGCCAGCAACTTCATATAATTGATGCACCATCTTAAAGGGAACAAATTTATCCTCATCTCCATGGACAAATAATATAGGTACCGAGGTTAGACTTACCTGCTTTACTGCTGAGGCCTCACCGAACCAATAGCCAGCCCGTAGCTTAGCTACTAAGCTGGTCATATAGATTAAAGGAAACGCTGGTACTTTGTACATTTCTTTCAACTGGTAGCTCAGAATATCTTTAGCCGAGGTATAAGCACAGTCTGATACAATCGCCTTTACCTGAGTGGGTAGCCGTTCACCACTAACCATCAGTACCGTTGCTCCACCCATGGACACACCGTGCAGGACTACCTCTGCATCCTCACCGATCTTTGCAATCATGACATGAATCCAATGGATATAATCCTTCCGATCAGGCCACCCGAAACCAATGTATCTGCCTTCGCTTTGACCATGACCTCGATCATCTGGCATGAGCACATGATAGCCCATTCCTTGATACAGCTTAGCAAATTCCCCCATCTCTCTACCCTGACCTGAATAACCGTGCGCCAGAATAGCAATCTTATTCGTAGGCTGCGGCGATGGAATGAAGTACCCGACCAACTTAAGCCCATCATCTGAAGTGATGTGTAACGTCTCCATAGGCTGGTTCCCCATCCAAGTTGTGGCTGATTCCCACGGAAATTCTGCTTTGACCAGATTAGGGTCTTCTTTCATGAATTCCTTCTCATTCCGTAGGATACCTACGTTATATAAAAACAGACTGACAACAAATAAAGCAACGACGACAACGAGAACTACGCCAGCGGCGATCATTAAAGTAATGAACATGGATTCATCTCCTAAATTTCAGCATTTCTATATATCATGTACCAATACTTAAAATAATCTTCAAATCAATCCATTTCATTTTTAAAATAGGTTATTATTATGATATATTGCGAAGGTGATAATGTTACAATATTACCGATTCAAGATTAAAAGGAGGCAGCGAATATGGCGTTTAGAATCGAAAAAGATACAATTGGAGAAATCAAGGTACCTGCAGAGAAATTGTGGGCCGCTCAAACTCAGCGCAGTTTTGAGAATTTTCAAATCGGTACGGAAAAAATGCCCCTAGACCTCATTCGAGTATTTGCTATCCTAAAGAAGAGTGCCGCACTGACCAATGCTAAGCTTGGTAAATTAGATGCTACTAAGGCTGATGCAATCGTCGCCGCTGCCAATGAAATTATCGAGGGTGCATTGGACGAGCACTTCCCATTAGTCGTGTGGCAGACAGGTAGTGGCACCCAGTCTAATATGAACGTCAATGAGGTCATTGCTAGCCGTGCAAATCAGCTCCTGGCGGACAAGGGTAGCGAGCTACGTATCCACCCTAACGATGATGTCAACAAATCACAAAGCTCAAACGATACGTTCCCAACAGCGATGCATATGGCTGCGTTAATTGCGGTTGAAGATCAAGTTCTACCTGCCATAGCACAATTAAAAGAAACATTCCGACTCAAAATGGAGCAGTTCCAAGACATCATTAAGATTGGACGAACTCATTTACAGGATGCTACCCCTCTAACACTTGGACAAGAAGTAAGTGGCTGGCACCGTATGCTTGAGAAAACAGAGGCTATGATTAAGAATAGCTCCGAGTCCCTACGGGAACTTGCCATCGGCGGAACTGCTGTGGGTACAGGTATTAATGCGCATCCTAAATTTGGTGATCATGTTGCTGAAGAGATTAGCCACATTACAGGAAAGACCTTTACCTCAGCCTCGAACAAATTTCACTCCCTTACAAGTCATGATGAGTTAGTCTATGTTCATGGTGCACTGAAAGCGCTTGCCGCTGACCTTATGAAAATAGCTAACGATGTTAGATGGCTAGCTAGTGGGCCACGCTGCGGGATAGGTGAGCTTATCATCCCTGCGAACGAACCTGGAAGCTCCATTATGCCAGGCAAAGTCAATCCAACACAGAGTGAGGCTCTAACGATGGTCGTATGCCAAGTCATGGGCAACGATGCAGCGATCGGCTTTGCGGCCAGCCAAGGAAACTTCGAATTAAACGTATTTAAACCTGTCATTATTTATAATTTCCTACAGACCACTCGGCTTCTAGCAGATGCCATTCGTTCCTTCAATGACAATTGCGCCGTTGGAATTGAACCAAACTATGCCATCATTGAGCGTAATCTGAATCAATCACTCATGCTCGTTACTGCCCTTAATCCGCATATTGGATATGAGAATGCAGCTGCTGTTGCTAAGCTTGCTCATAAAGAAGGTCTCACACTTAAAGAGGCTGCTTTGCGAAGCAATCTGCTAACAGAGGAACAATTTGATGAAGTGGTAAGACCCGAGCACATGATTCATCCGAAGGAAGATTAATTCAATGTTGGGCTCAAAACTAAGCCTAGTGCATGATCCATCTTTTTCTGCAAATAGTAATATTGGTTTTTAGTCCATTTTTTCTAAGCATAGAAGGAAAGCCGCTTGGATATCATTTGCCAAGCGGTTTTTGAGTCCGTAGAATCTGAAGTTCATCAAAAGAGAAAGGGCCCCCTGAGGGCCCTTAGTTTAACTAATACATCGTATGACGTACGACGAATATATGACTCCTGCTCAAGCGAGCATATGAATAGTTTCTCTAGTATACGTTCGATTCCTTTGACATAGAATAGCATGTCCTATGCTGACCCTCAATGTGTTATCTCTACACTATGCTTTGAAAAAAGACTTGGGACGATCCAGATGATACAGATTCCGATAACGCGGATATGTCTCCATGAGCTCCACATGCGAACCTCTCATCTCAATCTTACCTTTCTCCATAAAGATAATCTCATCCATATGTTCCGCACCTACTAAGTGATGGGTAACCCAAATGAGTGACTTCCCTTGTAACGTCTCAAAGATCGTCGAGAGCAATTCGTTCTCCGTACGTGGGTCGAGACCTACCGTCGGTTCATCTAGAATAACTACGGGGGTGTCCTGCAACAGAACTCGCGCTAAGGCAATCCGTTGCCGCTCACCACCAGAGAAACGCTGTCCAGTTTCATGCATGAGCGTCTTGTACCCCTCTGGGAGTGACTCAATCAGAGCATCCATCTTCACTTTACCGGATACATTGCTAATTTCTTCGTCCGAAGCATCTAATTTTCCAAGTCGTATATTATTACTCACTGTCGTATCGAATAAATGCGGACTCTGATTCAACACGGCAATAAGATTCGGGATATGTTCTCCGAATTGATCCACATGTACACCTTGAATCGTCGCAGTTCCTTCTTCAGGAACAATGACGCCTTGGATTAATTTCAGTAAGGTAGATTTACCAGCGCCACTCCGCCCAATAATCGCCACCTTCTTACCTTGTGGAATATCCAGCGTAATATTCTCGAAAGACCATGGCGCTGTTGCATCGTAACGATAAGAAGCTTGGTCTATCCTAATATGTGCATTAGAACCAGCGACAGCAAGAGTCTCCTCTTTACTGATCTGCATCTCTGTATGCTCACGGTTAACCGCAACTTTGTCTTGTCCAACGGAGTTATCCAGCTCTTCTAATCGTGCAAATGAACCTTGATATCGTGGTATTTTCTCAACGGCCTCAGATAGGGGCAAGAATGCTTCCATTAACGGAAAAATAACGAGTACAAACGCAGCAATCATCGTCGAAGGAATCAGACCCTCAGCATACTGCTGACCTGCCCAGTACAACATGCTAACTACAATGACACTAACTACCCCTTGACCGATAAGGTCTCTCCACCGTGACCAAGCACTAAGCTTACGATCAATTCGAGCTAGATCAAGCTCATCTTGCTCATAGGTATGCACAAATTGCGCAGGTCTACCACTGATGACCCAATCACTCATACCAAGTACGGCATCCGTTAGCGTCTGGTATAATCGACCATGCTTACGGTGCGCCTGCTTATTCTTAGATTTCGTAACCCACAATGAAATCCAAGGCAAGATGAAGATAAGAATGAACAAATACAATGCCATTACAAGTGCAAACCTGACATCAAATTGACCCAATGCGGTAATCGAAATGATGTATAACACCAAGGCAACAACACTTGGAAAAATAGTGCGTAGATACACATCCTGTAGTTTCTCAATGTCATCTGACAACACGCCAAGAATGTCACCTGTACGGAATCTCGAAGAAATGAATAACGCTTGCGGTTCCAGAATACGGTACAGCTGTACACGCATTTTAGATAGAATGCGTAGAATCGTATCATGTCCAACGAGACGCTCCACATAATGAATCACTGACCTACTTGTTCCGAACGTCCTTACGAGTACAATCTGAACATACACCATTAATATATTCTCAGGACGAAGCGCAGACTTTGAGATGAGGTATCCAGACGTATACATCAAGCTACTCGCAGTGAGCAGCGTTAGAGCACCTAGTGCGACAATGATGACGAACCGCCAGAAATATGAAGAGATATAAGGCCGCAGCCACGGATTCATTCTCATATCACTCCCTCCAATTGCGATGTAATCAATGCATGATACACGCCATCACGAGCAAGAAGTTCGTCATGCGTACCCACCTCAGCTACTTTACCTTGGTCCATTACGATAATAAGATCCATATCCGGCATCCAGTGCAGACGGTGCGTTGCGAGAAACACTAATTTCCCTGCAAAAAGAGAAAGCATCGTCTCTTTCAATTCGTACTCTGTCTCAATATCTAAATGCGCCGTTGGCTCATCCAGTAGTATGACTGGACGATCACTAAGAAATGCACGAGCAAGTGCCACGCGCTGCGCTTGTCCACCACTCAGGGGACGCCCACCACCGCCTATGGCTTCATTAACCCCATTAGGCAACTGACTTACAAGCTCAGCTAAACCTGCATCTACAACCGCTTGTTCAACCTCCGATTCAGACGCATCGGGCGTGTAGAACCGGACATTGTCTGCAAGACTGCTACTAAACAAATAAGGACTCTGTGGAATATATGTCATTTGTTGCTGCCATGCTTCATCCATTAGATCGGATAGTTTGTGTCCATTAAGCTCAATTGTGCCTGATGTTGGCTGTAGGAAACCACTGAGAACATCAATCAAGGTTGATTTCCCTGCCCCACTCTCTCCGATAATTCCAATCTTGGGCACACCATGAATCTTGACACTCACATCATGTAACGAGTGTGGGCCCTCTTCCTCATATTGTACTTGAACATGGGTAAGAATCAGCTGACTTTCTGCTGTCCATGAATAGGCTGACCCAGGCAACACACCATTCATCTTCTGCACAGGCATATCAATAATCGCCTGAATGGATTCCCCGGCCTCTTTACCATTCAGAGTAGCATGGTAATCTGCACCCACCATACGTACGGGGAGGAAGTACTCAGGAGCCAGTATAAGGATTGTTAGCGCCGTTACAAGCACCATATCCCCATTCACCAGACGAAGTCCTAGACCGACTGCAACAGATGCCACAGAGAGCATGGTGAAGAAATCTAGGGCGAATGATGACAAAAAAGCAACGCGCAATGTGCGCATCGTTGCAGTTCTGTACTTATCACTTACACTTCCTATGGAACTGATGTGTGATTTACTACGACCTAAATATTTCAATGTCTCCAGTCCACGTAACGAATCCAGGAAATGATTCGCTAACTTGTGATAAGAGCTCATTTGGCTGTCTACTTGTTTGCGAGAAGCGAGACCAATTAGAATCATAAAGGCAATTAGAATGGGCATCGTGACCACTAGAATAATGGCTGATTGTACATCCTGCGTGAACACATAAATAACAATTACCATCGGTATAATCATCGTTGCGACCATACGCGGAATAATGAGCTCAAGATAAGTGCGAAACTTAGATATACCATCCAAGACGAGCGTCACCAGCTTACCCGTTCCTTGTTTTTTGGCAAAGCGCGGTCCGAGCAGGAACAACTTATCCATCAACTGTTTACGCAATAATGTGCCTGTATTCTCAGCAAAGCGATGCGTAATCTGCTGTTGAAAGAAATTCGTCAAATGGCGAACTAGAAATGCAACTACAAACGTAAGAATAGCTTGATTCTGTTCTTGTAGTGGAGCACCGGCAAAGAGGGCGGAGACCACTTCCGATAACCCTCTTGCCATTAGCAGTATGGATACACTTTGCACCAAGGTCAGCAGTGCCACCGCCGCAAAAACAGGCTTAATACCTTTGAAGCCTAGTAAATTACGGTCCATTAGTACTCCAAATGTTCTTTCTCATTCACCCGTTTATGGAATACGAAGTAACTCCACACTTGGTATCCCAATACGAACGGAAGCAAAGTTAAAGCGACAATGGACATGACCTTGAGTGAATACTGTCCAGAAGCAGCGTTCGTAATGGTTAAGCTGAAAGCATCATTAATGGAACTAATCATCACCCGAGGGAACAAACCAATAAATATTGAAGCAAATGACAAAACAATAATGGCTCCTGTCATTCCAAAAGCCCAACCATCTCTTTTACGAGCAATAAAAAATCCAGCCAATAGGTACACGATCACTCCAACAACAGCGAGTACGGTCAGAATCGTACCCCGAACCTCAAATATATCCGTTACGTAATACGTCATAACCCCAAAAGCCACAATTAGAACAGCAAGAGGAATAAGGAGTCTCTTAGCCATAATACGCGCCCGTTCTTGTAGGCTTCCAAGCGTTCTTAACGTCGTAAACACTAATCCATGCACCAAACAAAGAACGACAACGGTAATCCCGCCCAGTAAGGTGTAACCATTCACAATATCAAAGAATCCAGCGCTCATATTCATATCTTCGCCAATAGGTACCCCTTGAATGAAACAAGCGAATACAACACCGAATAATAGTGGAGGAAGTAGGCTACCGATGAAAATAATGATATCCCATGTTTTCTTCCAACGTGCAGAGTTGACTTTACCTCTAAATTCAAAAGCCACACCACGACCAATTAAAGCGAGTAGTACAAATACAAGGGCGGTATAGAACCCACTGAACAATGTGGCATACCAATTCGGGAAGGCAGCAAACATCGCACCCCCTGCTGTAATGAGCCATACTTCATTTGCATCCCAGAACGGTCCAATCGAATTAATTAATACTCGACGCTCCGTGTCATTCTTAGCAAGAATCGTTGTGGACATCCCTACTCCAAAGTCGAAACCTTCCAAGAAGAAGAAACCTATAAATAATACGGCAATCAACAAGAACCACAACTCATTAAGAGACATGATACCCCTCCTTATCAAATGGGTCGTGAGATTCTTCCACTTGGGTTTCCGAATCATTCGGCCCCTTCTTGATCACACGAACAAATAAATAGACCAATATAATACCTAGAACAGTATACGCAAGCGAGAAAGAAATTAATGAGAATAAAATTTGTCCTGAAGAAACGTTCGGCGAAATACTATCTTCTGTCCTCATTAATCCGAAAACCGTCCAGGGTTGTCGACCAACTTCGGTCATAATCCATCCAGCCCAGTTTGCGATAAACGGTAATGAAATAGCTCCTACCATAATACGCATAAACCATTTGTTAGGACGATCCAATTTTTTGCGAGCCACTAAGTAGGCCCCATACATACTTAGAAGAATAAGAACCGAACCACTACCAACCATGATACGGAAACTCCAGAATGTTGTACGTACTGGCGGGATATAGTCACCAGGACCATATTTCTGTTCATACTCAGCTTGAAGCTGATTCATCCCCACAACTTCTCCAGAGAACTTGCTATAAGACAAGAAGCTAAGCATGTATGGAATCTTGAGGGTTACCCCATTCTCCTTCTTCTCTGGGTCAATTGATGCTATAACTGTCCAAGGAGCCGGGTCTGAACTTGTGTCCCAAAGTGCCTCTGACGCTGCCATCTTCATCGGTTGAGTCTCCACTAGATACTGTGCTTGGCTATGTCCAACGAATGCAACACCTAAAGATGAAATCATACCTACTATAATAGCTACAATAAAAGATTTCTTGAAGAATTGAACATCCTTACCTTTCAATAATTTATATGCGCTGACACCTGTAACCAAGAAAGCTCCAGTCATGAATGCCGCTAAAACGGTATGTGGGAATTCCAACAACACCTGTCCGTTCGTAATTAAAGCGAAGAAATCACTCATCTCAGCTCGACCATTATTCATCGTAAACCCTACAGGTCTTTGCATGAATGAGTTCGCAACTAGAATCCAGAAAGCAGACATGGTGGTTCCGAAAGCCACTAACCATATACACATGAGGTGAAGTTTCTTCGATAAGCGGTCCCATCCAAAAATCCACAATCCAAGAAATGTAGATTCCAAGAAAAAGGCAAGTAATGCTTCGACGGCAAGCGGTGCCCCGAATACATCTCCTACAAATCTAGAATAATCTGACCAGTTCATCCCGAACTGAAATTCTTGTAAGATCCCCGTAACCACACCAACGGCAAAGTTAATTAGGAACAGATGCCCCCAGAATTTAGCCATCTTTTTGTACTCTTCTTTACCTTTTATAACATACATTGTCTCCATAATCGCGATCAACAAGGCTAATCCGATAGACAAGGGTACAAAGATAAAGTGAAACAGCGTTGTCGACGCAAATTGAATGCGTGAGAGCATAACCGGATCCATGGTTCTAATCCTTCTTTCTATTGATGAATTTTTAATAGCTGTATTATATTTTGTCAGACGTACTTCATTGAGCATGTGATATTTATCACACCTAAGTGTCTAAACATAGGTCTATTGTGAAGTTTGTCACACAATATTTAAAATTACAACCATTTCAACTCAAGAATAACCTCCTGCGATGAATTAAATTACACTATATTTGTAATTCTTTAGTTCGAAGTGATGTAAGACACAGACAAGCTTTGCCTCCATTTCGCTATCATCCATGCTACACCAATAGACCGCTACCAGTAATGGCGGCGGTCTATTGGTACATCGGCTACAGGAAGATCAACATATTATGATTCACGTTCTACAAAGTACTTGTTCGTCATGTACCATGCTTCACCTTTGTCTGTTGGAACTTTCCCTTTTTTCCTATCCATGAATACAATGTCCTTACATTTAGAACAGAACCACTTTGTTGTATAGTATTGCGAAAAAGTTGTGTAGGTTGTTCCGCATTTACAATCGACCTTAAAGTATATCAAGTTGTCTTCATAGGCTTGCGATAGCTCTTCTGTATTTGCTTGTTCTGCACCCGAAACAGGTCTGAGCATTTCTACATAGTTGGAGAAACGGTTCTGCACCTTGAAATCTGCAACCAGATCTGGATTGAGTCCAAAAAATTCCTTGCCAATAGCAGTAATGAACTTCGTATTTGATTTGTAACTCTCTAACCATTCCTGAATCTGCTTATTTGATAATGGGACAGTTCCTTTAATGCCACTGTTGAGTGTGTACGTCATGATGGTTAGGTTCTCGTTGTCTTCGTAGTACATTAATCTAGAAACCTCCTTAATTATTCCCTTATTAATGTACTACTAAAATGGCAGATAATCAAAAGGATGAAATAGGAATTGTTGTGAAAGACTTTCTCCAACCTACAATATTAACCACAATGAGTAAGATCATATAAATGTAAATCCCATAACTCATCGTGGTGAACAGCAAATGAATCCCTACAAAAGCTAGTAGAACAACTATGAGAAAGAATACCTTTAGCCCTTCATTACTTTGGGTGGCTTGATAGGGTTCTGAGAAAGGCAACGCCTTTCTTAACACACTGAAGCTGATCAGCACGTAGATCCCTATACTTAGTCCCACAACAACTATGTCGGGAATGATACGTAATCCAAAAATATAAAGAAACACTACGCTCTCCAGAATGAATAAAGGCATCACCAACTTAACTAGACAAGCTTTAATGCTTCCTTTGAGAATAGAAGCTGTATCCTGCAACGGAACCGTTCTATACAACCAAGCTCCCTTGTAATTCACAGAATATTTCAACATCATTAGCGTTGAGGGTATAAGTATAGCCATAAAATAAATACAGAGATACATTTTACCACCAGAGATCCCCTTTAAGCCTTGGCTTTGCATACTATTAAATAAAAATAGAAATGGAAAGACAAGTGAAAGCCCTAAAGAAGGATATACCTTTAACTTAAAATCTCGCTCATTTCGCATCATATCAGACGTAAACCGAAAGAATAATCGTTCCTCTGGCGTCTTACAAAGAAAATTTGATAGGCTCCTCCGCCCACTAAACCATTTCCTTCTCTTAGATGTACTGCTGTCCGACAGCTTCTGTAAATGATGCTCGAAAGATGGCATAAGCCTCACATAGATCAGGATAGCCACAATGGGTACAATCACGGATAACAAAGAGAATATCATAAAGGTTGTACGCATATCCCCTCGAATCAACATCTCAAACGGAGTTGCGAACCAGAGTGGAGCGATAAAATACTGCCACCACTTCTCTTCAAATACCCATTTAAAATCCATCACATTAAATAATCGTGAGGTGAGTTGGTATCCAATTGTAATGACCATCGTTAGAGCAATCTGTACATAATTGATCATATCCTTCAATTTCTCACCATTAAAGAATCTGAGAACGAACAAATACAGAAGAGCCGTTACAACCACAATAAAGGCATCCATCAGAATAACTTCGATTAAAAAAATGAAGAAAAAGCCGATCCCATACTTAAACGATCCAGCAATTAAAGCTGGAAGTGTAAGCGCTCCTGTTATAAATATTAAATAAATAGAGATGTGGATACTCTTAGCTGCATGGATGGTTCTTGCATTCACAGGTTTAGAGTCTAGTATATTCTTATCGCGGATATCTAGCAGAACGGATGAGAAGTCCGATATAAGCGAAGTCATGATCATGAACATAAGGATTCCAAATATCAGACTCATTTGAAAAATAAACCCTTGTCCTAATAGCACTAGCGGCATCAATACGATCAGGCCCATAATCAGATACAACCACAAGGATTGAAGGAACTTATTCTTATCTTCATCCTTAGACGAAGATCTTGAATTTCCCATCACCGTCGAAACTCTCCTGCCATCCATTGTTAGTTTGATGTGGAGTATTCTTCTCATAATAACGTAGTCGATACCTAATTTCTCAAAAAAGGTACGAAAACGATCTAATATTTTCAACGTTGTGAAATCCCGCATAGATTACACCTCTTGAACGATAGATACGAATTGTTCAGCCTTTTCTTTATGATCATGAAAGCCAGTTAATTCGTTAAAAATTTGCTCTAGTGACCCTTCCTTCGATTTCTCCCGAAGTTGATTAAAGCTCCCATCTGCAATGATCTGTCCGTCATTCAATAGAACGATACGGTTACTAATCTTCTCCACCACATCCATCATGTGCGACGAATAGAAGATCGTCTTCCCTTGAGCTGCTAGACAAGCAAGTATTTCCTTCACAACAATGACGCTGTTAGCATCTAAACCACTCAGGGGTTCATCTAAGAACAGAATGTCCGGATTATGTATGAGGCTTGAGATCAACAATACTTTCTGCTTCATTCCCTTAGAGAAGGAAGATACTCTAGATAAGTACACAGACTCTAATCCGAAGCTCTTCATCAATTGTGCTGCCTTAATGTCCGCTTTACTATAATCTAATCCGTATAACTGCCCTACAAATGTTAAATATTCCTGAGCCGTCAGACTTTCATATATATCTACAACCTCGGGTACGTACCCAATCCTTCTTTTGTATTCAACATCACCATCTGAAATATCTCTTCCTAATATCTTCACTTCTCCAATATAACCTTCTATAAGTCCCAATAGGATCTTTACCGTAGTACTCTTTCCAGCACCATTTGGACCTATATATCCAATGATTTGTCCCTTATATACGTCAAGATTGATCCACCTTAGCACAGGTTTGTCACCATAATTCATAGCTAAATCTCGTATGGATATCACAGGTTCTTCATTCTCATCCAAGCTAATTACACCTGCCTTCTCTCTGATTTCTCTCCTTCTATAGTATTCTATCATGACAAAAGCAGTTTGAGGGAATTTTTGGTATATTTTTAGTTTAGGCGTAGCCTTCATTACTCGGTTTGTTTAATCCGTCTCGCTACATAAAAAGAGGAAATGCCACTCTTTGCATCAGAGTGGCATTTCCTCTTTTATTATTTTCTCATTTGATTATTTATGAACAGGAATTTTATGAAATACTTGCTCAAGTAGTACTGCTACTTCCGCTCTTGAAGCATGAGCAGTTGGATTCAGCTTACTGCCGTCTCCTTTTACAATTCCTTCTGTAATCAGAGCAAGCACCGCGTCTTTCGCATAACTCTTCACCTTATCGGAATCTGCAAAACGATTTAATGAGGACGCTTCGCCCGCTTTCAGCTTAATACCAGACTTGGTCAATGCCTTGTGCAGCATAACCATCAAATCCTGTCTAGTCATCGGCGCTTCAGGATCAAACTTATCTCCCCCAAAGCCTTGCACGATTCCTTGTGCCTTCAAGCTTGTGATCGCTTCATAGTAATAGCTGCTTTGCGGAACGTCAGAGAAACGGACTGTTGCGTCCGACTTCAGACCGAACATTTTCATAAGCAAGAGCGCAAAATCGCCACGCTTCATCGCCGCACTCGGAGCAAATACATGTTCTGAAGTACCTAAAATGATTCCTTTGGAATTCAAAAACTCGATCGATTTTTGGGCCCACTTGTGGTTTTGCAAGTCAACAAATGTGCTCACTGGCTTACCGTCACTATTTTCAGCTTTATCAGGGCTGGGGGTTCCTCCCTTGCCTCCAGCGTTGTCCTTGTCTGTGGTTGTGCCGCTACCCGCGCTTCCAGCACCGCTGTTGCTACCGTTATTGCTATTGCTTCCGTTGCTGCTGTTATTTCCATTATTGTTATTATTACTGCCGGCTCCGCCGCTGTTATTATTTCCATTTCCACTGTCTGGCTTGTTGCTTCCTTCATCCGGCTTGCTGCCCGTATCGTTAGGAGTCTTCACCGATACTTTCACTTGTTTCGAACCCTCTTCCAGCGCCTCAAAAGCCAATGTACTTCCATCCGCCTTTACGCTATAAGCGTTCACTATCTCATAGTCTTGAACCAATCTTTCTCTTACTTTCTGAGCAACTGCAGCCGCATCGTCATTCGCCACTACAGGTACGGAGACCTGCTTATCAATGATTCCATCAGACACGTGTACGACAAGATCGCCATCCGCACTCGCACCGTTCTTTACTTGAACGCTGAATTTAGACTTTTCGCCGACCATGCCCCATCTTCCTTCGGATTTAGTCTCCAGATCACCCCATGTTAGCCCTTCAACAGCCGAACCTTGACCATTCTCTAGCACGTAACCAAACACATCTGTGCTACTGCCTGTTCCTTTTTTCTGCTTAATAATAATACCAGCTGGAGACGTAGAGGTGATAACCTCATAATTCCTTCCCTCGGAGTGATGCAGCAACGCAGCTTTCAACACGTTGGCTACTTCGGCTAGTACGTCCTCATTTTTCCAGCCCACATATAGCTTGGTGTTTAGCGACAGACTGCGCCCTAAATAGTCAATAGTCCTTACTTCTTCACCGTTGATATACATTTGCAATACCATAAGAGCCGTCCCAGGACCATTGATCGGTTGACCATTCGACCCTGTAACATCTCCCGACAAAGGTAAGAAGTATTCACCCAGCACCTCAGTCGTATTGCGACCTTCCTTATCCATCGATACATCGCTCATCGTAACGCCCATATTTTTCTTCGGTTCGATCTTAGCATCAACCTTGACGTTTACTTTTGCTTGGACGTTGTTGCCCTTTACACCAAGAGGAAGATTGATTAATGTTCCCTTTACCGTCAAAGTCTGTGCGTTTGCATTACTTTTCTCATAGCCGATGTTATCTAATCCCCAGTGAGCATCAACGCTGATCGTGGTTCCATCAGATAAAGTCACGTTTACTTGCTTTGGCAAGTGCAGCACTTTCGGGGTTGCATTTGTGCCGTTAGCGATTCCGATAATATCCACCACATGATTCAGCGACTCGACATAGCGCATCGCGCTAATCGTGACGTTCGCAGTTACCTTCTCGCTCGGCGCCGCAACGCCGGCAGGCAAATGCACCAGCGTGCCTACCACTTCCACGACTTGCTGCTGTTCATTGGTTGGGTCATAAGCCGATCCCGCCAACTCCCACGTCACATCCACTTTTTCCTTGCGGTCGTTACTTAGCGTCACGTCTGCCTGCTTAGGCAGATGGAAAGCAAGAGCTGTCTTGCTAATGCCACTGGGCACTTGAAGCACCTGTACAGTTTCAATATCTGTAACTTGAATCGCAGCAGCGACCTTAACCGTCGCTGTCGCTGTTTTTCCATTCGGATTCGTTAATCCAGCTGGAATTTCTTTTACCACACCGGTCACTTCGAAGGTTTGCGCTTCCGAGCTGCTTGAATCATAGGCGCTGTGCTCCACATCCCACTCAATCGGCACTTGAACCTTCTGATTGTCGCTTAATGTAGCCTCTACTTGTTCAGGTAGGCCTAACGCCTTTTCTGCTTTATTCGTGCCGCTAGGCACGTCGTTGATTTTCACAGACTGAAGACTCGTAATTGTACGCGCCTCACTGAAGAAGACTTTCACCTTGGCCTCCAACTTCATGCTGCTGTTATCCATCCCAACCGGCAAACCGTAACGATCTCCCAATCGTCCCGTGAACTCGACCGTATGTTCGCTTTTATCGTTAATATCATAATCGCCCTGATCCCAAGTAACCCCAACCGTAGTCGTTGTATCATCATCCAAGACCACACCGACACTATCCGGCAACCCAAGGCTATAGTAGCTTGTACCGTTCTCTACATCAAGCATATCAGCCAGCGGGTCAACACTCTTGATCTGCTTCGCGGCCGAAATTGTAATTTTAGCCGTTGCCTTTACATCTTGCGGGTTATTTATTCCGTCAGGGAGTCCAGATCCCCATGGATTTTCCCTTAGTGCTCCCACCGCCATAAACGTTTGTTCCTTAATATCTTCCGGATTATAATCATTAAAATCCCAACGGACATATAGCTCTGTTTCACTACCGTCGTTTAATTGGACCTTGACCCGACTCGGCAGCTCAAAATCCGACGCCTTCGTCCGGTACGAATACGTTGAATCTGGAATAGCTTGTACCGATACGATGTCATTCGCGGCAGAATAGAACGCCTGACTTACGCTTGCCGCATTTATCTTAGACTCCGAGTTCTCCACTGGCCCCTCTATAATCGAATTTCCTTGAAGTTGTTCGCTCTGTACCTCCTGGGCTAATCCATCCGCAGACACCCCAGTTGGTAACACCAAAGATGTCAATAAACTCGTAGAAACCAAAACATTAAAGATTGCCTTTTTCTGTATCATATTGTTTGCTCCCCTGCTTATTATCAACTATTCATATATATGATAATGATTATCATTATCAATATGTACAGGTCAAATTATTATTTAAATTTTAATGATTGTCAATATTTTTTTTAGAAAACTCATCCTGTACATCAGGAGCAAGGGAGCAATCACGCGATAGAATCAGTTAACGAAGGATCTGTTATTCAGAGTAAGGTCGGAAGGAGATTTCGATTTCTGCGCAAATGCGGGCACTCGTTTAAACCATCGGTCCAGACTAAGCGTGAATGTGCGCGAGCCGCAGAGTAATAACCCAAAAGAGCATGTGTAAAGTACAAGACTGATCAAATTCATATTGCCTGACAAAATGAAGTTGACATGCATAAATAAGCAAATGAATATGCTCGGTAACGTGAACAAACCGACGATCAGCAGAATGCCAACCACGATCTGAACGCAGGGAATGACATAATTAAAACAATCAACATAAGGGAGACATATATGCTTGATAAAGTCTTTATAGAATAAAGGCACATTGGGTTTCGTTAAGGCCACTTCCAGATAGTTTGTCAGAAAAACACTAGGCTGCTCGAACCACCCTTTTTCAGTTATTTTGGTAACCCCAGCCAACACCCAGCCTACCCCGAAGGAAACTCGCATAAGTACAACAAAAAATAGGAAAATATGATACTTAAAAGCATGAGAAAAATTCATCCAGTAAAACTCCTTGTTAGTTATAATTGAGAACGATTATTATTATCAATTGTTTGAAGGTTATTGTCAATACGAAATAAAGTTCTCCCCTTCATCCGCTTCTTCACGAATCATTTTGGATAGATCATGATTCTATAACCATATAAATCGTTCGCTCAGAATGGGAACATACCCACAATAACTATGAAAAAAGGACACTCCTAAGAGTGCCTTCAGGTTTATGACCATGAATCACCAAAAAGCCGAGTCACTGGAATCTCGGCTCCTCTATTCTAAGCATTAGACTTTCGAAATCTCATGACCTTACGATACATCGTTTTATCTGCAAGCTTGTTAAAGATATACGGATCTGGACTCGTATTCACTTCAATAATCCATGGATTCATCTTGAGATCGAGCCCAATATCAACACCGATCTGCCTGAAATCAGGATATTTCTGCTGAAGGGCCTTTGCAATAGTGACGCCTAACTGAGACATCTGGTTCAGAACTTTCTTTTGCTCAATGGCTGATAAATGAGGAGCTAACAGTTTCCCCATAGCCATAGGTGTTCCTCCACTATGATAATTAGTTACTATTTTACCTGGATGTGCTACTCTGCCAATGATACCCGTTGATACCCATATCCCCTTAGCACTCCGCTGGACCATGACCCGAATATCAAATCTTCGCTTCTGATATTTCAATAGATGGATACCCATCTGAACAAGATAACTCTTACTCTTCGTATACTTACATAGAGATGTATAGAATGCTTCGTAAGTACTGAACGTTCGTGTAACCACATCCACTTGGTATTTATACGTGTAGGCTCCCTGCTTCTCATTCTTCATCCACTCAGCCCGAATAACTCCGTTACCATATGTTCCGCGCTCTGGTTTAATATATACCATATTATATTTAGTTAACATTCCCCTTAGGCTACTTTTCGTCAGTTTCACAGTCTCCGGAATATAACGACTAATTGGAGCATGACGTAGCAGCACCTTCGTTTTAATCCATTTACTTGTAATGGTACGAAGTTTCTTTACCTTAACTTTTCCTTTCACTTTTCCTTTCACTTTTCCTTTCACTTTCATCCTCAATCTCTCCCTTGTGAACGAATGTACGAATGTTATAGATTTCCTGTTTAACCCACAATCCATATATTCTATTCAGTTCCAAATATTTGGGGCGAGACATTCAGCCGCTACAATAAACACATTTAAGGGAACCAGGATTATCGACCGTACTTTTTAGAAGGAGACAACATACGTTAAAGAAAGAGTCCATGGTCATTGGAGACCGGATAGGAGGAAAAAGCTTTGCACATACTGATTGTTGCACCAGAACAGATCCCCGTTCCAGGAAGCGGATCTGTGGAAATATGTATCCTCTCGATAGCCAAGCAGCTTGCGAAGCATCACAAAGTAACCATCATTAGTAAACGGTCTTCTCACCTCCCCGTTCAGAGCCATATGGGCAATATAACGGTTGTGCGTGTGACCTCAGGAAGTGCTAGGACTTACATTACCTCTGTCCTTCGGTATATGAAACTCAAATCATTCGACTTCATTCAAGTGGATAACCGTCCTATTTATATGGCTAAAATTAAAAAAGCATTCCCTCGTACACCTGTCTCCATCTTCCTGCATTCCTTAACATTTGTACCCAACACTTCTGAAATAAAGAATTCCTTAAGAAAGGCAGATTTTATTATTGCTAATAGTAGCTCATTACGACAAAAATTAACTTCTAGATTTCCTGATACCGCTAAATATATCCATACCGTTGAGCTTGGTGTAGACACCACTCGCTTCCGCCCAGCTAAGAAGTCTGAGCAAAAAGCATCTAAATATAAGTATCGAATTCGCGGTGCCTTCACGGTTCTATTCGTAGGCAGAGTTATTCCACGAAAAGGCGTACCCATCCTCATTAGAGCCGCTCATCTCGTACGTAAGCACACGCCCATTCATCTCATCATTGTGGGTAGAGGAAGTCCTTCCTACATTAGACAACTGAAGTTCCAAGCTTATAAATTAGGGGTCCCTATCACATTCACTGGAAAGAAATCGCATCAAGAAATCCACAAAATATACCGCATAGCTGACTGTTTTGTCTGCCCATCACAGAAGCACGAGGCCTTCGGTCTCGTCAATGTGGAAGCGATGGCTTCAGGCATTCCGGTTGTCGCCTCACGAAATGGTGGAATTCAGGAGGTAGTAAAACACGAACACAATGGCTACCTTGTTGACCGTTACCAGAGACCAAGCGAGTTCGCTGATTATTTACTACGTTTAGCCAAAAGCCCCTCTCTAAGGGATAAATTAAGTGCTAATGGACGAAGTGATGTGCTTCAGCATTTCACTTGGAACCAGACGTCTACTAAGTTATCTGCCATCTATAGCAAAGCCATATCATCCTGACTTGATTTAATGGACTATTATCCAATATGATGAACGTAATCTTTCAAATGGGGTGAATGGCATGTCTTTCCGTATTGTTCGAAGTAACTAAGGTTCGGGCTGAATCACAACGCGTACCAGCTATCAAGGGGGTACTCTGACCTTTTGAACCGGAGAAGCCTTATTATCCATCGCTGATTCCGCATTACTTCTAGTTGGGATTGACCACTCCACAGGTATGATTACAACAGCAAATAACAATTTAATAAAATCCGATACAACTAACGTACGATTCATACACATGGATGCTGAGAAACTGGATTTCCCTGACCACTTCTTCAATATAGCCTCTTGTCAGCACTCCCACTTTGACGCAGCAGAAATAGCGAGGGTGCTAACCTCCGATGGTATCTTCCTCACCCAGCAAGTCAGTGAGCAAGATAAGTTCAATCTTAAACAAGCATTTGGAAGAGGTCAGGCATGGGGAAGCGAAGCAGGGACACTCCAGCGTAAATATACATCTGAATTACAAAAGGCTGGCTTCACTGACATCCGATTCCTCGAGTGTAACGTAGCCGAATATTATCCCTCAGTAGAGGACTTAGTATTTCTACTTAGACATACACCCATTATTCCTAACTTCGGAGAGTACGATAACGATTTTGATGTACTGGAGCAATTCATTGCTGACCATCGTACTCCAACAGGAATTAAGACAAACACAGAACGCTTTATGATCATTGCCAAGAAACAAGATTAAATGCCTAAGAAAGCCTCGCATTAATTTAGCACAATAAGAACGACCTGCCTTCCGATCGCTGGATAGCAGGTCGTTCTTATTTGAAGTAACACGAACAAGAAGAAACGGTTACCGTCCTTAAAGGGACTGATAACCGTTTCTCATAGAAATATAAGAAAAGTATCGTGGAAACTTATACTTTTCCTCGCCTACATTTTAAAAAATTCTTCGTCTCCTAGGCGTACTTATTAACACAATCGCGAGTAGATCAAATAGAACTAATGGAAGAAGAAAAGGGGCAAACGAGGTATGGACCTTTTTGTCACTCTTAACGGAAGAAACTTTCAAGTAGATCTTTGTTGCACTTACTCTAATAATCTTTCCGTAAAAAACAGTTCCATATTTTGTTTGAACCTTCACGTGTTTATTTAGATGCCTTTTTGCTGTACGGTAATGGGCTTTAGTTGACATGTAGGTCCCTCCCTTCATCCTAATATATGCTAGGATCGAACAAGGGTGTGGGCTTTATTAGACAATGATCCCTGCTGTATTCTTGAGGAAATTTAGGTTAAGCAATCCACCGTTCATAGAAATATAAATACTCGTCTGCCTATTGACCCTTTCCTAGATGGAGGGTTACAATTTGCAAACAATCTTAGATTTAATAGATAAAGAAAGGAAGAATTATATTTATGAATGGCACTTCCATCTCATCATCCACTTTCAGTAAATCTAAACGATTATGGCTTGCTTTAGTACTGGGGACGTTGTCTGCATTTGGCCCATTTTCGCTAGATATGTATTTACCTTCTCTCCCACTACTAGCCGGTGATTTACATACTTCCACCTCTTA
Organism: Paenibacillus sp.; assembly: GCA_036496075.1. Taxonomy (GTDB): domain Bacteria; phylum Bacillota; class Bacilli; order Paenibacillales; family Paenibacillaceae; genus Paenibacillus_AQ. The sequence continues at coordinate 220,174 of DASXLR010000133.1, read as the reverse complement.
TGCCCAGCTCAGTCTCACCGCTTGTATGGCTGGTCTGGCCATTGGACAATTACTGGCAGGACCGCTCAGTGATGTGAGGGGTCGTCGTAAGCCTTTGATTATTGGTCTTATACTATACACGTTATCTTCTTTATTGTGTATTATTGTACCCTCCATATGGTCCTTTGTGGCCTTACGATTCGTTCAAGGAGCGGCTGGTGCTGCGGGAATAGTCATCTCTAGAGCTATAGTCAGAGACTTATACTCGGGGACCGAACTAACGAAGTTCTTTGCCTTACTCATGCTTGTGAATGGGGCTGCACCCATCATTGCTCCTGTAGCTGGCGGGCAATTGCTTGAGTTTACGACTTGGCGTGGTGTATTTGTTGTATTGAGTCTCATCGGTGTTGTGGCGCTTCTAGCCGTTATATTCGGTCTATCCGAAACACTACCTTCAAGTCGGCGTGCACGAGGTGGATTAAAGCAAATGTTCACTACCTTCCGTCATATTATGGGCGACCGGTTATTTATGGGCTATGCACTCTCACAAGGTTTAGTAGGTACAGCCATGTTTGCTTATATATCGGGGTCTCCTTTCGTCCTCCAGAATATCTATAACGTTTCTCCTCAAATGTTCAGTTTATGCTTCGCTATTAACGGTCTAGGTATCATTATTGCTAGCCAACTAGCAGGCCGATTGGCTGGACGAATAGGAGAGACTAGACTACTTGTTACTGGACTGATTTTAGCCGCAGTTGGAGGTTCCTGGTTACTTATTGCCATTACAATGAAGGCTGGATTAATAGGTATCCTTATCCCTCTATTCATCGTTGTATCCTGTGTCGGACTTGTGAATACTTCTGCTTTCTCCTTAGCTATGAAGAACCAAGCTAATTCTGCGGGGAGTGCCTCTGCCTTGCTCGGTGTCATGATGTTCCTCTTCGGTGGAATAGTCGCACCCCTAGTTGGAATCGGTGGAGAGAATACCGCTCTGCCTATGGGGATTATTATCGCAATCGCTGATATCGGCGCCTTATTGATCTACCTACTTATGATCGGAACCAAGAAATCTGTTGATTGACCATCCCCCAGACACTAACAATAATAATCAAATAACTCTCAATAAAAATAGTACCTATCGTTCCCGTTTATAAATGGCGGGATCTATAGGTACTATTTCTATAGGTACTATTGAAAAATATATCGAGTTGATAATGACCGCTACGCGGATGGATTGTCCTTCCGATCGCTGTTGCCCCAATTTTTTTGAATATTCTGAATCCCTAAAGGGCTCTATATTTATATGTAAGAGTGATTGTAATTATATTCACTATATAATATAAAATTTCACACTGAATACTTCATCATTTCATAATCTAGTGTATTCATATCCTGATTCCCCGAAACGATCAATCTTTTATTGCGAATATAAACGTTTATAATCTGATCTAGCTCCATAGATTTGTTCAATACTCTTTCATCTATAATACCATAAATATTCACCAGTCTATTTAACTCTCTACGTGTACACTCTATCAATTCATTTATGGCTTCTAAATTCATAGGTGTGCCCTCCCTTGTTTCGATTATATTATCCTAAGTTACCAAAAGTTTAGGTTATAAAGTTAAAATCCTTTTTGCACGAATATTAAAAAATAAGACTACAAGGAGCGATCAAAAAAAAATTAGGCGACCTCTCCCCGGTAGAATACCGAGAAGCGATCGCCACTTAACAAACTCTTTTTATTACTGTCTACTTGACGGGGCTATGACCATAACGCTCCCGCTTCAAATGAGGTTTTTCGTATATTATTAAATCGTGATATCGCAAATGGGCTAATGTCCTGCGTCGTCTCCTGCTTCACGATCAGATCCGATAAAATTTCTCCTACGACACTTGAGAATTTGAAGCCGTGTCCTGAGAAGCCACCCGCTAACAGTATATTAGGATAAGCTGGATGGTGATCTATGATGAAGTCCTCATCGGGCGTCATCTCGTATTTACATACGGCACCACGAATGAGTCCACCCGCTGCTGAAGGCATGTACGTCTCAAGTGCCCTGCGTAGATCGGCTTCATCATCGGCATAAGCTCCGAACGGCTCAATAGGTTCGCCAGGCTGCCAAGGTACACCTTGATCGTGTCGTCCAATCTTGACACCGGCCCCTCCTATGCTTGGAAATCCATAAAATTCACCCTCTACAGTCCCAAGTGTAAAACCGGGAAAGTTTCCTGCATCAAAGATCGGCACCTCACTCTGAAACCAGCCCACAGCCTTACGAACCGATTGGATCGGCAATGTAATGAACGGTTCCAATGTCCTGAACCAAGCTCCTGCGCTTAAAATTGCTTTCTCTGCATGAAATACACCATGCTGTGTGTATACAGACACTCCACCATGATCTGCACCAATGGATTCAACCCGTGTATAAGGTAGCAAGGTTGCTCCAGCTGCCAATGCCATCTGGCGATAGGCTCCCACGCATTTCTCACTGAATAAATATCCCGCCTCCGGTTCATACATCCCTGCGAAATCCTCTGTTAGCCGAATACCCGGCCACCGCTTCGCGATTTCATCTGCATCTAGTAGTTCTATCGGAACTCCGAATTGAAGGGAATCCTTTAGCCGTTCTTCATATGAATACACTTTGGAAGATGACATATTCAATACACCCGATTGAACAAGTAGCGAAGTCTCTGTTGCTTCTTCTAACTCATTCCAAAGTTTGTGTGCTCGGAGGGCCATCGATACATAGGCTGGGCCACCATGATAAGCATGCCGGATTAATCGAGACTCTCCGTGATGGCTTCCTTCCTGATGTGGAGGATCAAAGGTATCAATAAGCAGTGTCCGAACGCCCTGCATAGCCAGATGATACCCTGCACTCATGCCCATTGATCCTGCCCCTATGACAATGACGTCGTATAACGTACGAATGACAATCACCTCCTATTCTGATTCCATCTTTTCTAATCGGTCATTAACAACTGATGAATAGCTCTTTCTGACAAGTTCGCGAAATACTGTGCACTGATAAGTAAAGCCCGTTCATCGATATCAAATGCAGGGTGATGCCATTCCCGTGGTCCTGAGGTTCCCATAAAGACGAAGAACCCTGGAATCTCCTTCTGGTAAAAGGCAAAATCCTCTCCTGCAGGAGAGGGTGCTACTGCGACGACATCTAGCCCCACGCTATTCGCTGCTTCGATCGTAAGTCGCTCAAGTGAGCTATCATTATGTACTGATGGTGGACCTGCAATCCACTTCACACTTGCAGTTGCTCCATAAGCAGCAGCCACTCCATCAACAACCTGCTTGAACCGCTCTAAGACGTGAGATCGCACCTTGTCGTCAAATGTTCGAATCGTTCCATCTAGAATTGCTTTATCCGAGATGACATTCCAAGCCGTTCCACTGTGAATCCGAGTTACGCTAATCACCGCACTCTGGAGAGAACTCACATTACGACTGACAATAGACTGTAATGCAGTCACGATATGTGATGCGGTCACAATCGCGTCTATCCCAGCCTCTGGAACGGCTGCATGGGTACCCACTCCCTTTACTTCGATCACGAAACCATCTGCCGCAGCCATGAGCGCACCTGATTTAATACCAATAGTGCCCACAGGTAAGTCTGGTTTATTATGCATTCCAAATATGGCCTGCACACCTTCCAACGCCCCGCTGTGGATGACTAACTTAGCTCCTTTAGCCTTTTCCTCTGCCGGTTGAAAAATAAATCTTACGGTTCCCTTTAATTCCTGCTCTCTCTGCTTCAATAACAAAGCAGCGCCTAATATCGCAGCCGTATGAAAATCATGTCCACACGCATGCATTTTTCCAGGAATTAAGGATGCATAAGGCAGACCCGTTTCTTCTTGAATAGGTAACGCATCAATGTCTGCTCGGACAGCCACGATGGGTCCACCATGATGTCCGCCCACTTCCGCAATAATCCCTGTTGCTAACGAATAATCAGCGATCTTGATTCCTGCTTCCTCTAACCAACCACGGATAGACTCCGTAGTTTCAAACTCCTCATGAGATAATTCTGGATTCAAATGTAAATGACGTCTAATCTCGATTAATTGTTGTTCTAACATTACTGTTCACCCTCTACTAGAACTTCTGAGAAAGCTTCCTTGAGTAACTTATAGGAATGAATTCGTTTAGAGAAATCCTTTAATGCTGTCGTCACGATAAACTCTTCAATGCCATATTGTTGTTGTATTTCTAGCAAGTGTTGACGTACCGTTTCCTTAGATCCTATTGTAATTTCTGCATCTTTAACCTCTATCTGATAGGGTTCATCCGCCTGTTTCCCGAAATTCTCTGCTTTGTCTAACGTGCCTAATGTGACACTCTTGCCACTATCCAAATGAACCTTGAACAGTTTCTGATCCCCTGCTAATGCCTTCGCTTCCTCATCAGTATCTGCAATAATCGCCGATAGTGCGAGAATAAGCTGAGGTTCTCTTCCCTTATTATGATTAAAATGGCCTCGATATGCAGCCAAAGCGTTGTGAGCTACCTCAGGGTCACTATTGATAAATTGAGCAAATACATAAGGGAAACCTAACTCGGCAGCAGACTCTGCACTAGCAACGCTAGCACCAAGAAGATAAATATCTGCAGGTTGTTCCGGAATAGGAGTGGCGCGAAGTCCATCATGGGGATGATTGTCATCTAACTGCTTATACACGTACCGCTCAAGTTCTTGCAATTTCTGTTCCAAGGAAGGAGCATCTATAATTCCATGCTGAAGTGCCTTCGTGGAACGAGGAAGTCCACCCGGCGCCCTCCCAATCCCAAGGTCTACTCTACCTGGAGCCAACGTTGCCAGAATATTGAAATTCTCTGCTACTTTGTAAGGACTATAATGCTGTAGCATAATCCCCCCTGAACCAATACGAATGGATTCTGTTCTAGCCAGTAAATAAGAAATGAGTACTTCAGGTGAAGATCCTACAACTTGATCCGAGTCATGATGCTCCGATACCCAGAATCTGTGATAACCCCATTCCTCCGCGATTTGGACTAATTCTAATGTATGCCGGAATGCATCCGCTGCACTATCTCCTTCAAACACAGGACTTTGATCTAATATACTTAACTTAATACCCATGTGAATCTCGCTCCCCTCTCCTATCTCATTTATAGAGATTTTTCAAAAAGTCGTCTTTTGAACTCACATTTATATGGAATAGCTCCATTCCGATGTAATACGCTTCAGAAATTGCTTCGTACGTTCTTCTTTCGGTGACCCGAATATGTCCTGTGGCCGACCTTCCTCAACAATGACGCCGCCATCCATAAAAACCACATGGTTCGATACATCACGAGCAAATCCCATCTCATGCGTAACGACAATCATGGTGATCCCTTCCTTGGCAATTTTACGGATGACGTCCAATACTTCACCAACGAGTTCAGGGTCAAGGGCTGAGGTCGGCTCATCGAACAAAATAACTTCCGGATTAAGTGCAAGTGCCCGCGCAATACCAACACGCTGTTGCTGTCCACCCGATAGTTGACTAGGGAAAGCATCCAGCTTAGCGCCAAGCCCTACTTTCTCCAACATTTGTACGCTTTTCTGCTTGGCTTCTTCCTTTGACAACTTCTGCACGACGACGAGCCCCTCCATGACATTCTCCAACACAGTCTTGTGCTTAAATAAGTTATAATGCTGAAACACCATCGCTGATTTCTGTCTAAGACTGTGGATATCCTTTTTACTTGCTTGTTTGTAATCAAGACTGAAGTCACCAATGTCAATTTGACCCTCACTCGGTTTCTCCAAATAATTGATGCAGCGAAGCAATGTCGTCTTACCCGAGCCACTCGGACCTAGAATGACGACGACCTCTCCTTTATCCACAGTCAGATTGATATGATGTAATACTTGGTTTTTACCAAAAGACTTGGAGATGTTGGTCAGTCTAATCATGCTACACCACCTCGATTATAAGTATTGATCCGTTTCTCCAGCATCCCCGTTCCTCTCTCAATGAGAAAGGTCATTCCCCAGAAGATCAACGCTGCTGCAATATAGGACTCTAGGAACTTCCAGTTGGTCGCTGCCACGATCTGAGCTTGTGCGTTAATCTCAACAACAGAAATAGTAAAAGCCAGCGTCGAACCATGTAACATACCGATAAGATTATTCGATAGGTTAGGTAGACAAACTGCCAACGCTTGTGGAAGCACAATTCTCCGTAAGGCTTGCGCAGTCGTCATCCCAATCGAATAAGCAGCTTCCATCTGTCCACGATTAACCGCCAATATCCCTGCCCTGATGACCTCCGACATATAGGCACCCGCCGTTAGAGAGAAGGAAATATACACAAATATGATTAAAGGAATTGTATTCGATTGATATCCTAAGCCCCAAGCTCCCGATAAACCATCTATAAGCTTCGGAAGCCCAAAATAAATAAGAAGTAAGTGCATCAACATGGGCGTTCCACGAATGAACAAAACATACGCAGAGGCAAAAGGATACAACACCGGCACCTTATATACTCGAATAAGAGCAACCACAGAGCCAATAATAAAGCCATTGGTAACCGAGACGATTGTGATGACCAACGTTGTAGGAAGTGCTTTTAGCAAACTTATCAAGGCCGTTAGAATAAATAATGGATCAATCTGCACGATGGATCACCCCTCCCTTCTCGATACGTGGCATCAGCATCCTCCGCAATCCACTCAGCCTTTTCCATGATTGTTTTGTGTCCACATCCTGTCGGTCATGTCTTAGCAACCTTTTCTCCATATAGAAGAATAATCTTTCAAGCGCTGTACTAATAACGAAATAGATAAATGATAAGGCAATATAAGTCTCTAAAAAGTGCTGTGTCGCTAGACCAAGTGTCTGAGATTTACCTGTCATCTCCATGGCTCCTAGCGTAAATGCAAGCGAGGTATCCTTCAAATTGGCAATGACCAAATTAGCTAGAATAGGCACAGATATCGATAGTGCCTGCGGGAGTACGATTCTCGTGAATGCCTTATAACCACTCATTCCAACTGAATATGCTGCCTCTACCTGACCCCGATCAACGGCATTTACTGCTGCTCGTATAGCTTCAGAAATAAAGGCTCCGCTATGAAGCGCATAAGTTAAGATAACGAATATGAGCACATCTGCCCTCGAAGTATCTATGTGTACCAGCTTCAACAATTCCGGTAAACCATAATAAATTAGAAACAATTGAATCAGAATTGGAGTTCCGCGAAAAAAAGATACATAAACTTGCGAGATTCTTTTCAATACCGGTACATTGTATAATCTGGGTAACGCCACCAGAAATCCGATGACGATCCCAAGCATGATGGAGCAGGCTACAATGAACAGCGTAATATGCAGATAAGACAATAGTTTGGGTAGGAAATCCAATACATAGCTAATATCAAATTTTCTTCCCACATCTACACCCCCTGTTTGAAATCATCATTTAGTTCGCGCATCTTATTTCGATTTTTCTTCATCCAACGTCTTCGTTAAATCTTCCCCTAACCACTGAATACTTAATTTAGCCAGCTCGCCATTCTCCTTCAGCGTCTTGATTGCTTCGTCGAGCTTGTCGGACAATTCCTGACCATCCTTGCGTAATACGAACAATACATTGGATTGAATCAGCGGGTCTCCTACGGTTTTCAAAGCAGGCTTACCATCAGCACCAGGGTAGTGGGATTTAAGCGCAAAATCAGTAGTTAGTGTAGCGTCTACACGCTTACCTTCAATCTGGGCTACTAGATCATTGGCCTCGCCACTCGTATACACAATGTTAATCGCATCATTATTCTCTGTGTTGTACTGCTTCAGGAAATAGGCTTGATTACTAGTTGGTCCTATGAGTACCTTTTTACCTTTTAAATCGGCAATCGAATGAATTGTATTATCATTCTTAGCTACGGCCACTTTCGATAAGAAAATGCTATATGGCTCTTTGTTGAACAAAAATTTCTGCTCACGTTCAGGATTTTTCTCCATTTGGTGCGCAATGAAATCAATTTTATTCGTTTCTAGACTGAGTAGTAGGCTGTCAAAATCCATCGGTTTAAGTTCGAATTCATATTCAGGCAATAGTTTGTCAATTTCTTTCACTAGCTCCACGTCAAAACCTGTCAATTTACCATCCGTATCTATAAAACATACATCCGGGAACTCCGTACCTGTTCCTACAATAATTTTCTTTACTTCTACTGCACTTCCCGTTGTTCCTTCTGCCTTAGAAGCATCCGTAGTAGCATTATTATTATTAGAACCACAGCCTGTAACCAACACAACGAGTAATAGTACTGTAGTTAGCATGTTTAAATTTTTCATTCTGATCTCCCCCAAATTTTAATTTATCTATTGGAAAACCCTATTAGCTTTAGCTAACCTCGTTCCTACACCTTTTCCTTTATGAGTTGGATCTACCGCGAACCACCAGATAAACGGATGCTCTGTAACCTTCTTTACTTCAGCAAACTCAGCAACCGTAAGTGTGGCCACTATCTTGCCATCTACTTCTAGAACGTAACAATCGTTATTCGTAATATTACTAGTCACGAGCTCAATATTAGCCGTAGCCGCTGAAAATTTGATACCTAGCTCCCGTATCGGAGCATACGCTCGGAGCGTTACATCCAGTAATTCCTCCGCATCCCCACTTGTGGCCAAACGATAAATTTCACCCATGTACTCACCTCTTTAGAATGTATGATTTCGTATACCAATAATTCCTATGGTTTTGGTATGAATTGGTGTTGAACTAACTTTACAACCCCGCGGTCTTCCCGTCAACGGGGTAACTAATAGAGCTTTTCTATATAGCTATACAATAGTTCAATTCGGACAAAAAAGAGGTTGACCAGATTTAGCTGGTCAACCTCTTAATACGAAAGTATTTTACAGTTACGTTTGGGTTCATTTAGCCATTATTCTCACAAAAATCGATTGGATCACATAGAGAATCTCTTCATTTTTCACCACTCCTTTTCTCGTTGGATACCATTATAGAAGGTGGCGTTGGGTCAATTACAAGTGTTATATAGCTTCATTGATACAAAAATAATAAAAAAGCTTGAAGCTTACGTATCGTCATTTTATATACTGTTTAGTGACTACTTTATAGCGTTCTCGAGATAATGAGATTAAAAATCAGGAGGTTTTTAGATGAAACGGGGAGATATGGTCATTTATGGATGTGTTATTATCGGTGCAGGTATTGGACTGATGCTTGATAATGCATTTCCCGGTGTATTGGTTGGCTTAGGTGCAGGATACTTACTTCAATATTTTTTCCGTAAACAAGAAAATAAGAAAGAATGAATAAGACAGTTGTTCATGAGAGATTTTTAACTTACAGGAAGGTAGGTTTAGCAGTTGATTGATACATATTAACAAAGTTGGAGAACTGACAGGTGTTACGGTAAGAACACTTCGTTACTACTCCCCCATGTCAAATCATTTACATATACACCTTTCTCTCTAAGTCTGTACTGTGCCCACCTGATAATATTTCTTTACCTATCTTGAGCATCGTATTATAGATGACTGTATTCTCCCCGTGGAGCGTAACCAGATTCGTCTGTAAAGAAATATTAGACACTTCACGAAAATAGATCGGGAACAACTTCTGTTCAGCCACTTCCTCACTTACGCACCGACTCGGTAGAAAGCAAATTCCTGCCCTATTGAGAACTAGCTTCTTCGCTGTCTCTAAATTATCTGTCATAAAATCAATATTAGGAGGGTGATCCAAATTCTCAAACACGCGATGTAGCTGCATCCAATCGAGTGCACCACATTCAAAGAACACTAAAGCTTCCTGCTTAATATCCTCGAGAGTCACCTGCTCATCACCAATAAAAGGATGCCCTTCGTAAACGTATAACGTAATAGGATCGGTATAGAGCTTAACGGACTGAAGGTTCGGATGTGATATATTTCGAACAAACCCGATATCCAGCTCCTTGTTAAGGGTCTTATTCACAATATCATCTGTAATTCCTACACTAAGCTTAAAAATAATATCTGGATATAGTAGCTTCATACGTGGAAGTAGATTTGGGATCACATAGTTAGATACTGAAATGGTGCAGCCAATTCGTAATTCATTGGGAAGTGCTTTTTGCTTTTGAAGCTGCATTTTACCCTTTTGGTACGTTTGTAGAATCTGCTGAGCATAGGGTAAGAACTGTTTTCCCTTGTCTGTTAATTGAACCTGTCTTCCACAACGGTCAAATAACTTACAGTCCAACTCACGTTCAAGTGATTGTATACGAGCAGTTACCGAAGGCTGAGATAGAAATAACATATCTGCTGCTTTATTGAAACTACCGTAGTGAATAACGTACACAAAGGCCTCCAAGTTCTCAATATTCATCTAACCCCACCTCCATTTTTGCATCTATGTAGATTGAACTAAATCAAGAATAAGAGGGTTCCTCTTTAGTTCATTCTATCCAACTATATATTTTACTTTTCCTATGCAATAACTCGGTTTTGTTGCCGTTATCTTAATGCAAGCTTTCTCAGATGTCAACGAAAATTAATGGGTTAACCGATTATTCAACGTTACTGGGCCTGGTTTCGTTATTAGACAATAAGAACTATGCTAGTTTCTGTATGTCAAAAAGACTCCTAACCTCTCTCATTTATGAGAAGGAATAAGGAGCCGTGACATGCGAATCTTCATCTTTTCATCATACAACCGTTCTTTGCGATCGCGCTAGCGCGGCTTGCAGATATTCTAATCCTACCTCCACAACTCCTTCGAACTTACCTTCTCTACCGATCTCAACGACCGGAACATGGCGAATCCCGTATTTAACCTCTAGTACGTCGCGTAGAATATCATTCCCGCCTACATCGATATTCTCATAGCTATAATGGTTAGCTTCCAAATAAGATTTCACTTCAGCACAATAATAACAGCCCGGCTTGCTCCATACCACGATCTTAGGGTTAGTTGACATGTTAATAATTCCTCCTAAAAGTTTTACGAAGTAAAACTTACTTCGTAAGCATATTCCTAAAGTTTTACGAAGTAACACTCACTTCGTAAGCATTTTCTTAAGGTTTACGAAATAAAGCTAACTTCGTGGCTTACTAAATTTACATTGCCCTCAAAAGGCGGGGAAATGGCAAGCTGTAAAATGGTCCTTTCCAACTTGCTTCAACGCAGGCTGTTCTTCTCGACACCTCGCCGTTGCGGCTGGGCAACGAGTATGGAAATGACAACCTGATGGCGGATTGGCCGGTGAAGGAATCTCGCCTTGGATGGCAATAACCTCTCTTTTACGAGTAGGATCAGCGATTGGGATAGAAGCAATGAGCGCTTTCGTATAGTGATGGGCAGGATGTAGAAATAACTCTTCACTCGGTGCAACCTCAACCAATTTTCCTAGATACATCACACCTATTCGATCCGATATATGGCGAACAATATTGAGCCCATGTGCAATGAATAGATAGGTCAGATCTAACCTGCGTTGCAAATCCTGCATTAGGTTCACAATCTGAGATTGTACAGACACATCTAGTGCCGAGACAGCTTCATCTGCAAGAATAAACTTCGGGTGAAGGGCAATGGCTCTTGCGAGCCCAATGCGTTGCCTTTGTCCACCTGAGAATTCATGCGGGTAACGATGAATCCAGCTACGATCCAGACCCACAATGTTCAGAAGCTCCTCTACGCGCAACCGTTTCTCTTGTACACTTAAATTCTCATGTACAGCTAAGGGCTCACCAATAATATCACCCACATTCCAGCGTGGATCAACAGAACCATATGGATCTTGAAATATCATCTGCATATCCTTGCGAGCTTCTCGTAATTGTTGCGTATTCAGCGCTCCTAAATCACGCCCTTCATACAACACCTTGCCCGATGTTGCTTGCTCAAGCTGTAAAATGACACGGCCTAAAGTAGATTTACCACTTCCTGATTCACCAACGAGTCCAAAAGTCTCCCCCTTCCGCAAATTAACAGACACATTGTCTACAGCCCGAATAACCGTCTTGTTCCGTGTGAAGATACCCTTATGGATAGGATAAAATTTACTCAATCCTTCGATTTCGAACAAATGGCCCTTATCTGTTTCTTGACCCATCTCAGAAGAGGATTTCTGCTTAATTACAGCTTTGCACTCTGATTTAACTGTTGAATGTCTCCATTCGTCGGATTGTACTAGCTCCTCAGCATACCAGCAGGCTGTCCATCGATTATTCACCTCTAACAGGGGTGGACTGTCCTTGGCACACCGATCTGCGGCATACGAACAGCGCGGATGAAACCGGCAACCTGTTGGTAAATCAGAAAGACTAGGAATTGATCCCTCAATGGAATACAAGGCGTTCGTCCGATCGCTCTCCATCGTCGTTATCGATTGAAGTAAACCTTCTGTATACGGATGATGCGGCTGCTCGAACAGTTGATAGACGGTTGCCTGCTCCACTACTTGCCCTGCGTACATCACAATAATGCGATCAGCCATCTCAGCTGCTATACCCATGTCATGTGTAATCAGTAGAATTGACATATTAAACTCCGTCTTCAGTTCTTGCAGTAACTGTAGAATCTGCGCTTGAATGGTCACATCTAGCGCTGTCGTGGGTTCATCCGCAATCAGAAGTTCGGGTCCACATGCCAGAGCCATTGCAATCATGGCCCGTTGCAGCATTCCTCCAGATAACTCGTTAGGATATTGCTTCATACGGATCTCCGGCTCAGGTATTCCGACTCTCTGCAATAAGTGAACAGCATGATTCCATGCCTTATTCCGCCCACCTTGCTGGTGAGTGATGATCACCTCTACAATTTGACTCCCTATTGTAAATACAGGGTCAAAGGCAGACATAGGCTCCTGAAAGATCATAGCCATTTTTTTGCCCCGAAGAGAACGAAGTTCTTTCTGCGATAGGGAAACTACATCAACACCGTTCAGCTTAATATTGCCTTCTGAAATGATGCCATTCTCGTAGTCTATCAATCTCATAACGGATTTCGAGGTGATGGTCTTGCCACTTCCCGATTCTCCTACAAGACAGACAGTCTCACCTGCTCGAATGGTCAGAGATACATCCGTGATGGCCCTAAGTAACCCCTTCTTCGTGTTGAAATCTACGGATAGATGTTGAATATCCAGCAGTTGTGTCAAGTGAAGCACCTCCTCTGCATGGCTTTTATGCTGTAAGTTTCTTCGGATCTAACGCATCTCGAACATGATCTCCAATAATATTCACGGAAATAACGAACAACGTGATGGCAAGTCCCGGGAAAGTACACATCCACCAAGCAACCGTTAAGTAACCTCTTCCTTGGGACAATAACGTTCCCCAATCTGGAATTTCCTTGATGATGCCAAGTCCCAGAAAACTAAGGCCTGATCCCATCAGAATAGAAGAACCAATACCCAAAGTAGCCATAACTAAAAGAGGTGACAATGAATTAGGAAGAACATGTTTCCATAATATTTGCATGCTTGAACTACCGATAGAACGTGAGGCCATAATAAATGGTCGATTCTTGATACTCATCATTTGTCCTCTCATCACTCTTGCATATCCTGGAATAGAGGATACGGCCACAGCTAGAATAATATTAAACAAGCTAGGGCCTAAAGAAGAGGCCGCAATGGCAAGTGCTAATAGAATACCTGGAATAGTCATCAGAACATCAATAATCCGCATGAAGATGGTATCTACAACCCCACCTACATAACCTGATATGACTCCAATTAAACCTCCAGCAAGCCCGCCCACGAGAACAGATGCGAAGCCGATGAATAACGAGTCTCGGCTGCCGTACACTACTACACTAAATATATCCCTTCCAAAATAATCGGTGCCGAATAGATGGGTTACACTCGGTGCTTGTAATAGTTGGTCTGTAAGCATTTCAGTAGGTAAGTAGGGTGTAATCCAACCTGGAACAATCGCACAGACAACGATGAATGCTACCACTAGCGTAGCTCCCACTACGAACAGCTCAGATACAGTAAGTCGCTTCTGTGAAAAAGAAGTCGAAAAGCGCAGTCTCTTTCTCTGCCAGACAACTTTTGATGAAATGATCTCTTTCATAGGAAACCTCCTAAAAGTTTTGCGAAGCAAAACTATCTTCGTAAGCATATACTTAAGTTTTGCGTAGCAAACTTAATGTGATCGCCTCACCCTTGGATCGATGAAAGAATATGAAATGTCCACGAGCAGATTGACGATGACGTAAATAATAGCTGAGAAGAAGACAACCCCTTGTACTACAGGTAAATCCTTTGCCATAATCGCATCCGCGATAATTCGACCTATTCCTTGTCTTGAGAACACCGTCTCAATAATGACTGCACCTGCCAGCATCTCCCCAATGAGCATGCCAATCATTGTGATTGCTGGAATAAGTGCATTACGGAGCGCATGTTGGTACATAATTGCTTTTTCTGATAATCCTTTGGAACGTAAGGTCACAATGAACTGCTCGTTAATCACTTCAAGCATGCTATTCCGAACCATACGGACGATGAATCCTGCTCCCACGATCCCTAGTGTTAGCGCGGGAAGAACTATCGTCTTCCACCCATCAGAACCCATCGCGGGAAACCATCCCAACTGGATAGAGAAGATGAGGATAAGTAGAATCCCCGTCCAAAATGTAGGCATAGAGATACCGAACAAGCCCACAATTCTAGCTACAATATCAATCCAGCGATTACGGTGTATCGCTGATAATACCCCAAGTAACACACCTACAATAACCGCAATAATGGAACTAGCCATGGTAAGCAACAATGTAGCCGGGAAATGCTTCAATATTTTAGGTAAAACCGGCTCTGAATTGACAATCGAGCTTCCAAAGTCACCCTGAATGATCTTACTGAAATAGGTAGCAAATTGAACATAAAAGGGTTGGTCTAATCCAAGCTGATGACGTAAATTCGCGATCATCTCAGGAGTTGCCATAGAAGGGTCAAGCATGTTAAGAACCGGATCACCAGGAAGCAAGTAAAGGATACAGAACACCAGAATTAGCGATCCTAATATGACGAACAAGGAAGTACAGAACCGTACGATCATGGGCTTCAACATATCCTTCACCTCCTCTTTGGTTATTGCTTAATAGAAACATCATTAAATAGTGGGTAACCTAGGGTATCGAATTTCACACCCTCTACAGACTTAAGCGCGACTACCGTATAAGGAAATACATAGATTGGGAGTATAACGGCGTTATCAATAATGTATTGCTGCACCTTTTTATAAATTTCAAGACGTTTCGTTTGATCTGCCTCAACCGTTCCTTGTTCTAACAACTTATCAAGCTCTGGATCTGCAAGACCGGGCAGACTAAGTTGAGTAGCCTTAGGATCACTAGAATGATAGATGGAGTATAGTGCATTCGGGTCGGAGTTCACTTGGCTATTACCATACAGATCATAAGCCCCTTTCTCATACACTACCGTAGCAATATCCTTCGTAATCTCTACATCTACATCAATTCCGATGGGCTTCAACTGTTGCTGAATCATTGCAGCAATATCATTTCTTTTCTCACGGTTTGGTGAACCATCAACGTAATGGAGCGTCAGCTTTTTTCCATCTTTTTCACGAATACCATCTGCTCCGCGAACCCAGCCAATCTCATCTAGCAGTTGATTGGCTTTATTCTGATCTGGCTTCACACCATTCTCAAGTGACTCGTCATAACCGAAAATACCGGGTGATAGGGGTGACCATGCTCTCTCATACGTACCTAGATACAAGGTCTTCACAATGACATCGACATCAACCGCAAGTTGTACCGCCTGTCTAGCTTTCACTTCATTCCAGGGCGCACGTCTCTCGTTAAAAAAGAGTGTATACGGCAATCCCACCGTATTGGCCTGGAGAAGTTGAAAATTAGGATCGCTCTTGAGTGAGAGGATATTTTGTGGAGGTACAGTTTCGGCAGCAAGCACCTGTCCGCTCTGTACACTTCCGATCCGAGTCGCTTCCTCTGGTACGATTTTGAAAACAATTTTTTCTAAGTATGCCGCTCCCTTGTTGTCTACAATCGCAGGAGCCCATTTATAATCGGAATTTCTCTCGACGCTAATCTCCGCATTCTCATCCCATTTCACGAATTTGAAAGGTCCTGTACCTACAGGATGCTTCCCAAATTGATCCCCATCTTTCTTGGCGGCAGTAGGAGAAACGATGCCAAGCAATGCTTGACTGAGATTTCCTAGAAAAGCTTCGGAAGGTGTCTCCAGATTTAATTTAACAGTATATTCATCAATAATTTCCGAGGAAATATAGGGCTTAAGTAACGCTACCGAATTGTTTGCCTTCGTCGCAGGGTCAATAATACGATCGAAATTATATTTAACAGCTTCGGCATTAAAAGGTGTCCCATCTTGGAATTTAACATCTTCACGAAGCTTGAACGTATAACTCTTGCCATCAGGGGAAATCGTCCACTCTGTAGCAAGCCACGGTCCAATCGTATGGTCTGGCAATTGAACAACGAGACTATCATATATCGTTCTTATGACTCTAACCGATACAGCAAGGCCACTTCGGTGCGGATCAAGGGTGTCTGGAGAAGTTGCCAGTGCAAAACTTAATTCTCCTCCTTGACTTGGCTCCCCTCTTGTTCTTGTTGCCCTTTGCGCCTGTGTTCCTGCTTCGCCTGCATCAACACTATTCGCGCTTCCCACTCCACAGCCTGTGATCAACATAATCAGAGCTGCGAATAGTGCAATGTGTTTCATCCAACCTGTCGAAGTTTTTAGCATGAATTTCTTTCCCCCTATTCCATCCGTATCTCTATTTCTTCTCGTACTCTATTTATGGCTCAAAACAGAAATCAGTGGTTGACCAATATATCGAGTGGATAGTTGACCGCTACGCGGATGGATTGTCCTTCCGATCGCTGTTGCCCCCAAATTTCTTTTTGATTAACCTGTTCTTTACGGTGAAAATTCAGGTGCAAAGCGTATGCTTTCGAAGTAGCTTTCCAAAGGAAAGCTTTTAGGCGAACGCTACGCTTCTACACGACAATTCCGGCATCGATGCTACGATCAGCATAGAATTCTATTTAAAACAAACACTCATTAAGAATTAGAGCCTCTATTTATACTTCTTAAGCTTCCGAGGTAACCTTCTTCTTAGCGTAACGATTCTCTGGAATAGCCAACCCTAAATTACCGCGTAACGTATCTGCTTCGTACTCTGTACGGTAAATTCCACGCTCCTGTAGAATAGGAACGACGAGCTCAACAAAGTCATTTAATGCATTGGGACCATTGGAGCCAATAATAAATCCGTCGGCCGCTTCTTCCTCAAACCACTGCTGAACAAGGTCTGCTATCTTCTCAGGTGTACCTATGAAGTTCCCTCTAGGGGTTAAGGACCCTAATGCAACTTGACGAAGAGTTAGATTATGCTCCTTGGCATCTTGTTTGATCTTGTCGGTACCGCTACGGAAGCTATTACTTCCTAAGTCACCTAGTTCCGGGAACGGTTCATCCAGCGGATATTGTGAGAAATCGTGATGTTCAAAGAAACGTCCCAAATAGTCAAGCGCATTCTCTATCGTAACTAGACTCGCTATTTCCTGATATTTACGCTCTGCTTCTTCTTCCGTCCGGCCCACAATAGGCCCAATGCCAGGGAATATAAGAACTTCCTCAGGGGATCGTCCGTGAGCCACAGCTCTTCTTTTGACATCTGCATAAAAAGCTTTAGCTTCCTCTATCGTTCCATGACCTGTAAATACGGCATCTGCACCTTTACCTGCCAACTCCTTACCATCTTCCGATGATCCTGCTTGAAATATAACCGGCTGCCCTTGCTTAGAGCGAGCAATGTTCAAAGGCCCTTGGACAGAGAAAAACTCTCCCTTGTGGTTCAACGTATGTAGCTTCTCAGGATCGAAGAAAACACCCGATTCTTTGTCACGAACGAAGGCATCATCTTCCCATGAATCCCATAGCCCTCTAGTCACTTCCAGATATTCCTCAGCAATCTTATAACGTTCGGGATGAGAGGGATGATCCTCTCTACTGAAGTTTTTAGCAGAACCCTCAAGCGGTGAGGTTACTAGATTCCACCCGGCACGCCCCCCGCTAATGTGATCAATAGAAGAGAATTGTCGAGCAACGGTGAAAGGTTCACTGTAGGATGTCGAGAGCGTGCCCACCAGACCAATGTTAGATGTAGAAGCTGCCAGCGCCGACAAGATTGTGATCGGTTCAAAGCGATTTAGGAAGTGAGGAATTGACTTCTCCGTAATATAGAGACCATCTGCAATGAAAACGAGGTCAAACTTTCCTTCCTCTGCCGTCAATGCCTGTTCTTTGTAATATTTAAAATTCACGCTAGCATCTGAGGGAACATCTGGATGTTTCCAAGCTGCGGGGTTGCCGCCCACTCCGTGAATGATCGCTCCAAGCTTTAATTGTTTTTGTCTAGCCATTGTTCATTCCTCCTAAAATTTTTTGAGCATAGACTTCTTGAGTTACTTCGAAAAAAAATAGCTTCAGAAGCATGTGCTAAGTTTTGAGTCTTTATGAATATTAATAATTCCGATAAGTTAAGTATGAATTAGTTTGGTAATACTTTAACACGGACCCCTGTCATCGTCTAATCACCTTTTTCTATTTAAAAATAGAACAAAGCTATACCCACAAACACGAAAAAACCTCCTTTCCGGATACTAGCTTCATACGGGAAGAAGGTGAAGAAATATAGTTAGATAGATTGAACTAAAGTTTTCGCCCCAAAGTTCTATAGATAAAGAAAATCAATAATAAGGTTGGTCTTTAGTTCATTCTATATAGATATGAAAATTGTGTAGATTTCTTCATTGTAAAAGGGATACCACAGTTGTATATGCGGACGGTATACAATAACCCGCCTCTAGATAAAATTTAACAATGTTAACTACCCATTAACACTGTAATAATATCCACCGAACAAAACCCTCCTACAATATGAAGTACATAAAATATAAATAAAAATTCAGAGGGAGTTGTTAGTTACATTGAACAGGAGAAGTAAGGTAAGACGTAGTGTATCCATTCTAATGTTAAGCAGTATGATGCTAAGCGCCTTGGCACCTGCTAGTTTTGCCGCAGGAACAAACGATATGACGCCCATTATTGTACCTACTCCAAAAGGCGTAGAAATGAAGAATGAAGCACTTGCCCCAGCACAAGAGCCTCAAGAAGCTGGTCACCAACAGCTGCAAATTCAGCATACCCCCGCTAATATCATACCGGAACTTCAGGATGTCACAATAACAGTCCTTATTAAGGGAGATTCACAGCCGTGGACTGGTTATATACAATATTCTATTGACGGCAAAGATGAAACATCCATTCCATTAACGCCGGAAGGAACAGAGACTGACACCTACACGGCTACCATCTCGGGCTCTATGATATCGGGCAACGAATTGACGTACACGATTACAGCGCTTGATGAACAGTCCAAAATCATTCAATCTTCTACATATTCGATAGGAATCGAGGCTAATCAGGTAAATCAAGCTAATCCGCTAAATATTGCTGGATCTCCAGTTCCGCCACTACTGATTACCGAGATGGTTCCAGATACAAGCGATCTTCCCGGGACGAAGACAGATGCTTACGAGTTCGTAGAAGTCTATAACAATACAGATCAAGATTTGAATTTCAAAGATTATTCCTTCTTCTACAACGGTAAGGACACGTGGACACCTGTCGTAGACAAGGACATGATCATTCCAGCTCATAGTCCAGCTGTGTTCTGGATCATGAATGGAAGTAACAATCATGAAACACTGGAGAGCTTTAATCAGAACTATGCTGGATCTGCACTCGTAGAAGGGCAAAATCTATTCCGCATTCTTGGTGGGGCCGGCATGGCTAATGGTAGCCCCAGAAGTCTGGTGATTAAAGACAATAATGGGATTCCACTTGTGACCGCAGCCTATGAGGCAGCACATGTCAAAGTAAATCAAGGGATATTCTTTAAGCATCCAGCTGTTGGAAGCACCAACATGGTTGTTATGAGTCATTCGGGGCAGCTACCTGCAACACCGGGGGTGATCGAACCTGAGCAGCTCACGCCAGTTGTAGTTGAAGAAGGTAATAAGATAGATATCACACATACCCCTGCTGTATCTGTTGATGTGAAGGATCTTGAGATTACAGCTCAGGTTGTGAATCCCATTGTGAATTCAGACGGGACTAAGGCTCCCGTACTCCTGCTGTATAAAACACCTTCTCAAACCAGATATACATCCACAACGATGGTGGATACGAAAGGTACAGGAGAGTATACAGCAACCATTCCAGCATCTGTTCTTACAGAACCCAGCCTTAAATATAGAATCCAAGTTCAGACCGCAGAGAAGGCTTACACCTCTCAAGTAAACATACCGGCATTTGATTCGACAAAGGCACCGACGCTGTTAATTACAGAACTTGTACCCAATACGACAAATGTCCCTACTACTTCTTCAGATGCTTATGAATTTATTGAGGTATACAACAATACCGATCAATCCGTTAATTTCAAAAACTATAAACTTTATTATCGCTACCCAGACAAAAGCGCATCTAGTGATGTAATATGGCCATCCACCAAGGAAGATTTTGAAATTCCGTCTAAACAATCGGTTGTGTTGTGGATTAAGAACAGCGTAAACTCACTCTATACAACGGAGAGTTTTAACCAATTTCACAATACTAACCTTATTGCGGATCAAACGTTGTTTACGATTCAAAGTGATGGAATGGCCAACTCTGGCAGACGTGCGATCGTAATTAAAACGAATACAGGTAAAGAAATATCTGCAGCTTACTACGATGCGGATACAGTATATGAAGGCGGTACAAAAGGTGACGAGACGAAGGAAGATAAAGCTCTCGTATATGCTTATCCGGTAAACGGAAGCACCGTCATGCTTAAGATGAGTTCAGGAACCCTAGTACCTACACCAGGAACGGTCACAGCTA
This sequence comes from Paenibacillus sp., assembly GCA_036496075.1. Taxonomy (GTDB): domain Bacteria; phylum Bacillota; class Bacilli; order Paenibacillales; family Paenibacillaceae; genus Paenibacillus_AQ. The sequence goes on along the minus strand of DASXLR010000133.1, from coordinate 199,217 downwards.
CCCAGGTTCCAGCTGAACCTGTTCATGTGGAGATAGATAATATACCTCCAACAATTCAAGATCTAACGGGTCTGCATACGATTGATCAGGCAAATAACTTAAAACTAAAAGCAGATGCCAAGGATAACCGAGCAGTGACATCGGTCGAAGTCTATATTCGTTCTAACAAACAGGTAGAGTATGTTAAGCATAATCTGTCAGAAGATTTCAACGATACGATGTATCACTATACAATCTCTTCTGCTGATCTGATCGGAAGAAATTACATTGAATATTACTTCGTTGTTTCCGACGGAATCAATGAGACCACATCGGACGTTGTGAGAGTATCGGTTACGGGCGGACCCGACCAGTCACCTCTTCGACTCAACGTAAAGAACAATGAAATTATTAAAGGGACCCATACGATTAAAGGAACAGCTCAAGTCGCAGGCACGGATGCATTGAAGCTGAGCATTGATGGTAAGTTGCTACCTGAGGCGAATCTGTTCTCCGAGCTGGAGAACGATGCTTATTTTGTTTTCGATGCGACCAATGTTGATTATTACTTCAAAAATGCTGTGACGATGGGACCACCAGAGCTCGAAGATAAGACGATTCTATACACGTTTATGGATCCGATCACTTCCTATACAACACTCTCTTTCCCGATCAGTGCCGATCGCCTTAAGGTCGGTAATGATAATGTGATTTATGTTCGAGCAGGCTCCAAGACATCACCATTCGATAAACGTCCAGAAGAGAATAAGGATGATTTCGAAATTAAAAATGTAAGATTGTTACTTGCGGATGGCACTGAAATTTGGGATGCAGCCTATTCTGAGCGGGACAAGCAGATCAAAATGGGAGATTCGGTTGGCAAGTCTGAATCCATCGGTTTCCGATTCGACTTAAAAGCAAATCAGGTTAATTCCAAAGCTTATTCATGGGATACAACAACAGCTATGGACGGCCCACATCAGATAACCGTGGCAAGTGGTGCGAACGAGATGACTTCCAATGTCATCGTGGATAATACAGCACCTACCATTAAACCATCCGTTGAAGAAGGTAAAGAATATCGCGGTACCATTACACTGGATGCAACCATTAATGATGTTTTTGCAGGTGTAGATAAATCTGAAGCTAGACTTGACGATCAGATCATAGAGTTACCCTACACGACTTCATCCGGTCAAATGACGGGAGGAGCACATAAGTTATACATCAAAGCGACAGATAAAGTCGGGAACTCCGCTGAAGTGAACGTGAATTTTAACGTGCCTGACGAGAATCCGCTTGCCCCACAGCTAATCAGTCCAACTCATGGACAGACCAATGTGGGTAGTAGTGCAAATCTTACAGTGAAGGTTCAGGATCCGACCAGCGATCTAATGAATGTCTTATTCTATAAAGGATTTAAATATGACGGCAACCGCGCAGAGGGATTTACAGGTTATACAAACGCGTCTGTCACTGAGCCTCCTAAAGAAATGGTTCCAGCTGGCGAACAGATACTTACCCCGGATGACTACAAGAAGATCAGTGCAGTAGATGGGAAGTATCTCGTAAATGAATCCGTAGAGGAGTTCCCTTACCAACGCTTTGAAGTCAAGTTGGACCCATCCATTAAAGGATCGGACCGTGTGGAGGTCAACTGGAAAGGCAAATCCCTAGAAGGCCGTAAGGTCAGCCTGTATGCATGGAGTCCGTCATCGCAAACATGGATGCAACTCGATCATGTCATTGCCGGAATAGAAGATTTCGAATTAAACGCGGTCGTGAAGGCAGGCGATTATGCAAACGGCCAGATCATTCAAGTTATGGTGCAGGATGAGATTGCAGCACAGACCGATATAGCAGCAACTGCAACTGCTAATAAACCAACACCGGAAACTCAGGATCCCTATGATTTCTCTTTTGTATGGATGTCTGACACCCAGTACTACTCTCAGAGCTATCCGAAGATTTATCAGAATATCGTGAACTGGATCGTTGACCAGAAAGAAAAGATGAATATCAAATATGTCATTCACACAGGTGACGTCGTGGATAAGTCCTATCAGGAATATCAATGGCAAGAAGCAGATAAGGATATGAAGGTCCTTGAAGACGCTCAAATTCCTTACGGCGTTCTAGCCGGTAATCATGACGTGGGTCATCAGGATAATGACTATACGAAGTTTCAGCAATATTTTGGCGAAGATCGTTTCAAGAATAGTTCAACATTTGCAGGCTCCTATGAAAACAACCGCGGACACTATGATCTAGTATCCTCTAACGGAAATGATTTCATTGTTGTCTATATGGGTTGGGGACTGGGAGACAAGGAAATCGACTGGATGAATGAGATCGTAGCCAAATATCCAGAACGTAAAGCGATTCTCTGTCTACATGAATACTTGCTCGTATCAAATAACCGGGCACCAATTGCTGATAAGATTTTTGAAAAAGTGGTTAAACCGAATAAAAATGTCATCGCAGCATTGTCAGGACATTATCATGATGCTCAGTTGAAAGTGGACGAGCTGGATGATAACGGGGACGGTGTAGCCGATCGTAAAGTATTCCAGATGCTTGCCGACTACCAAGGAGCTCCTGAAGGTGGACTCGGATATATCCGTCTGATGCAGTTCGATATGAAGAATAACAAGCTTCACATCAAGACATACTCGCCACATTTGGACGACTATAACTTCTATGATCCACAAGAACACCCGAACAAAGATGAATTCACGCTGGATCTAGATCTTCAACCGAAAACCAAGCAAGTTGCGACAGACTACATCGGAGTGAAGATCTATACTGATGAATTAATCGGCTCTAATTCGGAAGTACACAGCGGTTCTGAGACTTCTGTGAAATGGATGAACCTAAGTGCAAACAGCTATCAGCAATGGTATACAAAAGCTGAGGACAAAAACAGCGGAAGTACACTGTCAGATATCTGGGGCTTCTATACAGGAGTTACTGACGGCGGCGTACATCCGGAGGTTCCCGGAGATGGAGGCAACACAGGTGGTGAGAGCGGGTCGTCTAATCAGGGAACGGGGATATCCCCTACACCGGTGCCACCAACGACAGAGCCAGCTCAAGGTGTTATCATCCTCACCCCATCCGTTGATGGAATTTACAAAGCGGAGCAGGCTGTTCTGGATAAGGCTATTACAGGTGCAGTGAATGGCAAAGTCGTGATTATGCTGAATAATAAGTCAAGTCAAGGAACAGCTCCTGTGGTTCAGCTACCGGCAGCCAGCATTCAAAAGGCGAAGAACAACAACTTGTCCATCATTATTATTGCACCAGAATTAACTGTGACACTGTCTGCGGCCTCACTACCGGAACATCTAAACGATGTGGATCTTCTTGTCCTCCGGATGGATACGACTATGAATGCTTCTATGAAAAAAGCCATTAACCAATCTATGGGTAGCAGCAAAGAGTATACATTGTCGGGCCTTGTATACACACTCAGCATGGTTAAGATCAAAGGACAAACAGAAACAGAAGTACATGAATTAATGGGTCCAGTTACTATTGAAAGAACTTGGCCTAGTGGACCAAAGAATCCGCAAAATATCGAGTATGCGGGAGTATATTACTTAAACGGTGCGAAGCCCGAATATATGGGTGGTATCTTTAGTGGCAATACGGTAACCTTTACGACGAATCATTTCTCATCATTTGCAGTATTGGAGTACCACAAACAGTTTACTGATGTGAATGGAAGCTGGGCGGATGAATATATCGGCAAGCTCACAGCGAAACATATCATCAACGGTATAGATGAGAATCACTACGGTCCGAAGCTGAACGTGACGAGAGCCGACTTTGTTACTTTGGCTATACGTGTATTAGGACTGGATACCAAGGCTGTAGAAGGTAAAGGTTCATTCTCAGATGTACCTGCCCATGCTTATTATGCTGACTCAGTAGCGCAAGCGACAGCGCTCGGCCTGATCCAAGGAAACGGCGGAAAGTTCCGTCCAAAGGATACGATCAGTCGTGAGGAAGCTGCAGTGATTCTGATGAAAATGTCGGATTACATGAAACGATCAGGCGGAGGATCTTCTTCCCCGGCATTTGCTGATATGATTCATGTATCTGTATGGGCCAAGGAGGCTGTGTCCAAAGTAAATAAACTCGGACTAATGAATGGAAAAGGAAACCATACATTTGATCCACAGGGTAATGTAACCCGCGCAGAAATCGCGAAAATGTTCTACTTACTATTAAACAAATAAGTGTAACGTATAAGCTATTGTGATAGTGGAGCTTGGTGGGATATTCTCGCCAAGCTTCTTTTTCATAAGCTCAGCAGAATAAGTACACCATTTGCTATTATGTATATCCATATAATAGAATTAGGATGGCTTGAACATCCGTACTCCCTAACGCCATTCGTATGATGATTAAATCCCCATTTATTTGTATACTTTAAATATAAAACCTACGAGGTGATCTGTTATGAAAATCGGAATTCCAAAAGAAATTAAAAACAATGAAAATCGCGTCGCTATCACACCCGCGGGGGTTGCAGAATTCCTTCAACATGGACATATCGTATATATCGAGCAACTGGCAGGTGCAGAAAGTGGCTTCCCTGACAATGAATATATAGATGCCGGAGCCATCATCGTAGAACAAGCTCAAGACGTATGGCGTCAATCCGATATGATCATGAAAGTTAAAGAACCGTTATCTAGTGAATATGAATACTTCCGTAAGGGACTTATTCTATTCACTTATTTGCATCTAGCGGCTGAGCCCGCTCTAGCCAAAGCATTAGTAGATAAAGGAGTAACAGCTATCGCCTATGAAACGGTTACTGTGAATGGAAGTTTACCTCTCCTGACACCTATGAGTGAAGTAGCTGGACGGATGTCAGTACAGATTGGAGCACAACTACTAGAGAAACCTCAGGGAGGCAAAGGTATACTATTGTCTGGTGTTCCTGGAGTTGCGCGAGGCAAGGTAGCCATCATCGGTGGTGGGGTTGTTGGTACCAATGCTGCCAAAATCGCTATTGGACTTGGAGCAGATGTTACCCTTCTCGATCTGAGTGTAGGACGTTTGCGTCAAATAGATGATATATTCGGCAATCAAATAAAGACCTTAGTCTCGAATCCATTTAATATCTCCAAAGCTGTATCCGAAGCAGATTTACTGATAGGAGCTGTTCTTATTCCAGGAGCTAAAGCCCCGAAGCTCGTCTCAGAACAAGTGGTGAAATCAATGAAACCAGGTTCCGTCATTGTGGATGTAGCTATCGATCAAGGTGGAATTGTAGAGACCATTGATCATATCACAACGCATGATCATCCAACGTATGTGAAGCATGACGTCGTTCACTATGCTGTCGCCAATATGCCAGGTGCGGTACCACAAACCTCAACCATTGCGTTAACGAACGCTACGTTTCCATTTGCGCTAGACATTGCTAACCATGATATTCAGGATGTTGTTCTAAGTAACCCTGCAATCCACAGTGGAGCTAACGTCATTAATGGCCATATTACCTTCGAAGCGGTAGCTCGGGATCTAGGTTATGAATATGTTCCAGCTGACCAAGCGTTCAATAGAACCCTCTAAGGCTCTAAGTATCGCCAACAGCTGCCGTTACACGGGCACAAGCCTCTGTTATGTTCAAACAACGGCTACAAGCTATCCAGTCTATCAACTAAACAACCAAGAATAAACCCCGCCTTCATCTTTCATGGAGGCGGGGTTTCACGTTCAGATGAACTACCACGAACGGCAAGAGGGACACGAACATCTCGCGGTGTCCGCTACAATGCCATCACTGTAGCCATCCCTAACGCTACAATTCGAGCCGTATTCATAATAAGGAAATTACGAACGGCCAAACCGAACGTATCTTTCTTAGTCTGTTTAGACATAAATGCATTCATATTCTTCCTCACAGGGATTAATGTAAGCAGGATAAGTGCAATAATTATAGGATTTACCTTCAAGAACCCTAATACAATCAAATCTAAAAAAGAGGCATAATAAATGCAACGGAATAAAATTAGAGCATATGATTTCCCGATATATACAGGTAATGTATATCTCTTATTCTCTATATCTTCATCCATGTCACATATATTGTTAGCTAACATGATATTCGCAATACATAAAACTGCAGGTATAGAGATAAGGAAGATTAATAATACTTCAATGATATCTATGTGAACCATAAGATGTTGTTGATCGAATGCGAGCGACACGAGTTGATCATCCCAGACATGTATGTAAGTCGAAATAAAGATGATCACAAAACCCATGAATAGTCCTGAGAATATTTCACCTAAAGGCATTCTTGAGATAGGGATCGGACCAAATGAATATAGAATACCTACTAGAAAAGACAATCCACCCAGTAGAAATAGTAAAAGACCTGTTTGAAACACGAGGACGATCCCTGTAACTGTGGCTATTAGGAATAGGAGGATAATAATCGTTACGACCGTTCGCTCTTTAAGATTATCTTTCACAATGACATTATGAATTTGATAACCGTAACCTTCTTTTTTTCTGGCTTTTTTGAAGTCATAATAATTATTCATTACCGTTGTGAACATATCAAAGCTGAGCAAAGAAATCAGCATTAAGACAAAATGATACACATTAAACTCGTGGAATCGGAATATCGCGTAGACTGATCCTATAAGAAAAGGAATTATGCTCGCCACTTTAGTCCTAATTTCTACTAAATCCAAATAACTTCTCAACGTCATATTCATCATCCTTATTTCAACATTACTTTAAAATAATGATATACATTTTTTAAATATTATGCAGAGACAAATGTCACTACTGGACGGGCGAAATAATGATTTTCAACTGAATAATATTTAATAGCAGACAAATTGCCTTTAAGCAGTGTCTTCCGTAAGCAGGAAGGTATGGCACCCGAACAATAACGCGATAATATGAAGGTATGATTTATTCATGAACATAAGAGGTATACAATGAGACCAAGAACTTCTCTCGATCTGTGACACCCAGCTTAATTTCACTGTTATAAAAGAAGGAGTGAAAGCACATGTTTAAAGTTATTATCGTAAGACATGGTGAAAGTGTGTGGAATGAAGAGAATCGGTTTACGGGCTGGACTGATGTGGATCTCACGAAAAAGGGAGTGCTCGAAGCCATTAAGGCAGGAAAGCTACTCAAAGAGCACAATTACTCTTTTGATATCGCCTATACCTCTGTTCTAAAAAGAGCGATCAAGACGCTTGACTATATTCTGGAGGAAACGGATCTTCTGTGGATTCCTGTCATAAAATCCTGGAAGTTAAATGAACGCCATTATGGTGCATTACAAGGTCTCAACAAACAAGAGACAGCTGTGAAATATGGCGAGGAGCAAGTCATGATTTGGAGAAGAAGCTTTGATGTGCCTCCCTTGCCTATTACAGTAGAAGACGATCGTTACCCGAAAAGAGACCTCAGATATAAGGACTTAACTGATCCTGAAATTCCTCTTGGAGAGAGCCTCGAAATCACAATTGAAAGAGTCATTCCTTATTGGGAACAAGAGATTATTCCGCAGATTAAAGCCGGAAAACATGTGATGATCGTCGCTCACGGCAACAGCTTAAGAGCATTAATGAAATACATCGAGAATATTAGTAATGAAGATATCATGGATCTGAATATCCCCACTGCGGTTCCTATTGTATACGAATTAGACGATAACTTGAAGCCATTAGAGCGGCATTTCTTAGGCACGCAAGAGAAAGTGCAGGAGAAAATCGATGTCGTGGCAGATCCGGGTAAAATTATGGAATAGCATAGAAAAAGAGGGCTCTCGGCCCTCTTTTTAATAAATATTGTAGCAAGATGATGCGCCTCTCCTTAATCACGAAGCCATGAATCAAAAAAGTTCCGATAGCCTTCTTTCATAACCCGACTTGAGAATTTCTCAAATGCATAATCCCGATTATCGGTTGAGACATTAATCGGTGACGCAGCCGCCATATTCACAAGCTCGAACCAATTCTTCTCATTGCCTGAGAAGGCGTGCTTCGAGCTGATGTGGTCGTAACAAGGATGCTCCGGTTTAACCACTATTTTACCCATCGCTAATGCTTCCGTAAGAGGCATAGCAAACGTATCAAATTTCGAACAACTCCAGTACACCTTCGATGAATTCATCAGCGTAAATATCTCATCTTGTGATAAAGCGAACTGTAACTTCACATTGTCTGGAATACTATATTTCTTCATACTTTCTTTGTATCTTACCCCGCCAAAGACCATGAATACTTCCTTGTCCGGATTCTGCCGTGCATATTCTAGTACTAGATCCGGGCGTCTATTCTCCTCATCTCTACCAATCCAGAGCACACGATTCTGGACAATTTGTGAGGGATCATAGTGCCGTTCTGCTAACGCTTCACTAAATCCAATAGGAATGACCGTCACATCTTCCACACCAAAATTCCTATCTAGTTCACGCTTGAGAAACTCCGTCTGTACGACAGCTTTGTCTACCATCTGATAAAAGGGCTTCATCATCTCGTAACCCGTCAATGCCGGATCTGGGAAGCTATGCGGAAAAAGAACGCTGTTCTTAACGAACATCTTCAAATAGGTAAACCCCGAAACCGTATATATAACATGCTCAATGTTATGAGAATGGATCTGATCCAATACAATATCATAGTTCACTAAATCGCCCTTCTCATGCTCGTAGCCCGGAACCCAATCATGCCCATTTACATGGCGCTCAGGAGATATGAACACAATCTCTACCCCTAGCTCCTTACCTATTTGCTGTAGCCGATCCGCAAATACACGAGGTCCCTGAGCTTCAGTAAACTGAATTTTCCTCATGACCAAACCCACTCTTTTCATAAATCTCTCACCCGTTCCTAATCATTATTCGTTAGTAAAGTAGCTATGTCTCTGTAGACTCTACAGGTATTCTCGTGAAATAACGTTCGATCTTTTTACTTATGAATAATGACAGACCAATAAACAAGAAGACATATACCAATTGAAAGGGATGCTCTACAAATCTTCTCAGATCATAACCAATATAAGAAACATAAAATATCATGATAGCTTTACCGAAACATACAGCGATAAGAAAGGAAAGAACCCGCATACGTGCTACTCCAGCAGCTATATTAATAACAACAAAAGGTCCTACGGGAAATATACTAAGTAGAAATACATAACTGAACGCATTCCGCCGTACCCAAATCATACTTTTCTGTACCTTAGGCTTCTGAGCCCACTTCTGGAGATAAGGCGATGACGCTACCTTGCGGACAACCAAGAAAGTCACCATACAACCACCGATCATACCGATCCAAGAATATAGGAATCCAAGCCAGAGTCCGTATACAGCAGCATTTACACCTACAATCACAAAGGTGGGTAGAGGGGGTATGAATGATTTCATGAACGTTAATAAAATGCCTGGCAGAGGGCCGAAATCACGATATCTATCCAGCATCTCCTTTATATTCTCTTCTGTCAGAATCGACATAATGTCTAGCGTACCCATTTTCTCTATACACCTACTTTTATCTCAATCATTTGAGTTTCTTATATTCATTATAATCATTTTATCTGTAATCAACCTTTAAAGATATCTAAATTATGTCATCCTTGTAGCTACCCTATGTATAATCCGTTACAGCTTCACAGAAGATCATGGTAAACTGAGGATAAGGCTTGATTACCGAAAGGGAGATAACCAAAGTGAACGATAGAGATCATACGAGGCTCGACAATATATTGATTCTAGATCGAATGGATGACCTAACGGTAAGTGATGCGCTATATCCATTCGCTTTGGACGAACTTCTATGTAGACATACAGGGAAAGGCGGACCGGCTATATGCCATATTTGGCGTCATCCAAGAGCCTTTATTATGGGAATTCGTGACAGCCGACTACCAGAAGTAGAGCAGTCCAGACAGTGGCTAGAATCACAAGACTATGAAGTCGCCATACGTAATTCTGGTGGTGCGGCTGTTCCGTTGGACCTCGGAGTAGTCAATATATCTCTGATTTTACCCAAACAAGAACAGGCAGATCTCCACTTCCATCGTGATTTCGAAATGATGTACAAGCTGATTCAGATGGCTTTACTAGAAACAGGATCATGCGTGGATAAAGGCGAAATCGCCGGAGCCTATTGCCCAGGCGATTTCGATTTAAGTATTCATGGACGTAAGTTCTGCGGCATTGCCCAACGCCGTCAAGCACATGCTTACATCGTACAGGCGTTTGTCATTGCCGAAGGCTCAGGCCAAGAACGGGCACAACTGGTGCATGAATTTTATAGGCATGCTGCTACAGGTGCAGAAGTCTCAGATTATCCGCAGGTAGCTGCAAGCAGTACAGCCAGTCTGGAGGAATTAACTGACATGAAGCAAGGCGCGGCTCATACCTTCGCCGATGCTGTGAAACAAGTCATTCACGGTCATCAGACTCCGTCTGTCTTATCTGATACGGCTAGCGAGCTACACTTGCCAAAGGTAGTCGAAGTTCTGAACATGACCAAGACGCTGCGTTCCCGCTATGAAGTGAAGTTTTAAGCTTTACTACCCTTTCTTACTGCTCCACCTTATCCGGAGCTTCAATATTCTTTCTAGGCGTTTCCATCAGCCCATATTATTCATCATCAATAGAAAAAGCAGCCCAGACTATGAAATCATAGTGTGGACTGCTTCTTGTTTCAAACACTTATATCTAATTTATGGCTTATCGAAGTAACCAACAGCAATGGCATGATCAATCATGAGTTGAAAGAATGACTCATTGGGTTCCTGACATTTCACATTCGAGGGTAATAAATACTCCGTCGTCTGTGGACAAGTGTATCTGTATATGGAGTGTTTCGCGCCATCCCCTTCTAATTGGGCCATCGCTAGCTCCAATCCAGCCTGTTCCTTCGGTTGGCTACTATCAAGTACCCACGCTTCGTACTCCATCCAATCCATCAGGGTGATATCATACCCGTATTTGTGGAAAAAACCTACCATTTCTTCATACGGAATCTGTACAGGATTGCAAATATGAAACATCTTGCCTACGGTATCATCATTGTGCATCAATGCCGTAATGGCTTGTCCCGCGTAGTCAATTGGCGTAATATCCACCTGCCAACTGACCTGAGGTGCCCTCTTCAACAAGAGCATTCCTTTGAGCATTCTATAGAATGCATTGCTATCAATATTACTCTGAAATGCCCCTGTGCGAGAATGACAGGACAAATTGCCGACACGGTATACTGTTACTGCAACGCCTTCCTCCTGACAAGTTCTGACTACGAGCTTCTCCGCTTCCAGCTTGCTATTCGTATACACATTATCAATACTCACCGTATAATCGTAGGCATCATGATCCATAAACGTTTGCCACTGATCACTTAACGCCAAGTCTTCAGGGATTCCGAGTGTAGATACAAAGTGAAACCGGATATGCGATTTCCTTCTGGCGATATCAAGAAGTCGGTTTGTACTCTCCACATTGACTCTAGCGAAATACTCAGGCTCTCCGAAATGTTTCACTTCAGCCGCGCAATGAATAATCGAATCAATCTTGTTATGCAATATGGCCATAACCGTATCATTTATTCCTAAATGTTCTTTCTCTAAATCGCCTTGAACCGCAACGATTCGCCCATCCATCTTGTCTGCAATGCTACTTCCAAAATAAGACCCCATAGTATTTATCAGACGCTTGTATGAATCTTCAAGCCCCGAAGGACGGACCAGACAGTAAATGACGGCGTCGGATGTATACAGCAGCTCGTGCAGTAGATGTGAACCTAAGTAACCCGTAGCTCCCGTTAACAAGATATTGTTGTAGGTATATTCATGAGTCTCATTTAAAGAATTCAGCCCAAATGAACGCGGAAATTCCTCTAAATCTTGAATCATAGCATGATCAACGATGCTGTTATTGACCACAGCAGTGGACTTTAGTTCGAGAACTCGCTCTGCCAATTGTGCAATGGTAGGAAAAGCGAAGAAGTCGTTGATTTTTAAACTTGGGAACTTCGGCTTCAATACAACAAGAATCTCTAATATCTTCAGCGAATGTCCCCCAATTTCGAAGAAATCATCATGAATACTGATTCGGGTACGTTTTATCGCTTTCTCCCATGCCGCAGAAATTTCCTGCTCCAGTTCATTCCGGGGAGCATCATAATGCGTAGTTTCTTCCTCCACGATCTCCACTTCATACACCGCAAGCTGCTTGCGATCTATTTTGCCAGTAGGAGATACAGGCATCACTTCCAAGTAACCAAAATGACTCGGAATCATATAGGACGGCACTCTTAAGCTTAGAAATTGAACAAGTTCATGCTTAACTATCGCCGCCCCATCCTTCGATGTATAGAAAGCGACCAATATTTTCGTTCCATCCGCTTCCTCTTTAGCAATAATGGCAACATCTTTGATATTATCAAATTTGGCTAGATTATCCTCTATTTCTCCAATTTCGATCCGATATCCTCTGATCTTAACCTGTAAATCCTTTCGACCCATGTACATTATACCGTTCTCTTGTAATGTGACCATGTCACCAGAGCGGTAATACCTTTTGCCGGAATTAGGATTCACAGGATCGGAGACAAACACTTCATCTGTCTTGGCCGATTGATTCAAGTATCCCTTAGCCATGCCAATGGAGCTAATAAGCAGTTCACCCATAACGTTCAATGGACAAAGTTGATCATTCTCGTTCACAATAAGCACTTCCGAATTCGAGATCGGTGTTCCGATGCAAATGTTAGATAAATGATCTGGAACAGCATAATCGATGGTATGCGTGGTCGCAACGACCGTTACCTCTGTTGGACCATAGGCATTGACGATGATGGGTCTGTGATTAAGTTTCTTTTGGAATACCCGAACGGATTCTCCAGTCAAGGCTTCGCCACCAATTACAAGGCTCTTAATATCACTGTGTTTCGGAGCATCCTCATCACTGAGATATGCGGATAACTGATTAAAGAATACAGTAGGCAAAATACCAATACGCGTTGCCTTAACCTCTTCAATAGCTGCTGTAAATGATTCTATCGAGAAACGCTGTTCATTTGAAAGCAAGTGTAACCTAGCACCACTACTGATCGAGCTAAATATGTCATACACCGATGCATCGAAGCTGAAAGTAGAATACTGCATGATCACATCTTCTTCGTTCAACTGTAGATGGTTAACGGTTGAAGCCGCGAGATTAATAACACCCTCATGTGCGATCATCACGCCTTTGGGTTTGCCTGTAGAGCCAGAGGTGTAGATAATATAAGCCAGATCATCTCCATCTATCTGCACATCCATAGGTTCCTGAGGATACAAATGAAGTTGAGTATCTATGCAAAAGATGGCGTCATCTGGAACATTATGATCTAACAACATGGCTAACTTGGCAGTATATTGATCTTTTGTAATGACTAATTGTGATTTCGTATCCGTTATAATGTAGGCGTTCCGATCATCTGGATGCTCTGGATCGAGAGGGACATAAGCTCCTCCAGCTTTCAGAACTCCCAGCATCCCAATAATAGCTTCGATACTTCTCTCCATGAAAATAGAGACAAACCCACCTTTAACAAGCCCTTTAGCTACCAACATATGCGCTACTTGATTGGATAATTGATCCAGCTGTCTGTAGGTTAAGTACGTAAGCCCGGAAGAAAGAGCAACTCTATCGGGAAAGCGACCTAGCACCGATTGCAGCATCGCAGGGACGCTCATTGCAAGGGGAAGCTCCATCGCCGTATCATTAAGCACATCATAGGCTTCCATATCTTCTTCAGTCAGGATAGGTATACTTCCAATGGAGATATCTTCTCTAACTAATACAGCATTCACAATGTGCTGGAAATGACGTGCAAATTTACGAATTGTGCTCTCTTTGAACAAATTTCTATGATAAGCAATGTGGATCACCCATTGGCCTTCTTCTTCCTGTACAGACCAGTTTAGCGAACTAGCCTCAAGGGTACTATCCACCCCATAGATCGTCTTCACAATGGCGGATTGTCCGACCATTTCTTCAATCACCGATACGGGTAAGCTGGCAGCATAGGTATGCTGCAGTTTATCTGTAATCTGCTTAAATAACTGTTGGAATGAAATATCCCCTTCACAAGCAATCCGAAACGGCAATACATTCCCTTGGCTATCGTTTACTCCTATGATCAGATCATTCTCACCTGTCATTCTATACAGAAACGCTATATAGCAGCTAAGCATCCAACCCTTCATGTCGAACCGATCTTTACAAGTGTTAATCTGCTCTGCATGTACATCCAACAAAAAAGTTGTTTCCTGAACCTCTCTGACCGTGGGATGTTTAGGAAAATCCGTATATATATCGAATATGGATAGAGGAGCTCGGAGCTCCTCCAGCCAGTATTTTTTATTCTGTTCTGCCATCAACAGAGTGTTCATAGTATCCGCTCCTTACTTATCTCTCTATAGAAGTGAAGTGTAGAATCAAGAAACCTACACTATAGTACTGTTCGCAGAAGACCCATTGTTTCTAAAGTTTCAATCCGTCGACTACGTCCTCCAATCTATCGGAAATCTGATTCAAATGCTCTGCCGATTCAACAAGTTTATCAGAGGATGAACGTTGTCCCTGAGCACTTTCCTTGATCTGATCTGCCACTACCGAATTCTTCTCTGCCAATATGGCTAGTTGCTTGATTGAGGATGTGATCTGTTCTGTCTCAGCCACCATTTCCTCCGTTGCAGCAGAAACCTCTTGAATCTGACTTGTAACTGACTCTGTAGCTGCTAGTATTCCGTCAAACAACATTCCCGTCTCTTTCACAATCTCAATACCCACTTCAACGTTCTGCTCTCCCTCGCTAATCGCTGATACGGCTACTAAAGTTTCCTGCTGAATATGGTGGATTAACTCCGTAATTTTCTCAGCTGATCTCCCAGACTGTTCAGATAACTTCTTCACCTCATTAGCAACAACTGCGAATCCACGTCCCTCTTCTCCTGCTCTAGCCGCTTCAATGCTGGCATTTAAAGACAGTAGGTTGGTTTGTGAAGCGATCTCTGTAATCACTTGTACGATCTCGCCGATTTCTTCCGAACGCTTCTGAAGCTGTTCAATGGAATGCACCGAATTTAGAACAGACTCTTGAATTGAATTCATCTGCGTCATAACTTTGTCTACTTTGTCAGTACCTTGCTCAGATTGGTCCCTCATTTGCATCGATGTATCAGATAACGTAGTGGTGCTTGCAGCAATTGTAGTTACTCCTGAGGAAATTTCCTCAAGTGAGGTTACACTCTCCGATATGGACTTACTTTGTTCAGATACCCGATCCGATATCTCCTCAATATTCGTTGTAATTGCCACTGCGTTTTCATGACTATCCTCCACAGTAGAGAATAATATTTTAGATTCCTCAGCAGATTCTGTTGATACTGTTTTGATAGTCGCAACTAATCCATTCATGTTATTCACCGTCATATTGAACTTCTCAGCTACTTTACCAAGTTCATCACTACTCGTTGGTAATTGAACACTAAAATCTCCTTGGCTTAGCTTATCCAAGGCTGCCATCAGACCTTTCACCGGAGCAAAAGTTTGCTTTATGGTGAAATATTGCATAGTTAACACAACAATCAATGTTGCTAATAAAGCTAGTGCTGTATATTTAACTAATTCCTGCTGACCTTGTGTAATTAAACTTGCATCGATATCCATGGCCATATAAGCAAATATTGTTCCTTTACTATCTTGGAAGGGTTGTAGCACAGTTACCCAAGTCCCATAGTCATCATCATAAGGTTTAGTGAAGGTCATCTTCTTCGTCTTCAACATATCCTTAACACCATTTACATGAGTGGCAGCCTGTTCATACATATCTCCTAACTTCATGCCTTCTCCTTCAAATATGTCCAATACTGCTGTTGGAAAAGCAATATTAGACGTCTTATTACCGTCTTCAAGTTCAGAACCATAGATATAGCCTTGCGCAACGTTAGGGTGTATAACGGATAACTCATCAAAAATGCCCATTAATTTCTTCTGAATGGGTGAATTACGATCCTTATTCGCTTTCGCCTCAGCCGCCTCTTCCGGTGTTATTTTGTTGATCCAAGCGGTCATGATTTTTTCTGAATCCGAATTTAATTGATTTGTCAGAACTCCACCCTGAATATAATAACTGGATGCGATTAATATAACGCCCGTCAAAATAATGAATAGACTCGTCAGTAACATATTTTTAGTAACAATACTTCGTCTGGTAATAACGTTAATTATGCGTGGTAACTTCATTATCTGTCTCCTCTTATTCAAAATATGATCATCTAGCTACATAGGCCTTACGTGATATTAAGTCCCCCCTTTCCGGATTTGATAGGTTTAATAGGTCCTTCCCTAGTGAAAGCAAAAAAAAGATGCCCATATCGCATAAATAGCCATAGGTCACCACTCCGTATGCAACTGGCTGACTTTTCCTTCGAGGAAGTAGTCCCTATAGTTTTGCGTCACTACTTTTCAGTAGCTTTGCCGATATGTATTAAATGATAAAAACACCATTACGGGAATCACAAACAAGTAGTTCTATTTTACTACCAATATGAAAATTTTTCTATATTATTTCACTATTTTCTGAAAGTTTGTCGAAATTTCCCCCTTTCACTCACATTTTCGACAAAGTGAAAGCGACAATAGGACTGGAAAAATACCCCGATCCTATTGATTCATCCTTAAGCACTAGCCCCCGTACTCATAGCCAAAAAAGGCACCCCAATGTCTGAGTACCCTTCACATATTCTCAAACCACAGACCTCTGACTTACGAGCCGAAACCTTTAAAATAAATCCATACTTAAGTATCGTTCACCTGTGTCAGGTGCGATACATACCACTCTTTTGCCAGCACCTAATTTCTTAGCAACCTGAATCGCCGCATAAACAGATGCTCCTGAGGATGGGCCAACCAGTATACCTTCCAAACGTGCTAAATCCTTCATCATGCCAATCGCATGATCATCCGAAATTTGAATGATTTCATCATATACATCTGTGTTTAGGATACTTGGCACAAATCCCGGACTTGTTCCCACTAATTTATGTGGGCCCGGTGTACCCCCAGATAGAACTGGCGATCCTTGCGGTTCAACAACAGCGATATGAATATTCGGCAAATGCTTCCGTAACGTCTCACCTGTACCCGTAATGGTTCCACCCGTACCTGCTGTAGCTACGAATGCATCAAGCCGATGTTCCATTTGCTCTAAAATTTCCGGTGCTGTCGTTATACGATGAATATCGGGATTAGCTGAATTCTCGAACTGCTGTGGGATGAAACTACCCGGTATGCCTTCCTGTAGCTCCAGTGCCTTAGCAATCGAACCTGGCATTCTTTCACTGCTCGGAGTCAGAACCACATCCGCACCGTAAGCTTTCAATATATTGATTCTTTCCTTGGACATGTTATCTGGCATTACTAGAATCGCCTTGTACCCTTTGGCTGCTGCAATCATCGCAATGCCAATACCCGTGTTGCCACTCGTAGGTTCAATAATCGTTCCCCCAGAAGTAAGCAGACCTTTCTTCTCAGCCGTCTCAATCAGATTAAAGGCAGCCCGATCCTTCACACTTCCCGAGGGATTGAACATTTCCAATTTCACATATACTTCAGCGGCTCTACTTGGAACCATGCGGTTCAATCGCACCATTGGCGTCCAGCCAATAAGCTCTGTTATATTCTGAGCAATAAGCACTGTCCATCACTCCTCAACCATCTGTTTTCTCTCATGACAAATTTAATATTAAAATAACATAAAGATTGTTTTTTAAGTTAGCTCAATCTCCTGCTGAACAATAAAATAATTAACAAGACTCACGCACACATTGAACGGATATAACGTAAGCAGAGCAATTAATAACGGCAAAAACGGTCCGAAATCTATTGGTGAGGGATCGTTAATTCTTGATGCAAATAGAGCCCCCATTAAGGCCAAGATAGGAGCTACGATAACTACATTCAAAAGAAGTTCCCTGTTCAAGTTCTTCATAGCAACTCCTAGTTAAATAGACTTTTTATATTCGCATCCTACCTTATACATATATTAACAAAAACTAACTGTAGACGCGAATACAAACAAAGAGAAACCAAGACCTGCATGGCTTCTCTTTGTGAAATTGCCTATGCTACCCTTTAGGGTATTTTGAAAAATGTACTGAGAAAAGACAATCGTCGTGTGGCTAACACGTCACTTTAGATCAGGAATATACCCTTCCATCATAGCTATTAAATTATCCTCTATTACATCCCCAGTAATTTGAACTTTAATTACTGTTTTATCATTTTATTGGTAAAGTGATTTCTAATGAAGAGAAATACACCCTCTTTGCTTTTCCGTTTTCGTCCAACTCAAATTGGCTCTTATCTCCTTTCTGTGGAATCAATTTATAAGTTTTTATAGTAATAGATTTAGGAATCGTTGCAAACGGTTCAAATCGGGAATCCATTAAGATAACACTACCACGGCCGGTTGGATACGATCCGTTACCATTAATTAACTGCAACTCATTCCCTTTATCATCATAAATTCCATAGCGCAAATGAGGTTGCGAAGAGGATCTTCTCATATGTTCAGGAAACTTAATACGAGTGGTTATGTTCGTTGTAATCGGTGTAATTTCAACCTTCTCTAGCGTCAAATTGATATTCTCATATTTTCGAGTTACAGAAGGAGTTAGAACCACATTATCTTTGGTGTTCTTCTCCACTGGAATATTGAACTTAAACGGTTCTGAAATTCCTGACACTGTCATAGTTAATGTCAATTCAAATTTATCCGGAAGGGCCTTTCCTCCTTGGTTATGTAAATCTGAAATTTGTAAAAAGGTTGTATTCTCATCCTTACCAGGGAGCATAAAAGGGCCCATTGATTGAACGGTCTCCCCATTAATCAACAATTTCACACCACTAATGTTTCCTTGTACATTATCCTCTAGAAACTTCTCTTCTGAAGTCTGACGCTCAATCCCAATGGATACACGAGTACCATCGAACAATACACCTGGCACATTTAATGTTAAACCGTCATGAGTAACACTTGCATCAAGCCTCGTAACGAGACCTTTTTCATCTGCACTTCTTAGACCAAGATCACCTGCAAATCGAAAAATCGTATCCATCCCGGGAATTTGTTTTATGGAGGCAGCTATTGTTGGTGAAATGAATCCCACACCTATCACAAGAGTAAACACCATGGCCGCTGATACTACAGTGATCATTGCTCTACGATGCCCATTTCTCCGATGAGTGTGGTTATTTCTGGTGTCTCTCAGATTACTACTTTCAACCCTTTTCATCGTCTGTTCCACTAAATCAACCGAAATCGGTGTTTCCCTAATTAACCTTTCTAAAAGATTGACCTCTTTATCCTTCAGCTCTGACTGAGTATTCATTTACTTCCCCTCTCTTTCCTTTTTCCTTTTGCTGAATCAATCTTTTGCGAAGCCGTTCATACTTTTTCCGAACCGTTGTCGGTTTAAGATCCATAATAGAAGCAATTTCGTCATAACTGTATTCTTCAAGGGATCGCAACAACAGAATCTGCTGTTCTTCAACATTAAGATGATCTAATAAGTCGTGAATGGCCTCCGTATATCTGTGTTCCGTCTCTTGCTCTCTGTTCGTCTTGTACTCCAAAAATGATTGATAATTCTTATTCCTTTTCTTAATTAGATCCAGACAATGATTGTGAGCTATTTTATAGAGCCACGCTGAGAATGAAACAGTATAAGAAAAGCGGTTTATATGCTCCAAGCCCTTAATAAATATATCTTGAGCTGCATCTTCAGCTTCTTCTTGACTCTTGAGTAGGTAATAGCAGTAGAGAAATATCTGTCTTTGGAACCTTTTTATAATAAGGGTATAAGCTTGTATATCTCCCGTCTGCACCTTCTCAATCACAGATTTTATTTCCATATCCAAATCCAGTTTCTCATCTAAACCATGTAATTCATTCATTTGCCCCCTCCTTTCTACTCATATAACTGAAAATGGTGGTACTTTGTGACAGTCCCACGTTATTTTTTTCTGGTAGGGCTAATATTTTGAATCAAGACAACAAAAAAGATGGCCTCTGATGAATTCAGAAGCCACCTCTTAGCTACACGTGAGTTTGTTCCTTTCGACAGAAGCAATCTAACGTATGATCGTTAATCATTCCTGATGCCTGCATAAATGCATAACAAATCGTGGAACCGACAAATTTCATTCCTTTTTTCTTGAGCCCCTTACTCATCTGATCTGATATTAGAGTGTTAGCAGGCACCTCAGATTTCGTAGTCCAATGATTGATGATGCGCTCTCCATCCACAAAACCCCATAAAAAAGCCGAGAAGGAACCTTCATCACGTTCGATCTGCTGATAGATACTCGCATTATGTATAATGGCACGCACTTTCAATCGATTGCGAATAATTCCAGCGTCTTGCAACAGTTGCTCAACTTTACCCTCATCATAAGCAGCTATCTTCACAGGATCAAACTGGTCGAAGACTTCCCTGTAACGCTCTCTCTTCTTCAGAATCGTGTACCAGCTCAGCCCTGCTTGCATGCCCTCAAGCATAAGCAGCTCGAATAGCTTCTGATCCTCAACTAACGGTCTTCCCCACTCCTCATCATGATAAGCAATATATAGGGGATCTTCGTTAACCCAGGCACATCGTTGCTTTGATTGATCCAATGACTTCACGTCCTTTTTCAAGCCTCATCGGCATCATTCTTGTCATTCGCTTGAAAAATAGCATACGCAATATGTGCGACTAAACCTAGAAATAATCCCGTCCCTGCTATGATATAAACCATCGTGAATACTTTCCCAAGCGACGTTTGAGGTTCAAAGCTGGGATGTCCTACCGTACTCAGTGTGACAACACAGAAATATAACGCATCCACAATGGATAAACCCTCTTCTTTGACATAAAAAATAGTGCCCGACAACAGCATAAATACGATCAGCACGAACAAGGCTTGAAAATCTTTCTTCTTAAAGGCATGCCAGAGACCCCCAAGCAAACGTTTGAGCGTAATTATAAAAGATAGCATTCTCTAGCAACAACCCTTCTGACTTAATTAAAATGAGTAATATTCAAATCCATCCCCGAGCCGAATGGCATGTAAATCATAAAAACTAATTTTCATTATATAGCAGCAGCCCTTTCATGTCTTTCTATGCATACTGTTATAGGTTAAAATATTTGTAAACCAGTAAATAAAGGGAGTCGATAAGAAGATGAAACAAGAAATAATTGAACGATTCACTTCGTATGTGAAGGTGGATACACAATCCAATGAAGACATGAATACCTGCCCTACTACAGCTGGACAGCTAACGCTTGGACATATGCTAGTTGAAGAGTTGAAGACAATCGGTATGAAAGAAGTAACGATGGATGACAATGGCTACGTGATGGCTACTCTTCCTTCCAATACAGATAAGAAAGTGCCTACCATCGGGTTTCTAGCGCATCTAGACACAGCGACTGACTTCACAGGTACTAACGTAAATCCACAATTGGTTGAGAACTATGATGGACAAGATGTGACCTTGAATGAGCCATTACAGGTTGTTCTTTCTCCACGTCAATTCCCCAATCTCGCCAATTATATCGGTCACACGTTAATTACAACAGATGGAACAACACTACTGGGTGCTGACAATAAGGCGGGAATCGCTGAAATTATGACGGCTATGGCTTATCTCATTGTTCACCCTGAAATACAACACGGTACGATCCGCGTTGCCTTTACACCCGATGAAGAGATCGGTAGAGGACCTGCCAAATTCGATGTTGCTGCATTCAATGCAACCTATGCTTATACAGTCGATGGCGGCCCGCTTGGTGAACTAGAATATGAGAGCTTCAATGCAGCCGGTGCCAAGATTACGATTAAAGGGAATAACATTCATCCAGGGACAGCCAAAGGGAAGATGGTTAACTCTGCCAAAATCGCTATGGAGCTACAGAGTAAACTTCCTGCTGAGGAAGCGCCGGAGCTAACAGATGGTTATGATGGTTTCTACCATTTACTTTCCATCCATGGAGATGTTGAACAAACCACTCTGTATTACATTATTAGAGATTTCGATAAAGACCAATTTCATGCTAAAAAAGAAAATCTGAAACAAATAGTAACCGAACTTCAACATCAATACGGTCAAGAAAATATTATTCTAGATATGAATGATCAGTATTACAATATGAGAGAGAAAATCGAGCCTGTGAAGGAAATTGTCGATATTGCCTATCAGGCTATGCAGAACCTAGGCATTGAACCTAAAATCTCACCAATACGTGGAGGTACTGACGGTTCACAACTCTCTTATATGGGACTGCCTACACCTAACATTTTTACAGGGGGAGAGAATTTCCACGGTAAATTCGAATTCATCTCTGTCGATAATATGATCAAGGCTACACAGGTTGTCATTGAGATCATTAAACTCTATGAGGAACAAGGCACTAACTAAAGCGAAGCCTAGAAGCATCTCAAGGATATGAGATTAGAGGGGCTGAGCCTCTATTATAGACCTCAAGAACCTGACGAAGGTCTATACCGTCAGGTTCTTGATTATCATGATCA
Source organism: Paenibacillus sp. (assembly GCA_036496075.1). Taxonomy (GTDB): domain Bacteria; phylum Bacillota; class Bacilli; order Paenibacillales; family Paenibacillaceae; genus Paenibacillus_AQ. Next base: position 176,611 of record DASXLR010000133.1, on the reverse strand, counting down.
CCCTGTACATCAGAGCTATGTTGCTACGTGCTGACTCAAAGAAGTAAGCCAATTTCAAGAGATTGATCTCATTAGTTACACATAATCATTAAATAAGGAGCTGGAGATATTATGACTGAACAGACGCGTCTAGGAAGAACCGATTTGCTAGTCAATCCCATTGGATTGGGTACTAATGCCGTAGGTGGACACAATATATATCCGAATCTAAATGAAGAAATCGGCAAAGATGTTGTCCGCACTGCTTTGAAGAATGGTATTAATTTTCTAGATACGGCGTATATTTATGGTCCCGAACGTTCAGAACAACTCATTGGAGAGGTGCTGAAAGAAACAGGCCGCAGACAAGATGTTGTTATTGCCACAAAGGGCGCCCATAAATTCGTTGACAATAAAGTCGTAATGGATAACTCTCCTACCTTTCTGAAACAATCGGTAGAGGATAGCTTGAAACGGCTCAAAACAGACTACATCGACCTGTACTATATCCACTTTCCCGACGAACATACACCGAAGGATGAAGCGGTAGATGCCCTACAAAGATTAAAAAAGGAAGGCACCATTCGAGCGATTGGCGTATCCAACTTCTCCATTGAACAACTACAGGAGGCTAATCGTGATGGATACGTGGATGTATTACAGTCTGAATATAATCTCTTCAAGCGTGGTGCTGAACAAGATCTATTACCTTACACCAAGCAGCATGGAATCTCCTTTGTCCCCTATTTCCCACTAGCTGCAGGACTACTCGGTGGCAAATACACCAAAGATACAACGTTTGAGGATGGGCGATCTAAGAATCCACTCTTTCAAGGAGATGCCTTCATCCAGAATCTACAAAAGGTTGAACGACTACGTGAAATCGCTAATAGCAAAGATGCAGAGATTGCCCATATCGTACTCGCATGGTACCTCACCCAAGATTCTATAGATGCCTTAATTCCTGGGGCTAAGAAACCGGATCAAGTACTTAACAATCTAAGAACCCTAGATGTTCAATTGACCTCCGCAGAAATCGAGCATATCAATCAAATTTTCGAGGTCTAAACACATACCCAAGCTATGCGAGGATACACGATTTCCTCAAAAGACTTTCAAATCCAACATGATGGGTTTGAAAGTCTTTTTTCATGAAAAATGGTCATATTACGTTGATTCATTTGCCCCGGTGTTTCTTGGTGAATTGTTCAAAAAAGGGAACTTATTAGCCATCAAGGACCTGTTCCCTTTCCAATTTTTCTTTAGTTCCTTTCCTTAATGCGGAATTAATATCCAAACTTACGGTTATTACATTTCTTTCTTCGTAATACGGAAAGAGATTATAAAACAGAAGAGTAAGCAAAGGAACTGGATTGATAAGGCCAGCATGATTCCTGTCAATACTCCCCCTCCACAAGTTTCACTTATAGCGATTAGAGCACCTCCTAATCCAATGCTTAATCCAGGACCAAACGCATCAATAAATTGAATATTCGCCGAAACCGCACCTGCTTCCCCTACTTTCGCATGCTGTAGAGCAATGGCTCCCGTTGTTGGATGTGCTAACCCTATGCCAAATCCGGTGAGTATTTGTGATAATACCGCGAATATTATTCCATTACTTGAAAGTCCTATAATTATTATGACCAGCATAACTCCGACAATCATGAAACCAACGCCGACGATTACCCGCCTTTTTCGGCCATTCCCATGGTCTCTTTCATCAAGCTTAGATTGGAACCAAGCTGCTGCTGACCAACTTATTGCTCCAGCGGCAACAATTAAACCCGCAACGTCCGCCGATAAACCTTTAACTGTTGTTAGAGCTAAAACAACGTAACTTTCAACAGCAAAGAAGCATGCAACAAACAGCCCTCTTGAAATAATAGTTGCCGGCAAACCTTTTCTAACTAATAAAGCGCCCTCTGGTAGCAGCTTTCGCAAAGGTTGAATCATAATCAATACCCCTACAACTGAAATCGCAATTCCCTTCCAATCGGGTACAAATCCTAAGCCGGTTAACAGCAGACCCGTTCCGAGAGTCAATAAAATGGCATAGATTTCTTTATAGTTTCCTCTTTGGGTAGAGGGTGTAAATGTGTTTTCAGCTTGTAATTTACGAAACGACGGGAGCGTTAAGAATACAGATAGAACAACGAAAGGCAGAACAAACCAGAACACAAACCTCCATGATAGAAATTCAGCTATAAGTCCTGCCATATAAGGACCAATCAATGCAGGAAGAACATAAGCACTTGAAAATGCTGCAAGAATTTTAGTTCTAAGCTCGTCAGGGTAACTTAATGTAATGCTGTAGTATACGCAAGTTAAAAGGGCACCTGCTCCGAAACCTTGAAAAGCTCTTCCTCCAATCAGCATGTGCATATTGAAGGAAGTTGCTGCAATGACGATACCTGCAACAAAAATTAGAATAGACACGACATAAGATTTAAACACACCGTTCTTATCAATCTGATTACCGATAACCATTGTGCCAATAATTTGAGATAAAAGAAATGCGCTAAAAATCCATCCATATAAAGGGATGCCATTTAAACTTTGCGCCAATTTCGGTGCAATAGTCGTAATCGCTAGTCCCTCGAATCCTACAGTTGCAACAGCCAAGATAATACCTATTGTCATCGTTCTATACTGGACATCAAATATCCCTATTTTATTATTGTTTTTTTTCATCATCGCAACCTCCTAAATCTAAATTGATTGTCTTGATCATAATAGTCATAGCAACTAATATACGTATTGAATTACAAACTAATACAAACAAAATAAGTTATAAAAATTTTACATTATCATACATTTTAAAAAGTGTCCTTCTAAATGTTTCAACTTCTTCATCAGTTAATCCATCAATGGTCTTTCTATACGCTTCAAGCGATGGAACAAGAATTTCATCTTTAATTTCTTGACCTTTAGAAGTTAGATATAGACGTAAGGATCTTCTATCCGTCTCATGGGTTACACGATAAATAAAACCTTTCTTCTCAAGCTTGAATAGCATACGGGCAATGTTCGTCTGATCTTTAAAAAGTCTTTCTGCAAGTTCTTTTTGAGTAATCCCCTCCTTTTCCCAAAGTATAACCAGTATCTCCCATTGATCCACTGTAATATCAAACGGGGTAAGCACTTTTTGATAATAATTATTAAGTTTCAAATCTGCTCGGTGAACAATAACACCTATATATTTTTCTAATTCCAATGGTATACCTCCAGAATAATTGACTTGATTATAGTTGTTGTGACCATTATATTTCCAACCCCTTATAATGTCAACTCTTATCGATACGGTGATAGTCACCCAAGAAAAGGACGACTCTAAATCAAAGAAGAGTCGTCTTTTTTTGATACAACTATATAATTCCGTTGAAATGCAGCCATAGGATGCGAATGTCTAACGCGGATCCTTTGCAGTTTCTAGCCATGTTCTCAATAATGTATAATCCGTCACTTCGCCAAGAATGACTTTGCTAAATGTTCCTGTCTTATCAATGATAAAAGTTGCGGGCAACCCTGCAATCCCATACAGACTCGATATCTTTCCGGTGACGTCTATAATAACGGGAACAGTCAATTGTTGTTCTTTCATAAATTCATTAACGGTACCCTTGGCTTCTCCAACATTAATGAATAATGTTTCTATATCGTTATCCTGTGATTGAAAAACACGATGAATAAGCGGCATCTCCCTGACACAGGGTTTGCACCATGAGGCCCAAAAATTAATCAATACGACCTTTCCACGATACTCAGCAAGGCGGACTTGTTGTCCTTCCGTATTGGTTGCTGCAAAGTCAGGAGCGACCGCTCCAACCTCTATCTTGCTTGGCCGTGAATGTTGACTGGACTGGTTGAATTGAACTATAGTCCACGCCACCGTAATAAGAGCGGCTACAACAATCAATATTGTAACTATACGTCGAAAATTTATACTTTTACTCTTCAAGTAACGCACCTTCATTTCAGACCAAGACTATGATTAAACGCAGCGTGAGTGGAGCCATATTTATCACGGAGATGCTCAATTGAGCCTTCCCCAACGTTTCTGCCATTGTTCAAAAAAACAATGTGATCAGCTACATCATCCGCTATTTCAAGTTGATGCGTGGAGAAGGCAACTGTATGCCCCTCCTGCTTGATATTTTTTAATAATCGAACAAACTCTTTCATCCAGAACGGATCTAATCCATTGGTGGGTTCATCCATAATAAGCAGTGGTGGTTTTGCTAATATCGCCTGAGCAAATAAGATGCGCTGACGCATACCCTTTGAGAAGGTATTTACCAAAACTTTTCTTTTATCCTCTAAACCAACCAAAGTGAGAACCTCTTGTACCCTTTGTTTAGGAACTCCTCGAAGTGCCGCCCAAAAAGATAAAGCCTCTTCTGCTGTCAGCCCCTGATTAAATTGATAATCATCTGGCATATATCCGATTTGTTGAGAAAAAAGCTTCCTTTCCTTGCTCCAGCGTAAGTTATTTACGATGATGTCCCCCGAAGTAGGTTGCATAATCCCAGCAAGCATTCGCAGAACGGTGCTTTTTCCCGCTCCATTCCCGCCACATAATGCCAAAACGTTGCCTGAGGCGATATTAAAACTTATATCTTGAACTATGGTCTGCTTCTTTATCGTTTTGGATAGTCTAACGACCTGAGCTACAACTTCATCCACGGGAACGTCCCCTTTCCCAAATCCAATACACAACGATAATGGAGCCTACAATCCAAAGTAAGCAAACCGCTGCAAATAGCAAGCTACCGCTCGGCTTTTGAATCCACTCTACCCACTGATAATATTCAGGTCCTAATATGGAACCTCCCCCAAGCTTGATTACGACAAATAGACGTACCAGTTCAGCGGGATTGATAAAGGTCAGAGCCACCAGTAATGGCTTTATCCATAAATACGGCAATAGTCCTAATACTGATATGAGAATGGTCGGCCAGCCAATGATCGCAAAGAACCATATCGATACAGAGATGGTCAACGCTTGCCAGCGATTTTTAGACAGAGATCCAATAAACAAAGCCACGGCTAAAAATAACATCACTAATCCACATGAAAAAACTAAAAAGAGGAAATACGTCGTTGAATCAAAACTTGTCCCAATGAATCCGCTTAAGAATCCCATGAGGCCATATCCGAAAGCCACGATAGTCAATAACACGATAGATAAACCTACGTATTTTCCAACAATAAAAGACATGGTTCCCATAGGATAGGTTGATAATAGCTGCCAGCTTCCCTCTTCCTTTTCTGAGGTTAAGGAAAAAGATCCAAGGAACAGAGTCATCAGCGGTAAAAGATATAAAATAAGACTTAACATGGAACCTGTAATTCCTGAGTATCCCTCAACGATATTTTGAGAATTAATAATCAATAAACTTAAGCTAAACGTACAAAAGAGGATCAGGAAGGAATATGCCCAAGGATTACGAAATCCCATTTTAATTTCTCTTCTTGCCACTTGCATCATATCTATCATGATCACATCTCCAGCTTCTTTTGTTACTTATGGCTTGAATCCTCAGTCATTTCACTATGACTGTCCATATCTTCGCTCATATGCCCTTCTCCATCCATCATTTCCATCATGTTCTGACTTTGTTTCCAATCATGGGCCGCGAGGTCTTCAGCTTTCATGATTTTGCCTACACCTTGCTCTGCAATAAAAGTCTCCGCAGACTTTGTATCTTTGAAGTTAACTATGCCGTAGGCCATTGGAGTACGAAGTGAATCATCGTATACATAAGTTGCCTTATTAAACTCGATCCACTCTTTGTCGTTATAGTCACGGACGTAATCCATACCTATATTTTCAGTTCCATTTTGTTTTTTCCATTCGTTCATACAACCAATATCATCAAATTTATAGTTTTTACCGTCTTTCGTCATCAATTGTGTCGCAAAGGCATCATCCTTAATCTGCATTTTGCAAATAGCACAAATATCAACTTCTTCGTTAATCGGAAGCGCCTCGTATTTTTGCCCACAGGCAGCCAATAATAACATCCCAAGTACCAGTACCAAAACCGTTTTAATTTTTCTCATGAACGTAATACCCCCATATAGATAATTATAATAATAGACACAAACAGTAGCATCCAACTCGTGACCATAACAGTCCCGTCCTTCTCAGCAGTCTCCATTGGAGTCGTTGCATTCAATTTCATTAACGGCGAGCTATCCGCAGACCAATGCTCACTGCCACTCGTAAACATATCACTCAAAAAGGTCATCCCAGGTGACTGAAAAAACAGCTGGTAAGCAGAGTTTCGACTAATTAAATTCTGGTAGAACGGGTTAATCACATAAGGGATATCACTTGTTCCATCCTGATTCAAATCTAATCCCTGAAAGGAATCCCAATAGTTGCCCTTCATTTCGTTATCTTTACTGTCAATCGCCTCGGCTTCAATGACATTAGCAATAAATGCGTTACTATGAAATTGGTTGCCCTCAGCACCCATAAGCTGAATGCCTATGAAATTTCTAAGCACAGCGTTGTCTCTTAATTGATTCTTAGATGATCGTTCCATGTAAATACCTACACGGTTACCTTCAACAACATTTCTCTCAATAGATGACTTATGCACGTCATACAACAGAATACCTTGCGCATGTACATTCTCACTTTGTTTGAGGAAGGAATTATCGGACACCACTACATTCGTGACTCCCATAACCATGGCACCCGTAATATTGTACTCTCCTTCATTATCAGTGATATGAGAACCATCGACGTACATACAATGAATACCGTAGCGCAAATGAAACAATTTGTTCTCGTTCACCACTGTGTTGCGGCTGTTCTCTAGATAGATACCATCCCGTAAATAAGAGATTTCATTGTACTCAATCTGATTATCATGGGAGTTGTAAAGATCGATTCCATTGCCCCTTTTTCCAGCCCCCGCACCTTTAGGTATAAACCACTTAATGTCGTTATTCTGAATAATTCCCTTATTTGCGTCACGAAGCATGATTCCATATCCTCGTGTATGGATTCTAAGATTCTCTAATGTTACTTCGTCCGCAGTCACTTCGATTGCCGTTGATTCACCATCCGTATTGTGCTGAATGTTTATTCCTTGTAGCGTAACCCCATTCGAATGAATCGCGATGGCTGATTCTTGCGTATTGTTTAACAGAGTCACAGATTCATTCCCACGAATAGAAAGTTTCTTGTTAATGATGACTGGGCCTTGATAAGTACCAGAGTCAAGAATGATTGATGCCCCTGGACTGGACTGATCGATAATTTCTTGAAGGGAAATCATGGGTTTGTTGGAAGATGAGCTTGCAAAAGTTGTCATAGAAAAAACAGGTGTTATATATGCTACATTGAACAGGATCAAAAAAACGAATGTATGAAGTATGTATCGGCGATAATATCTCATATCAATGGTCATTCATATGGTGCTACCGTCGACAGGACTCCCGAATGGCACCACCAGACATCATATAAAAATTTTCCTTTCAATGCGGATTCCTCCTCTGCTTTATTGGCTTGTCCCGAGGGATTCTCTAAATCATTATTATTTATACTCAAGTGTACCTAATAAGCTATTTTTTCCATATAGCTCGATATAGCTATAGTCTTTAAGGAAATGTGTCTAATTTGTAGCATTTACAGAAAGCTTATTCCGTCCATTTGTTATCATCCCGGATAAGCCCCTGTTCTAAGGCGTATCTGGTAAGCTGTACGCGATTTTGAACGTGTAGCTTCTTCAATATATTTTTTAAATGATTCTTCACGGTATACTCTGAAATACTGTATTTTTCAGAAATTTCTTTATTGGTCCAGCCAGTAGCAACACCATATAAAATATCCTGTTCTCTCGATGTTAATCGAACACTCGGTTCTCTTTTCTCAGTTAAGGAGACGTCTCTTAATATTTGACAAGCCACCTCTCGGCTCAAAGGTACTTCTTCATTCACAATAGAATGGAGGTATTTTAGCCAGGTCGAAGGTTCAAGATTTTTCAGAAGATATCCTTGCGCCCCTCGTTTTAGGGCCTCAAGCAGATGAATCATATCATCCGATACGGTGATCATTACGATTTTGACATACGGTAACATAAGCTTTATTCGTTGGGTTGCCTCTAGGCCATCCATAACCGGCATTTGAATATCCATCAGTATCAAATCCGGAAGCCACTGTTCTGTAAATTCAATGGCCTGTTGACCACTGGTCACAACACCAATAACTTCAAAGCTCTTATCCATCGACAATATGTCACATATAGCCTCTCTTGCATGAGAACTATCGTCCACAACCAAGACACGGGTGTGCGTCATCCTATTTCACCCTCTTTGGTCAATTCGACAATAGTGTATTGATGATCTCTGTTTAGCTGCAATCTCCAGTTCATATTTTCAATTCTTTCCTTCATAATATTCAATCCATACCGATCCTTAAGTTGGCATTGATCCATCTCAAATCCTTTGCCATTATCTTTAATTGTTACTTTCCAGCTGTCTTCGTCTCCTTCTCCGTGTATCCACCCTTTGGACGCTACCGCGTGCTTCTCAATATTCACAATGGCCTCTTGGATGCAGGCAAGAAGCTCAACCTTTTCTTTCGGGTTTAGTGCATAATCGGGAATGCTCCAATCCACATCCATATCCAGAAGTACTTCATCAGCCATTCTCCGCACTTTGTTATCCAGGGATTCGTTAGATATAAGTACCTCATCTGATGTGGGGTCGTATCTTAAATTGGCAATAGCCTGACGAACATAACAGTTCACTTCGTGAACAGTCTTTCTAATTGTATAGACCTCCTGAAGGTGATGCTCCCGTTCTTCATGAACTTCCAATCGATCTACCTTTACCGACAGTAAAAAAAGTGATTGTGCAATACCATCATGAAGCTCTATGGCCAATTTTTCCCTTGCTTCAAATGCACTTTTAGCTGTTCGTTCGTGCTCCAATTCCCGTTGAATCCGCTCTAGCATGTGAAAGAGTTTATTCAACAACGTTATACTTACTACATAGACAATCAAGGGACTAATCCAGTTGCCAATTTCCATGGATATATAGGATAACAAATACTCATGTCTGACATATTCCCATACGCCAAGTGTTACTGTAGGTATAAATAAAATCATCCATTTAATTTGCTTGTATGTCATGTTTCTTCTCCTTTAAGAGTAACTGGCATGCTTTTCATTTCTATTCCAAGCATAACTTTCTTTAGAGAATAGGACATGACTCAATAGAGCTATACATATGGAAGATACAAATATCAATTGTAGACATTTTATGACAACTACTGGAACTGAGCACACATCAACATAACCTCTTGTCGATACGACAATAAAGACCGATTTATTGGTCGGCCTGAATGAAGAAGTTAATATTCTCTTGGCTTAGACAAGCTGCTGGCTGTCCGCAATAAGAATATGCAAGAACAATATCATCAATGCCTTGGCAGCGCATCGGGCGTGAGGGAAAAATTGGATCGATCTGTGTCGCATCCTAATAAAAACAGACTGCAAGGGCAGTCTGCTTGTATTAGGAAAGAATCCCTTCCTGAAATTGATTCCCATGTAACTCGTAGTATAAACCCTTGTGATCTAAGAGTTGTTCGTGACTCCCCTGCTCCACAATCTGTCCATCTTCAATGACTAGAATTTTGTCTGCATTTCGAATGGTACTTAATCGATGGGCAATCACGAAGCTCGTTCTTCCTTGAAGCAGGGTGTTCATCGCCTCTTGAATCTGTATTTCCGCTAAGGTGTCCACACTACTCGTTGCTTCATCCAATATCAGTAATGCAGGGTCGGACAGAATGGCACGCGCAATGGTAATGAGCTGACGCTGTCCATGACTAATGTTGCCACCTTCTGCAGACAGCTCCGTATCATATCCTTGCGGAAGCTGCATGATGAATGCATGGGCATTGCCCTGAACCGCGGCCGCTACGACTTCTTCATCTGAAGCATCGAGCCGACCATAACGGATATTATCACGGATGGATCCAGAGAAAAGGTGCGCATCCTGCAACACAATCCCAAGCTGGCTTCGCAGACTATTCTTCTCTATATTACGAATGTCTACTCCATCAATGAGGATCTGACCTTCATTAATCTCATAGAACCGTCCGATGAGGTTAATAATCGTCGTTTTCCCTGCCCCAGTTGGTCCTACCAGAGCGATCGTCTCACCTGGATTAGCCGTAAAAGTAATATGACGCAAAGTCGCATTCCCTGTTCCATATTGAAAGTGAACATCATTGAATTCAACCCTACCTCTGATAGAGGTCACGTTACTTAACGATTGGTCTTCATCATACTCAGATGGAATCTCCATAATTTCAAATACACGTTCTGCCCCTGCTACCCCGGATTGGATCATATTATATTGATTCGCGACTTCGTTAAGCGGTCCACTGAATTGTTTCGCATAAGCTAGAAAACTGACGATAACGCCAACAGTCGCCATCTCATGGATGGCGAGAAAACCACCGACTGCCGCAATCAGTAAATAGCTACAATGGCTGAATAAATTCATGAAGGGACCCATCATTCCTGAGTATATCTGCGCTTTAGTCCCTGCTTCTTTTAGCTTCGTATTGGTGGTATTGAACTCCTCAGCAATTCTCGCTTCCTGATGAAATAGCGTAACGACCCGCTGACCCGATACGGTCTCCTCAATGAAGCCGTTTAATTCACCGAGCTTTTGCTGTTGGCCTTTGAATTGACGCTGAGTGAACTTAGCAATCTTCTTCGTAATGATCGTAATCAAAGGAATCGTCACCAGTGCCACCAGTGTTAACCAGACATTCAATATCAGCATCATGGTCAGAGAACCGATAACCATCGTCACACTTGAAATCATTTGGATTAGACTCTGATTTAGCGTATTGGAGACATTATCAATATCATTAGTTGTACGGCTCATCAGCTCGCCATGGCTTTTACTAGCAAAGAACGGAATGGGAAGCTTCTGGAGATGACTGAATAGGTCACCTCGTAGACTCCATACAGTCCGCTGTGACACATCCGCAAGAATGACAGCTTGCAGCCATGTCACCACGCTACCTAGACCGTATATCATTAACATCAGGATACATAGCTGAAACAATCCCTCGTACACCCTTGGTATAATATATTGGTCCAGCGCCATTCCGATTAGATAGGGTCCAACTAGCGCAAATCCTGCTGCAATAATAGTAAGAATGATGACCGAGAATAAGCGAAAAGGTTGGCGCAGCAGATAACGCCCAAGTTTGCGTAATGAAGATAGTGTAGTGTTCATACCTTAGGCTCCTTGCTGGGATCTAGCAATATCCCGATACAGTTGGCTACGTGAAAGTAGCTCATGGTGTGTACCTTCTGCGGTAATTTCACCATGCTCTAGCACAATAATACGGTCCGCATGCTCTATAGAAGCAATTCGTTGTCCTATAATGATGCAGGTACTATCCTTCATGATGTTATTCAGTGACTGTCGAATCCGCAGATCGGTGTTCAAATCTACTGCACTGGTACAATCATCAAGAATAACTATCTTCGGTTTCATGAGTAATGTCCGTGCGATAGCGATGCGCTGCTTCTGACCGCCCGATAAATTAACGCCTCGCTGTCCAAGAATCGTATCGTACCCATCCTGTAAATTCATAATGAAATCATGTGCCTGTGCAGCATCGGCCGCTGCTTCTACCTCTTCCTGCGAGGCTTCAGGCTTCCCGTAGCGAATATTATCACGAATCGTACCGCTAAATAGTAATGCTTGTTGAAGCACCATTCCAACTTGACTATGAAGCTGCTCTGGAGCAAGTTCATTGACGTTAATCGAATCGATCAGAATTTCCCCTTCGGTCACATCATAGAAACGCGGTATTAAACTGACTAATGTTGATTTACCCGCGCCGTTTATCCCCACTATGCCAATCGTCTGACCTGGCTCCGCAGTCAAATTAATATCATGCAGAACGGGATGCTTGGACACTCCCTCATAGCTAAACCCCACATGTCTGAATTCTAGGCGACCCGCATGCAAGGGAGCTACACTTGTTGGAATCTTGTCGGCAACAGACTTATCTGAAGAACTATCTAATACTTCATTCACACGGTCAGCAGAAGCCTTCGCCCGTGAGATCACCATCAATTGGTTACCTAGTCCAAGGGTAGAATGCAATAACTGCGTTATGTAGGTTAGGAATGCCGCTAGGTTACCAACCGAGAGCGAACCCTCTTCAGAGAGGACTCCTCCATAATACAAAGCACCCACAACGCTAAAATTAAGAATAATAGACATAATCGGTGTGTTTAATGCCACCACTTTAGCCGCCTTAAGACTCGCATGAAGAAAGTTAGTATTACTCTCACCGAATCTAGCTTCCTCATAATCCGATCGCACGAAAGCTTTCACTACCCGAATTCCAGACAAGTTCTCCTGCATCACTGTATTCACATCATCCAACCTCTGCTGCACGGTGGAGAATAGGGGTATGGTTACTCGCGTTGTCACAATAAGGAATACAACTAACAGCGGAATCATGGCTAATAGAATCAACGAAAGCTTAGGACTAATGATGAACGCCATAATTAAGCTGCCGATAATCATAAATGAGCCACGCGCAAAGATACGAAGCACCATCATAACCACGGTCTGAAGTTGAGTAATATCGCCCGTTAGCCGAGTCACAATCGAGCCTGCCCCGAAGCGGTCTAAGCTTCGAATAGACAGCGATTGTACTTTTTGAAATAACTCCTGTCGTAAATCCGCACCGAAATTCTGTGAAGCAATCGTTGAATAAATGGTACAACATGCACCACCAATTAATCCGACAATCGCAACAATCAGCATGATTAGTCCTGTCCGCGCGATATGCCCTAGATCGCCAAGCATGACTCCTTCATTAACAATACTAGCCATTAATCTCGGCTGAAGGAGATCCATACAGACCTCAAGTAGCATAAATAACGGACCTAGAAGAGCAACGAACCAATAAGGTCTAATAAATCTAGTAAGTTTAAGCAAATCAACACCTCAACCCGTAATCAATTTATGCAGGAAAATAAGTCCATTTCAGTAACAATCATGAATTTACAACTTGTTTTCTGTTGTATATGCAAAATACTCTTTTCTAAAATGCCCAATTGCTTTACAATATGGCAAGTGTGTCCGGATTCGGCGGATTCCGTTACTTATAATTATTGGAGGCTTTCAATTGCAGAATGAATCACATTCCTATTCTAACGTTAAAATGATCAGTGCCGACCCTAGCGCCATCGGCTTGTTCGGACTAGCCATCGTTACGCTCGTCGCTTCATCTCAAAAACTTGGAATCACTACTGGTTTAAGCTACGCTATTCCTTGGGCTATATTTCTTGGTGCTTTCGCTCAGTTATTCGCTTGTATCCAAGATGCTAAGCATAATAATACTTTCGGATCAACTGCTTTTGGCGCCTTTGCATTCTTCTGGTTCGGGATGGGTGCCAGTTGGCTCATCAAGCTTGGCGTCTTCGGCACGATCCTTCAATCTAACATAGATGGTAAGCAACTTGGATTCGTCTTTGCTGGCTACCTGGTGTTCTCGCTATTCATGACCCTCGGAGCTATGGAGACGCATAAAGTACTGTTCATTATCTTTGTCCTGATTGATTTCCTATTTCTTGGTTTAACTTTTGACGCATTTGATATTGCAGCTGAATTATTCCATACGATTGCAGCCTATGCAGAATTGGGTATTGGGATCATGTCCCTATATGGTACAGGCGCTGCTGTTCTAAATGTACATTTCGGTCGCACTTTCTTACCTGTTGGCGCACCCTTTGGCATCTTCAAATCGCATAATTAATACTACATTATCCGTCTCTCGCGCCAATCCGCGTAGAGGCGGATTTTTGTTTACAACGATAACTCAACGGAGGTTCCTCACGTTATCATTCCACCAACCGACGCAGCAGGAATTTATCTAATAGAATGTTTAACAATAACAACACCAAGCCCGCTTTGCTCTAGCGAGTTGGTGTTGTCTGATGACCTACCTGAGAGACCCCTACTTTTTCCTAAGCAAAGCCACCGTAAATTGTAATGCTTCATAGGTTTCCTTCACATAAGCAACGTTCTCCCGTTCCCATTCATCAGGACTATCCATACCATACTCGTCTGCGAATTCTTCTAACTGTGCAGCCGCCTCTTGTAATTGAGCTCCTTTGGCTGAAGATTTACCCTTAAGCACTTGCACAGATAATCGAATGGCCTTCGAGGTGGTCTGGATAAAAGGATACTCTCCCGGCTCCCAAGCCGATTTATCGTCCATATCGTTAAATGAAATCCACTTCTCTAGTAGTTGTGCTGCTTTTGTTGCATCCATATGAGCCATATTGTTGTTCTCCGTTCTTTATCGTTAGTCGTAGTGTACCCTACTTATCTTACCATCTCATAGGCGACAAATACGCATTATTTTTGCTTTTCTACACTTTTACAGATATGGTGGTGAGACGAATATAAATTTAGCTGCTATAAAGGATGGGATAAGATTGAATACAATTAACCTATTACCGGACTATATATACACTTATGCATATAACGAGGACGAATGCTCCCTATGTCACTTAGAGATGCGCTCTTTTTTTGGAATAGACACAACATCGAACATAATAAGAAGCTCCATTGACATTGATCCTAGCCGAAGCCCGTTCATGAAAGAACGGATTGAGATCATGTACGAAGGTGATAACTTACCCGAAATATTGCAGCAAGTAGAAGCCATCCAATTGAATGGGTCGACGTTCAAAGTGATATTCAACAAAATCAACGATTTAGATCCTTCAGTCAAAATAGAATATGACGACCGCCGTATCATTGAGCGAGATCTAGGATTACATATCGATGGTGAAGCCGATGTACATCATCCAGATCATACCTTTGGCATCATCACGCTTGGTGGGCGTTGGTACTTTGGCAAATACATGAAGAACGAGCCCATCTGGTTCCAACATATGAAGAAGCCTCGTAACTATTCCATTGCCCTAGGTACACGTCTAGCTAGAGCTGCCGTTAATATTGCGATCCCGAAGCCGATTGGCATTACTGCCATCGATCCCTGCTGCGGTATTGGAACTGTCGTGATAGAGGCTCTCTCCATGGGGATCCATATAGTTGGTCGTGACCTCAATCCTCATATCATTCAAGGCGCACGTGCCAACACTGCCCATTTCGGCTACGAAACAGAGTTAACGTTAGGAGATATCTGTGATGTTCATTCGAGTTATGATGTAGCTATATTAGACATGCCGTACAATCTATTCTCATCAACGACGCCCGAGGAGCAACTCTCCCTTCTTCAACACACTCGCCGTTTTGCCAATAAAGTCGTTATTATCACCATTGAGACGATGGATGAGATGATTGCCGAGGCTGGGTTCGTTATTACAGACCGATGTGTGGCGAAAAAAAGATCATTTTCAAGACAAATTATCGTGTGTGAGTGACTTGTTTATATTTGTAAATCACTTCGGACGGCACGTGTCTGGCTAAATAGTGGTGGGAAGATGACTATTATTTCAGGTCGCTGTAGCACTGTTAGGTAATCATGAAGGGTGTAATATCGACCTAAACAAGAAGAAACGGCTTCGCCGTCCTTAAAGGGACGGTAACCGTTTCTCGTTGTGATGGCACTAAATACCTTCTACGATACGTTTAGAACGAATCGAAACTTGGGATAGCAACTCTCCCTCGTCAATTGTAAGTAGTTGTCGATCTTTCATTAGAACTTTACCATTTACAATCGTTGTATCCACGTCTGCTCCATTAACACTATATGCCAGTAGAGACTCCACATTGTGAATGGGCTGTAAGTGTGGCTTTTTCATGTCTATTAAGATAATATCCGCTTTTTTGCCAACTTCAAGCGTACCAACCTCTTCGTCGAGGTTCAGTAGCTTTGCACTTTCTTGGGTTGCCATGCGGAGGACTTGACTAGCTGGAAGGCTTGTAGGATCGCCATAGTCTAATTTTTGCAACCATGAGGCAGCTTTTATTTCTTCGAACATATCCACCGTTGTCGCACTTCCTGCTCCATCTGTACCCAAACCCACAGTAATCCCTTGCTCTATCATATCTAATATTGGAGAGATGCCACATCCTAACTTTAGATTACTCACAGGGTTATGAGAAACCCCGCCACGCATTCCCTTTATAAATGCAATATCCCTTCGATTCAAATGGACACTATGTGCTAGAAGAACATGTGATTTTTCAAATAAACCTACATCATACAAATATTCAGCAGGAGTTTTGTTGTACTTATCCCTGATTTTTATTACTTCTTCTTTCGTTTCTGCTAAATGTATGTGTATAGGTATATTTTTCTTCTCCGCAAGTCTGATGACTTCCTTTAAAGGTTCAGGCGGGCACATATATGGTGAATGTGGACCCAACATGGTTGTAATTCTGCCGTCTGCTTTACCAGACCACCGATCAATCAGATCCAGTGCTTCGGTCATCCTCTTCCCTCTATCATCTTCAACAAATACCAATCCTCTTGTCAATGATGCGCGCAATCCAACTTCCTCTACCGCTAAAGCAATCTCATTCATATGAATATACATATCCGCAAAAGCAGTGGTTCCCGACTTAATCATTTCTGCCATCGAAAGTTTTGCACCCCAATAAATATCTTCGGGGGTCATCCTGGCTTCAGCGGGAAGCATTTTCTTCTCTAACCAGTCCATCAGTTTAAGATCATCGGAAAATCCCCTTAATAAGCTCATAGGTGTGTGTTGATGGGCATTGATCATTCCTGGCATAGCTACCATGCCCATACCCTGAATGACTTCCTCAGATGGGGTGTTGATCTCAAATTGAATATCCGCAATATTCTCGCCATCCATTAAAATGTCTCCGATAAAAGGAGCTTCACCATTCATTGTTACAATCATGACCTCTTTAATAAGTGTTCTCATCTAAACCCTCCTCGTATAAATATCATGTGATACATAGAAGGATAAACCTTACCGCAAGGAGAGGGTCAACTCTCTAGATGCTTATTAGCGGAAGACAACTCCTTGATATGCTTCGATTGTTCCGATAAAGAACAGGAACAGGTTGTTTTCGGTAATAGTTAACTCAGTATTCGTTTACATTGGCATGCTCTTGTAGCAGAAATACTTATATAGAAATAAGAAATTTTCGCCTGTAGTGAGGGCTATACAGTTGCCTGATCTTGTAGCAGAAATACTTATATAGAAATAAGAAATAGCCTATATTCCGATGAAATATAGGCTAAAAAAAATCGAATCAATCTGTTATTAATTTTGAATACATATTAAGATCGTTAAACTTTCCTTCTGATCGCTCACACTGTCTTAGTGTTCCTTCGAACTTAAAGTCTAACTTTTGTAAAACATGTATTGAATTCACATTTTCGGGTTCAACTTTTGCTTCAATTCGATTGAGTTTTAAGTCTGAGAATGCGTAATCTAATAAAGAGCAAATGGCTTCTGAAGCATATCCTCTGCCCCAAGATGCTTTAGCGATGTCATAACCAATTTCTGCTTTTTCATTGTCAAAGTCTAAGGAATTATAACCACAAGAACCAATAATTTTATTAGATTCTAATTCTATAATAGCGAAACGAACAGCTTTGTTATCCAGAGCAAGTTCATTAAGAAGTTCGATCATATCTCTTGCTTGATTTTCATCCTTAAAAGAACTTATATTCATGAACCTAGTCACATCTGGATCAGACCATATTTGAAACAAGCTCGACGAATCTGACACTTCCATTTTTCTTAAATGTAGCCTTTCCGTGTGTAATTCTGTAATCAATAGTTTTACCTCCATTATATTTGTTATAGTTGGATTTAAAATATTGATATCTGCGCATAGTTCAATCCCTTCATTTTCTAGAATAGTTTTATTATACAATATACAAAGGATAATGAAACGAATAACTTCGGAATAGGAAACTAATTTAATTATATTCCAGCAATTCATTCGGCTGATCGTAGCTTCGATACTGGAATTGTCGTGGAGAAGCGTAGCGTTCGCCTAAAAGCTTTCCCTTGGAAAGCTACTTCGGAAGCATACGCTTTGCCCCTGAATTTCATCCGCAAACAGCGGTATATTCAAAAAAATTTGGGGGCAACAGTGATCGGAGGGACAATCCATCCGCGTAGCGGTCATGTTTCAACACAATACATTTTTCAAGCACTGGTTTTGCTTTTGAGCCATAATATAGGCTCCTTTTTTAAAGGGGGCTTGAAAACCAAGGATCACAGGTTTATTGCTAAAATAACGGAAAAAGGAGTTATCAAAATGAAGTATGTAGATGTTTTTCTAGTGAGTGTCAGTTAAAAATGATACATTTTTGTATCTGCCCAGAGAAACTAATTACATCAGCACGGCTCTGATTTTATGGCAAAAAAACGGGAAAATTATCGATTTTATGTGTGAGTATCCGTCTGACCAATGGAAGTTGTATAGATATTCTACGGACAGTAAGAAAGTAAAGACAATAAAGAGTATCAATAGTGGGGAACTTTCAAAATTGTCTAAGTACGATACAAAGCGATACTAATAATAATAAAAAACAGACCCGATTTCATTTTCATTGGGTCTGTTTCTTCATCAGTTTAATTATATTCCAGCAATCCATTCATTAACCTTAGCTTCGTTCGCAGCTAACCACTTCTTGGCAGCCTCTTCTTCTGACATACCTTGCGTTATATCACCCATCACAGATTCCATATCTGCTGGTGTCCATTCGAATTGATCAAGAAAACGATAAGCCTTAGGGTGATCCTCTTTCAGTCCTAAACGTACCAGTGTATGGATCTCTTCACTTTCACCGAATACGTTCTTTGGATCTTCAAGATATTTCAGCTCCATATCAGCGAACATCCAATGCGGAGTCCATCCCGTAATCACGATTGGTTCTTTTTTAGCATAAGCATCTTGAAGTACTTTTACCATTGCAGCAGAAGAACTTTCAAGAACCTTCCAGTTGTTCAGATCATACTCTTTGACCGCTTTCTCTGTCTGAGTCATGAGACCAGCACCCGGTTCAATCCCTGTAATCGTATGATCAACTAATTTCCCTACTTCTTCTTTCTTTAAGTCCTCAATCGATTTAATATCCATATAGGCTGGAACGACCAATCCAAGTTTAGTACCCTTTAGATTCGGTCCAAGATCCTCAAGCTTATCCTTGTTCGGTTCATAGTAGATCTCACCATGTGTGCTTGGTAACCATGCCGCTACCATTGCATCAGCACTACCATCTGCTACACCCACGTACATAGGTCCAGCATCAACCTGTATCATCTCGACCTTATAGTTTAATTTACTCTCCAATACTTCCTTCACGACATTCGTACTAGCAATTTCAGAATCCCACGCTACATATGCCAGCTTTATTCTTTTATTCTTCTCGGCACCCGCATTATTCGCGTTCTTGTTACTCGAACAACCTGCAAGTACTAATGTTATCGCCATAAAGGCTATTACTATTACACTCATTTTCTTTTTCATCATATACCACATTCACTCCTTCTTATTCTTCTTAGCCAATTTCTGTGTCATTCGATCCAGCATGATTGCAAGAACGACAACAGCTAAACCTGCTTCCGTACCCATACCCGTCTTCGCTTGCGTCACTGCTCTATAGACATCAGCACCGACACCTTGCGCTCCAATCATCGAAGCAATAACAACCATCGATAAGGAAAGCATAATCGTCTGATTAATTCCAGCCATAATGGTCGGAATCGCAATCGGCAACTGTACCTTGATTAACTTCTGCATGCCTGTTGATCCAAAAGCATCTGCCGCTTCTACCAAATCCTCAGGAACCTGACGAATAGCCAAACTGGTTAACCGAATGGTCGGTGGAATAGAGAATATAACTGAGGCGATTACACCCGGTACGACACCTAATGAGAAGAAAGCAACCGCTGGCAACAAATACACAAATGCTGGCATCGTTTGCATCAAATCCAGTATCGGTGTTACCACACTCTGGATTTTTTTGTTCTCCGCACACAGAATGCCTATTGGCACGCCTACTACAATTGAAATGAATGAAGCAGTCAACACCAACGCGAGCGTATCCATGGTATGTTCCCAGTAACCTAAATTAAGTACTAGCAGCAAACCTAGAAGTGTAAAAGCTCCTAGTCTATATCTTCCGAGCCAGAAGGCAAGGGCCGTAAATATAGCAATCATAACTAGCGGTGGGAAGAAGTTGAATCCATCTGCCAACCCATCGACGACACTACCAACTACTAGCTTAACGCCATCAAAAAATGGTTCGAAATTCGTCTCTAACCAACCTTCAAGCGACTCTACCCATTCTCCAATGGGGATCTTAGGTATACTCATTTCACTTCACCTGCTTCCGCCTCATGATTTCCGGTCAATGCGGCGAGAACAGCGCCTCTGATCACAATACCAACCAAGCGCTTGCGTTCATCAATAACGGCTACTGGAATTTTGGCACTACTCACAACATCAAATAACTCAGCTAGAAGTACTTCTGGAGACACAATTGGTGTATCACGAATAATAATTTCCCCAAGCGTCTGTCCCGACTTAATGGCTGCTAATGCATCCTCTGCTGTTACAACACCTAAAAGTTGACGAGTTTTGTCCACAACATAGAGATTTGAAATCCCTCGATCACGCATCAGTTGTAACGCTACCCGTGGTCCACGGTCCATTCCAATCGTCTCAGCACGAATCATGACATGCGCCGCCGTAAGCACTTTGGATAAATCTACATTCTCGACAAATCGCTCAACAAAGGCATTCGCAGGGTTCATTAGAATTTCTTCCGGTGTACCAATCTGAACAACAGATCCATCCTTCATCAACGCAATCCGATCACCAATACGTAGAGCCTCATCAAGGTCATGCGTGATGAATATGATGGTCTTCTTCATGTTCTCTTGCAGCTCAAGTAATTCATCTTGCATATCTTTACGAATAAGAGGGTCAAGTGCACTGAACGCTTCGTCCATCAACAAAATGTCAGGGTCGTTAGCCAAACCTCGAGCTAGTCCAACACGTTGCTGCATCCCCCCACTTAGTTGATCGGGTTTCCGGTCTTCAAGACCTCCCAACCCAACTAAAGCTAAGGATTCCTTCGCTTTCTTTACTCGCTCCTCTTTCGCTACCCCTTGTACCTCAAGTCCATATTCAACATTCTCTAGTATCGTACGATGCGGAAATAGAGCGAATTTCTGAAAAACCATGCTCATGGTCTTACGTCGAACCTGTCGTAGTTCTTCCTTATTCATTCGAACAATGTCCTTGCCATTAATAAGAACTTGTCCAGCTGTCGGTTCAATAAGGCGATTCAACAATCTAACAACCGTTGACTTCCCACTACCAGACAAACCCATTATGACAAATATTTCACCAGCTTCAATTGAAAAATTGACCTGATTAACCCCTACTGTTAATTTCGTTTCTTTCGCAATACGTTCCTTAGACCAGCCTTGTGCAAGCAAAGGAAACGCCCTTTTCGGATCATTACCAAACACTTTACTTAACGATTTAACTTCAATGATCGCCATCTTTATGCCCCTTTCAAAATCTCTATTATCTAATATATGGCACTTATATAGTGTAGACTTCATCAAAAATGGGGTCAAAAAGCAAAAATGACTGTATAGTACGTACAGTTTTAACTTTACGTACTATACTAACTGTATACTCCGTTTAACTTACATTTCCGCCAAGGGTCCATTCTTTACTTTTCAAACGCTTTTTTTTACAATGGATGCTGTGGATATTGTTTCCGCTCATCGTAAGCGTTATTCAAGGGAGTGCACGATATGACAACATTTGATGGATTAAATGAAGAGCAAATTAAAGTGATCGAAAAGTCGCGCCAACGCGTCATGGATTCTATTGGAAATAATATGGATCTTTATGGGGTCACGATGTCCATTGGTCATTTGTACGGTAATATGTACTTCCACGATGGTCCCGTCACGCTGGACGAGATGGGTCAGGAAATGGGCATGAGCAAAACGAGTATGAGTACAGGCATGCGTACATTAGTAGACTTAAAAATGATAAATAAAGTTTGGGGTAAAGGCTCGCGCAAGGATCTGTATGAGGTAGAAGGGGACTGGCATCAAAATTTTGTTGATTACTTCTCTATTAAATGGCGGAAATCCATGGAAATGAACCTTCACTCTTTAGGTAAATCAAGAGCAGAGATACAGAAACTACGTGAGGATCACATAGATAACGAAATATTGGTTGCGCAAGTAGATATGGATATTCAAAAAATGACTCATGCAATCCATTACTATAAATGGCTAGGTCGTTTTATCGATGCTTTAGAATCCGGACAAATTTTTGACTGGATTCCCAAAGAAGAGGACGAATAACAGATCAATATCTTATCAAATATGTGAAAATGCCGTGGGCTCTGGTAACGATAGCCTACGGCATTTTTGTTATTTTATCCACATACCTATACATACCTATAACCACTACTACAACAACTGCTTTAACTCCGTCTTATAATCCTTGATCTGCTTCTTCGATGGAAGTATCATCTGGGCATGCCGTATTGATTTCTTTCGCCTCACTGCCCTTATGATGGGGTAAGGTACAAGCAGTAATGTATATAATAAGTGCAAATCTTCCTTACTTAAAGAACGCTTATGATCATAATATTCAATACAACGTAATGTCTCTCGGCCCTTCCAGGGTAAGTTACGATGCATAATATGAGAGAAATCTTGCATCCGCACATTTAATGACGTGTTATCAAAATCAATCATATGCATAGATTGGGATGTGTCTAGAACGAGATTGGGGTAGTTATAATCTCCATGCACAAAGGCTACAGCAGCTTGTTCATTCGCGATGCCCTTAATGACTGCTGAATGGTGTAACTGCTCCAGGGCTTCATCGCACAGGGATGTCATACGCCCCATTCTCTGATGTTTATCGAGTTGGCGACGATACGATGTGATCAAATTCCGTAAACTGTTGTACCTTATTCTTTCAGGGAGATGCGGGGCTTGTAATCCCTGAGCGACCGTATGAAATCTGGCAAGCAGACGTATGCCTTTCTTGAAATGTTCTTTTCTCCTAAATTGCGGATGTTCGCCGACTACCCAATTGGTTAACATGTAATGGACACCATCTTTTGTAATCCAAGGTAGTTCTGCCGTAGTTAGAAGCATTCTAGGACAATGTACAAAATCATGACCCGCTAAATGTGTGAATACCTGAGTAATAAAGAACATCTCTGATTCCGCAATATTATAGCCCTTCAAACATAAAACCCCGTGATCTCGGGTAAAAATCTTATATACGTCACGTACACTGACCTGTCTCACGATGCGAATACCATATTCTTGTTCAAGACTCATCCATGCGAACATCATATATCACCTTATTCACGTCATATTTAACTCATGTTTATCCTCATTTCCTCTACTCACGAGCCCATGCATCTAGCAGGGATATAGCATTTAAACGACCTTCCCATGTTAAAGCTAATAAAGCTAGACCACGGTGACTTCTCCCCTGTGAAATTCTCTGCGCCTCAACCCATGCCTCTCGTGGCAAACGAAAAAAAGCACTGATCAAGAGCCGTTCAGCCGGTTTTAACGGGTGTATTCCTACATAGCCACGCAACAACCCATGAATAAACTCGGGATTAAATTGTGTGGTATTGGAGAGCGTTTTGGCAATTTCGTAATAAATAGATCCTTTTCTTAAACAATCCCAGTCAACTAGGAACAATCCTTTTGAGTTGATTACAATATTAGGTATTGTGACATCACCATGAATTAATGCAGGGTGGTTCGGCTCATCTGCAATGATGTGTCTAACTTCGGATGTTCTCATCATACCCCAAGCTTCATGAGCTAAATGAATGCACTGATGACCATGTTTTCTAAACCATTTTTTAGGAATCGTGTTCTTCGAATGAATTTTGCGCAGGTGTGATTGAAAGAGGTGGCCTTGGATTTGAAAGTTTTTAATTTGTTTCTTGGTAGAAGAGGACATCTTTGCGTGGTCATGTTTATATACCGTGTGTAGGGTAGCCAAAGCCCTTCCCAAGGCCTCGTAATCCTGAACATCATTTTGCAAACTACGCCCAGTAATCCATTCTGTTACATAGTATGGCTTGCCATTACTATTCACGTAATACTTACCGGATCGTGTAGTGAGCCATTTCGGACAATGGGGATAATGCGCTTTTTTTAATTTCTTGATGTACGAAAAGAGTTGTTCCTTGGTCAATGTTTGATCGAGTTTGCGGATATACAACGCTTTAATGAGAAATCTGCCTTTGTCCGTCGACGCGCAATAAACCGCATTTTTTTTGTATAAAGAATCGTGCGTCTTAACACGACGTAAATGCAGTCCATATCGTTCGGTGATGCTCTTAAACTTAGCATGCTGATATTGATTTAGCACCCCGCGCTCCTCCATTTCTTACAATAATGAAGCCTATGGTCATTGTATTCAGCATCGGTTGTGAAGTTTCTAATTCACTGCCATTTGTTCACCATAAGCTTCAATTGAAAGTAGGCATTACGCAGGGCACAGCTTGTCTCCTTAGGATTCCACGGCGATGTAAATCTGTACCACAGCATCCTCAGGACTAAAATCATTAGCATGATATAGCTCGAAATCTCCGCTAAATGTTCTCTTAACTGTAGAGTCTTCGAAAATCATCCAAATCTCCTGCCACGCCTCTATGACCACTTGTTGAACGGGGCCCCTCTTCGTCTCAAAAACCATATAATGAGCTTCAGGGATCGTAGCCTGCTGCAGCCCCTCTGCTGGACTGCTATTGTCAGCACACTCATGTCCAATAATAATGTTGTATTCACCTGTCGCATCACTCTCATAGTCTGTGTACAACGCATAAATCAAATGAGGATGACGTACATCCAGCTGCGACACAATATCGCTCTGAAAATAACTCCCCCACAAGTTAGGTATTACCCCATCTGGTCCTGCCTCTTGTCTATTTGTCGTTCTTGCACTTACACCTGTAAGTGTCATTTGAGACTTGTGTTCACGTCTGGTCTTTAGCATTGTATAATTCCTCTTTTCATCGTTTTCACTATTGTATCGTGAGGAAGTTGACACCTGTATGTCTAGTTCCTATGAGAAACACAAACAAGAGATTGAAATGCCCAAGGTAGACAGTCCAATCTCTTGTTATATGCATAATGAACCATTACTTCTCACTTGGATACCGATCATACAGCTTTTTTTGATGGGCTTGAAAAATATCCTCAAGATTTATGTCATACTTATTTGCAATAACCGTAATATTCCCTAAAACATCGCCAAGTTCTTCTATTAATTCTTGCTTTTGCTCAACGTATGTTCCATCATGTTCATCTGGTCGATCTCGACCAATCTCCAAGGCTCTTATTGCTCGTGCTACTTCCCCTGTTTCCTCTGCTAGAAATCCAATACGAACAAAAATATTAAGTTCAGACCAGCCTCTTAATTCATAATATTCTTTAACCCATTTTTGAAATTCATGAACGTCCATCAATAGAATCTCCCTTATTAAAAGATTTAATTTAATCCGAAGATTCATTATACTTAAAGTTATAATTCAATTACATACCAAATAATTATTGCGATGGAGGAACTATGAAAAAAATAGCGGTTTTCTGTGGATCAAGTGACGGAGCTTCACCTGCTTATAAAGAGGGAGCTATTCATCTAGGTAAAGAGTTAGCAAAACGAGGCATTACGCTTGTCTATGGTGGAGCTAGTGTTGGAATTATGGGGACATTAGCAAATGCTGTCTTGGAATCAGGAGGACAAGTGATTGGCGTAATCCCACAAATGTTAGAGGATAGAGAGATATCTCATCCGAATTTAACGGAATTGATCATCGTCGATTCTATGCATGAAAGAAAAACAAAAATGGTTGAATTAGCTGATGGATTTATTGCTTTACCTGGGGGACCCGGAACATTAGAAGAATTCTTCGAAGTATTCACTTGGGCTCAACTGGGACTTCATCAAAAGCCCTGCGGCATCCTGAATGTTGATCATTATTATGATTTGCTCATTTCTTTTTTTGACCATATGAATGAACAACAATTCCTACAAGACAAGCATCACTCC
Source organism: Paenibacillus sp. (assembly GCA_036496075.1). Lineage (GTDB taxonomy): Bacteria > Bacillota > Bacilli > Paenibacillales > Paenibacillaceae > Paenibacillus_AQ. The sequence continues at coordinate 150,517 of DASXLR010000133.1, read as the reverse complement.
ATGGCTCTAATGGATTCAAATCCAGCAGATTTACTTGAGAAATTCAATATGTATATCCCCCCCACTGTGAAAACTTATATCAAAAAAGATCAAACATAATAAGGCTCAACAACAAAACAAGTTATCATAACACGATATTCATAAGTGTTATGATAACTTGTTCTATTCTAGATTTATTCACACTCAGGAGTATGCCGATAATAGGCCAGATCAACGATTCCATTGTCATCCAGATCCACGCCTTCATCCTTCAGATAGAGAATCTGCATGGCATGCCCTTCCTCATCCTGAATGGCTATTTCTCCCTTCGCATTAACTACTCTGTGCCAAGGAAGCTTATAGCGTCTACCTAACGAATGAAGGATTCGAACAACCTGTCTAGCTCCCCTTGGACTTCCAGCCATTGCTGCTATCTGACCGTAAGTCATGACACGCCCCTCCGGAATCGCCTTAATAACTTCAATCACACGTAATGTGTAGGGCTTCAGTTCCTTCCCCGATTCGGGTTCCCTAGAGTTCACAAACACAACCCCTTCACTTCTTAAATAATCAATAAACGGATGGTTTTACATGAATATATGCATATTAATCAGGACGCGCTATAGTAAAGATCTCGCCCAATTTCGCGTAAGAATTACCAGCCAGCCGACTTACCGGCTTCAGTCTCTCGGGATCAATATATCCATTGTGATATAAAGATTCTGCAATATGAAAGCAGACCACTCTTCCGATTAGCAGATCCGTGGCAGGAGATTCTTCTGTCCCTCCAAGAGGTATGACATGCTCAAGAAGACATTCCATCCGAATGTTAGCTTCAGCTATACCTGGCACACTCACCTTGTTACTTATCGTAGGGGTTAGCCCTGACAAGACCACTTCACTTTCATCGGGAGGTAAGCTTGCAGCAGTCTGATTTATCTGTGCAATAAAGGATTCATCTGAGATATGAACAACAAATTCACCTGTCTCCATAGCGTTTCTTGCCGTGTCTTTAGACTGACCCTCCTTACGATTTACGGATATCGACACCATTGGAGGATCAGCCGTTACGATGTTGAAATAACTAAAGGGCGCCGCATTCAGAATTCCGATGCTTGATAGCGTTGTTACGAAAGCAATCGGCCTAGGGACAACGCTACCTATGAGTAATTTATAATTATCACGTTCACTTTGGTCTGAGGGATCGATCATAATCATCTTCATTCCTCCTTCCCACTTTCTAAGGATGTCCTCACAATAACTAATGAATTATACTTCATTATCCTCCATTAACACTCTTACTTCAATCGCGGGGTACGATGGCTTTAACTCCGTTCCCCTTGCTTATTAGTTAAGTAACGCATCCATGGAATAGGCTCCTGCACCGGTTAAGGCAATCCCTATAGCGACAACAATAAGCAACAAGTTATATTCATATCCATTAGCTGTTGCCCAATAACCATTACTTCCATGCACTTTAACGATAGCTCCGAGCATCGTTAGAACGATCAGCAGAGCGCCAACTTCAGTAAATAATCCTGCTGCGAACAACAAGCCTCCAAGAAGCTCTGCCAGTCCAGCACCCACAGCCATAGCTACACCCGGCTTAATGCCTATCGATTCCATCCAGCCTCCCGTTCCTTTGGGACCATATCCACCAAACCAACCGAACAACTTTTGTGCACCATGTCCTACGAAGCTTAAACCTACAACCAATCGAATGATGAGTAATCCCAAAGCAATAGTCATTATTAATTCCTCCATTTTTTTAAATTATCTTAATATAAAGATACTTTATGATGAGATTAATGTCAACGACTATTTCTGTAGATATCTATCTCTCTTTAGAACACTAACAGAGACACCTAAAAGCCACATGCATGACCATCGAGGTCATTTGCATGTGGCTTTTAGAGTTTCTCCTTACGTACGCTTAACTAAGCTAATAAGGATAAAGATGCCCTTAAAGCTTAAAAAGCTTCTAAGTGAGTCCACCGGAACCATGGATCAAAGGAGAAACTACTGGACCTGCACTTGGTGGAGTCGGTTGGATGAAAATAAAAAAGCATAGACTAACTGCCAACATAGAAGATATCATTTTCCGCATCATCATGAACTCCTTTAATAATAGTTTTATACTTATGTAAGGCTTCTGTCGAAGCAAGATGTCTTAACTCTTCAAATAATTTCATACAGAGGATAATGTTCACTTTATTATTCATAATAACAGAATATTCCAAACTAATCAAAACATACCTATTTGCTATTTCATAGCGAGAATTCTTAACATGATAATAGGCAACTTCATAAAAAAGGTTCGTATGCCTATCCATACTTAACTGATGGTCATAATCTCCCACAGCAAAATCCAGATGAGAATAGGAAGAAATATTGTCCTCAAACTTTAGAAGAATGTGGTCGACATTGAGCCCATATTGATTAGCAGTTCTCATAATAATTTCTAAACCTGGAAGAATCTCATATTCCCTATTCTCAATATAGGATACATATTCAGGAAGTATATCCGTCTTACCTGCTTTCAACTCAAAAACATAGGCATTTGCCTTGGACCACTCGCTAAACTTGATAACATACGCCTTTCCTTCTGTTCCTAATCCCTTAAACCAACTCAAATCAGCATAACGATTATTATATTCCTGTGCTTGTTCGTAATCTTTTCGATGGTCACACACTTCAGCTCTCATCACATAGGCATATGCGTAATAAGCAACCAAAGGATATTTTGTCTTTCTATTTGATTCATCATATCTGTTAGACTCACATTCATATTTGTATAGACTTGCTACCAATCTCTCTAACTGCACGGCAATCTCATCTAAACGCTCCCACACATGAAGTGAAGTATACACATTACCCAAATCTCTTAGTGCGTCGAGCTGCTCGTCTTCAGGTAGCCGATTAATAAAAGGATCGAACTGACTAGCAGCCTTTATATTAATCAAGTTATCTTTCCCTATCTTTTCTTTAAACAACCGATATTGAGAAATAGCTAGCCTCTCGGAGTGTTGGTACTTCTCACCTTCAGTAACAACTTTATACAGCAAAGCTGCTGCTTGGGTCCAACCTTGTTTGTAAAGTAATTCTGCCGTATTAAATATACCCGGAATAAATGAAAGATCATCGGCAAGCCGCTGCAATACATTCTCAATACACTCATACCTTTCAAGCTCTGCACACCGTTGTAGGAAGGGTCTTAACCGTCGCCAATTCGGAGCATTCACAATAAAACATTCATCCACATATAACTCATATAATGCTCCCTCTGGAAGCCCCATCGCTGCTGTAATTAGATCCAAATGACTTACAGCAATAGACTTAGGTGGATTACGATTAATAATCGCACTTAGAATCCCTTTGTTCATGCCAGTTGCTTTAGATAATCCTTGCAGGTTCATTCTATTTCTACTTATGTAATCTTCTATCTCTGAGCGGATCGTGGTGTTAGATTTCAACTAGATCACCTCCTAATACAACATGTTATAAAAACCCATAAAATAGTATAAATAATTATATATGTAATTTATCCGACGGTCAATAAACAATCTTATAGATTCCTAATTGTATGGATAGCTGTTTCGTTATCCCCACTCCGCCATGAATACGAACCCCAGTAGATTGAAGGATAGATTAGATCGTGATAGAATTTTCGCAAGAGATCGTCTCCTTCTTGAATCTTTGGTGTTACAAACGGTTCTATAGGAAAAACGATCTTTTTTCTAACTATTTTACTTATGCTTTAAGGAGATATGGAATCCGATGCAAAAATTTAGATCAAGATGGGCACAAGGGTCGGACAGATTGATACATACGGCTTTACTAAAGTCTTTTATTAAATGGATTATTCTAGGGAGCGGCGTGGGCATATTATCTGGAACTGCTTCTGCCATTTTCTTAATGAGTCTGGAACACGTAACCGACCTGAGAATAGAGCATCCATGGCTGTTGTTTCTCTTACCTGCTGGAGGAGCGTTGGTCAGCTTACTTTACCTAAAGCTCGGGAAGAATAGTGCGAAGGGTAATAACTTAATTCTGGAACAAATCAACAACGGTAACGAGACGATCCCCCTGCGGATGGCGCCTCTCGTTCTATTCGGAACCTTAATTACGCATCTGTTCGGAGGGTCTGCCGGGCGGGAAGGTACTGCTGTGCAGATGGGTGCAAGCTTAGCTGAAGGATTCGGAAAGTTATTACGAGTGAATCCCGTCGATCGCAAAATTCTATTGATATGCGGAATTAGTGGCGGCTTTGGATCGATCTTCGGTACACCCTTAGCCGGTACTATATTTGGACTTGAAGTTCTAGCTATCGGATTAGTCCGTCATGAAGCCCTCCTGCCTGCGTTTGTAGCAAGCTTCGTTGGTCATCTAGTGACAACATCATTCTGGGGAGTGTCTCATCTTCAATATAATGTAGGTGCCGTTCCCGAATTATCAGCGCTGGTACTTCTTAAGGTCATATTCGCGTCAATACTATTCGGATTGACCAGCATTCTTTTCAGCCAGCTAACGCACTCTCTAAAAAAAGGATATAGCTACGTATTCCGAAATCCCATGATCAAAAGCGCCACAGGTGGTTTGATCATCATCGGCCTAGTCTACTTACTTGGGACAAGGGATTATCTAGGTCTCAGTATTCCGCTTATTCAAGACTCGTTTACAGAAGACGTCTCACCCTTTGCTTTCCTGTGGAAATTGATATTCACTTCTCTTACACTGGGTGCTGGTTTCCAAGGCGGTGAGGTTACACCTTTATTCGCAATCGGAGCGACGCTAGGGAATGCGCTATCCGGCTTCTTGCATTTATATGCCCCTTTTCTAGCATCTTTGGGCTTTATCGCGGTATTCTGCGGGGCGACCAACACACCCATCGCTTGTTTTCTTATGGGCATTGAATTGTTCGGATCGAACGGAGCCAATGGAGCAATCTATATGTTTATTGCTTGCCTCGTCAGCTATTTCTTCTCTGGACACACAGGTATATATACATCTCAACAGATCGGAATTTCCAAATCAGAGTATCTACAAGTTCCTAAGGGCGCAACCCTCGGTACTATAAAACTCGGCAAGAAAAAGAAGACGGGGAGTGAGAAATCATGAAAAATCTATTGATTGCTGACGATGATCGCCATATTCGCACATTATTGAAGCATGTTTTGACTAGAGATGGTTATCTTGTGCTTGAAGCTGGGGATGGACGGGAAGCCATACAGAAGCTGAAGGAGACTACCATGGATCTGGCTATTGTCGATATTATGATGCCGCATGTGAACGGGCTGGAATTATGCCAATATATTCGGGAAACCTATGACATTCCTATTATATTGTTGACGGCACGCCAACAGCTAAGTGATAAGGAGCAAGGCTATTTGCACGGAACGGATGACTATGTCACCAAGCCCTTCGAGCCGGAAGAGCTGTTATACCGCATAAAAGCCTTATTTCGCCGCTACTCCATCGCTTCTGATGATAAAATCCGCTTGAACCGACTTGTCATTGATCGGAGAAACTATGAAATTACTGATGGGGATGATATTTTGCTACTGCCCGTGAAGGAGTTCGAATTGCTGGCACAACTGGCTCAGTACCCTGGAAGACTGTTCTCCCGTGGTGAGTTAATTGAACTGGTGTGGGGAACAGATTATGAAGGTGATGAACGAACCGTGGATGTTCACATTAAGCGTTTGCGTCAGCGATTTATAGATTATCAGGATGACTTTATCATCCGAACAGTTCGAGGGATTGGCTATAAAGCGGAGCTGATCAGCCCATGAAATCACTCTATGTACGCATGTGCCTTGTCTTTTGTTCGGTTATTCTAATAAGCAGCCTTCTCGCTTTTCTAGCTTCCAACTTATATTACCAACAGAACGTGAAGTCCCTAAATGATTCGAAGCTTACCAGAATGGCCATTCAACTTCAACAATTCAGTGAGTCACATCCGGATTCTGTCGACGAATATCTATCCAGTGTGGCTTCTTTGGGCTACAAAATTTATATTACAAACAATCAGGGTGATGACCGATTTTACGGTAAACCCTTTCGGGAGAAGGAGTTAGAAGAGAAACACGTTCAGAATGTACTGAAGGGCCAAATCTATCATGGTGTTGCTGATTTTCCAAACACGCTATTTATTACTGGATTTTTTGATAATCAATTGCGTAACACGATAGGTTTATCCATAAACATCAACAACCAAAGCTATGCATTATTCATGCGTCCGGATGCCCAAGTGCAATTTGGAGAGTTGCGCATACTTTTTGCGATGATGATTGGACTCGCCGTGCTGTTCAGCCTATGTTTCCTTATGATAAGTGTCCTACATATAGTCAAACCGATTATCCGACTTACTTCGGCTACCAAGGAGATTTCTAAGGGCAGGTATGACATTAAGCTAAATACGTGGAGACGTGATGAAATTGGACAGTTGGCTACCCATTTCATGATCATGGGTCGAGAGCTAGAGCGGACGAATCGGGCCAGACAGGAATTTGTCGCTAACGTATCCCATGAAATCGAATCCCCCCTCACTTCCATACAGGGCTTTGCCCATGCACTGAAAGACCCTACTTTACCTGACGATGAGAGAATACAGTATCTTTCTATTATTGACGAGGAAAGCCGCCGCTTGTCGATGCTCAGTAAACAATTACTTACTTTATCTTCTCTGGATTATGATGCCGATCAGCTACAGATTACAACCTTTGATTTACGACCCCAACTACGCCAGGTTGTGCAGATTATGGAGTGGCGGCTTGCGGAGAAACAATTGTCGCTTCGGTTGAATCTACCCGAGATTAGCATCAGCGGAGACGCAGACCTGCTCTATCAAGTGTGGATGAATCTATTATCCAATGCGATAAAATATACGCCAGATGGTGGAGAAGTTATGATATCTGCAAGTCTTGACAGTGGAAGCTGTCTAGTTCGTGTAGCCGATACCGGTGAAGGGATAGCCGCAGAGGAACTCCCCCTGATATTTGACAGATTCTACAAAGTAGACCGAGCGCGGACACGAGAGACCCACAGTACGGGGCTGGGGCTTTCCATTGCCCAGAAAATTGTTCAGTCTCATAGAGGGACCATTGAGGTTACGAGTGTACAAGGTACCGGGACTACTTTTACCGTCTCTCTACCTTCTTTGTAATTCATTATTCATACTCCGTTCATGTTCAACTTCTAAACTGGGGCTATACAGATTAGAAGGAGTGGTTATATGTTTTTAGCATTAAGGGAAATGCGGCATTCCAAAGCCAGATACATGCTTATTATGGTCATCATGTTACTCGTTTCTTTTCTTGTCTTGTTCGTAACTGGACTAGCTCAGGGATTAGCCTACGCTAATATTTCCGCTGTGAAGAATATGCCTGCGAACCATTATGTTGTTCAGGGAGATGCCGATCAGACGTTCAGGCGTTCCCAGCTTAACGAACCGGAGTTGAAAGAAGTTCGTTCTATTGTAGGAGAGCAGAATGCGACTCCGCTTAGCATTCAGATCAGTACGATTACTGCCAACAATACGGATGCGAAGTCTGATGTTACCTTTTTTGCGGTAGATATGAAGGGTTTACTGGCTCCTAATGTAGTGCAGGGAGAAGAAATCACTAATGAGAAGAAGGGCAGGGTTATTGTTGACCGAAAGCTTGAGCAATCAGGTATCACCATTGGCAGTACTATTGTTGATCAAGCTACAGGGTTGAGTTGGAACGTTGCCGGATATGTCGAGGACAGCTCTTATAGTCATACCCCTGTGGTCTATATGAATAATGGAGACTGGCAGGATATGAAGCAGGGAGTGTCCCGAACGGGTGAACCTTTGAAATCAACATCTTTTAATATTATTGCTGTGAATGCCACATCCGAGCAGGTAACTGGCATCACTGATAAACTGGACAATGTCGAGGTAATCACGCAAAAGCAAGCCATTTCTAGTATCCCAGGTTATAAAGAAGAACAGGGTTCTCTGCTTATGATGACTGTTTTCTTATTTGTTATCGCAGCGTTTGTGTTGGCGGTATTCTTCTACGTCATTACGATCCAAAAAACAAGCCAATTCGGTATTCTGAAGGCGATGGGGACTAAAATGTCTTACTTGGCTTGGAGTGTGATCGGGCAGGTTATGGTTTTATCAGTGGCAAGTCTTTGTATAGGTCTGTTACTGACCTTCGGAATGAACATGGCTCTACCGGAATCCATGCCGTTCCAACTGGACACCTCCACGATCATCCTAACCAGCTGTTTATTTGTAGGCATGTCCTTATTGGGATCACTGATTTCAGTGGCTAAGGTAGCAAAAATAGATGCATTAGAAGCGATAGGGAGGACTGGCGCATGAGTACTAAATTACTGATGAAACAAGTGACCAAAACCTACGGTGATGGAGATTCAACGATGTCAGTACTGAATAACCTGAACCTGCAAGTAGATGAGGGAGAATTCGTCGCTGTTCTTGGCCCCTCTGGCTCTGGAAAAAGCACATTTCTTTCCGCCGCCGGTGCCCTTCTGACACCTACCAGCGGAGAAATACTGATCGATGGGGAATCTTTAGTGAATAAGAACAAAGGCCAACTCACTCAGCTGCGATTAGAAAAGATAGGGTTTATGTTCCAAAGTGCGCAGCTCTTGCCCTACTTAAAGGTGGAAGAGCAGCTATTGTTTGTAGCTAAACAGGCACATGCTAACGCTAAGGAAGCAAAGCATCGAGCTGCTTACTTATTACAACGCTTAGAGATATGGAATCGGCGCGATCATTATCCTGATCAGCTCTCCGGTGGGGAGAAGCAACGTGTGGCTATTGCAAGAGCCTGGATGAACAAGCCCGAGATTCTGTTTGCCGATGAGCCGACCGCAAGCTTAGATTTCAAACGTGGTAAAGAAGTCGTACGGATGATCGCTGACGAAGTGAGGAATGAAGGCAAAGCAGCCGTCATGGTAACCCACGATGAGCGGATGTTGGAATGGTGTGATCGTGTGCTTTATCTGGAAGATGGATTGTTGGTCGACAAACCTAATCACTAAATTGAATAGCACGCAGCAAAGACGTCATGATGAACCCTGACGTCTTTTTTGGTGTTCTTTTCCGTTCGTTGATCCTCTTAGATTCGAATATCGATGCCTTCATCAGCATTTACGGTATTAGTAACATTAAGGCTCTTATTGCTTGCTTCCTTCACAGCCGCTTCCTTCGAGCTTATCAGAGCTTGACTGTAATTAACACTCTTTTGAGCAAGGTTGCATACTTTTAGGACCGTATTGGAAAACTATCCTAACCTAGAGCTATCCATAAAGGTTTCACATCGGGTGGCTTCACTGACCGAATCGATTCTCCGCCGCCACTTGCAAGTCTAATCATTATTCCTAAGTTTAAACACTATGCAAGGTTGGGTAACTCTACTCACATAAACTTAAACGATCATTATTGCGAAGGCGCAAATATTGTACAAGCAAGGAACCAAATGGAGGGAATAGGACATGAAGCGCAATCATACGATGATGGAATTTTTTGAATGGCATGTCGAAGCTAACGGATCTCACTGGAATCGGTTAAAAGAATTAGCCCCTGAGCTGAAACTGAGGGGAATTGATTCCATCTGGCTCCCTCCTGTCACGAAAGCCCAATCCGCCGAGGATAGAGGGTATGGTACCTATGATCTGTATGACTTAGGGGAATTTGATCAAAAGGGTACCGTTCGCACGAAATATGGCACCAAGCAACAATTAGTGGATGCTATCCATGCTTGCCATGATCACGGTATAGGCGTTTATGTAGATCTCGTCATGAATCATAAAGCTGGAGCTGACGAAAAGGAGATATTTCAGGTCATTGAAGTGGATGAACATAACCGCCTGGAAGAAATTTCAAAACCATTTGATATCGAAGGATGGACGAAATTCACATTCCCTGGGCGGGGTGATCAATATTCTTCATTTAAGTGGAACTTTCAACATTTCAATGGCACGGATTATGATGCGAAGAAAGATCGCAAAGGTATATTCCGAATCGTAGGTGATAACAAAGTCTGGAATAACAATGTAGATGAGGAATTTGGTAATTACGATTACTTAATGTTCGCCAATATCGATTACAACCACCCCCAAGTGAAACAAGAAATGATCTCTTGGGGCAAATGGCTGACCAAGACATTGTCATGCGACGGCTTCCGCTTAGATGCGATCAAGCATATTAATCATGATTTCATTAAGCAATTTACAACTGAGTTAATGAAACAACAGGGTGAAAATTTCTATATTGTAGGGGAATTCTGGAACCCTGATCTCACAGCCTGTCAGCAATTTCTAGATACCGTTGATTATAAAATCGATCTATTCGACGTGTCTCTTCACTATAAATTTCATGCCGCATCACAATCGGGTAGAAACTTTGACCTTACGACCCTATTCAAGGATACTTTAGTGGGTTCTCATCCATCGAGCGCGGTTACCTTTGTTGATAATCATGACTCACAACCCCATGAATCTCTTGCGTCTTGGGTAGATGATTGGTTTAAACAAAGTGCTTATGCCCTCATTCTGCTTCGCCAAGATGGTTATCCCGTAGTCTTCTACGGTGATTATTATGGAGTTGGAGGAGAAAAGGCGATCGAAGGAAAGCAATTAGCCATTGACCCCCTTCTCTACGCTCGATATCACAAAGCCTATGGTAAACAGGAAGATTATTTCGATCATCGGAACACCATCGGATGGGTGCGATTCGGTGTAGAGGAAATAGAACGTTCAGGTTGCGCCGTTGTTATCTCTAACGGAGACAATGGAGAGAAGCGGATGCTTGTTGGACCAGACCGCGCAAATGAAGTATGGATCGACATCACGAATAATAGAGCCGATCAGATTACAATCGATGATAACGGCTTCGCCACTTTTCCAGTCAACGGAGGAAGCGTGTCTGTATGGGCACTACCAGAGGAAATTGTGAAGTAGATAAATATAAATAAGGGTAGCGTTGCATGTTGATTGGACATGAAGCGCTACCCTTTTTGATTAATATAGCCCAGTTAAACCAACGAGTAGGTTTCGTTAATAACGTGTAGTTTCACGTTTACTTCTTTAAAGAGGGCTGTATTATGCGTAATTTATTCTTCATGAACTGGCGGATTAAATCGTCGCTCGGCGCAGCAGAAGGTAAGACACCACCGCAAATATAACGATGAAAGGAAGCATCCACAGGGTATAGTCCACAGCGGATTGTTCGCTCATCCAATCAAAGATAGCAGGATACCAATTCAGATAGGTGACCAAGAATCCCAGAACAGTAAATACCAGTAGCAAAATACCTGAAACGATGAACAGGCCATTGCGCCCTATACGCTTGTGTGTAGCAGCAGTCACAATCCCTAAATAACGCATAAACAACAGGATGACAAGAGGCACCAAGAATTGATTGATGATAGGGCCATCACTGAGATACGGAAGATGAAAGAAATGCAGATCGCTCCCCCAGGCACCCGTCCATCCTTCCACGAGACCGAGAAGAAACAGCAGAACTGCCGTTCCGACGCTTGTCAAAATAATCATGGCCGAGGTTCCCATAAAGTAATCTGTTCTGCTTACACTCATCCCAAGCGCAAACGGAAATGTCTGTGCCAGTGTAATCATCCCGGCTATGAACATATAGACGTAAGCGGAAGCAATAGCACCTGTATACATGGGATCATCAATAAAAACGCTGATAACAAGATTGATAATAAAGACCGAAAGTATAACCAGCCAAGGGACAATAAACCACGACCACTTATCCCTGCTGTGCATTTTCATGACTCTTGCGACTCGGTTCATCAGACTTCAACCGCCTTTCTTGGCGTTTTTCCATTCGTTAGATAAATAATTAACTGCTGGAGGGATACGGGGGCAAGCTCAAGTCCCAATGCTTCTGCCTGTTTGCGTTCTCCAGCGTTCCAATGACCCATTACGGTTGCTGTTACCATGTTGCCAAAAGGTTCACGATGGATGACCTCCTTGTCCTCCGTGAAGGATTCAACAGCAGCTTTGGGCCCCGCCAAGGTAAACGCCCGACCGCGAAGCGCCTCCGCGTCCTCATCGATGATCAAGGTTCCATTATCGATCACCATCACATGCTCCAGGATGCGGCTTACTTCATCGATGAGGTGCGTGGATAGAATAACTGTCCGCGGATGCAGTGAATAGTCCTCAATCAGCCGATCGTAAAACAAGCTGCGGGCTACCGCATCAAGCCCCAGGTAGGGCTCATCGAATACCGTGAGCGGCGCCCGGCTCGCAAGACCAACAATAATTCCGACAGAGGAGAGCATCCCTCTGGAAAGCTGCTTCATTCTCCGTTTCAGCGGAAGCCGAAACTCCTCGGCAAGCGAGAGCGCATAGTCATGATCCCAGTTGGGAAAGAAAGAAGCGGAAATTTCCAGCACATCGATAATGCGATAAACATCAGGATATTTCTGGCTCTCCTTAATGAAACAAATTTGGCTAAGTACGCGGTTATTCTCGTAGGGATTTTCCCCAAATACTCTAAGTTCCCCGCTTGAAGCGAACAACTGGGCGGTAATCATATTCATGATCGTCGTCTTCCCTGCCCCGTTCCTGCCCAGCAATCCGTAGATTTTATCTTCCTCCATGGAGAAACTGACATTATTGACTACCATCACATCTCCATACGACTTCATCAGCCGGTTCAACTCAACTACTTTACCCATCATTCATTATCCCCTCTCTGGATCATATCCGTTAACTGTTCGGCCGAGATGCCAAGTTTCTTCGCTTCCCGAACCATCGTTACCACAAACTCTTCGAAAAATTGTTCCTTCCGCTTCTCAATCACTTTCGTACGAGCACCCTCTGCCACAAACATGCCAATCCCCCGCTTCTTGTACAAAATCCCCTCGTCAACAAGCATATTGACACCCTTCGCCGCAGTTGCCGGATTTATCTTGTAAAAGGCGGCAAATTGGTTCGTCGAAAGAACCTGTGATTCCTCGGGCAGTACGCCATCAATAATGTCATCTTCAATCCGTTCTGCAATCTGAACAAATATCGGTCGGCTGTCATCAATCAAAAATGCCATTTCTTCATCACCACCAAACTAGTTAACTACTTATGTAACTAACCATATAACTGATGAATGCTGCTGTCAATAACATTTTAAAAAAATAGCGCAGTAAGGCTTGGGAATTATGAAATTCATTCAAATAAAAAAGACGATCTCATAAAAGAGATCGCCATGTAAATAGCTTAAGTTCATATTTATTTGTGTGGTACAAAACCTTGACCAAACTTTTTTCTCATATTTCCCTGAGTATCTATTGCTTCTTCATAATTTTTCGATTTTGTCACAATAAACAAATCTTTATCTTTTTCTTTTCCTGTCCACTTACTTGTAGTCCAAATATTGATATTATCAAAGTTATCATCAAACCATATAAGGCCTTGTTCAGTAATGTTAAAAGGTGCATTCGTTAACTGATAAGTTAGATTTCCCATATTAATTCCATTGGACTTTTGAGTAATAAATATATCCACCATAGCATCTTTGTTTGTGACATCATATTCATCTACCGATACTTTACCTACAAATTTAGCTTGACGAAAAATTGGACTGTACAAGGTTCCCTTGATTTTAACTGATGTATTAATAGTTGAAGAAGGATCATTTTCAATAAAGCTCACAGCAGCACGATCCAAGTTAACTTCCTTTGGGAACTTATAATAAAAAAGAAACAAACAAATACCAAGAACAACAACAATGGAAATTATAATGACAGATGATTTTGGTCTCATGTTGACCTCCAATAGGGACTACTCTACGCTATTTTTTTATGCCATTAAGATGCCTTTTCTCCTTTCTGCAACTGATACATCTTAAAGTACCTGCCTTCAAGCGCCATCAATTCATCGTGATTGCCGCGTTCAACAATCTCACCACGATGTAACACTAGGATCTGATTAGCCTCACGAATGGTAGATAATCGATGCGCGATAACAAGAGTTGTGCGTCCTTCACTGACCACCTTGAGCGCCTGTTGAATTAGCCCCTCTGTCTCACTATCGATGCTAGCGGTCGCTTCATCTAAGATCAGAATGGATGGATCGAATGCTAGGGCTCTAGCGAATGAAATCAGTTGCCTTTGTCCAGAGGATAAGGTACTTCCACGTTCCACGACTTGCTCATCATAGCCATTGGGTAACTGTTCAACGAATGATGCTGCACCCACATCTTTCAAAGCTGTCTTCACTCGTTCCAAGGAAATGTCCTGATTATATAGGCTTACATTAAATTTAATATCTCCAGCGAATAAATAAGGGTCTTGTAGCACAATGCCCATATGTTTGCGGAGATCTTGTTTCGAGTACGTTGTAATGTCCGTGCCATCAATGGAAATGGTCCCTTGGTCAGGCTCATAAAAACCAAGCAGCAAATTCATAATGGAACTTTTGCCTGAGCCTGTATGACCGACAAGTGCTATTGTCTCTCCTTTTCGAGCTTCGAAAGAAATGTGTTTCAGTACATTCTCACCAGCTTTATACGCAAACGTTACGTTATCGAATTTCACGACACCTTCAGGGCGACTTATCCCGTGACTCTTCTCAACCTCCATACCTTCCAAATCCATAATCGCGAATACTTTCTCCGAAGATACGAACGCTCTCTGTGCATTCGTCAACTGATCAAAAATCCCAATGATCGGTTGAAATATCCGACTTAAGTAGTCAATAAAGGCAACGAACACACCGAAAGAAATCACAGTATGTAATGACTCACGACCGAAATACCAGACAACAAGCGCGGTCACTAAGCTTCCTATCACACCCACAATATTACGAGAGGATAGAGAGAATACTCTGAACTGCTTGATCTGATTCACATATCGATCTTCATTCAACACTTCAAATTCTTCAATCGTCACTTTCTCCCGACGAAAAGCTTGGATAATCGGCATCACCACAATCGATTCATTGATGGTTGCATTCATATCACTAAGCCTAGCCCGCATAATCGTGATAAATCTTTTCGAATACTTCAAATGAATCTTCATAATCACAACGAATATGAGTGGTAACGGGAGACAATATAAAGCCAGACGCACATCTAAGAAGAACAATGCGATATAAATTCCTGTAAGCTGAACCATGCTCACGACGAATGTCGCCATAAAGCTCATGAACAAGTCCCTCACTGCTTCGGTGTCATTAGTGATTCTTGATACTACTTGCCCGATCGGCGTATTGTCGAAGTATTTTATCGGAATCCGTTGAATATGCTTCATTAAATCCATACGCATATTTTTAATGATCCTTAGCGCCGTGGATTGTAGAATATACGATTGTGTAAAGTTACAAATACTAGCGATAACGATGAGCCCCATATACAAAGCAATTAGCCATAATATAGATGAGACATCACCTGCACCTGTAGATAAATGTTTATCAATGATTGTTTTGGTGATAAAAGGCCCACCCAGCTCAGCGCCTACCGCACAGCAGAGAATAAGGAGGGCTCCGATAATTCTAAATTTATAGACGAGCGCATATGCGAAAAGCCTGCTCGCCGTGGATTGCTTGGGCATATAAGCTCCTCCTAGAAATTGTGGTGACAACACTCACTACACTACGCGTCCGAATCTTTTTCAAGTCCCTCTTCATCTTCCAAGCTTGCTTCCATCTGCTGACGATCCCATTGCTCTCTATACCAACCGCCAAATAACATCAACTCTTCGTGCGTACCTTCTTCCATAATACGTCCCTCATTCAGGACCAGAATCCAGTTCGCATGACTCACAGCGGACAGTCGATGCGACGTAATTAACGTTGTTTTACCTGCACGTTCGAGACGAATATGATGAAGAATTCGACTCTCTGTTCGTGCATCTACCGCTGATAGTGCATCATCAAGAAGTAGAATATCGGAATCAATTAACAGGGCTCTAGCAATAGCCAAACGCTGTTTCTGTCCCCCCGATAACATCACCCCATTCTCACCGACAACCGTGTCTAGTCCTTCCGGCATTTGAGCAATGTCCTGAGTGAAGGAAGCCATTTCAACCGCTCTGGCAATCTCCTCTAGGGAGGCCCCCGGCTTGCCAAGCGCAATATTGTCAGCAATAGATTTAGATAATAATAAATGCTCCTGGGGTACATAGGCGACCCATCGCTTCATCAGATCAAGGGCTATTTGTTCCACAGGGTAGTCTGCGATAAATAACTTGCGTTCTCCAATCGGATACTGCCGCAGTAACTGCTTAAGTAGCGTACTCTTCCCACTTCCTGTCTTCCCGATAATACCCAAGGTCTGTCCACGCTCCAAGCGAAAAGAAATATGTTCTAGGCTAGGATGGTTGGCTGATGGGTACGTAAAGGTTAACTGCTTCATCTCGATACGGGTAGGGATTTCAATATCCACTAAATCTTCCCCGTCCTGTAGATCAGGCTTCTGAGATAATACGTTGTCCAAGCGATCCGCCGAGGCACTACCACGTTGCAGCACATTAATAAACTCGCCGAAGGAAATCATAGGCCAGATTAACATACCGAGATAAATGTTAAAAGAAATCAGTTGACCGAGTGTAATCTCATTCTCGAAGACAAGATAAGAACCATAACCAATACCAATAGAATAACTCACGCCCACAATCAGTGCTATCAGGGGTTGAAAGAGTGCATTCAGTATCGAGACCCGTTTGTTCTTGTTCATCACCTCAGAGGTGACCTTATCAAAAGCCACTGTATCGTAATCTTCTTGCACATACGAACGTATAACTCGAATTCCTGAGATAGACTCTAGCGCATGGTCATTCATTTTTCCGAAAGAAGCCTGAGCATCTAAGAAACGTGTTCTCACCTTTTTGCCCAACAGACTAATAACAACAACTAGAAAAGGCAACGGGATTAGCGCCGCAATCATAAGCTTGAAGCTAACTAACGTAATCATGGTGATAATCACGACCGAGGCACCTACTGCCGTATTCACGAGGGTCATGACACCGTAACCAGCTGTTTGGCCGATAGCCAAAATATCATTTGTCGCTAATGCCATCAGTTGCCCTGTACTATTACGCTGGAAAAAGGCAGGTGTCATCTTCGTCAAGTGCGCCAATAATCTTCCTCTTAATAGTTTCTCTATGAGTGCCGAGTTGCCAAACAAAGTGGTGATCCATATATAAGTCATAACGTACAGCAATAACGCAAGTCCTACGAGCAATAAAACCGTCTGGTTTAGGCCTGAACTTGTCAGGTTTCTATCTTGAATGCTATCAATTGTGTTTCCGATCATTTTGGGAGGAATCGTGCTGAGGATACTAACCCCTGCTATTAAAGTGATAGCAAGCACATACCGAGCCCATCTCCATTTAAAAAACCACTGTAACCTAGTCACGAAAGACAAGCCATTCACCTCTTCCACATTTCCAATTCACTTTCTTGATTTTACCTTTTCAACCATAACAAGTCTATATAATAGAGATATACGATTTCATCGTCCCAACGGAACAACCCCGAACCATTTCGGCTCGGGGTTGTTCCTATTCAATTCCCTCTAAATGATACAGTTAGGTATCTCATTTAAGGAACTAGAACGGGTGCCACACGAATGTTATACAACTAAACTATTTCCCCTTAGTTGGTGTAGGCGGAGAATCCCAGCAATCTACAACATGGGAACGATCTAGAACACTAAGGCTCTCTCTCGTAAATATAGGATCTTTTCCCGCTTTCTTCTGCTTCATATAATCTGTCAAGGCAGCGAAGGCTACCTTAGAAAGCATGGTAATGGCGATCAGATTAACGATAACCATGAGGCCCATAAATAAATCAGCCAGATCCCATACTAACTTAACTTTTGCCACCGAGCCGAATATGATCATCGCTAATACACTAATTCTATAAATGACAATCCATATTTTACTTGATTTCAGAAATGCAATATTGGTCTCTCCATAGTAATAGTTCCCGATCAGCGTACTGAAGGCGAACAAGAACACCATGAATGCTAAGAAACCCGATGCCCAAGAACCTAGATGTATACTTAATGCTGCCTGCGTAAGTTCAATGCCACCGAGCCCAGACTGAGTATACATACCCGAGAGCAGAATGATCATAGCCGTACTTGTACAAATCACCAATGTATCTACAAGGACGCCTAATGCCTGAATCAACCCTTGCTTAACCGGATGACTTGTAGTCGCAGTAGCTGCTGCATTGGGCGCACTCCCCATGCCCGCTTCATTCGAGAACAATCCACGCTTCACGCCCTGCATGAGCGCCGCTCCAAGAGAACCTCCTGCAATTTGTTCAACACCAAATGCACTTTTCACGATCAATGCAAGAACTGCTGGAACTTGTCCAATATTAACTAGTACGATATACGCAGCAATCCCAATATATAGTACAGCTAGTATAACAACGATATATTCGGACATCTTGGCAATACGCTTCACACCACCGAATATGATGATTCCGAATGCTGCAGCCATTACTAAACCGACTGCTAAACGATTTGTACCAAAGGCATTCTGAAATGCTAGTGTAATGGTGTTTGACTGAACCGCATTAAACACCAGTCCGAATGATAATGTGATTAGAATAGCAAACAAAGCGCCCATCCACCGTTTATTCAAACCACGTTCCATATAATAGGCTGGCCCACCACGGAAGCCATCTTTATCTTTAACTTTGTATACTTGCGCTAGCGTACTCTCAATGAAGCTGGATGCTGAACCAATGATGGCAATAACCCACATCCAGAACACAGCCCCAGGACCACCAAGCGCAATAGCAATCGCAATCCCTGTAATATTACCCGTTCCAACACGAGCCGCCATACTAATACAAAATGCCTGAAATGGAGAGACCTTATCACGAGGTCCGCCCGTAGATTCCTTTAATATGCGCAGCATTTCTTTAAACAAACGGAACTGTAAGAACTTGGTTCTAAAGGTGAAGTACAGACCACAGGAAATAAGCATTACGATTAACAATTTAGACCACATCATATTATTTATAAAATCAATCACATTCTGTAACGTCTGCTGCATAGTTGCGGCCCCTCTCTAGTTGAGTATATGGTATTTAATGTCCTTGATTGAGAAGCCACATTAGTATATCAAATTTTTCTTAAAAGTAGATACATGTATTAATTTGGATGTTGTCTGTTCAATTTACTAACTTACGGTATATACATATACCTTAGTATGATATATATCTTTACACATAATGACTCGGTCAGGTTGCCAATCTGGTAGAGCGAAACATACACTAATCACCTGTGCTCCTGGGGACAAACTTCCAGACCAAATGGTGCTTAGTCGCTTCATTGCACCTGGATACAGATAACACACCACCACATCTACATCCTCATATGTATACGTGTAGAGATCTCTTCGGATAAAAGAAACATTAGAGCAGTTATCCAGCCTTGCTAACAGTCTAGAAATCCATAACGGTATGCGTGAATTCTCTAATCCAATGACATGCGAATCCGTCATATGTCTTCCCATATGTAGTGCTAGTGTTCCAAACCCCGATCCTGCTTCAACAATTGATTTCCTTCTAGTCCATTTCTTCATTTCCGCTGTCACTGCTTGGCGAACGGGCGCCGAGGACGGCATAGGAGATATACCATTCCGCAAGCTTACATATATGATAGACAACACCGCTATAAACATACCTACAACCAATAACCCAGTTATGATCTGATTGAGGGTGTTTGCCATAGTCAACCTCCTATTGTTAGATTCAGTTTGCATATTTCTTTCACAATTCGTTGTGCCATCGTTTGCGATAACTTCAAACGATCACCCCTCTGATGCCTTATTTATTATTTTACATGAAAAGCCTTCGTGGAATACATTAATCTTACAATCCCCTCTGCGGTCTTCTCGATATTACTTTGTCCTTGTTCCAAAGCTTCGGTTAGTGAGGAAGCTCCCTTTACGATACCAAAGATGGAATCAATTCCTTTGTCATAGAGGGCCTCAATATCTTCACCTACTCGGCCCGCAAGGGCTACGACGGGCTTATGATGCTTCTTAGCTACTACAGCTACACCAAGCGGTGTCTTACCATAGTTGGTCTGGAAATCAATACTTCCCTCTCCCGTCCATACAAGATCAGCTTCTGCAATCTTCTCTTCGAGTCTCACATATTCAATAACTAGATCGATACCTTTCTTTAGAGTTCCGTTCAAAAAGACCATAAGTCCTGCACCCAACCCACCTGCAGCTCCGGCACCTGGTATGTCGATAATATCTAATCCCAGCTGTTGATGAATTAATTGTGCATAACGTCTTAAATTCTCGTCTAGTTGTACTATCATCTCAGGTGTTGCTCCTTTTTGGGGACCAAATACGTGAGAAGCACCTTGCGGACCACATAGCGGATTCGTAACATCACATGCCACTTCCACCTGAATATCCTTAATCCGAGAATCAAAGCCAGATAGGTCAATCCGTGCTAGTCTACCTAGCTCTCCACCACCATATCCAAGTTCCATTCCAACCTCGTCGTACAGCTTGCCTCCTAGTGCTTGAATCACACCGGCACCCCCGTCATTCGTTGCACTACCCCCAATTCCAATCAGTAGTTTGTTGACACCATGATCTAAGCAAGCCGTTATTAACTGACCCGTACCATATGTGGACGTCAGCAGTGGATTTCTCATTTCTGGAGCCACAAGTTGTATGCCGCTGGCACTAGCCATTTCAAGCACGCCTGTCTCACCGTCACCTGTAATCCCATAAAGGGCATCTACTTCATTACCCAGAGGCCCACGTACTTTCAAAGGATAGACGTGACCACCTGTAGCATCTACAAGCGATTGCATCGTACCTTCACCCCCGTCAGCCATAGGCACATGAATACAGCGGATCAGTGGATCAACCTTCTTAATGCCTCGCTCCATGGCTTCGCAAACTTCCTTCGCCGTCATACTTTCTTTGAATGAGTCCGGTGCTAATACAAAAACAAGTTCATTCTTCATATGGTTCCCTCCTACTTTTCACCCATCATTTATTGTAAAATACCGTATATGATTGTTACTACAATCGTAAAAATAGAATGGAGTTGATAAGATGATTTTCAATAAAATGGTACCTGAGTTATCTGTGAGTAATATAAATATATCGAAAAAATTCTATATTGATATACTTGGTTTCAAAGTGGAATATGAAAGAGAAGAAGATAATTTTGCTTTTATTTCACTTGATGGTGCTCAATTTATGTTAGATGAAGATGGTAATGGAAGTTGGAGTACAGGAATGACGGAATATCCATTTGGTAGAGGAGTTAACTTTCAATTTTTTGTAAGAGATATAGAGAAAATTATATTAAATTTAAGTGATAATAATATAAAATTATTTAAAGAACCTTTTGTTAGTGAATATAGAATAAACTTAGAAAGACAAGTATTTAAACAAATATTGGTACAAGACCCAGATGGATATTTATTACGATTTTCGGAGTTGCAACCCTAATGGTTTAGATTTTTGGTAAAGACTACAAGTTGATGGTAGTGAAAAACAATAATAAAGGTCGTTGTGCACATGCACAAAAAAAACTGCCTCCTATTCAGAGACAGCCCAGATTATTTCGATGTTCCCGTTATTTGGTTTTAGGTAAGTTCGCTTTGCAAAAAGCAGCTAAAACTTCTTCCTCGTCCGCTTCCATATCAAAGCTCAAATAGCGGTCAACCATCTTCTCATATAGATCATAGTGAATCATGCTTGACTCTTCTTCATCCACCTTATAAGTAACTTTGGCATATATGCCATTCTCGAAATATAGCTCATCATCTTCTTCAACTTCCAAATCAAGTATGAATTGATACCGCTCACCTGTTAATATTCCGAATGGGTCTTTAACCACTTCCACTTGAAAATCTTTAATCGTAATCATTCTCTCAACCCCCCTCTACATCTATGTTATTATAAACGTTTTTCACATGCTTACAAACATTGGATACATTCCATCCCTTCACCCAGATGCACTTTTATAGTACTTAATAGAGGAACTAGTCTATTTATTCATGATTTGATGAATATTGGACATAATTACAATGAACAAGTTCAATATAACCCTCTTGTGATCAACTTTCATATACGAGCTGTCCTATTTTTAGTATAATACTCAAGTTCCTCATACGGACTAACTTTAGATAACATTAATAGGAGGATATCATGAGTTCACAATCATCACAGCACAACCTTTCTTCCGAGAAAGAAGACCGCTTCTCTTCATCTGGATTTATATTTGCAGCCATCGGGAGTGCAGTAGGGCTCGGAAACATGTGGAAGTTCCCTTATATTACCGGACAATACGGCGGTGCTGCATTTTTTGTACTTTTTATTGTATGTTTAATAGCCATAGGCTTGCCTGTGCTTCTAGCAGAGCTTACGATCGGTCGCGGTGGTCGCGGCAGTGCATCATCATCATTCGTAAAGGTGGGCGGACATAAAATATGGGGCGGTCTTGGCATGTTATCCGTGATTGCAGCATTCCTCATCATTTCTTTCTACTCTATTGTAGCAGGATGGACGTTGAACTATGCCGTATCCGCATTTAGTGGCAAGTTATTTGATAACCCAGACTTCACCGGACAATTCAATGAATTCATGTCTGGGAATAAGCCTATTATGTGGCAATTTGTCGTATTACTACTCACAGGCTTAGTTGTCATCAAAGGCGTCTCGGCAGGAATCGAGAAGTTTAACAAAGTTCTAATTCCAGGACTCCTTATACTTCTAGTTGTATTAATGGTTCGCGCCTTGACCCTTCCAGGCGCAGGGGCAGGTGTATCTTTCTTCCTGAACCCCGATTGGTCCAAACTGGGTGCAGAATCCTTACTTGTTGCACTAGGACATGCCTTCTTCTCTCTCTCGTTAGGTATGGGGGCAATGCTTACTTATGGTTCATATGTGGAGAAACGCCAGTCCTTGGGTGCGGCTACGCTGGCTATTGGAAGCGGAGATCTACTGTATGCTTTTATTGCAGGTATGATTATATTTCCAACGACGTTCTCTTTCGGAATTAATCCGGCTGAAGGCCCAGGCCTCGTCTTTATCGCATTACCCGCAGCATTCTCTGCTATGCCATTCGGAACATTGTTTGGTGGTTTATTCTTCATATTACTCGCTATAGCAGCGTTAACATCGACCGTATCATTGTTAGAAGTACCCGTGGCCTACACCATGGAACGTTGGCGTTGGACTCGGGCCAAATCCGTATGGATTATCCTGTCCAGCAGCTTCGTACTCGGAATACCATCTGCACTATCACTCGGAGTAGCATCTAATATCACATTGGGTGGTAAAGGATTCTTCGATTGGATGGATTTCATAGCCTCTAATCTCTTACTCCCTCTGGGGGGCTTGATTGTTACCGTATTCGCAGGCTATTTCTGGAAAGGTGTATCAGAAGAGGCTGGCTTAACGGCATGGTGGTTCCGGATCTGGCTATTTATGCTGCGATTCGTAGCACCCATCCTCGTTCTATTCGTATTTTTGCACACTTCCGGTGTTATTAAGTTCTAATCAATTACATCCAGTAACAAAAATTAACGATATAAACAACGCGCACAAGCCCAGATGGGCTTGTGCGCGTTGTTTATTATTTATAGATCCTTATAAACATTATTTGATAACCATCATTCGGTAACAATCAACTCCTGTGCAGTCATGTAAAGGTGTGGTAGGCATCCAGATCATTTTTTTACGAATTATATATTGACTTGATATATATCATACTGATATATTAAAATAGCAGTCGGAACACACACAATATACCATTATTTCTAAACACCAATAAGGAGGCCCATTTTTTGAACAGTCAAGATGTTATTCTAGGCATGCTTATGAAAGAATCGTTAACTGGATACGAAATAAAGCAGTTATTGGAGGATGTATTCGCATATTTCTATAGCTCAAGTTATGGAACGATTTATCCCATGCTGACCCGGATGGAGAAGGAGGGGTTGATCACCAAGGAAATTGTGCTTCAGGACGGTAAGCCTAACAAGAATGTTCTAAACATAACGGATAAGGGTCGAGAATGTTTCAAAGCCTATTTACAAGGGCCGCTGGAGGAAGATAGCACCAAGAAATCGGATTTTATGATGCGGCTTTACTTTGGTGAATTTATTGGGTATGACAAACTGGTTGCCTTATTGAAACAAGTACAGGAAGATACGCAAAAGAAGTTAAATCAGTTATGTGAAAGGCATTCGCTTTATAAAGATGAAATGCATCCGACACAGATCATATGCATCCAGATTGGAATACAAGAATATAACGCTAAACTTGAAACCATTGCCCAAGGATTGTTAAGTATGGAGCAATTAGAACAAGGGAAAAGCGGCGTTTAATAAAACCTAACTGGAGGAATTTTAATGAAAACGATACTTATCACGGGTGCGTCATCAGGAATAGGAAGAGCTACAGTAAAATACTTTGCTGAAAGAGGATGGAACGTAGTAGCTACTATGCGTACACCTGAAAAAGAAACTGAATTCATTAAGGTAGACAATATTCTGGTGCTAAGACTTGATGTTGAGAAACAGGACACGATTCAAAGCGCGGTAGCAGAAGCCATTCAGCGGTTTGGTACCATTGACGTTCTTCTCAATAATGCGGGGTATGGAACAATGGGGCTTCTTGAAGTCGCTACAGAAGAACAGATTAGAAGACAATTTGAAGTGAATGTTTTTGGTATGATCAACATGACTAAAGCCCTTTTACCACATTTTAGATCTAATCAAGAAGGCTTACTGATTAATATTTCTTCTATGGGAGGAAAAGTTACCTTTCCTACAATGTCCCTTTATCATTCAACTAAATTTGCGGTTGAAGGCTTTTCTGAATCCGTCTCTTATGAGCTAGCATCACAAAATATCAAAGTAAAGTTGATTGAACCAGGAGCTATTAATACGGACTTTGGCGGAAGATCCATGGAGTTCTTTTTTAATGATTCATTAACTGACTACACGGAATTCACTTCTGCATTTCTGGGTAAATTAGCGAAGATGGAAAAAGACCCCGCATACGCCTCATCTCCAGACCTTGTCGCTGAGACGATATATCAAGCGGCAACAGATGGCACAAGCCAATTACGATATGTTGTTGGTGAAGATGCCAAGATGCTTATTAACATGAAGGAAAATTCGGATGATGAAGAGTATATGAACAATATAACTCAGCACTTTTCTTAATAACGCTACATACATATCCGATATCAGGCAAGAACTTTAGTATTTCGAACGGTGTGAACACCTGATGCACGTTCAACCCTACCCTGACATGGCAAAGGGCACCTATAACAGGTGCCCTTTAATTCGCCTTAGATTGTTAAGGTAAACCTTAGTCATGGAACTATACATCCCTGCATCCTGCTCTTGCATGATTAATTATGCTTTAGTCATAACGGATACCAGCATGATGACGCCATTAAACCAACTCTTTTGCTGTAACCACCATGGTGTAGATAATTTAGAAAGAGTCTCCTCTTCTAAAGAGATCACTTGGGCACCCAATTTTGCCTCAGCTACATGCTCTTGTTGGATGTGTGTCTTGAAATTCACAATATCATACTGCGGCTGATCTACGTTATCCTTACCATACAACAACTGATAGGGATGATTCCCTTGATCCTCAAATACAACTTTATCTACAACAAATTCAGTCGTTATATCCTTGATGTCCAAAGGTGCATCGTCATGATTGTTAATCGTTATTGTGAAATAAGGTGCGCTAATGGGTACTGTTCCAGTAATGGTAGCACTGGCAATTTGAACGTCCTTGAAATCTAGTCGATATAATTCGTTCTCCCCGTCTGTCCTCAACCGGATCCCTTCCTTATCATACACATCATAGGACCGTTTGAAGTTACCCTCCACCTGAAGTTGCAATCGATTCAGCCTCAGCCTATTCTCATTATGCACGATAATATGAGTAAACTCCGCATCCTGCTTTATTTCGTACCTCAACTTAGTCGACATTATATATTTATTCCATTCATCTTCATGTGTGTTATGGATCAATTCCAGCTTCGAGAACGGAATATTTTCCACATTATTCAACACATTTAATCGGTAATAGCTAAACTTATACTCCGTCTCAAGATCAATGGCACCCTTCTTAAGCGAGTCTGTCCGGTAGAGATCATCCTTTTTCACAAACGTCCATTCATTACCATCATGGCTTCCATAGACCTTCACATGCTTCAAAAAAGCCTCGTCAGGTAAATCAATCAATAAGGTGTTCCCTTGAATGTCTACATGATCTTGCAACGGTGTGATTCGGTAATCGAATGAAGTGTTCTTATTCTTCTTAGACGTATCAACCAAAGTGGACGAGTACGTTACTTCCTGCTCTACCGATTCACCATACCTACTATGGATATAAAAGGGGACATATTGCCCCTTAGCGTTCACAATGCGTAGATCGCTTAAATCTGAACTTGCTCCTGCATATGTTTGTTCATCTAGAAAAAAGGTTTGGTATCGGCTACTCGCCTCTTCCATAATCAGCGGTTTTGAGAAACGCCATCCTTTCTGTCCATCTCCATCTTCTGCCGCAGTAACGTTCACTCCAGTAAATACGCATACGAAGGATATTAATATAGCTATCGTACTAACCCTTCGAATCAAGTTGATCCTCCACACGTTGTGACTCCCCCATTCTGCTCGATACCTTCTGATAGCCATAGGAAATGCCCAGTAGTACAAGTCCAAAAGAGAAATAAGCAATAATTTTGCTACCTGTCGTTAATAAACCCAAATCATACAATAACAGCTTACCTGTTGAGAATAAGGTCAGTCCGAGACCTAATCTTCTAATATATACGTACTTATAGCGGAACCCAAACATGATATATACAATAGCCAGTAACAAGTACAACATACTAAATATTAATCCGATATCTGTTAATTGCAACTGAACCATTAAGAACGTAGTCAATATACCAAGTAGATAAATCCCTAGAATCACAGGATAGAGCTCGATGCTCTTGTACTGCTGGCGAATAAATGCGATGAGAAAATCTCGAATACCGAAAAATACAAGTACATTAAAGCCAATCAGTACTCCGAGCGCTATATATTCTACAGCACCATTATCCGAGTGATCATAACTCAATGCCGGTAGAGCCATGGTGACACCCAAGCAAATGATGTACCCAACTCCGTATAGAAATAGGCTGTAGTACTTCACGATTCGATCATAAAGCATTGTAATCTTCATAAGCGTATAGGCCAGAGCTATCGTCAGCAAGGCACTCATTAACCCTTGGTAAAAGTTATAATGCACAACGTCGTAAGGTACAAACTTGTAATACAAATACGTGGCCTCGTACAAAAGATATAACCATGTATTCACCAGTGTTACGTATTTAAAATAAGTTATCATCTGTGCCTCAATAGGCCGATTATACAAATATGCTACATGTCTCTTCTCTTGATGGGCATAGAATAATGTAACCATCAGCATACCTATCGCAACAAACGTATACTTCAAAGCGAAGTGGATATCTCCGTAACCCACGAAGTAATTCGCCATCATATCTACAAACGTTCCCAGACTTAACGCTAGAATGCCCCAGCCCGCCTTCTCCAACGGCTTGAACCGATTTAAGTTCCCGTATATCGTCAAGAGAATACCCTCAACAAGCCAACCCATAAATAACCACTCAACACCGAACTGAAATGGGACCATCAGAACCGCGAACGTGAGTGAAGTCGCATAGAAGAGTACCGTCGTTTGTTTCTCTTGCTGCATAAACTTCTCAACCCATCTACCCAAACCAATATATACAAGGCAGAACACAAGAGCCAACAAACCATTGAAGTCTTCCAAATCTGCCGCTGCAAACAATACGTATAACGCGATACAGCTGATCGTTGTATTTAAGGCGAGTAAAGTGAAATCCCACCAAGATAGCTTCGTTTGAACCTTAAATGGATACACCAAAGTAATACCAAGATACATCATAAACGTAATCACAACGTACAACATACTTATAGCTTCACTTTGGGCTAATACTACTAAGGCAATCATCGAGGGTACATTGAACATAAAACTTATATAATTAACAATGACCCAACGCTGTCTGAATGACACAAGTAAGATGAAACCGTTCAATAAGAATAAATAGACCATCGCGGC
This sequence comes from Paenibacillus sp., assembly GCA_036496075.1. GTDB lineage: Bacteria > Bacillota > Bacilli > Paenibacillales > Paenibacillaceae > Paenibacillus_AQ. Next base: position 122,390 of record DASXLR010000133.1, on the reverse strand, counting down.
ATACACCGCATTCCCCTCAAGACCATAGGCTCCCATATACGAGAATAAGGGCAGATATCCACCCACGAGGCCCAGTGAACAAATCGTTCGTGATTGGAACCTTAGCGATAACAGAACCGCTGTTATCGACACTAGAACCGATAAAGATATACCCACAACAATATCTATAATATGTAGTAAAAAGTAGCTATAAAAGATGGACCCGTATAATATTGAAATACCGCCACCTAACAACACTAATGCAAAAGTCTGCTTCTGCTTACGAAACAGCCATTCTCCACAAACAAGCATCAACGCCCCAAGTAGAAAAAAGGTACTCCCCTTCATGTATCCATTAAAAATATCCGAATAGGTATACTTAAACGCTACTCCTACCGCTAAAATAAGTAGTAACATCCCCAACTTACTGATCCAGTTCAGACCAATTTTCATTTCGAATTGATTCTGCTTTATTCTCTTCTGCATGACTTCTTCAGTAACTTCTTCCGCACCTAGTTGATCAAGTCCCATGCTCGCATACTGCCGAAGCCGTATCCCATCTTCTTTCACCCTCTCGCGTTGCTTCATAAGGGTGTCATTTAATTCAGTAGACATTTGCGTAAGCCTTGCCGTGATTGCTTCCTTCTCTTCCTTGAGTTGGCTCGATGCCTGATCAAACAGCTTCCTAAATTTAAGCTTGGTTTCATCCTCAAAGGTTTCCAGTCGATTGGCATGACTATTCGCTCGCGCAGTAAAGTAAGTCTCCAACTTCTCACGTGATACATGAATAATATTGAGCTTCTCATTATAGATTTGCTCTGTTAGAGAAGAACGCAACTGCATATTCTCTTCTTCCATATGTCTAGTCTTATCCTGAAGCTTCGTTAAGCCAAGTTTCATTTCCTCGTATTGCTCTCGTAGCACTAGATTCTCATGAATTAAATCATTGGACTCATATTCATTAATAATATCTTGATACTCTTTCATTAATTTACGTTGATGATCTTGAACGAATAATAAGCGATCTTTAAATTCCTTCATCATGGCCTCCCGCTACGTGCTGATTGTTAATATTTTCATTTTACTATACATTACCCACATAAAAAGAAATATATTGGGAATTAATCCTCTTAGTCCTTTAGATTGTAAATAAACAGAGACTATCTTATGTATTTGAATAATAAAAATAAGCCCCGTTTCATCTTCACAATAAAGACGAAATGGGGCTTACTATAGAAGCATTTAAATTATTTATTAGCTCTATGAACTTTCAACAACTTACCCTTAATTGTCGTATTCTTCATAATATCAATGACGTGGGGCCCTTTACCATTCAATATTTCCACGTAGGATACGTTATCTTGAATCGTAATGATACCAATGTCATCCGCAGTTACGCCTTCAATTTTCGCAATCGTTCCCACGAAATCTACCGCTCTAATTTTCTTTTTCTTACCACCATTGAAGTAGAGCTTCATAATTTCTTTATTTAATTGTTCATTCTTATCGTGTTTGAGCGTAGGTTCAATCCCAATTTTTCCTTCAAAAGCGGCCTTCTTACTTGTAACTTCTTCTCTGGAAGGAGCATTCCCTTTAGGAATATTAAAGCCGATGTATCCTTCAATTTCGTTCAGGAATTTATCTTCAAAAGGCGTTATGAACGTGATCGCTTTCCCCGTCTTACCTGCACGTCCTGTTCTTCCTGTACGATGCACATAGCTTTCTTTCTCAAGTGGTAAATCATAATTAATCACATGCGTGATATTATCGATATCAATCCCTCTTGCAGCAACATCTGTAGCGACTAAGTAACGGAATTGTCCTCTTTTGAAATCATTCATGACTTCAAAACGATCTTCTTGCAACATACCCCCATGGATCTTGGAGCAGGTATAGTCTGCATTCGTTAATTGCTCGCACACCTGATTCACATGTTCTTGTGTACGGCAGAAAATAATACAGCTATCAGGATTCTCAACGATCGTAATGTCTTTCAGCAGGGGGAATTTGTCCCCTTCTCTCACTTCAAATAACGAATGTTCGATGGTAGCTGTCGTAATTCCCGTCGCTTTGATCTCAATTTGAGTGGGATTACTCATATATTTATAGCAGAGCTTCTCTACATCCTTAGGCAACGTAGCTGAGAATACCATCGTAACGCGTTCTCTAGGTAGCTTCTGAATAATAGACTCCACTTGTTGGATAAATCCCATACTTAACATCTCATCTGCTTCATCAATCACAAGATATTCAAGGCACTCTAAGGCAAGCGTTCCTCTCTCAATATGATCTAGAACTCGCCCAGGAGTACCAACTACGACGTGGCTTTTTTGCTTCAATTCTGCGGTTTGCGGAGCATAGGGCTGCTTGCCATATAATGCCGTCGCTTTGATTCGTTTGAATCGACCAATATTCGTAATATCCTCTTTCACTTGCGCGGCAAGCTCACGAGTCGGGGTTAGAATTAACGCCTGTGGTTTATTTTCTTTCCAATCAATCATGTCACAGATCGGAATACCGAAGGATGCCGTCTTTCCACTTCCTGTTTGCGATTTCACGACAAGATCTCTCTTGTCCAGCGCCATCGGTATAACTTCACGTTGAACCTCAGTTGGATGCTTGTACCCCAAACTATCGAGCGCTCTTACGATATCTTCACTTAATGTATAGTCTTTGAAATGTTGAGTACTCATGTATTAACCTCTTCTGCTTTTGGTTTATCTTGCTTATTGTTATATGTCTCCACGATCAATGAATTACATACCTTCATCTATATAGATTGAACTAAAGTTTGCTCTCCCAAGTTCAATAGTTTCTAAAGGAAATCATGAATATGAGAGTTCGTCTTTCGTTCATTCTATCTATTATACTCGAATTGGTGGGGTAGCTAGAATAAATTTAATAATCTACCTTTACATTCACGTTACGGCAATGTCTACAATGGATCTTAAGGGGGTGTTCTTCATTGAAGATTACCGAAGTAGCTAACAAACTCAACATTACTGCGAGAACCATACGATTTTATGAAGAAAAGGGTTTGTTATTCCCTCATAAACAGAACCATAATCTATATCGCACCTTTACAGAACAAGATATATGGCGATTACAGACCATTATCTCTCTCCGTGAAGCAGGCATGTCCCTATCCGATATACAACAAGCACTACAACAAATAGATGATAATAATCACGAAGAGCTTCAATATTACCTCGAACTCCAACGAGCTGTTATGATGTCTCAATGGGTAGAAATCAAACAAGTTCTTGAAACCACGGATCGTATGATTACGCTACTTAAATCCCAACAAACATTACCCCTAGAAGATATCTATCGACTAGCTAATGCCTCCAAAAAAATGAAAGAGCAGCGCAAACAGTGGAAGGACAAATGGAACTTCGATCAACTAGCCTTTACGCATGACGCCAGAGTAGCTGATAATTCAGGAATTTATGCAGACTACGAGACTTCTCTGAATCAAATCGTACAGTGGGTTGCTCCGATTACAGGTGAATGTGGATTAGATATGGGAACAGGAACAGGCAATCTAGCTGTGAAATTTACATTACAGGGCGTTCATATGTCTGGTGTAGACCAATCTAAGGAGATGTTGCAGCAATGCCAGCAGAAATACCCTCATATAGAGACTAGACTAGGCAACTTTCTTGCCATTCCTTATCTCAGGGGCCAATTCGATTTTGTTGTATCGAGCTTTGCATTTCACCATCTCACGGATGACCAGCAGCTACTTGCATTAGAAGAAATACGAAGGGTTCTAAAACCTCATGGACGGATATGTATTGCTGACCTGATGGTTACAAACGAGCATATGAATGAACATGCAGATGAACAGGGAACACGGTACCCCAAAGTATTCAGACTCATTCAGTGGTTTGAGGATCAAGGATATATTACTAATCATCGTCAAGTGAACCCTTTATTGCATATGATTTATGCGTTACCTATCCGAAAATAAATGTATACGTAGGCATTGCAAAAAGTGCCTCCATGCTCATGAAGGCACTTTTTGCTCTATATTGGTAAGGTTAAGCTTGCTTCATCTAATCTCGTATTTTCTTCCTCGCTACGCCTGTTTCATGGGCTGCCTGAACGACAGCATCACGTACCTTCTCCACAATTTTTGAGTTAAATACGCTTGGAATCACGTACGTCTCCGTTAACTCCTCATCCGTCACCACAGAGGCGATAGCTCTTGCAGCCGCTAGCTTCATTGCTTCGTTGATTTCCCTTGCTCGGCAGTCTAATGCACCGCGGAATACTCCTGGGAAACAGAGCACATTGTTAATCTGATTCGGCTGATCTGATCGCCCTGTAGCCATTACCCTCACGTAAGGCTGTGCTAGATCGGGATCAATCTCCGGTACAGGATTCGCCATCGCGAACACGATCGGATCAGGTGCCATATGCTTAAGATCTTCTACCGTTAAGATATTCGGAGCAGAGACCCCAATGAACACGTCTGCACCGTGAATAACCTGACTTAAACTTCCTGTTACCTGCTCGGGATTGGTCAGCTGTGCATACTCTTGCCACTGAGGAGAGCTATATTCCACCTGTCTATGAATAGCACCTTCCCGATCGACACCGATAATATGGGTCACTCCAGCAGCAAGCAACATCTTCGTACAGGCAATACCTGCTGCGCCAATGCCGCTAACTACCACTTTAATATGTTCCATTGATTTACCCGTCAACTTCAAAGCGTTCAACAAACCTGCCAGAATAACAACGGCTGTTCCATGTTGATCATCATGGAATACCGGAATATCCAACTCTTCTCTTAAACGCGCTTCAATCTCGAAACATCGAGGAGAAGCGATATCCTCCAAGTTAATACCACCGAAAGTTGGAGCAATGGCTTTAATAATCTGAATGATCTCTTCGGTATCTTTCGTATCCAGACAGATGGGGAAAGCATCAACACCAGCAAACTGTTTGAACAACATCGCTTTTCCCTCCATTACAGGCATCGCCGCGCTTGGACCGATATCTCCAAGTCCAAGTACAGCGGTCCCATCGGAGATGACCGCAATGGTGTTCCGCTTGATCGTGAGCGAATAAGCCTTATCTGGTGACTCTGCAATTGCCATACAGACACTTGCTACGCCTGGCGTATACACTCTAGATAAATCATCGCGATTCTTAATCGGAATTTTAGATTGAATCTCAATTTTCCCCCCGAGATGGACAAGAAATGTTCGATCTGATACATGAATGACACGAACGCCATTCAATTGATGCAGCGCCTCCTTCACCCGCGGTACATAATCCATATCAGCCGCATTAACAGTTACATCACGAATCGTATGTGATTGACTGGATGAGATAACATCAATCCCTACGATATCCCCGCCGCCCTCTTCACATATTCGTGCGACCTCACTAAATGAGATCCGTTCTTTCTCCAGTTCAATACGAAATATCAAATATGCGCTTGGTGATCCTGCTTTGCTGTGTACCGACATTCATTCGATCCCCTTTCGGTAGCCCTTGTGATTGGCTTAACGTTAGTGTTAACCTTAATCTAACAACACGTCACAAAGCGTTAGCGCTTTCATAGAGTGTCTCTATTGAGAATTACACAAATACTTTAAATTTCCTCTATTTAAAAACGCAAGTTTGAGTAAAATTTTCACTTTACTTACGTAATGCTTGCTATATAGGCTTGCACATGCAGTACAGGAAGGGATTTACCCCTTCCTGCAGCTTGTGAATATGTTTGAAAAATATTATTTGAATGATCAAGGGAACAATGGCTCTAATGCCCTTTCCGCTCGGTAAGACGATAGGTTAAACGATTGCCATGGACGATCTTGCTGTGACAATTCCAACCAACGTTCATGCAAATGTTCTTGGATCATTCCAGACTCCTCTTTATTAAGTTCTAGCAGCAAGGGAATTGCATCCGTGGATAGGCTACCTAAGTAATCTACATCAATAACTCCACTAACGCGGTAACGCTCTATGTTCTTCTCGGTAATGATCGTATCCATGCCCACATAATTAATGACTACATAAGCTAGCAAACTGATCACAATGTACGCTTTAGCAAGTGGAATGTTATGAAGATGAATTCTGAGACCTGCAATGACCAACAATAGGGCCAAGAATATCATAAAAGCGTGCACGAGAAAACGAATCGTAGTGTAACCATAAACTTCTTCATAAAGAACCAGTCGCGTATATGCTGAATACAACATCACTCCAGAACATCCAACCAATATATAGAGCATCATATTGTTTATTTTTTGCAACAAGCTATGTTCCTGCCCACTATATACTAGCGTTCCCAGCATAATGACAAAGTTGATTGTAGTCACAGCTACCAGCTCAAAAAAACCACTTCTCGCATAATCAGCATAGGAACTCCCCTCTGGTAATCCGCCTAACCATGCACCAAACAAATAGGAGAATTGTAGAACGACAAATATGACATATACGGTGTTTATAGCGATTAATACGGTAACAAGAATAATAGGATCTAGCTTCCACTTTACTCTTTCTCCCTCTGACTCTGACTCTCGCTCATAGATCTTAGAATCAATAAATCCCCATAAGTAACCGAAGAAGGCGAAACAGAAGATACCAGCCCATATCCCCCGTATAAGAATCTCATCTAACGCTAGATTATTCATCCAATTCGGAGCGGAGAATAACATTTCGCCGAATGCCCCATCTGCAGAAGATAACAGGCTAATGACAACAATTAACAAAGGCAAAGCAATCGCTAGCCCGATCATCACCTTACTTAAGACAACCTTTCGTTGATCTCCCATTTTACTAACAGCAGAAGTCCTTACAACATTAAATACAGTTGGAAAATGACGAAAGCTCTGCGGAATAAGATGATCTAGAGCATCCACAATCAATCGAAATTTATACCAAGGACGTTTCCTACTACTGTACATAAATGTGATATGTATAAATATCAAAGGAGGAATAGCAACAAAATTAAGCACATAAAAAAAGGAATTGCTAAATAAAGCATACGTCATGGAAAGCATAATAATAACTCCGAATAACAAGTAACCAAACCAAGAACGTTTGCGCATTTGATCCTGTGCGCCTAAGAACATATAGGCATATAAGAGAATCACAAAAATAGGATAAGATACACCTGGGAGATGACCAAAGAACAAATACTGATGAATAACCGCCAGAACGAGCGCGCTAATGAATGCTATAAGAGATCGATTAGACGTCGATATCATCTTACTTAACATAGTAAATACCTCCACTTCTTACTTCCTAACTCCTATTCTAGATGATAAAATAAGAAGATAAAGAGAAGTTAAATATTTAAAATTTCCTATTTTAGGAGCCGATATGATTATGAAGTTACATACCCAATTTTTAAGACTCCACTCCCATTATGGAAGCTCCGAAGAGATCGCGATCACCTTAGATGAATTAGCCGTAACCTTTACATGCACACACCGTAACGCATTAACGATCATTAACAAGATGGTCCAGAATGGATGGATCGTCTGGGTTCCTCAGCGCGGAAGAGGACGTCGCTCAAAGCTGCAATTCCTTATACAACCTGAAGAAATTGCCGTGGAATCCATGATGCAGGCCATTAATAGACACGACATTAAGGAAGCGATTGATCAGATTAGAGTCCACTCCCGCTCGTCTTCGATGCAGGATCGACTTCAGGGATGGATGCTTTCTTATTTTGGTCATCATTCAGAGATGAAGCGCGATAAACAGATCGATACACTACGCATCCCTATTCGTCAGCAGCTTCATACCATTGATCCACTGTATATGAACCTGCTTGCCGAATCCTTCGTATCTAGCCATATATTTGATGGTCTCGTGAGAAGAGGGAATAACACAGATGAAATTGTGCCGAATATCGCCCACGCTTGGGAAGTCGATGACCGTCGTACGATGTGGACGTTCTTCTTACGCAAAGAAGTTCTGTTTCACAATGGCAGCATCATGAGTGCGGAAGATGTGGTATACACGTTCCAGCGATTAATCGGAACCTCACGAAGAACGCTATACAGTTTTATTTTCAAACAAATTGAATCCATTCGAGCTATAAACGCCACTACCGTGTGTATGACGTTAAAAGAACCAAACGAACTATTCCTATCCTTCTTATGTACAAGTCGTGCTGCTATCGTCCCTAGAGGCTTAGATCAGCTAACAGAGGCCAGCTTCGGCACGAAGCCTATTGGGACTGGACCCTTCAAAGTTACGGAGATGAACGATACGGTATGTGTGCTGGAAGTCTTCACGCATTATTTCCAAGAACGAGCGCATCTGGATCGGGTAGAAATCGTCCAAATCCCTTGGGGCAATGAACCCGAAACGACAGATCAGGGCGAGCAAACCTCTCCCTTTCACGTCATTCTAAACCCATCCTCTGCTGAGGGACAATCTTGGAGCCAGATCCATTCCGAAGCTTCTGTGCGGAAATTTGTAACCTGTAATACGCAAAAAACTGGACCCCTAAGTGATCCAGTTGTTCGAGCTCATATCTTGTCATGTCTAAGTCCTGATGAAGCAGAGGACGTTAACTTTCATCGTGAAGCAGATATAAACCTCGGTCCATTACAGATTGCCACGATTCCACAATACAGAAAGGATGCTAAATACATTGCAGCGCGACTTCAATCTTTCGGTTATGAATGCAAGGTCGTATCGTCTTCCCCAGAAGAGTTCAAAGGTTCTATTCGGTTAGAATCGGACCTGATTGTATTCTCCTTGTTCCGAGATCAGGATGAGCAGCTGCGCTTATTTGACCTCTATCAGACGATGTCCGCGCACGTTGAACCACACACTCGGGTTGATATTATGAAATTACTATACTCCGTATCACGGGAATCAGAGCCGATGGCAAGAGCTATACTATTCGAGACCATAGAGGCACGTCTGATTCAAGAACATCAATTACATATTTTATATGAAAAACCCGTTCAAACCGCCTATCTGCCATCAGTTCGCGGAGTGACCTTTAATAGTCAGGGTTGGGTTGACCTAAGACATATTTGGTTCCCACCTACATCATGATGAAATAGGGGCGGCTTTTAGCACGGGAATTATAGTTACATTGAAGTGGAAGCGAAAAACGTCTCCATTTTTTTCAAGAATGCTTGTGCGGATTGACTTAGATATTTATCATTACGATAAAACATTTCTAACTTTCGGGTAGGTGAATGTTTGATTGAAATTGCACGGATATCGAGGGACTGGAAACTATCAATCAGTTGACTAGGTTGGATAGTAGCCCCAATCCCTTCTTTTACGAGTTGAAGCAAAGAGGTCACTGAGCCTGTTTCCATAATGGGATCGATAGAAATTTGTTGATTTGTACACCATGTATCAATTAAATCCCGTCCATAGAATCCCTTAGGATACATAACTATTGGTATGTTTATTAAATTCTCAGGCACAATCATATCCTCTTCTGCTAACGCATGTTCTTTATTAACATATAGACTATACGTTTCGGTATAACAAGGAATGCGATTCAAACGATGATCAGACTGTATCTCTAAACCAACTCCAATATCTACCTCATTGTCGAGCACTTTATTCAAAATATCAATGGATGGGATGACCTGAACTTTAGTATTGGGAAATTCCTTGTGGAAATCTACGAGTAACGATGTTAATCGATAATCAAGATCTGAAGGTAGTACAGCCACACGTAAATGACCTTTATTCAGATTTGTAAGATCCGATATAGCATTCTTTGCATTTTCTAATTGTTGAATAACTTGGATAGCATGATGCTCAAGGAGATTGCCTGCTTCCGTCTTAAACGTCTTTTTACCTATACGATCAAACAGAGGTACGCCTAACTCATCTTCTAACACCCGTATTTGCTGACTTAATGTGGGCTGTGAAATCCCTAGTTTATATGCCGCTTCAGAAAAATGTAGTTCATTGCACAATACAAGAAAGTATTGCAGTTGCCTGATTTCCATGCGACATCCTCCTTCATTAATAGTCTGAAACTATCGTTTATATAGGAATAGTAGTATTGAACTATCATAGATGTAAGTCTACAATGAATCCAATGATAAAGAAAGAAGGTGCTTCATATGCGTGTTGTTTACCTTGTTATAATTATATTATTTATTTCATTAAATTTAAGGCCATCCATTACTTCTGTGGGTCCCTTACTTGATATCATCCAAACTAGCTTAGGAATGAGCGGGTTGACAGCTAGTTTAATAACCACGCTACCGGTTTTATGTATGGGTCTATTCTCTATTGCGGCCATTAAGTTAAATAACCGTTTGGGGATCGAAAAATCTTTACTTCTAGCCATGCTTTTAATATTTACGGCAACCTTTCTCCGTATGTTCGTTAATGATAGTTTGTTTTTACTTACTACAGCTTTCTTATCAGGAATGGGTATAGGAATTGCCGGACCCTTAATTTCAGGGTTTATTAAAAAATACTTTCCCGAAAAACCTGGTTTAACAGGTATCTATTCCGTATCCATGGTCATTGGCGCAGCGATTGCATCTAGCTTTTCTGTCCCCTTGTTCCACAGCATGAATGATTCTTGGCAACACTCCCTAAGTTTCTGGAGCATTCTAGCCATCCCTGCTTCTTTACTCCTTCTCCCACTTCTAAAAAAAGCAGAGACTAATAAAAGTCCCATATCAATTTCATCTATATTTACAAAAAATAAACGTGTGAGTTTATTCATGTTATTTTTCGGATGCATGGCGGCCATTTTTTATTCGATAACAGCTTGGTTGGCTCCTATCGTGCAATCAACAGGCTTAAGCTATGCTCAATCTGGCAATATTCTCACCCTGTTTACAGTAATTCAGATTCCTATTAGTTTTACAATCCCCATGATTGTTAGTAGAACAGGCCATAGAAAAACTTGGTTACTCGTATGTAGTCTATCTGAAATTATAGGCATCGTATTGTTAGTGATGCACTTCTCTCCATGGGTAGCTACGATATTTCTAGGTATTGGAGCTGGTGGTCTTTTCCCTTTGGCTCTACTCATGCCTATGCAAGAAGCTAGTAATACAACAGAAGCCATATCATGGTCTGCTATGGTCCAATTCGGAGGTTATTTGTTAGGGTCCCTAGGCCCTGCGTTTATCGGTCTCACACTAGATTTATTTGGGAACTTTGTTCCCGCGTTCGTCGTACTCATCCTTGTCATATGTGTAATGATGGTTACAAGTTTAAAAATTGGAAATAACATGAAAAAGAGTTCCTAAGAGCCATATGATTTTTGTACAAAAAAAAATGAAGTCTTTTATTTGTCCATTGAGTAAAGCAAAGAAACCCTCTACTATTGCATTATAGATAATGATTCTCATTATCGGTAAAGAAAAGGTTATTGGGGGAAAGAACCATATGAAACAAACAAGTAAAATGATTGCTATTTTAAGCATGGTCGTCTTTATGGGAGCTTTTATGATAGCATGTAGTAACAATTCGAAGGACTCAAATAGCTCCAAAGAAGGCAATAGTGGGAATACCGTTCAGAATAGCGAGACCCCTGCCCAGAAACCAGCGGAAGCTACTGCTGAGACATCAGAGTCTACAACCCGGAAATTTACAGATTGGACGAAGCATGAAGTCGAAGTGCCCGTTAATCCACAACGTGTCATTTTTCATGGCGAGACGATGGGAGATCTGATATCTCTTGGTATCATGCCTATCGGTGGCCATTTAGAGTCGATTAAGGGTACCCTCGTAGAGGATAAAGCTAAGGAAGTACAGGACGTTGGGTTCCCAATTAGTGTGGAGAAATCATTGTCTCTCGAACCGGATTTAATTATTTTTGGAAATGCAGATGAGAAACAATACGAACAAATTTCCAAGGTCGCACCAACTGTGACGTTTGACACCTTCGCCTCCATAGAGGATCGCATGCGTATACTAGGTGATCTTCTTGGGAAAAAGCAAGAAGCTGAGGACTGGATAACCAGAAACACGCTCAAAACAAAAGAAATGTGGACGAAGCTTCAGGAGAATGGGATGAAACCTGGAGAAACAGCTACTGTATTCACCATGTATCCGGGTAACCGTTTATTTGTTATGGCGGGAGCAGGCCTACCCCAATTTTTGTATGGTACAGATGGCTTTAAGGTAATGCCCAAGATTCAAGAACTTATTAAAGATGGCGTAGGATTTGTGGAAATTTCCGCAGAGGTTATGTCTGAATATGCCGGAGATCGGATTTTCATTCTGGATCCAGTACCCCCAGAAGCCAAGCAATCGACAGCTGAACTTATCAAAAGTCCGCTTTGGCTTAACCTTCCCGCAGTTAAGAACGGACAGGTGTATACCTTTGATATTCTAAAAGCCTCAAGCGATGCGACCTCACGAGAATGGCTACTGAGCGAGCTGCCTAAGGTGTTGGCAAAGTAAGTCTGGTATGATGCAAATAACATACAATACAAGGGGTTTTTCAACAAAACGTTGAAAAGCCTCTTTGTATTTACTATAATACAATAGATGATAATCATTCTCACTATAGAAAAAAGGGGGTGGACCTATGCTTCAAGACACAACGTCATCAACACCGCTGCGTTCTTTGCTATTTCATCTTTCTGATGTTGAACTCCTTACCCGATCAGCAAGACAGATAGTCGAAGAAGAAGCTTCCCCTTGTTATACACTTTTAATTTTCACGAACGGAACAGGTCGACTTTACATAGATAACCAGCCATTTCTTTTCTCTCCTGACCACTGCTACCTGCTTTCTCCGGGAACCTCTCTTCAAATCGAGAACGGAACCGATACAGTAGTCAGCTTTTACCGGATCACCTTCACCGTCATTCAAGCAAGGAATCAGCAACAGGCTTTATATACTAAGGATATTTTTCCGAATCGTTATGAACTAAGGGTCTATCCACTCTCCCGTCTGGTCCGACTTACCGAGCAACTGTATGCTGGAAGACTAGGCAAAGGCGATATGGATTGGTTTAAACAGCATCTGCACTTTCAGGAATTGATAGGTTTTCTGCTCGAACATAATCTACATTCCGATCCATCCCTTAGTCTGACGCAGTCAGTGGAGAATACCATCCATTATTTAAACAATAACTTTATGGATAGCATCACGGTCAAACAGCTTGTACAATTAGCCAACGTGCCTCATTGGCAGTATACATCCATTTTTCAAGAACTAACTGGAAAGAAACCTCTCGACTACTTAACAGAGCTACGTATTAACCGCTCCAAAGAATGGCTAACGATTTCAAACGCGCCCTTACGAGATATTGCCCATAGAGTAGGATTTGCTGATGAGTATTATTTCAATCGCCGTTTTCGTCAAACCACAGGGGTCACGCCTAGACAATATGCGATATCCATGCGCCACAGAGTCCTCGTCAAAGATTGGACAGGACATGAGGTCCATATCCCCTTACAACCCCTCCGTATCATTTACTATGGGGAAACCATCGGAGACTTGGTGACTCTCGGTATACACCCAATTGGCGGAAACATACCGAACCCCGAGAACAGCTTGTATAAAGATCCGACAACAATAATTCATGATGTCGGGTTTCCATTCAATACAGAAAGAGCTTCTGCGCTGGAGCCTGATTTGATTATTTTTGCGAATTCCGATGAACGCCAATACGAACAAATCTCCAAGATTGCTCCTACAATAACCTTTAATTCATGGGCAACACTAGAAGAACGTATGCACATCCTTGGAGAATGGTTCGGCAAGAAAAGAGAAGCAGAACAATGGCTCGTCCATCATAATAACAAGGCGAAAACGATGTGGCAGCAACTTCAGTCCAGTGTAAATGCCGGAGAAACAGCCTCCGTCTTTACGTATGATCACGGCAAACGCTTATTTGTCATGGGAGTCACAGGTTTCTCTACAGCGCTCTATCATCCACTTGGCTTCCGACCTGTATCCAAGATTCAGGCCATCTTAGATGCAAATCAAGGATATAAGGAAATACAGGAGAGCTCACTGCCCCAGTACGCCGGTGATCGAATCTTCATGCTACTTCCGGAGAATAAGATTTCAAGACGAGCAGCAGAAGACATGATGAATAGCACGCTTTGGCAGAGCCTGCCCGCTGTCCAGAGCGGACATGTTTACATGGTCGAGGAAGTGAAGTGGAACTTCGGAGATGCGTTTACACGAGACCAGTTGCTTGAAATGCTACCTGAACTTCTACGGAAGCAAGAAGAAACGACTTCACCGTCCTTAAAGGGACTGTAACCGTTTCTCACAGAAATATATCTATGACTATTACTTGTGGTTATTATGAGAATTTACGTAACACTTATTTGTTGAAACTGAAAAAACTCCAAATCCACTATAAATGTGAGATTGGAGTTTCGTTGTTTGGCTGTTATATCGCTTTTATCTCAAGTAATTCATATTTAAGCACTCCCATAGGTGCATTCACACTAATGATATTACCTACTTCTTTACCTAACAATTCCTTGCCTAAAGGGCTCTCATAGGATATTTTATTATCCAATACATCGGCCTCAGCAGTACCTACAATCCGGTACTCTATTTTTTCGGAATATTCAATGTCATTGAGAACTACAATACAACCTATGCTCACTTTGGATAAGTTCAGACTATCTGCACTAACCACCTGAGCCTTCGTGATCATTTTTTCTAGGATCATTATTCTTGTTTCCATAAAGGATTGGTCATTCTTGGCCGAATGATATTCACTATTCTCCTTTAGATCGCCGTAGCTAATCGCTAATTTGAGACGTTCTGCTAATTCCTTACGTTTTACTGTTTTAAGATCCTTGAGTTCATGCTCTAATTTAGCTAATCCCTCTTCCGTCAAAATCACTTCATCATTATTAGACATCTTTACATCCCCCACTTTGCTTTCGTTCTTCAATTCTAACCTATATCAAGATTAAAAAAAACAGTAAGCCAAAGTGATTCATTATCTTTGGCTTACTGTTTTCTATTGTACCCAACTTCAGATCATGCTCTAAGTGGGAGGATTCTTTTAATATGCCAAACTGTACAGTGCCTTAATATGTGACAAGTAACGAATGTTACTTGCTTCTTTCATAAGAGAAGCTGGCATTCCTTTAAGTGGTGTTCCATTAGCCCCTACAGTTGCAACAGCATCTTTACGACCCAAGCTTGCAAGTGTTCCAGAGTCTATTGGAGCAAAGGATTCAAATGATTTGTTATTAAGCTTAGCGAATAGGTTGTAACCCACAAGTTCGCCCATTTGCCAAGCAATCTGAGCCGTTGGCGGGTAAGGACGTCCTTCTGGACCAAAGAAAACAGCGCTATCGCCTACAACAAATACGTCTGGGTGAGAAATAGATTGAAGATGTTCATTAACGCTTGCACGTCCACGGTTCACTTCAAGTCCTGATTCACCGACTAGAGGATTTCCTTGTACTCCACCCGTCCAAACAAATGTGTTAGTAACGATTTTTTGACCATCTTTGAGGTCAATCACATTTCCTTCAACATTGGTTACAGGAAGACCTGTTAAGAATTGAACCCCACGAGATTCCAAACTTTTCGTAGCACGTTCGATCAGATGATCCGGCAACACAGGAAGGATCTTAGGACCTGCTTCTACAAGTAACAATTTCACCGCTTTAGGATCTACACCATATTTCTTGGCAAGTGCAGGCATTCCATCGGCAATTTCGCCAACTAACTCAACACCTGATAGACCGCCACCACCAATGACAATCGTGCCATCAGCTTCATTGTTCGTTTTGGCAAATTCCCGAATACGATCTTCAATATGTTTATGAATGTTGTTTGCATCTGCCGCAGATTTCAACACTAAGCTGTTTTGCTCAAGCCCCGGAATACCGAAAAAGGCCGTTTGACTTCCCAAACCGACAACAAGCGCATCATAAGTTAACTTGGAACCATCTGAAAGCTTCACTTCTTTATTGTCTACTGAGAAAGATTGAACCTTGCTTATTCTCAGATTAATATCTTTCCCTTTGAATAACTTCTCTAATGGCATAGCAATAGCCTGTTCAGCAATATTGCCAGCTGCAAGTCGGTGCAATTCTGTGATGATTTGGTGTGTTGGAGTCTGGTTTACAACCGTCACTTGTGCTTCAGCCTTAGTCAAATACTTGCGAAGACTCAAAGCCGTTAAAAGTCCGCCATAACCTGCACCTAATATAACAATATGTTTTGACATCGTGTATCCTCCGCTCTTACTAATTATTGTACGTGAACTATTTTTTGCTGCGTTCTTCACTGACTTGAAGATAAGCATTAACGAAACGGAACATTTTTTGTGCCTGTGGATCTTTAAGCATCTTTAACAGACCAAAAACACCGATCACTTCGTTGCTCGCCTCGGCACGATCCTTTGCTTCTATAACGGTTCCCGCAATGTTCTTCACGGAGTCTTTCACAGGCCCTACAATTTCTGTTATCGCTCCAACGGTATCACTCTTCAATACATCATCTGTAGCAACGGAATGGGCGAAATCATACGACTTCGTCATCACTTTGACGATTTCAGTCAATTTCGGTAACTGCTCTATCAGAGCCGATAGGGATTCCTGTACCTCAGGTTTTAACAACTGATCCAGTACATCATTGTGGCTTGCTGACAAGGCTTGTGGTTCTTGTTCAGACGTTGTCTGAGTAATTGATTCTGACATATCTAATTCTCCTTTACGATAAGCAACATTCGCTTCAGCTTTATATTTGATAGATTATCAATGCACTTGGATTAATAACCCGTCATTTCATAAAATAATCACTAAGCTTGGAGCTTAATGTGATTATGGTTCATGAGTCTAACTAACAGTAAAAATTTAAAATCTTTACTTAATCATACGACTAACCTCGGATATTATCAATTACCTTTTCTATGAATTGAACCTTAATTTCCGTATATTAACAATAATCAGAAGATTGTTTCATTAATTTTCACAAATAGCACTGAAATTATGCTTAATGTCATTTTAAATTAAAAAACTGGCCGGACAAAAATAATTGTACGTCCAGATTAATAATCTATAGCCCAGTAATACTTGTTAAATGAATGTGATTAATTAATTTTTCTTCTTTTGGAATAATAACAAGTGAAGTCTTCGAGCAAACAACATAAAAAGGAGAATATTCCATGACAGATACAAGCAGGCAGGAAATTGTGGAAAGTGTTCCACAAACGGGTTTCTTCGGACACCCTAAGGGACTATTCACCCTTTTCTTCACAGAGTTCTGGGAACGCTTCTCATATTATGGAATGAGAGCCATTCTTGTTTACTATATGTACTATGAGGTATCACAAGGCGGATTGGGCTTGGACGAAAGCACAGCTCTGGCAATTATGTCGATCTACGGCTCACTGGTCTATATGTCCGGAATTATTGGCGGATGGCTGGCCGACAGAATATTTGGAACCTCCAAATCTATATTCTACGGTGGCATATTGATTATGCTGGGGCATATTATTTTATCCATACCTGGAAGCATAACCATGTTCTTTGTTTCTATGGTTCTAATCGTCATTGGTACAGGATTACTGAAACCTAATGTATCCAGTGCCGTAGGTGAAATTTACAGTCCAGAGGATGTTCGCCGGGATGCAGGATTTAGCATCTTCTATATGGGAATTAACCTCGGTGGATTTCTTGCCCCTTTAATTGTAGGAACCATAGGCATGAAACAAAACAATTTTCACTTGGGTTTTTTAGTTGCTGCTGTCGGTATGTTTCTAGGATTGTTCGTATTTGTCATGACCAAGAAGAAAAGCCTAGGTCTTGCTGGTACCATTATAGCCAATCCTCTATCATCCTCTGAAAAGAAAAGGGTCTATGCCTTTATGGGTCTGGGCGCCATTCTTATCGCTGCTTTGATTGCTATTACCATTCCAATGGGGATTCTTACATTCGATACCTTTATTGCTCTTGTAGGAATATTGGGGATTGTCATTCCGGCTCTATACTTTATTGTCATGTATCGGAGTCCTAAAACAACAATAGTAGAGCGCTCAAGACTCATTGCTTATATTCCGCTATTCCTTGCTTCTGTTATGTTCTGGGCCATTCAAGAACAGGGATCAACCATTCTCGCTAATTATGCGGACAAGCGAACACAGTTAGATTTTGCAGGAATTCATCTTTCACCTGCTTGGTTCCAATCGTTGAATCCATTATTTATTATTCTTTTGGCGCCTTTGTTTGCATGGGTTTGGGTAAAACTCGGAGTTCGCCAGCCGTCAGTCCCTACCAAATTCTCTTTGGGACTATTATTCGCTGGCTTATCATTTCTCGTTATTCTGTTACCCGCTTACTTTGGCGGAAGTCAGTCATTAGTTAACCCCTTATGGCTCGTTCTTAGTTATTTCATTGTCGTGATTGGGGAGTTACTTTTATCACCTGTAGGACTATCCGTAACTACCAAATTAGCACCTGTTGCCTTCTCAGCCCAAACGATGAGTTTATGGTTCTTATCTAATGCTGCTGCTCAAGCCATCAATGCGCAGATTGTTAAATTCTATACACCTGATACCGAAATGCTTTACTTTGGTGTGATCGGAGGAGTAGCGATTCTCCTAAGTATCCTCCTTTTCATGCTTTCCCCAAAAATTCAGGGGTATATGAAAGGTGTAAGATGAGTGCGATACCGCTACGATCTGCATCATCCATTGTTTTGTGCAAACGCTAATCATGATTTAGGCCTAACTTATAAAAACCTCTGGCAAGATGTGATTGTATTTCATTCACATGGCCAGAGGTTTTTAATTAAGTATGGTTCAGATATTTTAATCTCTCACCCTAATGCAAATCGGTCTTGATCCGAGATATCATCTTCCGATTGTTTTTTGATTTGTTTGCTTCTTAACTGACCACAAGCGGCATCAATATCTGCCCCATGTTCAAGGCGAACCGTACAGTTAATGTCTTGCTTTTTCAACGTATCATAGAATGCCAGAATGGATTCCTGATCGCTTCTCTGATATTGGCTATGCTCATCTACCGGATTGTACGGGATTAGATTAACACTACAGAGGTTTTGCTTATCTCTAATCAGCTCTGCAAGTTCCAGAGCATGCTCCTTGCGATCATTTACACCCTTCAACAGAATGTACTCGAACATAATTCTCCGATTCGTCTTGGCCAAATAGTAATCCACGGCCTTCATTAATTTTTCTATTGGAAAAGCACGACTAATGACCATGATCTGTGTTCGAAGTTCATTATTAGGTGCATGTAATGAAATGGCCAAATTAACCTGCAGATCAGCATCGGTAAATTCAATGATTTTATCAGGAAGGCCACTAGTCGATACCGTGATACGCTTCGCACCAATCGCTAAACCCTTCTGATCTTTAATAACTTGCAAGAAGTCTACAAGATTCTTGAAGTTATCGAACGGTTCACCAATTCCCATCACTACAACATGACTCACTCTTTCATCTTGCTCCGCTTGGTCCAAATGCTGCTGGGCTTTGATAATTTGCTCAACAATTTCACCACTCGTTAAATCACGACTCTTCTTAATTAATCCACTTGCACAAAAACTACATCCAATGTTACAACCTACTTGCGTAGTGACACACACGGCCAACCCATATTTCTGTCTCATTAATACCGTTTCTATCAGGTTGCCATCTTTTAACTTAAACAAAAACTTTATCGTTCCATCTGCCGATTCTTGCTTAACATGTTCTGTTAAGGTCTGAATGACAAAGTGATCTGCTAATAATTGCACACACTCTTTATTGACATCAGTCATTTCCGTGAAGTCAGTTACCCGCTTCCGATATAACCAATCCCATACTTGTGCTGCGCGAAACTTTCTATGCTCACGCTCTAATAACCAGGCTGTCAGTTGTTCAAACGTCAATCCATAAATGGATTCCTTATTCATACATTACCCTCTTTTCAAAACTATAAAGTTCAATAATATTGTAGTTAAACAGCCGAAGCCAAGCATCCGATTATATTGTCCCAAATTTTTTATATTAAAACAAGGGGAGTTAAGTATAGCGGAAACATTATACTTTCTTATAATTTTAAAAGAGCACCCTCTCGGGTGCCCTTCATAACCGTGACATATTCCTGATTATTATGGACTGTTTAATTCAAATCATGCAGAAGGAGGTTGGATTCCTATGATGATGAAGAAAATGGCAGATAAAGTCTCGACTTACCTTACTCCTCTATCCAATGCTTATATAATACCTGAGTTCCCTTATCCTCATACCCCTTATCAGCTAGTTCTTTGTACAGAGATTCTGACAAAGCGAGCGCCGGAGTATCAAGACCCATATCTTTCGCTGCTGCTAGCGCAATCCCCATGTCTTTGATAAAGTGCTTCACGTAGAAACCAGGCTCATCATTACCAGCGATTATACGTGGGCCAAGGTTACTAAGTGACCAGCTTCCCGCAGCTCCGCTCTCAATGCTCTTTAAGACCGTATTAGCATCAAGTCCTGACGTTTTGGCATAAGCCAAAGCTTCACATACACCCATCATGTTCGAAGCAATTGCAATTTGGTTACACATCTTGGTATGTTGCCCCGCACCAGCTTTGCCCTGAAGGACGATGTTTGCCCCCATCAGTTCGAACAAAGGACGTACCGCTTCAAAGTCAGTCTCATCTCCGCCAACCATAATGGATAGCGTCCCTCCCTTTGCGCCGATATCGCCACCGGATACCGGTGCATCAAGGGCATGTATCCCTTTAACCGTGGATGCCTCATAGATGCGCTCAGCAAGCTGTGGGCTGGAAGTGGTCATATCAATGAGATAAGCACCCGACTTGGCATTGGCCACCAATCCATCTGCATCTAGATAAATTTCTTCCACATCTTTCGGATAACCTACAATGGTGATCACGACATCGCAAGCCTCAGCTAACTTAGCCGCCGTGTCATGCCATACTGCTCCATCATTGACCAATTCCTCAGCCTTAGAAGCCGTACGGGTATATACATGCAGTGGATAACCCGCCTTTTGGATATGCTTGGCCATACTTCTCCCCATGACGCCAGTACCGATAAAACCTACTACCGTATTCTCAGGTGTTAATGACATTAGCCTTGTCCTCCTTATATATGCTTGTAGCTCATCTCTATTATACTCACCAGCAATATATTTATCTTATATTCAAAAAAAGTAGACCTCTCTTCCACATCATGGTACATTCTCGGTAGTATTCCTCATTACTATCGGGGAAAATCAAAAAAATTAATGGAGATATCTAATGAAAAAACGAGTATTAAAAGGGATCGGTTTGATTGTTCTAGCGGCTACCCTAATTGTCGGAGGGTTCTTACTCTATATTACATTAACAGATTATAAACCCGAGGAGATCGTGGAACTGGTTGTAGACAACAATAACGAACGTGTTCTACAGCATAATGAACCTTTTACCATTACAACATTCAATATTGGCTATGCTGGTCTAGATAAAGATCAGGATTTCTTCATGGATGGCGGGAAAATGTCCCGTTCCAGTAGTGAAGAACAAACGAAGAACAATCTGGAGGCCATAGCCTCTTTTATGACAAGCTTACATTCGGACTTATTCATTCTACAGGAGGTAGATATCCGTTCTTCACGGAGCTATCATATGGATGAGGTCACATACCTTTCGAGTAAGTTATCGGAGTACAGTCATGTGTTTTCCACTAATTACAAGGTGCCATGGGTGCCCGTTCCCATCCTTGATCCTATGGGTTCCGCAGACAGTGGATTATTCACCTTATCCAGATTCACAAGCACAAAGCATTACCGATATAATCTACCGGGAAAAGAATCCTGGCCACGTCAACAACTCGATTTGGACCGCGCCTTTATTGAAAGTAGGTTCCCCGTCGACAACGGTAAAGAGCTTGTTCTGATCAATCTTCATCTATCTGCCTTTGATCAAGGTGGAACCATTCGCAAGCAGCAATTAGACTACTTATCTGCTTATATTAAGAAAGAGAATGACAAGGGCAACTACCTGATCTTAGGGGGTGACTGGAACCACGCCCTTCCGGGTACAGATCCCCAAGCATTCACAACCACCCAAGCATGGCCTAAGTGGCTACAGAAATTCCCGAGCGATTTCCAGCCAGAAGGATTCAGTTGGGTTGTCGACCCTAATGTACCGTCTGTCCGGACACTTGATATTCCCTACTCGGAAGGCGTTAATTTCAGAGCGGTTATCGATGGTTTTCTGATTTCACCGAACATTAAACTCAGCAGTGTGCAGGGCTATGAGTTATCCTTTGAACATAGCGATCATAATCCGGTAACCGCGGAGCTTGTCCTGCAATAAGAGATCGTAATGTCTAACTAATGGCTAAAGGGGCTACTACTCATCTTTTATGAGTAGTAGCCCCTTCCTATTCATATTTATTTATACATAGCGAATTTCATGTTTTTCCCCTTAAGGTATTTGATAATTAGAGGCAACACTTCTACAGTGAATTATCTCTCTTATATAAGCCTTTAATCTTACTTATATCGAAATCGAACCCAATATAAAATAGAGTAAGAAGAAAAATGCGATGACGTACATTGTAATCGACACTTCCTTTTTCCGACCCGAAATCAGCTTCAGAATAGGGTAAGCAATGAAACCAAATGCAATCCCATTCGCGATACTAAAGGATAGTGGCATAATCGCCATCATCAAGTAAGCTGGAAAAGCTTCTGTAAAGTCACTGAAAGGAATTTCCCTGACACATTGGATCATCAGGCAACCAACAATAATGAGCACAGGAGCAATCGCACTATTCGGGATTACTTTGAACAGTGGAATGAGGAACAATGCCGGAATAAATAGAAGTCCTGTCGTAAACGAGGTTAGCCCCGTTCTTCCTCCTGCTGCAATACCTGTCCCAGACTCAGCAGCTGTCGTCGTTGGACTACAACCCAAAAGCCCCGCACTTATAACTGAAAAAGAATTGGCCTGAAATGACTTCCGAAACTTCGATTTATCTGGAAGCATCCCCAGTTGAGCTCCCATATTCTGAAAAATAATGACCATCGATAAAGAAAAAACAGCGGTCCAAAAATTAAGCGTGCCTATACCGCTAAAATCTAAGGCAAAAAACAACTCTCCATACCCAGTAAAGGAGATACTAAAATCACGTAAGGTCGAAAAATCGACGATACCAAGCAGCGTACCCATACATGTTCCTGCGATAATCGCAATTAAGAAGCTCCCTTTCACATTCAGCATGAAAAGCGGCAACAGAACGAATAAGGTCAGTATAGTCGTTAAGGCATAAGGATCACTAAGATTCGCTAAGGTAACGAATGTACCTTTGCTCGCAACGATGATCCCCCCATTCTTTAATCCTAGAAAAGCAATAAATAAACCAATTCCAGCAGTCATTGCGTTAATCATAGACTTCGGGATCGAGCGCGATAAATAGTCGGCCCCTTTGGTCACCGTGGTTAACATAAATACGACACCTGCTAAAAATACGGCTGCAAGTGCTTGCTGCCACGTCAGTCCTAACGAGAATACCAATGTAAAAACAAAAAAAGCGTTATCCCCCATACCAGGGACAATAATTAATGGCGAGTTCGCCCAAAGCCCCATCAGCATACAGCCGACAAAAGAACAGATTACCGTGACAATGGTTGCTGCTTCATATGGCATGCCCGTTGTACTTAAGATGGCCCCATTCACCGCAATGATATAGGCAACGGTCATAAAAGAGGTTACTCCTGCAACAACTTCCGTTCTTATCGTCGAATTTTCTTCTTGAATATGGAACCATTTCTCCAATCGTCTATTCAATTTAGAATCACCTCTTTGTTATTTCAAAAAAGCTGGAAGTCTTAAAGACATCCAGCATACTTATTCGCTAAGATTAAAAGCCAGCCCTGTTATCGTTTCCCTACCTCATAAGGTTCCCCTAATGCTTTCGGTGCACGAGCTTTCCCTACGGCTCCAATTAATACGAAAAGTGTTAACACGTAAGGCAACATATAGAAGAATTCATTCGGAATGCTTGCTGCAAAATCAAATATCTGTAATTGATCCTTCACCGCTTGGGCCAATCCGAAGAATAATGCGGCCAACATCGCACCTACTGGATGCCACTTACCAAAGATAACGGCCGCAAGTGCAATATAACCTTGTCCTGAGATCGTATTAAAAGCAAAGTTACTGTTCGAGGTAAGTACAATAGTCGCTCCACCAAGTGCAGCAATCGAACCACTCAGAATAACGGCGATGTAGCGCGTACGATTTACTTTTATCCCCACCGTATCCGCGGCACTTGGATGTTCTCCAACGGCACGAAGTCTGAGCCCGCTTGATGTCTTAAATAAAACAAAGAAAAGGACGATGACTAACGCAATCGCAATATACGTCGTTGGATACGTATTAAAGAACACATTTCCAATGAGCGGAATATCGCTTAAATAAGGAATCGTCACCTTATGAAATACCATTGTTAATAGTGGTGTTTCAGCTGAGCCATCAAAAATCATTTTCACTAAAAAGAACGTCGAACTTGCTGCGAGAATATTGATGACGACACCACTCACAACCTGATTCGCTTTAAACTTAATGGAGGCGACCGCATGAATGCTAGAGAAGATAGCTGTAAATACAAATGCTCCGACCAATCCAAGCCATGGAGAGAAAGCACCCAAACCTACCGTTTCTGCATAATAAGCGGTTAACGCTGAGAAGAAAGCCCCCGATATCATAAACCCTTCGAGTCCAATATTAATGACTCCCGCGCGTTCTGAAATGAGTCCACCAAGTGCAGCAAAGATAAGGGCAGTAGAGAATACGAGCGTCCCATTAAGTAAATTACTAATAATCTCCATTAATCACACCTTCTTCTTTGATTTTTTTGGAATGGTCGGAAACACAGCTTCACAATCCCTGGTGCGGCAACGAAAAAGATAATGAACCCAATGACCATACGAATAATCTCACCGGGCACCTCAGCGCCAAAGCTCATACCTTGAGAACCATAGGTAAGCGCGCCAATCAGGGTTGCCGACAAAAGCACACCGATCGCGGTATTTCCACCAAGCAAGGAAACTGCTATTCCGTCAAAACCGAGACCCGACGTAACGGAGTTGATGGCGATATAATTAAACACCCCTAATACTTCAAAAGTTCCAACTAAACCACCAAACATGCCTGAAATGAACATCGTACGTACCATAACGTTTGGAACTTTCATCCCTGCATATTTTGCTGCATGAGGATTAAGTCCAACCGCCCGCAACTCATAACCCCATTTGGTCTTGTTTAAATAAATGTGGTAAAAAACAACCGCAAGGATCGCAATCAAGAATCCCCAGTGGATGCGCGCACCACCCATTAGTTCAGAGAGCCAGCCAATCTGGATGCTTGCAGATTCATGAATCATCGCAGATCGTTGTGTACCCGCTTGTGGCATAAACATCCGAATGATGTAATGGCTCAAATAAAGCGCAATAAAGTTAAACATAATACAGGTAATAACTTCATTGATGCCTCGTTTGGCCTTAATATAACCAACAAGCGCACCCCACACTCCCCCAAGTAAAGCACCAAATATAATAGCGAAAAGCGCATGCAGAAACGGGGGTAGACTAAGCTGTGTACCTACGATCAACGCACCTAAAGAACCCATGATGATCTGACCATCTACTCCGATATTAAACATCCCTGATCGAAAAGCGATCGCTACGGCCAAACCACTCATAATGAGAGGAACGATGGTTCGTAATGCCTCTCCTAAATCATAACTACTCCCGAAAATTTTCGAAATTAACGATTCATAGGCCAACATCGGATCGTATCCGCCGATCCACATAATTATTGCGCCTAATAATAGACCCATGATAATGGCAACAAAGGGTATAACCACAGACTCACGTTTGAAAACGCTCATTATTTTATTCATTCGTGCCATCTCCTTTATGCTTACCTGCCATCATCAACCCCAATTCCTGATCATTCGTTGTTTCGGGCGTCGTTTCACCGACGATTTGTCCGCCGCAGAGGACCAGAATACGGTCAGCCACATTTAAGATTTCTTCCAACTCAAACGATACCAACAGCACTGCTTTTCCTTGATCACGTTGTGCTATTAGTTGTTGATGCACGAATTCAATCGCACCTACGTCTAGCCCCCGTGTAGGTTGAGCCGCAATCATGACCTGCGGATTCTTATCAATTTCGCGTGCAATAATGACTTTTTGTTGGTTTCCTCCAGACATGGAGCGAACCAACGTATCAATTCCTGGTGTTCGCACATCGAACTCTTTCACTAGACGTGTCGCCATATCATCCATAGCCTCCGTATTGATGAAGCCATGTTTACTAATCTCTGGATGATAGTATGTTTGTAAAATTGTATTTTCACTGACAGTAAAGTCCAGAACAAGTCCATGTTTATGGCGATCCTGAGGAATATGTGAGATTCCGGATTCAGAGATTATACGTGGTGAATGATTCGTTATACTCTTACCTTTTAACAAAATTTCACCTGAACGAATATTCTGCATGCCTGTTATTGCTTCAACTAGCTCCGTCTGACCATTACCATCTACACCTGCAATACCGACAATCTCACCCGCCCGTACTGAGAAGGAAAGCTTATTCACCACATGCTTGCCATTAGCACCTTCAACTACCAAATCTTTCACTTCTAAAAACACTTCTTGAGGTTTAGCCACTTGCTTTTCAGTCTTAAAGTTGACTGCTTTCCCTACCATTTTTTCTGCCAATTCCTGTGGATTAGTCTTAGCCACTTCGACAGTTTCAATCGCCTTACCCCGACGAATAATGGTACAGGTATCGGCGATTTCCATGATCTCTTTTAGCTTATGTGTAATCAGAATGATCGACTTACCTTCAGCAACAAGACGCTTCATAATCTCCAGCAATTCACTGATTTCTTGGGGTGTTAGAACCGCAGTTGGTTCATCAAAAATGAGAATGTCTGCACCACGATAAAGTGTCTTAATGATTTCTACACGTTGCTGCATCCCTACACTAATCGATTCAATCGTTGCCATTGGATCCACATCGAGCTTATATTGTTCGGATAGTTCCTTTACCTTTTTGCTTGCTCCTTTGATATTGATCTTTAACCCTTTCTTTGGTTCCATCCCGAGAATGATATTCTCGGTCACTGTAAAGGGCTCTACCAATTTAAAATGCTGATGCACCATCCCAATCCCAAGTTCAATCGCCTTGTTAGGGCTATCTATCCATTCTTGCTTCCCATTCACATGTATCTCACCTTCATCAGGCTGATATAGTCCGAAGACGATACTCATCAAGGTGGATTTCCCCGAACCGTTCTCGCCAAGCAAAGCATGAATTTGTCCGCGTTTTAATTGAAAATTAATAGAATCATTGGCTACTACTCCGGGGAATCTCTTGGTTATTCCTTTTAGCTCCAATGCGATATCTGCCTTAGTCACAGGAACCCCTCCCAAAATTTTCATCCCCTATCACATCCAAAAATGACAGGGGACGAAATCGTCTTTATTTTTCCGGTACGACAATATCACCACTTATAATTTTTCCACGATATTCTTCAACTTTGGCAAGTACTTCAGGCGTTACATTCTTAACCGAAGTTGGTGCAATATCTACACCTTTCTCTTTTAAGCCCATTGTCGTCACTTTACCTGCTGGGAAATTACCTTCAGCTAAGCTCTTTGAAATTTGATAAACGGCTTCATCCACTTTCTTGACCATAGAAGTTAAAGTGATATCATCACCAAAAGTTAAGGACTGATCTTTATCAACACCAATGACCCACACTTTTCCACCCTTGCTGTTACGCTCTTTAGCTTCATTAAACACGCCATTACCTGTTAAACCCGCTGCATGAAAAATGATATCTGCACCATCGTTGTACATCGTAGAAGCCGCAGATTTCCCCATATCAACGCGGTTGAATAGCCCTGTGTAGTTAACAATTAATTTAGCATCTGGATTCACAGCTTTAATGCCTTCTCGGAAACCCGCTTCAAACCGTTTAATAACTGGAATATCCATGCCGCCAACAAAACCAATTTTGTCCGTTTTCGTCGTTAGACCTGCGATTACACCAACGAGGTATGCGCCTTCTTGCTCCTTAAAGGATACCGCCGCCACATTCGGTAAGATGAGATCCGAGTCTACAATTCCAAACATGGAATCCGGATTTTCTTTGGATAGTTGTGTTACCGCATCTGCTAATGTGAAAGCCGTTGCCCACGTTAAATCATAGCCTGCTTTGACAAATTGGTTCAGGTTCGGTACAACGTCACCATCTGTTTTTGGTTCTAGATATTTCACATCAAAATCATAGTCTTCCTTCAATTGTTGCAAGGCTTCCCATGCACTTTGGTTAAAAGATTTATCATTTACACTCCCAAGGTCAGTTACCATACCGACTTTAAGCTTTTTGAGGTCTTGTTTATTATCATTAACCGCAGCCCCATTGGTTTTCGCGCCTTCAGTCGACTCATCTTTATTGTTACCTTTTTGACCACATGCTGTTAGAGCTAGTGTAAAAATCAATACTACCGGCAATAATAATTTCATCCATCTTTTCATTGTGAATTCCCCCTATTATTAGTGACTTGCTTGTCCTACTGATTCACCCTTAACAATTCTAAAAAACTTTCCCCAATATTTGGTTTAGTAACTCTGAAATTATCTGCAATGGTTGCAGCTAAATCAGCAAAAGTGTTTCTGATGCCAATGGAAGCGGTATCATTTGCAAGTACAGGGTTATAGATCAAGATCGGAACATATTCACGTGTATGATCGGTTCCTGACCAGGTAGGGTCATTCCCATGATCAGCCGTAATAATCAGTAAGTCCTTGTCGCCGGTTTGTTGCATGAGCTCAGGCACATATTGATCAAACTCTTCCAGACAAGCAGCGTATCCCTTAGGATCACGACGATGGCCATATAAAGAGTCAAAATCGACTAAGTTTGCAAATAACATTCCTTTAAAAGAGCGCTTTAGCAGCTTGATGGTTGTCTCAATGCCGTCTAAATTGCTTTTTGTTGGATAGGATTCATTAATTCCTTGTCCTGTAAAAATATCACTGATTTTCCCAACTGAGATGACATCATGACCTTCATTCTTGAGATGATCGAGCACAGTTTCTCCAAAGGGATCAAGCGCATAATCATGTCGATTCGGTGTGCGTTTAAAAGCACCCGGATCACCGATATAAGGTCTCGCGATGATACGCCCAACTACATACGGATCGTTCAAGGTTAGCTCACGTGCAATTTCACAAGCACGATACAACTCTTCTAACGGAATAACACCCTCATGAGCCGCGATTTGAAATACGCTGTCGGCAGAAGTATAAACAATCCATGCCCCAGTTCGGAGTTGCTCTTCTCCGTACTCGTCTAAAATCTCAGTTCCTGAAGACGGCTTATTTCCAATTACTTTGCGACCTGTCATCGCTTCGAACTTCCCAATCAATTCCGCTGGAAATCCATTAGGATATACTTGAAATGGTACTTCTACCTTTAGTCCCATCATCTCCCAGTGACCCGTCATTGTATCTTTGCCAACCGATACCTCTGCCATCTTGCCATAGCAAGCTTGAGGTTTCTCTGTCTCAGGGATCGTAGCCAACGGTGCAATATTGCCTAGACCAAGAGCGGCGAGATTTGGTAATTTCATGTTAGGTACTTGCTCGCATATATGTCCCAATGTATGACTGCCTTCATCTCCGAAGGCAGGAGCGTCTGGTAAAGCACCAATGCCAACACTATCTAGCACAATTACACTAATTCGTTCGAATTTCATATCATTTCCTCGATTCTCAAAATAAACTATGATATTGCTATGATGTTATCCGCCATGCTAGAATAATTTCTTTAGTCACTTCCTAATCTCATAACTAGTGTTGATCAGATATTGAACCTTGAAAGGACGCGTCTTTATGATTAATAACATCTCAGAAATCACGATTTTCTCAGACATTCCTGAGGATGAGTTACAACATATAACTCCTTTGCTTAAGGAACGTCATTTCAAAAAGAACCATATTCTTATGTTTGAGAATGACGAAAGTGAAGAGGTTTATCTCCTTCGCTCAGGCATGGTCAAGATTTATCGCATGTATGAAGGGAAGGAAGTCGTGCTGAGTATTATGATCGCTGGTGATATCACAGGAGAAGTAGAAGCCTTGTCCAGCGACAATCATCGAATTTCATCTATTGAAGCTCTAGAAAATGTTTCAGTCTGGCAGATGTCCAAGCAAGATTTCCTACACATTGTTGATAAATATCCTTCGGTGCTACGAAACGCTTACAAAATTCTTGTTGAGCGCACCCGTATGCTCAATCGTATGATTCGCTATTTGACCTTCTATGACGTACGTGGAAAAGTCGCTAATCTCATCATGGATCTCTACTATAACTTTGGAACTAATAATGATAACGTTTACAAAATTGACTTAAAAATTAATCAATCCTTACTCGCTAACATGCTTGGAGTCACTAGAGAATCGATATCTAAAACACTAGGTGATTTTCAAGATGAAGGACTGATCGACATTCGTGATAAACACTTTTACCTCCTAGATATGGATTTATTAGAATCCATTTGTAATGAAACCGAGGAGTTCCCAACGCTTCGTAAGTGGTATAACAGTTAGCTATTTCATGCACTCAATATAACAAATGATAGCGCTTCACTTCCGTTACCACGCTAACGGTTATTTTGTGAACTAGTTCTCAAAAGTGAGGTTATCCCTTTAACATAACGTGGATTTGTATTGTGCTATGATTTTCGTGTAAACGTTTTCGAATACACTATACGAACTACTGGAGGGAATTCACATGAGTTTTCATATTGAAGCAAAAGTTGGCGAAATTGCAGAATCAGTCTTACTACCTGGCGATCCTTTACGCGCAAAATATATTGCCGAGACCTTCCTAGAAGGTGTCGTCTGTTACAACAATGTACGTGGCATGTTAGGCTTCACAGGAACATATAAAGGAAACCGCGTATCGATTCAAGGCACGGGAATGGGTATGCCTTCTGCATCCATTTATATCCATGAATTGATCAACGATTATGGCGCAAAAAATCTTGTTCGTATTGGAACATGTGGTGCCATTCAGCATGACGTAAAAATCCGCGATGTGATTATTGCACAAGCAGCGGCTACGAATTCCGCTATCATTCGCAACGATTTCCCAGGATACGACTTCCCACAGATTGGGAACTTTGATTTAATCAAAACAGCTCATGAAAGCGGGACAGATAAGGGTCTTAATCTTCGCGTAGGAAATGTACTTTCTTCTGATATTTTCTACACCGACGATAAAGATGCGTTCACCAAGCTTGGCCAACATGGCGTATTGGCAGTAGAGATGGAAACAGCAGCACTTTATTATTTAACTAACAAATTTAGAGTAAAAGGTTTGGGTCTCCTAACGGTTAGTGATCATATTCTCACAGGTGAACAGACGACTGCACAAGAGAGACAAACTACTTTCAACGACATGATCGAAGTCGCTTTAGAAACTGTAGCCAAATAGAAATTTGCTGTCCCGGGAACACAAAAGACGCTGAAGGCAAAACCAGTACTGCACATCAAGATCTGGTAGATCTTTCAGGCTACAGAAACAGGGCAGGTAGAAATTCTACCTGCCCTGTTCAACGTATTTAGTGACGCTTACTCCACTCTTCTCACTTATTCGTTACTTCTACACGCTGCCTATATTCACCAGGCGCTGCACCCGCCCACTTCCTGAAGGCAGACTGGAAGGCGCTTGGCTCTGAGAAATGGAGAAGGTACGCAATTTCAGCTATGGTATATTCCGGTTTAACGAGATACCGGAGCGCCAGCTCCTTCCGGACCTCATTTGCCAAGCGATTATACGATGTATTCTCCCCCTTCAGCCTAGCCTGCAGGGTCCTTACACTCATCCGCATATGCTTAGAGGCATCCTGCAGAGTCGGGAAATGTGTCGGCATACATTCAATGATCCACCTGTATAACTCCCCTGTTAACACAGAGCCCTGAGTAAGCTTGGTTCTTACCTCCTCAGCAATAGCTTCAAAGATCCCGAGCAGACGTGTATCTGCACTTAGAACAGGATAATCCAGAATCTCTATGCTAAACCGCAGCGTATTGGCGTTCTGATTGAACTGCGGCACAACCCCAAATATGGCTACATATTCCTCTATCCGCGGTGGCTGACCGTGCATAAATTGGACGTCCTTGACGGGAATCGCTTTACAGCTTAGCCCCAGCAATGTCTGGTAAAAAGACACCGTCATTTCCTCTATGCAATGCCTGCTCGGAGCTGTGAGTGAATTGTTGAGAAACAGAGAGATGAGGATATCCTGCCCCTGCACCTCAATATCTGCGTTGAAGCCGCTGCAGACGATAAAGTTGTATTTCTGATACGCGGAGAGCGCCTTACCGATCGTCTTGGAGTGCAGCATAACATAACCCAGAACGCCTAAATCGGAAATATTCATACGCTGCCCCTGGTGCAAACCAAACAGCTCATCCTCTGTATATAGAGCAGCAGCTTTAACTATACGTTCAAAATCATCCTCCGTAATACGCGCTTCAGCGTTGTGAAGAAGGTTTGAGTCGATGGCAGCATATTCACAGAAAGCGTCCCAATCATAACCGCTCTGCGCCATCGTTTTCATCATGGGAAACAGAAGAGACACGGACACGCCATGACTATTCAACCGGGATTCCTCCTCCATTTGCACAAAAGAACAAGATTTTCGCGCTTTTCATCATTTGTACCTCTGTGTTTCAGGCTTATGATTGTATTATACCCATCAATCTTATCACGGGCACCTTCCATCGTGGAGAGGTGGAACACGATTCGTCGTGCGATAACATGAAGAACACCCAAGGAGGATCACCATTGAATAAAAATATTGCCATAATCATAGGACATCCCTATCCAAAAAGCTACTGCAACGCCTTAGCTACAGCCTACACTAAAGGCGCTACCGCCAGCGGCGCAAATATCCGTACCATCGATCTTGGCCGGATCAACTTCGAGCCTAATTTGAAATACGGATACCAAAAGCGAACTGAGCTGGAGTCTGATTTGCTTGCCGCACAAGAGACGATCCGCTGGGCAGATCATCTGGTATTCGTCTACCCCACTTGGTGGGGCACCATGCCGGCAATCTTGAAGGGTTTCATTGACCGCGTGTTTCTGCCGGGCTATGCTTTCAAAGCCAAGCCTAATTCTGTCATGATTGAGAAATTATTAAAAGGCAAAACGGCACGCCTCATCGTGACGATGGATTCCCCACCTTGGTATTACCGTTTAGCACTTAAACGGGCCGGACACCACATCATGAAGCGCGGCATCCTGCAATCCTGTGGCGTAAATCCGGTGCGAATTACCGAGATTGGTACGATGAAAACCTCATCTGTAGAAGTGCGGGAGAAGTGGCTACTGAAGATTGAGGCGTTGGGGCGTAAAGGGGCGTAAAGCAATTAACATAGTATTAAAGGATAGCGTAATCGCGATGGATAGAGTAAGAGCGCTAACAACATAGCGGAGGAATTCCTTCCTCTTTTTCAAAGATTCTAATAGAAAGTCCCTGTTTCGCTGCAATATGCAGACAAAACAGGGACTTTTCAACGGTCCACGGTTGAACAGTCTGTTAGGGATCATAAACCGCCGCGATGAATAAATCGACCAGAACAGACCTGTTCAGAGGCTAAATGTGACTTACTATATTAAGAAGCAAGCGAAACGATAATGTGCTCGTATTAGAAATCGTTGCTAAAGCCTCTACAAAAAAAGAGGGACGTGACTAACAAAAAAATAGACACAGTCAAAAGACTGCACCTATGACTCTATTCATTTACTTAAATAACACTTTGTCTACATTGTATTTGGCCTTGAGTTCATTAACAATATACGTTTCGTAGATTTCTCTATGAACAGGGTCCCCAATAAGACAAACATCAATTTTAGTAACTTCATCTCTATTCATTTTGATCACGGATACCGTATCTTCAAAATGTTTTTTTATTCTTGGTCTAAGCTTTCTTGCCTTACCCACGAACAATAATTCATCATTGTCGTTGTAAAACATGAAAATACCACCCATATCTCTAGGAATCAGGTGGAAATCTGTAAATCCGTAAATATGACTTAGCTCAGGATTCTCCTGCTTGGTAATCGTAACATCAGGTGTTGGAATCGTTATGTTTATCACTATAGCTCACTTCCTCTTTCTATATAGGAGTAAATACTATCACAAATCTTAATGTAACACCATTTTCTATCTCACTGTTAAACGTATTGCATATGGCGCATACTAAACACATTGCTATCTCTAAAGAGAAGGCTCCAAACTTCGTAGGCAGACCCGTACAATCTCCCATAATCGCAAATACACCGAGCTTTAAACTTTACATCTTTATCCTTAATATCGACAAATTTTAAAATGCCATGCTTTGTTTGCCCAAATCAGGGTGAAATAAAGTGAGCGCTGTGCTACAATATTGGAATTGCAAAAAGCAATCATTTAGGGAGGTCTATTGAATCTTCATGCTCATTATAGGTATCGCTGGCGGCACCGGATCGGGTAAGACAACGGTGGCCCGCTCCGTCATAGACCGACTTGGTTCGGGTAAAGTAACTTTCATATCTCAGGATAACTACTATAAGGATCAATCGTATCTCAGTATGACAGAACGCGAATCGATCAATTATGATCATCCGTTTGCTTTTGACAACGAGCTACTCATTGAACACCTTAAGTCTCTTAAAGAAGGCCACACCGCACACGCTCCGGTATATGACTTCACTGTTCATGCCCGTTCTACTGTCGACACAGTAGAGCTAGTTCCTAACCATATTGTTATTCTCGAAGGTCTTCATGTGCTATCCGATGAAAAACTCCGGAATCTACTCCACATCAAGGTATTCGTTGATACCGACCCCGATGTACGTATACTCCGTCGGGTGCTCCGGGATATTGAGGAACGCGGTCGAACTATTCAATCGATTCACCAACAATATTTAAAGACGGTAAAACCAATGCATGATGCGTTTATCGAGCCTTCCAAGAAATATGCTGATCTAATCATCCCTGAAGGCGGGGAGAATGAAGTCGGTATTCAAGTGCTGTCCATCTTGACCGAGAAATACTTGACGGGCGACCAGGAATGGACCGAAGCTTAATAGCACTCGATTTACTCGTGCAGTAAACCAGCTTGCTGGTTTTCGGTAACCCCGACGACGTAGCACACGTCCGGACCACCGTTCATTTATTTTTAACAAGAAGAAACGGCTTCACCGTCCTTAAAGGGAGGTAACTGTTTCCCGTTGAAATATAAGCAAAGTATAGTTGAAACTTATACTTTCTTATATATTGAAATAAGCAGACCTCTTGGTCTGTCCCAAGCTGTCGAGACCTTCTCGGCAGCTTATTTTCATATGATGGATTGTGATATAAAGGATACTCCTAACACTGATCCAACAGCTCATCCCCCTGTACATAAGAGCAGCCACCTTGACCATACATTCAAAGTTATACTCAGCAAATACACCAAAGGTTCGACAAATAAATACACTAACTTGTGCAACATTCCAAACAACTGTCCCGTCTAAGAATGTAGATAACAAGACCTCAAACTCTCAAGTACGAACCCTACACATATAAATTGGAGGAATAACAAATGAAAAAAATGTACAAAGTGTTAGCAACAACAACGATTCTAGCGATGGCAGCAATGCCTATAGCAGCGAGTGCACAAAAGGTTCCCCCCGCACCGATTCACGATGGACAAGGATCTATTCAAAATCAAGCTAAAGTTGTCCCTGGCACAATCGGTCAAATCACAGATTCTGTGAACAACAAAACAGGTAAATTCGTTACTGTAACAGGTCGTGGTCTTACTACAACTGATCAAAGCGAAATTGTTCTATCCATCACTAAAAACACAAAAATTATTGATTCTAAAGGAAAGAAAGTATCTTTAAAAACGATCATAGATGAACAAAAAGTCGTCAAAGCTTTCTACGGTCCTCAAATCACGAAAAGCCTTCCAGCACGTGGAACGGCATTAACACTTGTTGTTCAAGACCAAAGCTTTACTGCAATTAACGGTACAGTTACCGAAGTGAATGACAGTGGCATCGTTGTAAAAGGTGAAAATATCTATTCAGGATTCGAAGATACGATCGTGTTGCACTTTGCTGACAAAGCTCAAATCTTAGGCCTAGATGGCAAAGCCATTGAAGCAAGTGAGATCCAAGTAGGTATGAGCGTCAAAGCGTTCTACGGTCCTGCCGTTACGATGAGCCTTCCGCCTCAATCAACAACTAACTATGTTGTGGTGGATACAACAGTCGAAGAAGCGGTTCAAGAACAAGCTCCTGGTACGGATGGAATCATTACAAATGTAACAGATAGCAAAATCACTGTGATTGGGAGCCCTATGGAAAAAGGCGGCGTTGGTCATGTCATCCTATCGGTTGATAAAGACACTCAAATCGTCAATCAAGACGGTAACCCATTAACGCTAGATGCATTGAAAGCAGATGTTCGTGTCGAAGCCTATTATGGTGAAGTAATGACGATGATCTACCCAGCTCAAACCCATGCCGATAAAATTGTTGTGAAAGCAACAGAAACCAATAAAGTTGAAGGTACCATTGTTGCATCAGACCGTACAACTGAAGGCCAAGTATATGTCAATGTGGGTTCTGACAAATCCACAGATAACGATGTGATTCTGAATATCTCGAAAGATACAAAGGTGATCCCATTGCTTAGTGGGGGAACAGAATTGAAAGCCGGCATGAAAATTGTCGCTTACCATTCCTCAATCATGACTAGATCGTTGCCAGGCATGACAAATGCTGAAATCGTGATCGTAACTTCTGATGATAATGCAGTAGCGCCTAAATAATAATTAAATAATTGCAATAGAATAGACTAAAAAACTAGCCGATCCCTTCTTAGGATTGGCTAGTTTTTTTGGTCTTGACCGGCAATTTGTTAAAAGGCTACCTAATCACTGTCCTTCGGTGCATAGACTGAGCATTTTTCTTTTCATATATGTATTCTTCCATATTAATATTTGTAAGGCAAGTAGGAACGAAATGAATTTAAGATTTAGAGATCTTTAAAGTTCCATTTTTCAAGGCTATGGGGTCAGAACTCGCGCTTATTAGGTAAACATAGTATTTGCCAGGTTCATTTATAGATAATTTATATTCACC
This sequence comes from Paenibacillus sp., assembly GCA_036496075.1. Lineage (GTDB taxonomy): Bacteria > Bacillota > Bacilli > Paenibacillales > Paenibacillaceae > Paenibacillus_AQ. The sequence continues at coordinate 85,269 of DASXLR010000133.1, read as the reverse complement.
CTTTAATTGTCTGAATTCTTCGCCTTTAATTAACACACCATCCTTGATATAACCAATGAGTAAGTTTTGATTTTCAACCACCTCTGATTGATATTTCTCGAAATCATATTCAATTTTATCTCCTTCCTTTATATCCCACCCCTCTCCATTAGTTTTTGTTAGAATGTTTACAGATCCATTTATAGTAAATATCTCTGGCGAGATAGTCACCCCATTTTCTTATCTTCCTTCAAATTCAATAATTGAGCTTGGCATAAAGTTTTCAAATTTTATTCGTTTAATAATTCTGTTTTCAGGAATACCCACCGATTTTTTTTTGAGTAATTCCTTTTGTGAAATTTCATTTCCTAAAGAATCAATAAGTTTTCCTTCTTGATTAACGATATAATAATCACTAAATGTCTCTTTACCAATTTGATCTCGGTTTTCATCTGTGATCAAAACTGATTTTTTGAACTCGTTTTGCTTTTGTTTATCAGCCATTAATGTGATAGACGTCGTTAACACAATAACTCCAAAAAGTATACCTCCGAAAATAAGGATCTTCATATTAAGTATTTTTTTTCCTTTAGAACCCATTGTAATCACCTTCCTCATGTAATATTTCGTTTACTAAATAACAATACGCAACTGTTACACTACTATTTACCTTATATTGTATAACACATCAACTTGTACTAAGGTTGCATTTAGGGGTGATTTTTTTAAAAGTGACTATATCTTGCCAAAAGGAGGATTACAATGAGAAAAGTATTATATTTTGTTTGGACATTAGGGTTTCTAGGTATTCTTTTTACTGTCTACAGGATACAGGCTTTTGTAAACGCGTCAGATATCAAAAATTATCAGTTCAATCCAAATAATCCAGTCAGTTGGTTTCTTTACGCATGTATTGGTGCTTATTTATCCTTAATTTTCATACGGAAATCTATATCTGTTAATTATGGATTTCTTATGTGCACATTTTTACCAGGGATAGTTCTTTTATTCTTTGTAAAAGTATCAAATCTATTTCCTACTATAGATTTAAATATTGTCGCTTTATTTTGCGGATTCACACTTCTCCTTGGACTATTTCATAGCAAAATTAATTTAGAAATTTTAAAATAAGAACACTTCTATAAAGAGTAGATATGAGTTTATCGAGGGGCCTTCCCTGAAAGTCTCCCACTGATTTTCGAGGTGTAATGCATTTACATGTATTTTAAGATATTCGCTAAAAGGGCCTCCAGATTCATTCTGGAGGCCCTTTGGTTTAATTTAAATAAGTCATAGTCTTTAAATGCGTGTCCTTTAGAGACGAAATGTCACAGTATGATCTCTTTTGGAAGCTAGCCTCTAAGGTAGTTCAACCGAATATCAGATAAATCAAGCGTTTGAAGCATGCCACTAGCGTCCTAACCAGTGCCAAAGAAAGAACCTTGTTGATGTTTAGAATGGATTTAGGACGTGGAAAAAGACGTTAGGCGATGCTATTCGGTAATAAAAACTGCACCAGCCTGCACCCTTATTTGTAAATCGGTTGGTTGTACTGTACAGAAGACGCTCCTGTTCTAACTCCTCGATTTGAGGAATTCTTCCCTCAACATAGTCAAGTATACGCTCCGAAGCCGTATCCAGACGATTCACAACTCCACCATAGCGAATGTCGATTACTTCCCACCCAAATGGCTTGAACATCCGTAGCCACTGGCTGCGGTGTGCTTTCCGTAGCTCTTTCACAGCAAGGGATATAACCGGCAGTTCCTCTGTGGCGATACGTCGTAATGTATTCATATCTTTAACATCGTAAGCTTGCTTCAAGTTAATACCGATTTCACTCTTGTGTTTCAACACGCCACAAAGCTTCTCTGGCACTTCAAACAGATAATCGAGCTCAGCTTCTTGATTCCGGCTGTTATGAAGTTGCTGCTCCAACTTGGCGTAATGGGCGTTCATGCCCAGCCCTTCTGTCTGCTTATCGAAGAGCCCCAGAAGAACATCCTGATAGAGCAGAAATTTGGAAGGATTACTCTGCTTCCGATTGTTCGGCTCACTCCCCGGTGTTTCATCTAAATATTTCAACTGCAAGAATGAGTCCGCTTCGATGCCCGTACAGAACTTGACCCTCTCCGCCAGCCACGAGTCGCTAGGCGTATTCTGCGAATAAGCATGCTCTGCGTAGAATTGTAGTCCAAGTAACGCAATATATGGATTGCTCTCCATACCGTCATCGCCCCACATGGTTGCATACACCTCACGGATGCCTTCTTTCTTGCATACTTGCAGTGCCGCATCCGTTGCATTTAACGACAAACCGTAATTCACACCAAAAGTGTTGAATACCCATACAGCACCGGCAAATACGAGGTTACATCCTAATGGTCGGTGTTTAGCGATCAGGCTCTCATATTCATGCTGCTCCATATGGGCGTAATCCCAATACACCATGTCCACGTCTTTGGGAATGCGGCTAGCCATCTCCTCAGGAATAACTGTATTTGCATCATAATGTTCGCTGCCGTTTGCTGATGCAAGCTTCAAAAACATGTCGCTCCACATCATCGCCTTCAGCCCCATACGGCGCGTAATTTCCAGCACTTTCTCTAAATGCGAAGTCATGATCTCAAAGCGGCTTTCATACCCGTTCTTGTCCAGATACTTCCCACGTCCAAGTTCCTCAGCCTCATCCATACCAATATGGATCTTGCGGCTGCGAAAGGGTGCGCTAATCGATTGAATCATACGTTCAACAAGCTGATCTGTTCGTTCTTCCCCGACGAGCAGTGCACCCTTCGTATCCTTATAATGGCTTACTGGCTCCCATTTAAGGAATTCCTCCAGATGCGCAAGCGTCTGAATACTCGGGAAGGCCTCAATACCAAATTGGTCAGCATAATCGTCAATCTTCTTCAACTCTCCCTGCGTATAACGCCCCCGCATGTAACCGAAATATGGTTCTCCGATGATTTCATACGTATCTTCCAAATACAGCATTACGGTATTCATCCCCATGAGTGCCATCTTGCGTAACATCTCTTGGAAACTGTCCACGGTAAAAACGGCATTACGGGATAAGTCAAACATCGGTCCTATCGTATCGAACTGCTGCTGTTCCTGAATTGTAAATGACTCTGCGCTGTCGGTGTGCTGCACTAGTAGACTAAGTCCCCGAAAGAACTGATGCTTTCGTCCATATCGTATGTAGGCTTTACGAGGCTCTATGATTTGCTCTTGGTTGTCCCTGCTAACGTTCTGTTCAGAGTTGCTAATACTTCCACTTGCTAAGTTCCATCCAGCGCTACGCTCAAGAATAGGTCCAGCTTCCAAGCCTACTTCTAGATCAGCGTCCTCATTGTCCGCCTGCTGTTGCACTTGGATAATAAGCTCTTCCCCTTCAGCTACTTCGGTAATTCCAAGCTGTTGTATCAATTCCTGAATACCTGCATGTAAAGATGTTATATCTCCTTCAAAAAGAACCTTCATCCTCATATTCCCCCATACTCATTTTTGGTTAGCTATGACGAATTTGCGGCAGCCCATGACTGGAACTGACAGCTTCAATACTCGCTCGCATTACACGAACGAATGAAAAAGTTTCACTACCCTATTATAGGCGAATTCCTCCTGAATGGGGGAGCATTATTTCACATTAGGAAAGCAGATACGTTAAATTTAACCCGTGAATGCTATTCGCAATTCCTTGACAATATTTTTATAAGCCTAAATAATATAGAGCATCTCTTAAATTTGGCTCTACACTACAACTATTTCATTATTGATATAAGAAAGGTAGCCTTCTCATCATGAATCTGTCTCAAAGTATCAACAGGAAACGAAAAGTCAAAGAACCCTTTCCAATCTCTATCCTAGCTCTTACAGTAGGCGCCTTTGCGATCGGTATGACTGAATTTGTGATTATGGGTCTTCTACCCAATGTGGCTGAAGATTTAAATGTTAGCATTTCATCAGCGGGACAACTCATTACAAGTTACGCCCTTGGGGTAGCCATTGGTGCACCTATAATGACGATCCTCACCCGCCAAATCCCGCAAAAGATGCTGTTATGTCTGCTCATGGTTCTATTCATTCTGGGCAATGCTATCTCTGTAATCGCTCCGAACTATACTGTTCTGATGGTAGTTCGCATCATTACAGCATTGACGCACGGCACTTTCTTTGGGGTAGGAGCGGTCATCGCTTCCAATCTTGTACGTCCGGATAAACGTGCCGGGGCGGTGTCCATTATGATGGCTGGTTTAACCATTGCGAATATTGTTGGTGTTCCTCTAGGTACTTTTATCGGACAACACTTAGGATGGCGAGCTTCGTTTGCTACGATTGCCATCATCGGAATCGTAGCATTAATCGGTATACTTATGTTTATTCCGCACATTCGGCAAGACAAACCTGCAAGTCTAGGAAAGCAGATCACTGCCCTCGTTCAGCCCAAGTTACTGCTATACCTACTCATTGGAGCGCTGGGCAACGCCAGCCTATTCACCGTATTTACTTATATTGCGCCATTGCTTCAACAGGTATCTGGCTTTGCTGAACACAGTGTAACGTGGATTCTCGTTTTGTTCGGTTGTGGTGTGACGATCGGCAATTTCGTCGGTGGGAAACTAGCGGACTGGAAGCTAACGCCCTCTATATTGGGAATTTACTTTGTGGTATGTATCATTCTTACCATCTTCACCTTTACGGTCCATCATCCTATAGCTGCCGTAGTCACTATTTTTTTCTGGGGTGTTGCTTCCTTCTCTGTTATGCCAGGACTGCAAGTACGAATTATGAGCCTTGCACAGGAGGCCCCCGCACTTGCCTCTACGACCAGTCATTCAGCAGGTAATCTAGGCAATGCTACTGGGGCCTTCATTGGCGGCTGGGTCATTACCCAAATGGGCCTGACATCCCTCCCTTGGGTTGGCGCAATACTTGTCGGTCTAGGTCTAGTGCTCGGAATAGCCTGCTATATTGTAGAACGCAAACAGAGTCTCGTATAATCAATGTTCATATAAGAAGAGACAGCTTCGACGTCCTTCATGGGATGATAACCGTTTCTCCTAGAAATATAACCAAAGGATAGTGGCTCTAATTCATAATCAGCGCTTGCTGAAAATAGAAATCTATGCTGATCGTAGCTTCGATACTGGAATTGTCGTGGAGAAGCGTAAGGACAATCCATCCGCGTAGCGGTCATCTATCAACTCGTTACACTTGTCACGCACTGATTTTGGTGTTGAGCCAGTATAGTTGAAACTTATTTTTCGTATATTTAAAAAAACAGTTCAGTCCCAGCTTCTAAATGAAGCCGAGACTGAACTGTTTTAGGTATAAGAAGACGCATCCACGCTAATACACACGCACTCTCAAACCCCCATGGAATGAACAACCTCAGAAAGATCAGTAACCATAAGCTATAATGCATGATTGGCTTTATGTTATGATTCACAATTTTCCATTCGATTCTTTTTCCTGCAAAATTTGTTTTAGATTATCAATATCCTGCTGGGATAACTCCCCCTCCTCTACAAAGTTAACTAAAAAGTGTTTAAAGGTTCCGTTATAAATGCGCTTGAAAAATGACTTCGTTACAGCACTTTGACAAGCCGCTTCTGATACCAATGGATAATAAACAAAGGGACGCGTTTCCTGCTTAATGGCTAGTACATTTTTTGAAACAAGCCGGCTGAGCAAGGTCCGAACGGTTTTGGGACTCCAATCCATCTCATCTGCAATGGAATCAATGGCCTCTGCTGCCGTCATTTCTCCTCTATGCCAAATTGCCCTCATTACTTCCCATTCCGAATCAGAAATCACAGGGATTTTCTCCAAGTCAAACATCCTTTCTCTTGATTACGAATGTAATTTTATCTAGAGATTACATCTGTAATCTACAATAGTCAATAGCCACATCTTTGATAAAGTGTATCTTTGGTTGAGGCTGTCACATTCCTACAACCTGTCACATTGTCTCAGGAATGACATCAGGAATCGCTAAGAGTTAATTGAAAGTCTTACTAAAATAACAAAAAGCAATAAGAGAGCAGTCAAAGTGACACTGCGCCTTATTGCTCCCTTTAATTCTATTCCTTACTCATTCACCTTAGCTGCTTATCTTTTTGAAGTAACGCTCAATTTTATCTAACTTCTCCGCTTGTTTTCCCTTGGGACTTTCCATATTACCAAATTCAAAAAACTTTACTTTTTTCATTCCCACGTAATTAAACAAAGCTCTCTTCATTAATATTTTATGGGCATTATTTAGAAAAACCAAAGGATACTTGGCAGGCCCCTTCATAGTCGAGATACACACGACAGATTTTCCTTTCAAAAGTCCCTCTGGCAGAAGCCCACCTTTGTCCCTATAAGCAAAATTTGATGCAAATAATTGATCGATATACCCCATAAGCATAGCCGGAGGTCGTCCCCACCAGATGGGATAGATAAAAACAATCTTGTCAGCCCACGTGATTTGATCTCTATACTTTTCAAGGTTAGGATCAGTGTGCATATACCTTCTTCGTTTGTCCTCATTAAATACAAGGATGGGATCAAATCCTTCCTCATATAAATCCAACACCTTTAACTCTTTTATATTGGCGTTCTCACTACTTCCCTGAATGACTTTTTGTAAAAATGCATAACTTAGGCTTTTATGATTAGGATGCGTGTAAATAACCAACGTTTTCATAACTCCACCTCTTTACTTATCATTTGATAACAAAATCGTAACACACCTTGTTTTTAGTTGTCAAATGATAATTGTTATTTGATAATTACTTTGTTATCTTTATCAGTAAGAGGTGATCTTGTTGGACAAGGAAAAGTTTTTCTATCAACTCGTGGCATTTACAAGTTCTGTTCATCGTGTCACAAATAATTTCACAAAAGATGTAAAATCCGATGCTATTACACCCATTCAATATCATATTCTTGAATATTTAGCGGTTAGTCAGCCCCTTACCCTTAGCCAAATTAGTGAGTGTCAGCATATGTCTATGCCTAATACGAGTCGTGAGATCAAAAAATTATGTGAAAAAAATCTATGCGAAAAATTCGATGTCGAAGACGATCGAAGAAAACAGTATATCCGCCTGTCCAAAGATGGGGAAGTTATGATGAACGAAGCCTTCAAATGCGTAGAAGCTCGTTTCCTAGATCGAATCAAAGATGCTTCCGCAGAAGAATTGAAAGAAATTGAACATGCTCTGAATATCCTACACACCAGACTATTTTATTAACGCTTACCGCAATTGCTGCTGTAATATAAGAAATGCCCTCATGTCTTTTGGACAACGAGGGCATTTGTCTTTTTATTTATAGAGACCCGGGAGGCTATAGCAGCTTCGAAGTGCTTGGAACGATTGAATCGTTGAGGCACCATCAAGCCGTTTTGGGAACTCCTCTGCTAATCAACAATCTAAAAACAACATAACCAACCACTCCGCCGAAGGTGTTTAATATGAGGTCATCCACATCAAATGTTCCAATAAACAACACGAGTTGTGTAACTTCAAAACATAAGCTTAAGGTTAGAGACAGCATGAACACGCTTATAAATGACTCACCCTTTTGTCTGAAAATCATAGGTATGAAAATACCAAACGGAATAAACGCGATGATATTCCCCATCAAGTTCGAAAGTGAAAAGGGATCGTATATGGACATGCTCTGAATCCCTCTTGAGATCTCCCTAAACGGAACGTAGTTCCCTTGTCGATTGAAGATCATATCAGGATGGTGTAAAGTCCGCTGAAATTGATAGAATAGTGATTGTATATTTACAGGGTTCCATTTAAATAAAATTAGCTTGATTAATAAATACAGATACACGAAAAATACTAGCATTAGAATGGTCTTTATCATTAATTCCATAAATTTCAAATGGATATTCTCACCCCGTTCTTATTCATTTATGTAATTCACTTCGACACAGTCACAATGACACCATCTATGTTGTTCCCTGATGTCTCATAGTGACGATGCACGGGGATTTCAAGGGTCATATTGTGAGAAATAGGATGATACATAACATCATATGTTGTGCCATTAACTACTGTTGAAGTGCTCTTGTGTTCTTTCAAGAAATCTAAATATTGTTCCAACACCAAATTATTTTCCTGCATAATGGCACTGTGAGGCAGACCGACATAGCGAAAATGCCAAGGCTCATATTGAATACCTGTAATAGCGGTTTTGTCCTTGGGATACCGTAAAATAAAGCCGTACCTCCAAGCATTCTCTTGCAACCATTCTCCTTCAGGTGCTTTACTCATCTCCATTTGCGTAGATCCAATATCAAGGGATAACCCTAAATTGTGTTCGCTATAACCCGCTGGCAAAGCATAATCAGATCCCTTTTCTTGATAAAGGCTTCTTTGCTCTTCAAAATCTCGATAACCACTGCTAATCAAAAAATGTTGAATTCCATCCTTTTCAGCAGCTTCTATCATCTTCAGAAACTTCTGCGCCACACGCTCTGACAACTGAATATGAGTATCTAGCAGTCCATAACCTTGTAACAACTCTTTGTGCTCAAATAAATGAACCGTATCCGATTGCACACTGTCTTGGTGAACAGGATACTCCTTGTTAACCAAGAGTAAATCCCCTTGGTACACCTGATCTTGAGTAATGTTTATCGTCTGGGCACTTGTAAGAGTACCTCTCTGAATATCATGATCTTCCTTAGCAATGTCATTATGGGTCTGTTGAACGGTTGGTGTTATATTCATGGCTTTAAGCCCTAGTAACAACAATATAATAATCACAAAAAAGCCCCACTTCTTCATTTGCAGTTTCCTCCTCCATCCTTCATGTATCTAGAATAGAGAAAACAGTTTAAACAAAGAGTAGGACAATTATAAAGTTTTTCTTAAATCGACTCTCAACAGAATAAGTATGTATCTTTCTATCCGATCTCATTATCGTGTCCTTACAGCATATCCCCTAATATTCTGGCCTGTTTATCAAGTAGACCTGCAGCTTGACCGATGCCCGTAAATTCATCAACCGCTTGTTGGGTAAGGCGTTGGCTGTCAGTAATGACCGTTTGCGAGCGTTTTGTACCGTTTGCGATCTCTGCCACCTGTTCGGCGATACCCTCCAAATTAGAATTCACTTCCTTAGTCGCTTCCTCCGCTTGCTGAGCCAATTTGCGAACCTCAGTTGCCACCACGTTAAAGCCACGCCCATGTTCTCCTGCGTGCGCTGCTTCAATCGCAGCATTCAAAGCCAGCAAATGGGTCTGCGAGGCAACATCACGGATGGTCTTCATGCTATCTCGAACAGAATCGGACTTTTGTTCTAATAGTTGGAGTATTTCCATGTTGTTATTGGATTCCTTAACGATCCGTTCAATGACTACTGCAATTTGATGACTACTCGAAACGCCTTCCTCTGCACGTTGCAAGAGATCCTCAGCCATGTGTTGCAAATCATTTGTAACTTGAGTCGTGGCATTCTCCCGAGCCGTGATATCCGTTGCTACTTTAATTACCGCTTGCACATGACCATCTGTATCATAAACGGGGGTATATGTCGCCTCAAACCATAGGAGACGTCGATTCTTTGTAACCCGTAATATTTTTTCTTGAAAAGGACGCCCGCTTTTTAAATCGTTCCAGAGCGCCGAATATTCAGGACTGTTCACAAATTCTGGTGTGCAGAACTGTCGATGCATCAATCCTGGCATTTCGGATGCTTCATAGTCCATTGCCCGTGCAAAGTTATCGTTTGCCCATAACACTTTCCCTTCAGTATCGAATTCGATCATGGCCAACGAATTCTCAATAGCTGCAAGGACCGCGCTCTGTTCCAGTACTTGGGTGCTAGAATACAAATTGTTACTTAGACTACTCATGTTGCGCCCCCTATATTTATATCATTCCATAATTAACACAAACTACACAGAGACTATACACAAACTATACAACTTATGCAACAATATTTTTTAATTCGTTTCTATATTGCGGAATAATCCTTCTCAACCTATTCATTGTGTCTAATTTATGTATAATTAAACTGAGGTGGGTAACATATGTATGGTATTAAAAAGGTTTCTGAATTGCTAGGTATTCCCACTGTGACTATACGGGCTTGGGAAAATAGGTACCAAATCATAAAACCAATGCGTAGTCATGGCGGACATCGTTTATATAGCCAGGCTGATATTGATATCCTTAAATGGATAAAGAGTCAAATGGACGAGCAAAACATGAAAGTTAGCGAAGCGGTGTGGTTGCTGAAACAAAGAAACCTTGAGGGTCCAATTGAGAAAGCCCCAGAACCTTATATCAGTAAAATTTACGATGATCTCATCCAAAGACTGTATCAAGATTTAATTAATTTAAATACGATCCAAGCACATGAAACCATTGATTTTGCGTTTACGATGTATCACTACGACGACGTATTCCACAACTTACTCATTCCGGTGTTTTACAGAATGGGTGCGGAATGGGAAAGTGGGCTTATAACGGCTGCTGAAGAGAACTTTTCTTCCCAATTAATTATGCAAAGATTTACCCAATTTTTTAGAATCCTCCCTGTTCATCATCATCTTCCGAAAGTTTTGGCTCTGTGTCCCGAGGGAGAACAACATCATATGGAACTGATGCTCTTTAGTTTATTTTTACGAAAAAAAGGGTTAGATGTCATTTACTTAGGACCAAATACACCATTGAACGAATTGACTATATTGCTTGAGAGGAAGAATGTGTCGGTGGTGGCCATTTCAATTACCGATCCCATCCATATCGAAAGTTTGGAGGATTCGATCAAAGTATGTCACGGACAATTTCCTAATTTAAAATTTGTGCTTGGTGGAATAGGCTTTAAAAATTGTATAACACCTGTATCCACGTATGTCATACCCGATGATCAGACCAGCTGGGAACAATGGTATCATTCAGAAATTGAATCAAGACTTTAAAACTATCCTGGTCTGAAATTCAGACAGGACAAGATAGACTCATTATGAAACGGGACCTAGTAAATAATAGCGCCTCATTCATGGGTTGTTTCTATTTTTATTTCATTTCCAAGGTAAGTAGGTCACAGAGGTCTTGGTTTAAACCAAGACCTCTGTTTTTTGTGGAATTTACCTCCAAATATAATGGGGTGTTATTAACCGGATTGTTTTTCTGCATGCTCGGTATGTAGGCTACCTCAGTGAATTTTTGATATATGACCAAAAGGTTAAGACAAATATACTTTTTCCATGTTTATGCAACAATACTGTAACCGCGTTTGTAAACAAATCTATTTTTCACTATATATAATGGAGAAGTAGGTAATATCAGAAAAAATATCACATGACAAGCAAATGTAACCATATTTGGAGAGGGGAAATTCAATAATGAATAAAGGTATGCAATGGAGCGCAGCCCTATTGGCTGCTGGAGTACTACTTGCGGGTTCGGGTTTAACAGGAGGAACTTCGGCATATGCCGATACTACAGGTACAAACATTGTGAAGCAGAGTGTGCAGCAGCCAGCTGTTGTGCTTAAATATAATGGAAAAACGTTAACACAGCAGGGAAAAATCGTGAACGGAAATACGATGATACCTATAACGGTTCTACGTGATGCCCTTGGGCTTCCGCTGAGCTATAAACCAAGCACAAAGACTTACAGTGTAGGTAGTGGCCCTATGAAGCTAAATCTCGAAACTTCCCAATATGGCGTCAGCACAAACCTGAACGGTTACTATATTTACAGTAATAGTAGCAAATATGAAGCGAAAAATTTGGACGGACACTTGTATGTGCCATTCAAATTGTTGAATGATTATTTAGGTTATCAGGGTGTGTATAGTTCTTCCCTTAAATCCCTCGAAATTAGCAAACGGGTGATGAATGATATTAGCATCTCTTCTGTCACATTGAACAAAAGTAATAAGAATGCAAGTATCCAGATTCAATATCCACAAATCAGCGGATTGACAGACAAAGCTCAGCAGGCGATGAATGCCATGTTCAAGCAAAAATCCGAGGAATTCGCAACCGAGAGTGAAAATCAAGCCAAAAATAGAGACGGCTCCGTGGAGGAGCACATGTATGATTTTAGACAAGACTTTGTTGTGACCTTCAACCGTGAAGGCGTGCTCAGTGTTGTGATAGATCAAAGTTCGTATACAGGCGGAGCCCATGGTAGCACAGAGCGTGAAGGACTTACCTTCTCATTGGAAGATGGACAGCAGCTGGAGCTGGGCGACCTACTGAAGACGACTCCGAACTACAAGCAAAAACTGGACAAAATGCTGAAAGAAAGAACAAAGAAGGAATCCTTCCCAGACGTGTCCGCTGGATTGAACGATAAACCTGACTTCTACGTCCAAGAAGGCGGCATTGCAATCTTCTACCAGCAGTACGAGATTGCACCTTTTGCAGCTGGATTACCTACTTTCGAATTTAACTTTAGCGAATTGCTACCGAAGGGTATCAATCCTTTCACGTCTATTATGTAAGCCTTGAATGACCTAGACTAAGTTAAAAAAAAGCCCTAAAGCCGATAATAAACTGTGAGCCTATCTGTTAATTGTTAATAAACAACATGAGCCGACTGCTAATTGCAGTCGGCTCTTTTCCTGTCTAATCAACTTCCAGCTAAATCTGCAGAAGTAGAGGTCAATCCTTGAAGAGCAGTCTATTCAACACCTCAATAGCTACCGAACTAAAACATCCTGCGGGCCGTCACAAACCGTTTCATCCATTTGGCATCTAAGGTTTCATAATGAACACCGAGTTCTTTTGAATATGTATGTAATATTCGATTATTTCCTGCATAGATGCCAACGTGTCCAATATCGAGACCGCGTGCACTGAAGAACAATAAGTCCCCTTTGCGCAGTTCGTTGATCGCAACCTGCTTACCCTCTTTGGCTTGGTCGTAGGAGACCCGTGGAAGATCGATCGACAGTTTATCCTTAAAAAGACGACTAACAAAAGAAGAACAATCAAATGTAAGCGTCTGATCGGTTGAAGCGCCGAATTCATACGGTCTACCTAAGAACTTCTCTCCGTACACGAGCATCTCGTCAGCTTGCCGTTCAACGAGAGACGCGCTAGTATAATCGCTATATTTGGGTTTAGCCGATATGTATCCCGTCTCATTGCCCTTGGTACGCACTTCCAGCCAGAAAGCACCGACTTCCTGAATAACCTGCACCTTCTCACCTACAGGCAGCATTTCTCGGATCATGGAATCCTTTGTGGAATCCGGCAAGCTTCGTAGGTTGACTCCATACAGAACCGTCGTACTGTAATTGATCGTAGAAAAGATTCGAACCGTTCGAGTGTTCGCGTCCCACTTCACCGTACTTCCCAGTGCTTCGCTAACAAAGCGTAGTGGCATCATCGTATAGCCACCACTAATTTGGCCGGGAATGGCCAAGCTTAGCGGTTGACCATTTTGGTAAGCTGTCCGTTCCCCAATGTGATAAGTTAGCGTCTTATTACCTTTGATCGCCGTCACTGTTTGGGTATCCCGATTCCAGGAAATCTTGGCTCCCTGATCTTCGAACAGCTTGCGCATGGGAACGAGTACCGTACCCTTAATGAGCAAAGGTTGGACTTCAAGTTGAAGCTGATGGCCGTCCAGATAGATGGCCGAGACCGGTGTTGGAGGCGTCGTCACCGCATGAACTGGGGCTGAATAGAGCAAAGATGTAAGTAATAGAAGTAATAGTGAACCCCTTTTTATCGTCATGTTGTCATCACCTCGTTGATTAATATGTTCATATAATCTTACGAAGGCAAGTCTGATTAGTTTTGATCCAAGTATTGGTTATTATGGATGTGAACAGATGAAGTTGCCTGACCTTGATTTCTTAAGCAGAGGCTTTCGCATTTTGAAGTCGGTGACTTCGTCTCTCCGAAAGTTATATAAATGCCCCTATAGCACGCAAAAAGTTTTTACTATACAATTATTGTAGAGAAACTAAAAGTGTGGTGAAACCGTTTGTTTAAACTCTTGTTAATTGAAGATGACACAACGCTATTTCATGAGATCAGAGATAGATTGTCGCAATGGTCTTATGATGTGTATGGAATTAATGATTTCAGTAAGGTGATTCAAGAATTTACAGATATTAAACCTGATTTAGTCATTATTGACATTCAATTGCCTAAATTCGATGGCTTTCATTGGTGTAGAATGATCCGGTCTCATTCTAACATTCCGATTATATTCTTATCCTCTCGCGATCACCCGACGGATATCGTCATGGCTATGCAGCTTGGTGCGGATGACTATATCCAAAAACCGTTTCATTTCGATGTACTGATTGCAAAAGTTCAGGCGATTCTTCGACGCGTCTACAATTACAATACGGACACCATTGAGCTCAAAATATGGTGCGGTGCAACTGTGGACTATGAGAGAAATGTAGTGACCAATGATGCAGGATCAATTGAACTTACCAAAAATGAAATTTTCGTGTTAAAACTACTAATTGAGCAGAAAAATAAGATCGTAAGCCGTGAGGAGTTAATCAATAGCTTGTGGGATGATAAGCGTTTTATAAGCGATAACACCCTTACAGTCAACGTCAATCGTCTACGAAAAAGGCTAGATGAGCTTGGCTTAGGAACCTTTATTGAAACGAAGGTTGGGCAAGGATACATGGCTGTTGAAGAGGTAAATGGTTATGATTAAAAAATATGTCATAGAAAGACGTAGCTGGATCATGCTATTTATACTCCAGCAGCTATTTATCATCTTTGTCTCTTTTTTTGATTCAACGATCCCATTCCAATCTACCCTCTATCTTGTCTTTTTATCGATGATCCTTTTTTCGATCTTCTTCGTTATTCGCTACAATAAAGAAACGAAATTTTATAGAAGTTTAGAAGAACGGGACAACAATCTTGATTTGACGAGTATAGCTGGACCAGAAAGTCCTTTTGAAAAGATTATTGAAAACAGCATGACGAACCAAACGGAACTGCTAAAACAAACTGCTTCGCACAATCTTATGACTCTAGAGCAGGAGAAAGATGACTTACTTTCTTGGATTCATGAAGTTAAAACGCCGCTCACAGCCATGCATTTAATGATCGACCGCTTAGACGACGAAACAATGAAAACGCATTTGACGTATGAATGGTTGCGAATACATCTCCTGCTTGACCAACAACTTCATCAAAGGCGTATACCGTTTATTGAGAATGATTTGTATATTGAAAATATAGATTTAGAAACGATTATTTTTGATGAAATTAAAACATTAAAATCATGGTGTATTCAGAAAAGAATCGGCTTTGACATCGATTTAGAAGTACCCGTAGTACTTAGTGATGCTAAGTGGCTCGCCTTTATTCTCAGACAGCTCTTAACAAACGCAGTGAAATATAGCAAATCATCCGACATCATGATTAACAGCTATTTGCGAGCTGACCAGACCATCCTTGAGGTGAAAGATGGTGGACGCGGCATCAACCCCAAGGATCTACCCCGTATATTCGATAAAGGTTTTACATCAACGACCATGCATCAAGACACTGCTGCAACAGGCATGGGGTTATATTTAGCCAAAAAATCAGCACAGTCATTGCTCATCCAGATCCATGTAAAATCAACATTGGGAGAAGGAACGACTTTCACATTAATTTTTCCACAAAGAAATGAATTCGTTAATATCACAAGCATGTGACAACAATGTCACATGCTTGTATTAATTGTTCGGTCAATCGAAGGATAAGAACGGCAAACCCTTTTATAATAAGATCATTGAGAAAAGGGAGTGTGTCGATATGGTTATTCTAGAAGCTAATAAAATCCATAAAAGCTATGGTAATAAATTAAATAAGCAATCCGTATTAAGTGGTCTGGATATTAGCATTGAACAAGGGGAATTCGTAAGTATCATGGGGGCATCAGGCTCAGGAAAAACGACATTGCTCAACGTTCTCTCGTCGATTGATAAGATTAGCAACGGGACTATTAAAATTGAAGGAACAGAAATTTCGAGCATGAAGGAAAAGCAGTTAGCTGAATTTCGAAAGAATCATTTAGGTTTTATTTTTCAAGAATACAACTTATTAGATACACTAACAGTTAAGGAGAATATCCTTTTACCGTTATCGATTACAAAGACGTCAAAAAAAGAAGCGAATCTGAGATTCCATGCCGTTGCCACCGAACTGGGGATTATTGATCTGAAAAACAAGTATCCCAATGAAATCTCCGGGGGTCAAAAACAACGCACCTCTGCCGCACGTGCCTTTATTCATAACCCAAGCATTATTTTCGCTGACGAACCGACGGGTGCACTTGACTCTAAATCTGCTTCTGATTTATTAAACAAACTAAGCGAACTCAATCAGAAACGAAAAGCAACAATCATTATGGTTACTCATGATCCGGTGGCAGCTAGTTATTGCAGTCGAGTGATTTTTATAAAAGATGGACAAATCTATACACAGTTAAATAAAGGGGAAGAAACAAGACAGACGTTTTTTAAAGGTATCATGAAAACCCAAGGCGTGTTAGGCGGGGTGCAGAATGAGTATTAATCAACTCATGTTTCGCAATCTGCGAAAGAATCTGAAAAATTATTACCTTTATGTATTTGCCTTAATCTTTAGTGCCGCTCTTTACTTCGCATTTGTCACGTTGCAATATGACCCCTCCATGGATGCAACAAAAGGGTCTATTAAAGGAGGCGCTTCGATTAAGGCAGCATCCGTCTTACTTGTTGCGATTGTTTCTATTTTCCTTCTATATGCTAATAATATTTTTATAAAAAGACGCAGTAAAGAAATTGGCTTATTTCAATTAATAGGGATGACCAAGAACAGAATATTTCGGATCCTTACGGCTGAGAACTTTATCTTATATTTTGGATCATTAGTGCTAGGGATCTTTGTTGGGTTTTCCTTCTCCAAGCTAATCATCATGATTCTATTTAAAACAATCGGTGTGGAGGGTATAGCAACACTGCATTTTTCCAATGAAGCACTCATTCAGACACTGATTGTATTCTTCGTAATCTATCTTTTGATTATGTTAATGAACTATACATTTATCAAAAGACAGAGTATTCTATCCTTATTTAGAGTAACTTCCATGACTGAAGGAAAAGTTAAGAAAGTGTCCTACTTTGAAATGATCATCGGGATTATCGGAATTTCATTGATCATATTAGGCTATTATATTTCATCGATTTTATTTAGTGGAAAATTAACAACCATGGCTGAACTATTTGCTGCGATGATCATTATTTTAGGGTCTGTCATCATCGGGACGTATCTATTCTATAAAGGATCTGTCCGTTTCATATTTAATATCATTCGAAAAAGGAAAAACGGCTACTTAAATATTAATGAAGTACTGTCGCTGTCATCCATTATGTTTCGAATGAAATCGAATGCCGTATTATTAACCATTATTACGACCGTATCTGCACTTGCGATTGGTTTATTGTCCTTAAGTTATATTTCATATTATTCAGCAGAAAAGTCAGCAGAAAAGTATGTCGTAGCCGATTTCTCTATTACCGATATCCAAGATGCAAACAAGTTTAAAGAAGCATTAACCGCGAACAATATTTTGTATACCGATAAAACGATTGATGTCATTCAAGTAAATGTCAATGTAGAGAACATAGTGGATATAAATACGGATGGCCTTTTTATTGATTCACGTGCCATGAAAATGGGAGTGATTAGTGAACAAGCCGTTGCAGATATCCAACTGTCCGCAGATGAGACCCTTTTTACAGATTCTGAAGGCGTAATGCAGAAATTCATGTCTATGAAGGACTCGGGAGCTATTGAATTGAAGGGTCAACATGAAGTCATTTCGCAACAATATAAAGGTGTCAACATGGCTTCCCCCATTTCTGGGTATTTCACGAACGGTGGCTCTCTTGCTATTGTGGACGAAACGGTGTTCGAGCGATTGAAGAAGGATATCAACCCAACCATTCAAAAAGACTCTACCCAATATATCGGAATTGATATCAAGGATAAGAGTCATGTTAAAGATGCCAACGAACTTTATCAAGAACTAGGGTTCACTAGTAATCGTTCCTATGACTCTCAACTTGAGATGAGCAACTATCAGAAACAAAATATGGGACTCATCATGTTTATCGTTGGGTTCCTAGGGCTAACCTTTCTGATTACATCTGGATGTATTCTTTACTTTAAACAAATGGATGAAAGTGAAGATGAGAAGTCCAATTATACCATTCTAAGAAAGCTAGGTTTCACACAAGGAGATTTACTAAAAGGCATTCAAATGAAACAACTCTTTAATTTCGGAATCCCATTAATCGTTGGGTTATGCCATAGCTACTTTGCAGTCCAATCCGGATGGTTCTTCTTCGGAACAGAACTGTGGACACCGATGATTATGGTTATGTTACTATACACGGGACTGTACTCGATCTTCGGAATCCTATCCGTCTTTTATTACAAAAAGGTGATTAAAGAAGCACTTTAATTTAATAGGTAACAAGCACAAACTCCAGACCGAAAGGTACTGGAGTTTGTGCTTCTTAACAATATCTATTCAGTTACTGTTAAAACCTCCACAAAAATCTTAGAGATTACTTTCAATTCTGTCATAATAAACATCTATATACGTAAGATAAATGAAGACATGCATTCGGAACATTATATCAACCAAACAAAGAATTGTATGCAATACATAAAATGATGACGCCACTTAAAGCCGTACTAAATTGACCTAATGTGAAATTACCGATACGAACACCAGCCACCTTTCGACCTAAAGCAACACCGAGCCAAACGGTAATATAACTACCGAATGCGGCTGTTAAAGAGATAGCAAGCGGAGATAACCCTATTAGGCCTGCACCCACACCATTCGTAACCGCATTTGCGGCAAGTGCAATCCCCAGAATCACAGCCTCGCCTAATCCAATTGAGCCAGATTTATCAGCATCCGCCGTTTCGGGATTTTGCAAGATTGCCTTTATTGATCCGGTACCTGACTTTTCCTCATCAGGTGCCTGTGAAATCTTTTGTTTTTTACGCGGAACCGCTAATAAAATAATGCGAATTCCAACAATGAACAATAAAAGCGCTCCAACCAAGATAGGAAATATCCCTGGAAGAACTTTTGAGAGCCACTGTCCAGATATAATCCCTGTCATACTTAAAAGGAAACAAATGATCGCAATAGTTAAATTTGATAAAAATCCAATACGAATACCACGAATGCCATATGATATTCCAACACCTAAGTTATCCAAACTAGATGAGACGGCAAATCCTAAGATCAGAATCCATGCTGTCAAATTGTTCAACTCCTCGCTACCTTTTACAGTCATAGTATTAATTATGTTGATAAAATGTTCCAATTTCATTGCAAAACGTTGAGAATATTTCAATATCCAAATTCAATACTAAGCCGGAAGGGGTGAATAGACGATGCCTGAAGAGAAAAGCGGAACCATTTTGGGTATAACCTTAACTTCATTATTGAAAGCACATTCCTTGTCCATGCGTAAACTAAGTGCACTCACCGGAATTGATACTGCTACCATATCGCGAATCGTTAATGGTAAGCAGAAGGCAAAACCCGAGCATCTAGAAATTTTTGCATTTCACCTTGGAGTTCCAACAGTACAATTATTTCAAGCTGCTGGATTTGATGTCAGTATCCCGCAAGTTAATCAGAAATCGGATATTCACGCATCTATAAACAGCATTAGAGAAGTTCTACAAGCTTCTAATTTAATTGATCATCAGTTTACAGCCGAACTTGTACAGAAAGAACTGAGCAAATATGAGCCTTATGTCTTGACGGAAGAAGGGCAACGAATCATTCTGAATGACTTCCCCACAAAAGTGGCAAGCGTGAATGGTGCTGGACCGTTTATTGACGAGCTAAAGCAAATGTATCATCAATTTTGTGAGGATGAAATTACATTAGAAAGACGCGCAATACTCGGAAGCGCTCTGCTTTATTTTGTTTTACCCACTGACGTCATACCCGATTACGTGTTCCCTTTAGGCTACCTGGACGATGCCATCGCAGTGCAATTGGTACTTGATCGTCTTCATCACACTGACAATAAAGCACATTCCAAGGATTAAGATTTAAACAAGTTAAGATCAAAAAAATATCTCGCCATAGTACGCAACCCTTTCAGGTATGCATGGCGAGATCTGTTGTATTCAACATATTCGAGAAATTGAGAGTTTGTCATTCACAAAAAGCTTTACTTTATTTACGGCACGATTCAGCGGCCAGAAGAAACTCTCTACTTCCACATTCTCCTCCAGATCGTAAGACCAAACTCTGAGTTTCATCCTCAGTCAGTTCGTTGTCGAAGGTCTAAGAGGACCGGCATTGATTTGCTCTGGCAACCGCAAATGCGATAGCCTCGTTCGTGTAACAATTTCATCAATAAAGCATTGTAGGGTGCTTGTTAAATGCGAATCTTTACGCCGTATAAAAATAGTCGTGATGTCTCGATAAGGTTCAGGTAAGCTATGACAAAACACGGTGCCATTAGCAATCAGATCGGTAATAGATGACTCCGGAATAATCGTTATTCCGATTCCGGCACCTACACTGCCAATAATCGTCCCAAACGTTCCAAACTCCATGATCTGTTTAGGGATAATTCCCTCCACCTTCATCCAGCTTTCTAGCCTTCCGCGATAACCACAACCTTTGTTGTATAGCAATAAAGGCCTTGTGGTTATATCCTCCATAGAAAAGGTATCTCCTTTGGTAACGAGTACTAACTTTTCCTGAATAACCTCAACCTGTTCGATGAATGGATGCCTGATGGGTCCTGTAACAAACGCTCCATCTAACTTCATATCGATGACCTCTTGCAGCAAATGATCGGTTACTCCGGATTCTAATGATAATTCAACATTCGGGTACTTACTATGATATGAGGATAAAATATCTGGAAGAGCAATCACGGTCTCTACGATACCAATTTTGAGGATACCGGAGGGGTTCGATTTATCTTGAAATGCACGCTTCATTTCCTCCATTTTGGCCAAGATCTCTCTCGAATGATCCAATAACCGCTTTCCTTCTGTGTTTAGGATCATCCC
Organism: Paenibacillus sp.; assembly: GCA_036496075.1. GTDB lineage: Bacteria > Bacillota > Bacilli > Paenibacillales > Paenibacillaceae > Paenibacillus_AQ. The sequence goes on along the minus strand of DASXLR010000133.1, from coordinate 64,231 downwards.
TCGCTTGTGCCGATAAAATAATGGCGTCCGAAGCTCTTTCTCAAGCAGCTTAATTCTTGCTGTTACATTGGATTGAACGTAGTTCAGTTCCAATGCTGCTTTACTAACACTTCCATGTGTAGCAACGGTCTGAAAAATTTTCAAATCATTAAACTCCAATGCGCCCCCTCCTCTGCTCTTTGATTAGTATACACTATCATCTAAGTATCATTATAAATGATGGTAAACTTTATTTACAATCATTTTACTATAGCCTTTCACGCCCCTATCATTGGTTATACACAATACATCGACAGATCCATGCTAGGGAGAGACAATACATGCTAAAGAAACAAATCGTCATAGGGTCCTTGTTATGCCTCATCGCAAGTATGTCGTGGGGAGCCATGTTTCCCGTTGCACACATGGCATTACAGCACATTGATCCATTCTATTTTTCGTTTATCCGTTATTTAATCGTTGCTATCATCCTCAGCGTGTTACTTTTCGTTAAAGAGGGGAGATCATCGTTTCGCTTGGAGGGAAGAGGCAAAACTTTGTTGTTTTTTGGAACCATGGCATTTACGGTCTATAATATGTCCGTCTTCCTGGGACAGGATCTCATGGGGGAGTCAGGTACTGTCGCCGCCTCGATTATGGAAGTACTCATGCCGATGATATCCATTATGGTCTTATGGATCACTACGAAAGCAGCCCCTAAAAAATACATGCTCACGAGTGTAGCTATCGCGCTTGTTGGTGCTTTACTTGTTATCACCAACGGCAATTTAGATTTTTTCATGATGGCTGGACAGCATCTTTTTCCTTTGCTACTGATTTTTATGGGCGTTGTAGGATGGGTGGTATATTCAATGGGGGGAAGCCAGTTTAAGGATTGGTCGATACTACGCTATTCTACTTTAACCTGCTTGCTAGGAAGCGCAGTATCTTTTGTAATCGTTACGCTTGCCTCCGCCTTTGGCGTACTACCCGTTCCTACCTGGCACACGATATTCTCAATTAAATATGAAATGGCCTTTATGATCTTATTGCCAGGGCTAGTAGCCTTACTAAGCTGGAATCTAGGACTCAAATTGTTATCACCGCTTAACGGTTTATTATTTATTAATTTTGTACCTATTACTACATTCGTTATTATGGCTTTCCAAGGTTACCAAATTAGCATGTATGAATTTTTCGGGACGCTACTCATTATTTTTGCACTAATACGTAACAATGCGTACCAGAGAAAATCCGTACGCAACAAGGACCACAGAGTTTATACAACTACACATGAACCTAAAGGTGAAATCATTAATGTTGCTCCATAAGTAAGCACAAAGCCACTCCGAACAACGGGGTGGCCTCTTTGATAGGGAAAGAAGAATCCTCCGAATCCCTTTCGAACCTTAAATAAAGCAGCAAATCTACAAGTGAGATTTGCTGCTTTTATGATACCTGAATGCCTTTCCCCTCTCATTTATTCTTTAATAAATTGTTGTGTACTGCGCACGGTATCGATTGGGCGAACCAACCTTTCAATTTGTTCACGTTTCGGTTCTAAGAATGGAGGTAGGGATAATTTTTCTCCAAGCGTTTCATAAGGTTCGTCTCCCATAAATCCTGGGCCATCTGTTGCAAATTCGAATAGGATATGCGGGGCAACTCGAGCATACAATGACTCGAAAAAGTGGCGATTTACGTATCCCGATGATGGAATTCCGAAACTTTCTAGACGCTTAATCCATTCCTCTAATACGTTACGATCCTCAACACGAAAGGCCACGTGATGAACGGTACCGAAACCTTGCTGACCTTGAGGAAGAGTAGCATTATGTTCAACGATGACTTGCGCTCCATTTCCGCCTTCGCCAACCTCAAATAAGTAGAATGATCCTTGCTTTTCAATTTCTTTAAATAACATAACCTTTTCCATAATTTCCTTAAATAAATCAATATTAGCGACACGAATAAAGATTGGCCCTAAGCCGGTAATCGCATATTCTAGAGGAATGGGTCCTTTTGACCAAGGTGTACCCGAAGCTACGCCCTTATTTTTTTCATCTGAAATCAATTGATATTGCTGGTCATCAAAATCTACAAAAGAAAGAACTCTTTTACCAAACACCTCTTGTATCCCATCATGTTGTACTTCTAGACGATTAAAACGTTGTTCCCAATAATCTAGTGCCACATCACTTGGTACTCGGAAAGATGTTTTGGATATCTCATTAGTACCATGTATACCTTTTGGAATACCCGGGAAATCGAAGAACGTCATATCAGTACCTGGGTTACCTTCATCATCCGCAAAAAATAAATGATACGTTTGTATATCGTCTTGGTTAACCGTTTTCTTCACTAAACGCATCCCTAAGACATAAGTGAAAAATTCATAGTTTCGTTCTGCGCTGCTTGTAATAGCCGTTACATGATGTATTCCTTTTAATTCGTTCATTTAATATACTCCTCCATTTCATCTTCATAAAGAAAGATAATTTATTGTTACAAATCCATCTAATAGGCGTCGATTGACACTCATAATGTAATATAGTTAAACTGTTTTTTATTAAAGAATCTTTAATTAAAGATAAATATATCATGATTATTTTTTGCTGTCAACAAATCTTAGCATGAATAATCAGCTCGGATCCTTCGACAATTTTTCATCATGAAAATATTCATCCATAGTATATCCCTCATCCCTGAACCCTATTTATAGGAACTTTTTTGTGCCTATATTACTTTTAAGTGCCTATATTACTTAAAAGTACGTACTATTCATTTATGCCTAAATAAATCATAATAGCATTTGCCGGCCGGTAATACCATATAAAAGGAGTCGAACCATGTCATTGGATAAAAAGAGAAGTACGTTTGCGCTCCTTGCGTTAGCAATCAGCGCTTTTGCGATTGGGACAACAGAGTTCATCAGTGTGGGATTGCTTCCCCTCATCGCTGAAGACTTTAATATATCTATCACCACTTCCGCATTAACCGTTACTTTATATGCTTTAGGGGTAACCTTTGGAGCCCCTATATTAACGTCCTTAGCCTCTACCATTCCGCGCAAAACATTATTATTCTGGATTATGATCGTTTTTATAGTGGGAAATGGTCTAGCAGCAACTTCGAACGGTATTGTCGTTCTATTGGTAGCTCGCGTCATTTCCGCCTTTTCGCACGGTGTATTTATGTCGATTGGCTCCACTATCGCTGCCGACCTCGTACCCGCAAACCGTAGAGCTAGCGCCATAGCTATTATGTTCTCTGGACTTACGGTGGCCACCGTCACAGGAGTTCCACTGGGTACCTTGATTGGGCAACAATGGGGTTGGCGGGCTGCGTTCATCGGGATCGTTATCATCGGAATCTTAGCCCTCATAGCCAATATGCTTCTAATTCCGTCCGATCTGCGTAAAGGAATCAAAACGCCACTTCGCGACCAACTTAAGCTTGTTACTAATGGACGTCTGCTGCTTGCTTTCTCCATTACTGCCATAGGATACGGAGGTACATTCGTCGTCTTCACTTATTTATCCCCGTTACTTCACGACGTAACCGGATTTAAGGAAACGACGGTAGCCCTAATTCTCCTTATATACGGAATTGCCATTGCCATTGGTAATGTGATTGGGGGAAAAGCTGCGAACCGCAAACCTGTTTCGGCCTTGTTCTATATGTTTATTTTACAAGCCATCGTACTCCTCGTCTTGACGTTCACCATCCCATATAAAGCCGCCGGTTTGACTACGATTTTCTTTATGGGATTGTTAGCTTTTATGAACGTACCTGGATTACAAGTATATGTGGTTATGTTGGCTGAACGTTATGCACCGAAATCAGTAGATGTAGCTTCTGCTGTCAATATTGCCGCATTTAACGCAGGCATTGCCATTGGGGCCTACTTGGGTGGTGTAGTTACTGACTCATTGGGACTTATTCATACAGCGTGGGTAGGCTCATTGATGATTCTGGTAGCCGTCATCTTGACCGGTTGGGCTCGTACCCTAGAAAGCAAAGATGAGGCCAACCTCAAACACAAGCCCGAACTTTGATTTTTAATATGGTTTCAAAAAAGAGGCGCCATTTCTTTCAACAAGAAAGAAATGGCGCCTCTTACGGTATTCACCTTGTCGCCTGATCTGATTGTTTTTGACGCCCTTCCTCAAGGCAGTACAGGCACTGTTCGATAACTAAGAATATATTATCTCATCCTACTAATGAAAGGTGAGATATAACGAGATGATAGACAAATCTACCAGGTTACGTCATGGAAAACTTAGTCGTTTGCGGAAACAGGGTGTACTGAGCAATAACTGTCGCTGTGGTGTAGGCAGTCCGAAACAAAAGGCAGCTATAAAAAAAGGAAATCAGAAAAAGGGTGGACCTGCACAAATTGTCCCTTTCTTGGTGTTATCTGTTTATGTTGGCCCAGAGTCAACGTTAACCCAAGTAGAGTTTAATACACATAGGAGAACGTTGATTAGTCTCTATCGTCGTTGTGGAATTCATTTTAAATTTCGTTTTCGGGATGCTAGCGGATTACCGATATTTAATCACCTCAATGGACCTTTAGTTAATCCTGAGGTCTTCCCTTGTGGTACTACTTATCAAAATCTTGATCCGTATTTTAGAGTATGGTTAGCATTTCGACCAGGTAGCTTGCAGCGTGATATCGCTATTTATTATGTAAAAGGACCGTTAATTGGTGGTGTTATAGGGTGTGCGCCGTTTATAACACCTACTGGTGTAGCCGTTGTTGTTACGAACGGTGCACCGGCGCAAACTCTCGCTCATGAAATAGGACATGTGTTAGGCCTTGGGCATGTGAACGATTTAAACAACTTAATGAATCCAATTGTATACCCTTCAGCCCTTCAACTAACAGACAGTCAATGCATAATTGCTAGGAAGAGTACGCAACTCCAACTTTGCCCAACCAGAGCCAGAAAGTCTCTACTACCAACGGGTCTAAAAGGTAAAGTGGCACTCTATAGAAAACCTAGTTCTTCGCTTTTAATACCGAAAGGTAAAAAAGTAATTAAGAAAGGCCGTTACCCCTCTGCTTGATGTTGCTTTGTCTCGGAGAGAAAAAACGTGATGCGGTGAATGAGGATATGAAAGCGATCCGTGAATAGGTCATGAATGTACATGCAGAGGTGCGCAGCCACAGCGGGATGAACTTCCTTTTACTTTAGGGTCTTTGATTATCTTTGCGATATAGCTCACGACTCTTATACCCCGCCTGAAGAATCATCTTCATTTCCTCTCGTCGCTTTGCTTTTGTTTCCTCTTGTTTAGCACTATAGACATAACGAGTCCAATCTTTGCGATACCCTGGGGTAAGGGATTGGTACAAGATAAGCAGCTCTGGTGTATCCTCCAAATCCTTTTCCACATTTGGAATTAAGGAGATATAATCATCTACACGTTGACTTGATTGTGTAGATGTCTGACCTTTACTCCTAGCGTCCTCTTTTAGCCTAACAACTGTAAAGACATCATCCAGTCCTACCATACGTGCAAATTTAATATTACTTGTCCCGATATACCCATTCTCATCGCTACCTATACCTGCAAATAAGTTATCACGATGAATAAATGTGGGGTATACTTTATTTCCCTTTTTAGGATACGCCGCAAAGAGATAGCCATTTTTATTGAGATGCTGATGTTCAACCACACGATCAACCAGTTCCTTTAAAGACTCCACATCTAACACAAAAGCAAATATGAGGTCATACGTACCCACTCTGAGCGTAGTATCATAACCTGTCAACTCAGCCAAATGATCCCTCTGTGAGAGAAAAGAAAAACTCCAAGCATCTTGAAGACTTGGAGTTTGTACATTTGCACGGCATGAACGGATGTTATAAAGGCAGGTCGCGTTTGCGAAACAGAACAATGGCGAGGCCAAACGAAATCAATCCGATGACGAAGAGAATGATGAAAGTTCCAACCAGATCCCCATTACCGTTTACAATTTCGCCAGGCTTATATAAGGAGAAGATGGAGATGTATTGCATCCAATCGATCTTTTCGCTGATTTTACCCAATAGATCTAAACTGAAGAACCCAAACGTAATCAATCCAGAAATGCCACGCGCCCTCTTCTCGTCATTAGCTAGAGAGGACACCAGGAAGCATATACCGCCGACAGCAAAGAAAAGCAAGAACGCCGCGACATTCATCTGAATAAATTTGGATATATCAAACTCATAATCAGCTCCCAGAAACCATGCGTTCCCAGCAAACCCAGCGATGGTCGTGACGGCCATAATTAGGAATAGTCCTGTCGTTAGAACACTTGCTTGCGTAAAAGCGACTTTCACCCTTGTCGTCGGGGTGGACAATAAATAGACCATGGAACCTTGATCGACCAATTTGGCCATAAGCTGCGTCGATAACTGGACGCATACGATGGCGAGGATGAGAACTAAAATCAATCCGTAGTATTCCCCCGAGATGAATGCCTCGGCACTGCCAAAACCATTGAGGCCGAAGGCTTTCCCCACTCCTTCCGGCATGGACCCAACCAGTTCATCGATAGCACTCGTGTTTTTGGCGATACTGGGATATAACCAAAACATCAAAATGATATAAAATGCAGACCCGAGTGCATAGTTTATGAATCCTTTCATGTTCACTTTCATCATCTGTTTATATAAAGTGACATTCATTTCATCATCCCCTCTCGATCATAGTAATTCATGAATATGTCCTCCAGGTTTTGAGTGAAAATATCGATATTACGCACTCGATACTTTGATGTCTCTTCCATAAACTTGTCATAATTGCCTTGGACGGCAACCCGCACCCGATTCCCTTCGTGCGATTCGATAAGTAAACCGGAATTCAGGAACGAATGTGCATCCGCTTGGTTGTCAAAGGTGACTTCGAACAATTTACGTTGCATGGACTGTAATTCGTGGATATCCTTGACGGTAATGATGACGCCATCCTTAATAATGGCCGCTCTGTCGCAAGTTCTCTCGATTTCCGGAAAGCTATGTGAGGACATTAGGAACGTTTTCCCTCGAGCCTTCTCCTCCAGCACAATTTCAATAAACACCTTCTGCATAAGCGGGTCAAGACCTGATGTCGGCTCATCCAGAATAATCACATCAGGGTCATGCATGAAAGCAGCTACGATTCCAACCTTTTGCTTCATGCCTTTGGACATTTTTCGAATAGGAGTATGGACGTCGAACTGTAGGCGGTCGATTAAGCGGTTTCGCTTGGACAGGTCCTTCACCCCCTGCATATCAGCTAAGAAATCCAGAAACGTCTTACCCGTCATTCCTTCGATAAATGATATTTCCCCCGGCAGGTATCCGATGTAGGATTGAACTTTCCCCTGCTCCTTCCAGGTATCTAGCCCATTCACCTTCACATATCCTTTATCCGGCTTCATAAAGCCCATGATATGCCGGATCGTCGTAGATTTCCCCGCTCCGTTAGGCCCTAAGAATCCAAAAACCTCACCCTTTTCTACTGAAAACGATACATCGAAAATCCCTTTTCCATTTGAAAATGTCTTCGTCAAATCTCGAACGGTTAACATAACGGCACCTCCAGGAATAAAGAAATGAAATATCATTAATAGGTTATTTCATATGTTATAATATGCCTAGACAGCATTTTCGTCAACGATTTAGTGAAATATATTTACATTGTTATTTCATAAATTTTATAATATTCTATATAGTTAGGGTGAACGATAATGAATGGTTTTGAGAAAAGGGCCAACCTGATCAAGGAGAAAATCATGCAGACCACCTTGGACATGCTACGGACATCGGACCTTAAAAGGATCCGGATCGCTGATATTTCCAAGATGGCTAAAGTTTCGCAGGTAACGATCTATAATTATTTCGGAAGCAAGGAGGCTCTACTCCGCGAAGTGTTCAAGAATTACGTGGACAAAGCCGTCTGCGATTTCGAGGAATATATGAACGGAGGCCATTCGTTAAAGGACAAGATCGAGCATATTATCTTTCTGGAGAAAGAATCCTATAATGAGTTCCCCCCCAGTCTTATCAAGGAACTATTGATCAATGATCATGAACTAAATCGTTATATCGAAGAACAATACCAAGAGAAAACGATTCCTTTGACCGTTCGGATCATTCAAGAAGGGAAAGAAAGCGGCGAGATTTCGGAGGACGTTTCCATCGAGAGCGTACTAGCCTTTATACAACTATATATGAATCAGTATGAAACAATACTGGAGATGGCCCAAAAAAGCGGGAATATGGATCAGTTTCTCGAAGGAATGGTCCATATGTTCTTTTACGGCGTTTGCGGGAAACCTTAATCCGTTTATGAACCGCGATTTCTAAAACGCCAAGTAAAGAAGACCCTCCCTTCAACGAATGGCGGAATTGGGAAGGGTACTACAATCAACCATAAGCCACTTGAAAGTTCCTTCTTACGTAATTGAACAAGAAGGCAACAGTCACCTGTCCGGTGCTGCTGCCTTCTTGTTTGTTTCTTATGGCGTCCATTGATCTTGGATCGGCAAGCTTCTTTAAATCGTAAAGATCCCGACTTCACGCTTCAATAACACAGATAATTCACTCAACTCTCTCAATTTGGTTGTCATTTCATCGACTGTCGCGAGTTGTTCCTCCGTGGAAGCTGCCACTTCCTGCGATGCTGATGCCGACTCATCAATGAGCTTCGAAGATTGCATTAGAGCTTTCAATGATTCATGTGACATTATCGACAGCTCGCCGAATATGTTTTGAATTCGCAGCGTGCTCTCGGCCGTTAGGTCAACCTTCTGAACGATCACTTCAAGCGATTCTTGACCCTGTATCACTAAATCGTTCTGTACGATGACCACCCGCTGACTCGCTTCCATTGTCTTAACAGCTGCATTCGTTTCCGCTTGAATCCTGCGAATAAGCTCCGTAATCTGCTCTGCCGCTCTTCCCGAGCCTTCAGCAAGCTTACGGATCTCTCCTGCAACTACAGCAAAACCTTTCCCTTGTTCTCCAGCTCGAGCCGCTTCAATGGCAGCATTAAGAGCGAGTAAATTGGTCTGACTGGCTAATTCGGAAATCACAATAATAATCTCACCGATTTCGTTGGATCGACTGTTCAGCTTTACAATGGTTTCTGTTGAGCGTTGGATGGAGCTAACCATCTCTTCTAAATTATCAACAGATGCTCTATTCGCACTCTGGCCAGTTTGCACAACTTCTATTAAATGATGGGAATCGCGAACCGTTTTTACCGTTTCCAGCTTGATTTCTTCGGAGATTTCCCCCGTTCGTTCCATCATCGTGAGTACTTGCCGCACATGTTCCGCTTGCTGTGTCGAACGATCGGCCATATCAGCAATAATCGTTGTTATCTGCTTTGATGATTCATTCGTCTGCTCTGCTGCAACTTGCAGCATACCTGCGTTCTCATTCAGATGGTTAGCATCAGTAATGACATTACCCACAATTGCCCGTAAGTTGCCCAGAAACTGATTAATTGAATAAGCTAGCATTCCAATTTCATCATTTCGCTTCATTTCCAGATTTTGTGTCAAATCACCGCCGTGTTCAACGAGCCCCGCAACATGTTTGTTTATCATACGCAGCGGTCGAACAACACTCCGGGTTAATATGATAAAGAGCAGGACAATAAATATAACCATCGCGATGATAAAACCGCCTATAATTAAATAAAGGTTGTCCATCATGGGGTCAAGAACCTGTTTTAAAGGCATGGCCAACACCAACTTATAACCTGTATCACCAATCATGGTGAAAGCGTACATATTCTCCGAGTCCCACGTGCCATTCGTTCCCGTAGTTTGCGCTATCACTTGACCCACTTTTTGCATCTGTGTGTCCGAATCTTCGATCATGGCTTTGCCTAAGACGAACTTAGGGTTCTCACTTGCAGCGTATCGACCTTCTTTATCTACGATAAAATAATATCCATCACCGCTTTCTTTCATTTTTGCCAATACCTCATAGAATTCTTTACTCTCCAGATAGAATTCTTTACTCTCCAGTCCTTGTTTCTTATCACTGCTATTCAGTAATAGCAGGTTTAGTTTCATGGAAGTAAGTTCCACTTTATAGTTAAGCTTTTGTTCAACTTCATGACTGATAATTTCGCTAAAGTTAGAAAATGTAAATTTACATAGACCTGTAAAAATAACCACCATGTACACTACAGCAACGGTCATAACGATAGTTCGAACTGTTCTTTTCTTTTTCATGTTGAATTCCCTTCCAATCTGTTCATAAGATATGTTCTAGTAGTGCCGCTCTATCGTTTTATCTAACGATCATGCTGTCATATCGCCTAGTGACATAATGTCATCTATTATTTCATGACATTCAAGTAGAATAGAACCAACATTACTTTGAACCCCATCTCATTCACTACACGAGCCTACGAATGGACCTGACCTGGATGTTTAGCTCTGGGTACGACTTCTCCAATACCCCCAGCTTCCTTATCTAGTAGCTCATCCGTTCGCAGACATTCCAAACCCTTCATTTGAATTTCTTCCAAAACTTCCTTCAGTCCTGTTATCATGTGCCGTGGTGCTTCTTCATCTGCCCCAAGTGTATCGCCGCTGTCGTGCAGAACGATGATAGAACCCTGTTTAATCTTTTTCAACAAGGTACGCTTCAAATGTTCCGGGTTGACCGACGGTTTCCAATCTCCCACCATGACAGACCACAATACGATCCGATAAGGCTTTCTCATCAAGAAGAGATCGCCTATATTGAGAAGCCCCCATGGCGGTCGATAGAATAGAGGCCACTCACCTGTGATTCGCTCCACAATAACAGCTGTACGCTCTACTTGTTCTCGTCTATTCTTCCAGGGAGACAAGAACCAGTTGGACGTGTGAATATAGTTATGAATGCCGATCTGGTGCCCCTCGCGATACATTCGCTGAATCAATTCTGGATGTTGCTCAGCCTTGCTACCCAATACAAAAAAGGTGGCCTTTACGCCATACTCTTGTAACAAGTCCAGCAATTCAGGCGTGTAACGCGGGTCAGGTCCGTCGTCGAAAGTAAAAGCAACTCCCTTGGCCACTTTTCCTTTGGAGAAAACTCCCCACCCACATATTCGGGTAACAATAAAGGGAACTATCATATAGAGGATCATCACATAAATGGATAAAATAATTAACATATGTATCATGAAACCACCTCTTTCTTCCTTCAATCCTGCAGATCCTAGTAACTATCAAGCGGTGATCGTTTCGGATTCATTTTTCCGTCGCGTAAAACGTTCTTTCAGAGACTGCTTACTTATCAACAGCATCATGGGAGATAATTTCTGGGTGCTGTGTTGGACTCTTTGTTTCCCCTCCGGATGCAACACACGAAGTAGGAAACGAAGATACGTCGCATAAAATCGTTGTTGCCATTTGGACTCGATGGGATGCTGTTCAAACCCTATTCCGTGGATGATCCCCCGATGAAGTAGCGTGATTCCGGTTAAGGCCTGAATTTTCACCAGTTCCGGATTGCTGTCCAGCTCCCGGCTAATTTGTTTCATTGCATCGCGAAACATGCGTGTAGTCCTCAACCCGGCCCGATCTGCACCAAACTCACGTGCAAGCCGCAGCACCTGCCGATTATCCAGATGAAGTTCTCCCACCCAATCTCCGGCAAATATTTGTTGCCCATCTTGACAGGTAATACTCTTTCCGTGATGCTGTCTGACCACCAATTTGCATATGCCGTATCTCCACACAGACTCGCTTCGAAATCTAGTTATGAAGTCAAACACGTTCTCCCACATCATCCAGATGGACTGTACAGATGCTTTCATAAGTGACGCTGCCATGATCTCTTCCCACTCTCATTTTAGGTTGAATAGAACTATCGTTAGGACCGTACTTCTCCCCATTCCCCTTACTTAGCTAGAATAAGGTGAGAAGGAGTGGTTTTTTGAAGTTGAACTACAATATCGAATGCCTCATGCCCATCTCTTCTCTCTACTTAGAAACTCCTTAATCTGTACAACACTTATGCTAGCGCTTGTGATGTAAAATCGGCTAGTACCATAATGTCATATGACAAGATATTCTCGATAAACGTTGCAAGTTAAGGGTTATTCCACACTAACAACACCCTATCGTCTACTCTCGAAAGGATGTAGAAGATTACGTGCTCCGTTATTCGGTTTTTCCTGTTATTTACCCTACGTAATAAACTATTATGATAAAGTATATAGTCATGCGAAGATGGTGCCGAGTTGTGTAAGCTGAGGGCTTATCAATAAGATAATCCCTCGAAGCTTGTGCTTGGAAAGCCCTTATTTTTTTGACTGCACTATTCCTCGTCATTATTAATCTGCTTTATACAATATCGACTCTGTCAATATTTCTAAAAGTAAAATAGGCTACGCATACACCTATCAGACCTAGTGTAAGAGGAATCCCGATAATAGAACTAAGTGAGAAACCACCATTGTTAGAGTTCACCACTCCAATAATCAATAGGGATGACACAATCGTTGTAGGGACTGATTTCTTCCGCATTCCAAAATATAAAGAAATTAGACTCATCCCCGTGGCCGCTATGGCCTGAACGACAATATTGACGAACTCTAGAGAGATCCAATTGCTAGTTAGATCATTTTGAACGAAGTGGGAGTAATCATTAACAATGACAAAAGACCCTGCTACAAACACATTTGAAACCACGATCACAATGAATGTCATCCCCGTAACCAGCAGTATCTTAGATAAGATCAGCTTCTTACGTTGGATCGGGTAGGTAAACAGAACCGATATGGTATTATTCTTATATTCATCAATGATTAATTTGGCAAAGAGTACGGATGCAAAAACAACGAATGTTACTCGTACCAATGTTCCTATGACTGATAGTGCTTGTGATAATTCGAGAAAGGCAGAAGTACCCTCTAGCTTCTCTGTATACGGGATAAGGAACATTAACAGAACCATCAATACGTTGGTAATAACAACCCCTTTAAAGTACCATCCAAATTTGTTTTTCTTCATCTCAAGTTTCATCAAGTTAACCATTATTTTTATCCTCCTCGAATTGAGTTAAGAAGTATCCTTTAATGATCCCGATCGTATCCGCAATCAGTTCAACCTCTCCTAGTGTTTCTTTGATAGCTTTTTTATTATAAAAACCCATATATGCACAGTGTATTTATAAATTATCGAGTGCTGTCAATTTGTCATAAAAGATAGGATACTCAATAATGCTACCTATCCGCTTAAGATACTCAATAGACGATTGTGTTAGGGGTTGTCTTCCCTGAACCGTTCGGACCTAGGAATCCGTAAATCTGTCCTTGGCTGACGCTCATACTTACATCAGATACGGCTTCTTTCCCTTGAAATGATTTGGTTAAATGGCTCGTACTCATGATAATACTCACTTATTTGGCTCCTTCAACTGTTAGTATCTATAGATTAGAGCATAACCTTTTCTTTTTCATTTCTTAATTCTTAAGAAAATCTTACGATTGCTGTTGCCCTCGGACTTCTTCAGTAATCAATATGTAGCTCATGGAAGTTGTACGGTAAAGATTGTCTTTTCAAAAGATTTATTATGAAGATGGATTTCCCCACCTAATTGTTCTACCAATCTTTTCGTTATCGTGAGACACATTGGCAAGCATTCGTCTCATAACCATTTCTGTTCGCGTAAAATGTGCTGTTTGGTAGTTATCGTATTCATTTGGGGGCAGTGCATTCCGTCGGGTTTATTATCAGTCAAACATTGTTAACGACTGAGACGAAAGAAGCTCCCGGTTACTCCTGTTATTTACCCTACGTAATAAACCATTATGGTAAACTAGAAGGTATGTAGCATACATCTTTTAGGGGTATACTTGTGATTTCTAATGAAAATATAGAACCTGAAGGGGTGAACAACAAAAGTGAAAATCGAAATTATACCCGTAGTAGAAGAAGAAAAACAAATTTTAAGTCACTTAATAGAGCTGTATGAATATGATTTCTCAGAATACGGGGATTCAGATGTGAATAAATTGGGATTATATGGCTATTCATATTTGGATTACTATTGGACAGAAGAGAGACGCCATCCTTATTTTATAGTGGTGGATGGGAATTTGGCTGGTTTTGTATTGGTTTGTGATTATTGCTACGTGTTGAAAAACAGTAACGCTAACTTGATAGCAGAATTTTTTGTAATGAAAAAGTATAGAAAACATGGAGTAGGCAGCTATGCAGCAAAATATATCTTTGACTTATTTAAAGGTAGTTGGGAGTTAACCATAAATCCTTATAATCCTATTTCCCAAAAGTTTTGGACCAAGGTAATTTCAGAATATACTAAAAATAAGTATGAGATACATAAAGATATAGAGGGTGTATACGATGATTGTTTAGCCACGGCTTACACATTTGACATCACCAATGAAGATTAATAAGTAACAAAAAAACTATATCATCGAAAAATATTTCTACAATATAAAACCCGTGAGGTTGCTGAATATAGCAATCTCACGGGTTTTATTTAGTGAATTCTTTCTTAACTCTTCTTATTCTGCTTTACTCGCTTTATTTGTTTCTACTTTCATGTCCTTAGCTCCACTGAAATCAAACTCCCAATCGATACCAAGGGCACGAAGTTGTGTTTTCACTTGCTCTCTCGTTAGTGTACCTGCTTGTGATTGGTCCAAAATCGCTTTTACCTTTTCTTTGGTTGCGTCATCGAGGTTATCTGGTTTAGTTACTTTGTTTGTTTCACCTTTGATGTCCTTAGCTCCACTGAAATCAAACTCCCAATCGATACCAAGAGCTTGAAGTTGTTTTTTCACTTGCTCTTTAGTGAGTGTACCTGCTTGTGATTGGTCCAAAATTGCTTTTACCTTTTCTTTGGTTGCGTCATCGAGATTATCTGGTTTACTCACTTTGTTTATTTCTACCTTGATACCACGAGCCGCACTGAAATCAATATCCCAATCGATACCAAGAACACGAAGTTGTGTTTTCACTTGCTCTTTCGTTAGTGTACCTGCTTGTGATTGGTCCAAAATCGCTTTTACCTTTTCTTTGTTTGCGTCATTGAAGTTATCTGGTTTACTCACTTTTCCTTGTTCTACCTGTTGTCCATTTTCAATAGTTTGTGTTGGTGCATCAGCCGCGAATACAGACCCAAAAGATGTGAGAGCAAAGACAGCACCTAAAGCAGTAGTAGCCAATTTCTTTTTCATAGTTATCAATCTCCTTCGTAAATGTATTTTTCTTAACGTCTTCATTGTACTGTCATGATCTGGAGTTACTATGGAGATTATGTAGAGTTTTTGTGGGGATTTTTCTCGTTTTTTTATAAGAAACGGCATAGATAACCCGTTGCGCTCTGTGCTGACCGCTATCTATCTATGTATTTATACCGAATGCTTCTCCACATAAACTCCAGATAACACGGTTATAATATTACGAGAGGTGATATAATGATGAACTATCATATTCTTGTGGTAGAGGATGATGAAGAGATTCAGGAATTAATCAAACAATTTTTAATGACACAACAGTATAGTGTTGAAGTTGCATCAGATGGATTAGAGGGAATGAAACAATTTAATAAGCAATCCTTTGATTTAATTCTTTTGGATGTGATGATGCCAAACCTTGACGGATTTGAAGTTGCCAAAATGATTCGAAATGAGTCAAATGTACCCATTATTATGCTAACCGCATTAGAAGAAGAACTAGAACAAATGAAAGGCTTCGATATTGGAATCGATGATTATATTACTAAACCTTTTTCTTTTCATGTATTGATCAGACGGGTCAAGGCTGTACTGAGAAGAAGCAATGATCAAAGTACCGATAATCATTTAATTTTCAAAGAAGTGCAAGTCGATTGCGATGCATATAAAGTTTATGTAAATGAGGTTGAAGTTCCATTAACGACAAAGGAATTCGAAATTGTACAACTACTGCTTCAAAATGAGAAAAAAGTACTTCCAAGGGAAAGCATTGTCGAAAAAGTTTGGGGATACGATTATTACGGAGAAACACGAATTATTGATACACATATTAAAAACATACGAAAAAAATTAGATATACCCTACATTAAAACAGTGAAGGGAATTGGTTATAAAATTGATGAATAAGATATTGGAAATTATGAAGATGAAGCGAATTACCTATAAACTCTTTCTGATTACATCTCTTATTTTGTTAGCCTTTGCAGTCCTGATTTATTTAACTTTATACTTCTTTCTCCCTACATTTTATGAGCAGCATAAAACCAATCAGCTTCAAACAGGAATAGAAGAAATAATTAATAAATCTAAGAATCTCTCTTTTCAAAATGCCATACCTCTGCTTGAAGAATACGCAAAAAAAAATAACGCAATGCTCTACCTTCAAAATAAAGAAGGAACCATTGTGTATTCTCCCTTTTTTTCTTTTATTCAAGGAAGTACCCAATCAATACCAGATGTAAAATTCGATAAAACAAAACCATTAAGGAATTCAAATAGCCTTTCCAAATCATATAACGTTACCATGCCCATTCAATTTCAAGATGTTAACTTAACGCTCGTAGTATCCGCAACATTTCAACCTATTAATGAAGCTTCACAGGTCTTGGTACGTTTCCTTCCTTATATCAGTATCATTGTAGTTGTTATTGGTGTAGGAAGTGCTTATTTATATTCGAGGTTCATTACAAAACCACTCCTTTATATTAATGAAGGGGCACAAAAGATGGCGAACTTGGATTTTTCCGAAAAAATTGAGGTTCGTTCCATGGATGAATTAGGGCAGTTATCCAATAGTTTAAATGAGATGTCAATTAATTTACAACAAACGATGCTTGATTTACAGAAAGCGAATCAGCAATTAAAAAGCGATATTGAAAAGGAAAGAGAAACAGAAAAAACACGCAGGGAATTTTTTGCTATTGTCGCACATGAATTAAAGACGCCTCTCACTGTTATGAAAGGATACTTAGAAGGGATGATATATAATATTGGTCCGTATCAAAATCGTGACCAATACTTAAAGAAAAACCACCAAATTATTGAAAGCATGGAACAACTGGTTCGCGAAATTTTAAGCATGTCAAAATTAGAGCAACATACCTTCAAACTACAATTAGAAGTAGTAAATCTCTCAGAATTAATGGATACAATCACAAAAAATCTCGAATTTTTTGCTTCTCAAAAAGACATTCAAATGATAAAACGGATAGGTTCTCACCTTTCTGTTTATACAGATCGTGTTCTTTTAGAAAAAGCCTGTAAAAATATTATTCATAATGCGATTATGTATTCACCTCATGGAGAGAAAGTATATATAGAGCTAACTCCGGATTCAAAACAACACCATATCCAAATTAAAGTCATCAATACAGGTGTGAAAATTAAAGAAGAGGATATACAACATATTTTCGAACCATTTTATCGAATCGAAAAATCAAGAAATCGAAATACGGGAGGGAGTGGCTTAGGGTTATATATTGTAAAGCAAATTTTTGAAGCCCTTTCTATTACGTATTCTATGAATAATACAGAACAAGGAGTACAATTTTTAGTTACCATTCCATTAAACATAAAGTAAACGATTAAGTAACAGAAGTATATAGTAAAAAAAGACGCTTAGAATCCAAATAAATCCCATAATTGGATTTTGGATTCTCGCGTCTCTTCCATTTCCTATAATTAAGTTCGCTCTTCCCATATCCAAATTGGCTGCTGAAGAACGATGGATGTAAGATTACGGTTGATTCTTTTAGAATTCACCTTCGTCTCGTTGCTAAGAACGATCACTGTTAATTCCTCGTCATTTAGCCGTGCAACATAATGACGGAAACTTTTTAGCATGGGTCGTACTCATCAGTTCTGATGTTTCTTTGCTTATCAATACATTATTACGCAAGGCTCTGTCAAACAGTTCTAAATCTTCAACTGTAGAAATGATATCCCCAGCTGCAAACGCTGCAGAATTATGCATTAAGGGTCCAACTTTCCCCTCTACATGTCCTTCCGCTTTCGGTATACCAGCCGGAACCGTAAACATAGAATTAAACATGTTGCTCGGCTCAAAAATATGCTCTTCTATATAATTTGCATATGACTGTCCGCTGACTTTTTCAATAATAAGTCCTAACATCACATAACCAGTATTACTATAACTAAAGCTTTTACCTGGGGTAAACTCTAATTCAGAATCGCTAACGGTTTTTACAATATCATTTGGATTCCATTCTTTGCTGTAGTCAAATTTGAAATTCGCCTTTAGATAATCCGGAATTCCCGAGCTATGACTTAGTAGATGACTTATTGTAATAGTCTCTCCATTCGGAAAGTCTGGAAAGTATTGCGAAATTGGATTATCTAAGTTTAGAAGTTCCTTTTCTACTAGTTGCATGACTGCTACTGCAGTGAATGTTTTAGATAATGAAGCAATCTGATAGAGCGTGCTTGGGCTATTAGGTAAATCAGTGGAACTGCCTGTATCATAGAAAAATTTCAATAACACATAGACAATTAAGGCTGAATAGAGCTGTCCCTATACCGCATTTTCCTTCGTACCAAATAAAGTGGCACGTTCAGATGCTGCTTTAATGTATCTACTGTATCAAGAAGAAATGAAAAACCTGTGTAGCTAAGTATTACCTATTTGAATATAGTACTAGAATTCCATTATTTCATTACTGTTTGAAAAAATGGAACTATTCAAAGAATTTAAAATCGAATTAAAGGTGTCAGACCTTGTCCACTGGGGAAAATGGGCGGTGTTTTTTATACTGAAATAGACTTTAGGAGATGTAATACTTCGATAAAAATCAAAAACTATTTCGGAGGAAGCATGATAATCATACTCACCTTCGATAAAAGCTATTGGAACCTTAAAATTTTTATAAGCAGAAAAATCAATTTCTGAAACTTCGTGCCATAGCTTAACTATGGACTGCTCAGAACCTTTTAGTCGTTTTATACAATCCATTAATGAATAGTTTTTGGAAAAAACAAAATAGCGATATAATGATAAATACGTACTTTTTCCATAAAGAGAAACACCTTGTTTGATTAGTTGGCTCATAAAAAACATTAAATCAGAATACCAATTATCTTGATTAAACTTTGTGTTTAGAGAAGAAATTCTGTTTTTAAGACGATGATTATCAATTTGACTTACAATGTATTCTTTACTTTTTTCAAACATTTTTTGCGAACAAATAACTTGTCCAACTCCAATATAAAAATGTATCAATTCTGGATACGAAATAATGAATTCCATTCCAATAATGCTTCCCCATGAATGTCCCATTAAGCATATTTTCTCTTTTTTGAATTCAACAAGGAGTTTTTCAATTAAGACCTTCAAGTCAAGAACAAAATCATTAATAGTAATATGTTCATCTTCTCTAAACCTATAGTATGATTTTCCAGCACCCCTTTGCTCCCAAATGATTAAAGTATAGTTTTCGGATAAATCTGAATTAAAATGCTCAACAAGAGGTAGTGCCGCATCACCAGGTCCGCCATGTAAATATATTAAAATAGGATTATCCAAATTAGTACTTACTACTTGAACATATTGGTTAACACCATTTATGGGATACCATTTGCTGTAATTATACATTTTATCTCCCTACTTTCGTTGACACAGATGTGTCATATAAGTAGAGTCTATATATGAAATAATTGATTTGCAATCAATGGAAACACATTGGTAGAAAGTGTGTCAGGAGAAAAAATGGGAAAAAAAGAAGATATAATTAATGGTCTATTTTCTGTGATGGAAAAATATTACTTTTCACTAATCACTGTTACCCAAATAGCGCAGGAAGCTAGCGTAGGAAGAAAAACCTTTTATAGATATTTTAAAAATAAAGAAGAAGTGCTTGAAGAATCTATAAATTTATTATTCTTAGAGTACTCCTCCTTTCAAGAAAATTATTTTTCTTCTAAATATGAAGTGCTAATTCATAATCATTTTTTATTTTGGAGTAATCATTTAACATTTCTTAAACTTATGTATAACAACGAACTAATGTTATATATTTTTAAGCAATATCAAAGGTATGTTCCTAAGCTTAATAAAAATTATTTAACTGACAAAGAATTTAATCATATCACTGCAATCTATGCAAATGCGTTTACTACTGGCATATTTTGGTCAATGCTTTACACATGGATAGAGAATGGAGCAAAAGAATCTCCCGCTGAATTAGCAAGTATATGTATACAGTTTTTACAAAATAGAGTATAAGAAAACTCACGCCTGTTGATTATCCAATAAAAAGAGGCAATCCCTCGTCATTTTAATGACTTATGGGACGGCCTCTTCTTTAAGCATGTTTTAATATTTATACTCAATCATTGGGGCTTCCTTTTATTTATTGAATTTATAATCTCCATCTCCTACACCTGAACTAGGCCCTGCCTTACCTTTTACAGACCCTTCTTCATCCCATTCATCTTGATCAGGAGGGGACATTTCTCTTTGATCTGGCCTCATTCTATCTTGATAAGAATCTGTTTCTTTTTGATTCCATTCTGTTTTATCCCCTAAATCCAACACATGTGTAAAAGAACCAATTAAAATACCAATTGCCACTAAACCAATGAAAACTACTATTTTTTTTCCACATATTACCCATTCCTTTTTAATAGAGTTAAAAAACAGTTACCTAAACGAGTTGTGAGTTTTTAATATTCATTTTCCTTACAACTTTTTCAATACTAAATTTCTTTTTTCGAGATACACTGCTTCATCTGATTGTTTAGCCACCTCTTGTGAATGAGTGACTACAATAACACATTTATTTTCTTTATGAACCAGTTCTTTAAATAACTCGATAATCTCCTTGGCAGTTTCTTGATCTAGATTCCCAGTTGGTTCATCAGCAATTAATAAATCTACATTACAAGATAATGCACGAGCAATCGCTACACGCTGTTGCTGACCACCGCTAAGCTGTAATACCTTTCTTTTGGCTTCTACTTCTGTCAGCCCTACCTTTTCTAATAATTCAAGCGCTCTTGCTTTTTTGTCTTTCACATCGACCCCTGTAATCTCCATTGCGGTGACTACATTTTGAAGAGCGGTCATATACGTAATGAGATTATAGGATTGAAAGATAATGGAGACATGTTGGTTTCGATAGGAATTTAGGCCTATCTTCCGTATATCTTTTCCTTTGTATAATACATATCCACTTGTTGGAGTATCTAATCCGCTTGCTAAACTAAGGGTAGTTGTTTTTCCTGATCCCGATGGTCCTAAAATGGTATAAAAGTGTCCGGCTTGAAACGAAAAGTTTACATTATCTAATATGGTGGTTTTTTTATTATTGCTTTGATAATGGTAATTCAGATTTTTGAACTGTAAAATAGTATCCATGTTTATCCCCCTACTCATCTTTTAATAAGATATCTTTTGGATTCAAACGGAGAATCGATAATGCTGGAAGAATTGTTGATAAAATTGCGATTACTAGACCTAATCCACCTAATTTCAACATATCTTGGGAGGTTACACTTACATCAATATTATCAATAGCATCCACTTCTAGACCTTGGTCATCGTCCATCCCAAACATGAGCCCTCCACTATTTGCTCCCTCCTGTTGTTGCTCTGCAGAAGTAACTTCGTTTTGTAATAGACTGTCTCCCATTGTTTGGGACACTGCCCCACCTGTAAATATAGAGAGGCTAAATGCTAAAGCAGCTATACATAGTACCTCTACTAAAAGTTGTCCTATTAATTTCCCTTTTTTCTCGCCAATCGCCAGTAAGATTCCCAATTCCTTCCGTCTTTCTTTTATGGTCAACATAATGATAAGGCCTAAGATAATAGATCCTGTAATTGAGACCAGGTATATAATCCATTTTGAAGTTGATGCTACGTTCTCAATAGGGCCTACCATTTTTTTGTATAATGCATCATGAGCATCTAGTTTAAATAGGTCAAAATCAATGCCCGTGTTCTTTCCTTCTGCTTTAAAAGCCTCGATATGATCGGGATCATTCAAGTAATAAATGGCTTTATCAATAGGTGTGCCCTTCATATCCTCATTTTCCGAAAATTCTTTTACCGACTCGTACGAGACATATACTTTGTTCGATGGATGAAACAGAGGCGGTGCCGATTCCATGTTGCCATCTACCGTGGAAGTTTCGTAAATCCCTAAAATTTCGAACTCTACTGTCGATGTTTCATCTGTTGATTTGATCTTTAACTTATCACCAACTTGTAGATTGTTATGTTCAGCTAACTGTTTTTCAACCAGGGCTACTTTCTTATCTTTGTCTTCTGATGTTATTGGACGCCCCTCAATCATTTTATTCGTTTCTTCTGTAAATTCTTTCAATAAATCAGAACTTCTCACACCGTGAATGAATGTATTTGGCATTTTCATATTCCCTTGGTTTTTACCTATGGCTCCCCCTATCGCTTCTCCCTCGTTATCACCATTAATGGGAGTATAGCTATCCGCTACACCTTGACTATCTTTTAGATAATTAAAATCTTTTACATAAGGTGATTCAGCTAACTGATCTGCTTCCTCAGTAGAAATTTCTGGGCGGTGTATTCTTTCATTTGGTTTTTCACTTCTCTGTTTTTGAACGTAATTTTGAAATTTATCCCCATCTAATCCTAATGTTACATCGACTCCTAACTTTTTTCTGGCGAGATCATTCGCTGTTTCTGTGACATTTTGAATGGCGAATCCCGCTAACACTAAATTAGTAAGAACTAAAAATACAGTAAATAAGATAAGAGATTTTCCCTTTCTTGCTTGTATGCTTAAAAATGCGCGTTTGATAAAATTCATGATTACTAACCTCCTCTGATATCTCTAATCTATACGATTAATCTGGAGTCTATATGGAGATATAGAGGAGTTTATCTGGAGTATTGGATATTTGTATCAAACGTGTAAAAAGGGCACCCCTTTGGGTGCCCTTCATTTAGAAATATTCATTATTGAGTGCCTAACTTTTACTTTATGGTTTTTGAAAGTTCTGTAAAAATAACCCCTAATGCATAAGCTCCTGCGTCAGGATAACCAATGCTTCTCTCGCCAACGGTACCCGCTCTTCCCATCCGAGCAACAATCATCTCCGTCTGTTTCGCTCCTTGGACAGCAGCACTTGCTGCTTTCGTTGATGCAACCTTGATATCATCCCCATGAACCGCACTATTTGCCCAAGATTCCGCATATGGCACAAGAGCATCAATCAATGTTTTGTCCCCAACAACAGCACCCCTGCCAAATGCTCTCTCCCCTGTATCTTGTATACCTTTAACAACGGAGGCCATCATTTGGGCGAACTCGTCGATGGATAGCTCTTTTTTATTCCCCACATTTTTACTGGCAGCTCGGAATGCTGACCCCCAAATTGGGCCTGATGCGCCTCCACAATGCTCCATAATAATCAGAGAGCAAGCATCTAGGAAACTTCCAATATCCGTTGCATGGTTCGTTACAATGTCATTCCACTCTGTTTTTAACTGCTTGAACCCCTTCGCAACACTCATACCAAAGTCACCGTCACCCGCATGAGCGTCTAGCTCACAGAATGGAACTTCATTCTCGATGATGATTTCACTCATTTTATCTATTAGATAAATAATATTATTTAAAGAAAACTTATCATTTTCAATGGTTGCAAAGTCTTCATTAGTCTCACATGTGTAGGATACAGACTTATTCTCATCTTGTTCTACTACGACCTCTGTGTAATTCACTTGATCAAAAGATTCATGAATGAATAGCGCTGGCGTATCACACTCTTCACTCAATAATTGCTTCAACTGATTGTCTAATTTCATAATAGAAACAGACGCCCCAGCCATATCAATACTCGTCATGTAGTTTCCAACCAACGCCTTATAGACCGTTGTATTTCTGGATACTAATTCACGTATGACTGAATTATTCAACAGATACAATTCTTGTAGCGGAGTTCCTCCAAATCCATTGATCAATACAGCAACTTCCTGCCCAGAATCACTTTCTATCTTCAAATTGTCCAATAATGCCGTCACCATTCTGCTTGCCAATTCGTCGGCTGAGACCACTCTTTCTCTCCGGATTCCTGGTTCGCCGTGAATGCCAACACCATACTCCATTTCGTTATCTTCAAGATTAAAAGTTGGAGTTCCCTTGGCAGGAACAGTGCAAGAGGTAAAGGCGAATCCAATACTTCTGGTATTGTCGATTGCTTTCTGAGCCGCTTCCTTCACTTGACTTAAAGGCATTCCTTGCTCAGCCGCTGCACCTGCTATTTTATGAACCAGAACAGTACCTGCAACGCCTCTTTTCCCAACGGTATAGAGACTATCTTCAACTGCAATATCATCATCCACTTTAACAAAATCGACCTCTATGCCGTCTTCACTTGCAAGATGAGCCGCATTTTTAAAATTCATTATATCGCCGCTATAATTCTTAATAATTAATAACGTACCTTTATTGCCTGCTGTGGATCGGATCGCTTGGTATACTTGAATTTGTGAAGGGGAAGCAAACACATCACCGCACACAGCTACATCTAACATACCTTTGCCAACAAATCCGGCATGCGCGGGTTCATGTCCACTGCCTCCACCACTGATCAATGTTACTTTGTCTTTGTTTATTTCCTTTTTCTTAATGATCTTATGTTTACTATTAAACTCTAAGTTTGGATGTGCCATGACTAAGCCATTACACATCTCTCTCACTAGCGTTTCTGGCTTATTTATTATTTTTTTCATTTCACTCATCCTTACTCACTTTGTATTTACGACCGAGTTGATCGGCTACCATAATGGCTGCTGCGACAGCTTCCTCAGTAATTGGAAATGGCATAGAATGAATGGATTCTTCCGGAATACAAGCGATTTGGGCTACCCTAAGCACTTCTTCATAGGTTACGCTATCCACGCCAATGTCTGAGAGGCATATGGGGAGACCAACCGCTACACAAAATGCCATTACTTCATTCAATTCCTCTTTATCTGCATTTTCCAGAACTAATTGGGCTATTGTACTGAAAGCTACTTTTTCACCGTGATAATAGTGATGAGTTCCCTCAAGTGAAGTTAAGCCATTATGAATGGCGTGAGCAGCAGCTAAGCCCCCACTTTCAAACCCAAGCCCCGATAAGAGGATATTGGCTTCTATAATATTCTCAAGTGCAGGAGTTACCAAATTGCAATCCGAAGCTACCTTTGCCTGAATACCATCTTTCAATAATGTTTCGTAGCAAAACTTAGCAAGTGCGAGTGCTGTATTGGTTCCTCTAGCCGCACCACACACGCCCTCACGAACACCACATGGCAATCCCGCATTTACGTTAGAGTAAGATCTTGAGGTTGCTCTCGCTTCGAAATAGGTGGACAGCGCATCTCCCATACCAGACACAAGGAATCTTGTAGGGGCATTTGCAATCACTGTCGTATCAATCATAACCACACTAGGACTTTGTTTAAAATATGCATATTCATCGAATTCCCCTTCTGGGGAATACAGAACGGCTGAATGACTTGTTGGTGCGTCGGTAGCTGCTATCGTTGGAACAATAATTAATGCTTCCCCTTCTGCTACGCACTTCGCTGTATCAATAGCCTTTCCTCCCCCTAATCCAATCGTACAGGAACAAGAATGTTCTTTAGCCAATTCTTGCAATCTCTTAACTTCTTCGCGTGAGCACTCCCCTTGGAAATGGCTCTCAATCAATGTGATATTAAATTTATTTATAGTAGATTCTAGTTTTCCTTTTACTCGATTTACATCATCTGGATGAGCAATGAGTAGTGCTGAATCCCCGAATGTCTTAACAAAATACCCCAAATTTAATAGTTCATCTTCTCCCTGAACATATTTAGTTGGGCTAATAAAAGCTTTTCTCATCATAAATTCCTCCCTCACTTACTATGTTTCCATTATAGTCGGACCATGGTCAGTAATCATCGAACTATAACTACATTTTTAAGCGCTTTCAGATTGTGTTTTTTTGTCATAACTCTAGTAAATAGTATAATCTTGTCTTCTCATCAGCTTTATATAGTATAATCATGATGAACTATTCATGCTTTTTTAACAACATCGAGATGGAAAAGCGCGACCCAACATTGTATTATTCTATTCCCATTTTTATATTTCTATTCATGCATAGGGAGCTTACACTGATGAACAACTCGTTGTTTAATTTAGATAAAATTATCGATTTAGAGAAATGGCATAAGTTACAGGACTCTCTTGCGCTAGTCACAAAAATGGCGATTATTACAGTCGACTACAAAGGCACTCCTGTTACACAACATAGTTACTGCCAACCCTTTTGTCAGGGTGTAAGACAAGATTCCGTACTATCTCCGTATTGTCAGAAATGTGATGCACGAGGAGGATTGGAAGCCGTACGGTTGAACAAGCCCTATATCTATATGTGCCATTTCAATATTATTGACATTGCCATTCCTATCATTATTGATAATCAATATATTGGAGCCATCATGGCTGGACAAATTAAACTACACGATACAGAAACACCACTGGAACAAATTGTAACTCGACCGTCCAATTCAGAAACAAACAATAAGTTTAAGGCTTTAGAAGAAGAATATCTTGCTTTACCCACCTTGTCATACGAAGAAGTCTCAACCATCGCCGATATGTTATTTCACTTATGCAACTACATCGTGGAAGAGGCTATCCATAAAAATTCAACGATAGATATGTATAAGAAGGCTCTTTCTATCGATATAGATAACCCTTCTATGGATTCAATGAGCTCTTCTGATCGTACTTATCGGAATATACAAGCTATTCAAAGTGAGCTTTCTAGTACTCTTATTGAGACTAAAATAAAAAAGGTTACATCCAGTGAAATCCGTTCTACTAACCCATTGCTTCAACCGGCATTTGATTATATCTATCATCATAAAAATGAAAATATGACATTAAGTGAAATGGCGAAACGATGTCACATTAGCCCAAGTTATTTTAGCCGAATATTTATTAAGGAAACCGGAGAAAAATTCTCAGTCTTCGCTCCACGCTTAAAAATTGAGTGGGCCAAGCAGCTTCTGGAGACAACGGATCAATCCATTAATCAAATAAGTGATGAATTAGGATTCTGTGATGCTGGATATTTCATTAAAACATTTAAAAAGTTCGAGACGCTAACGCCTGCCATTTACCGAAATATGTATCGGAACAATCATACATTCAGAAATCCTACAAAACTTCCTTGAGATGCTAAAAAGCCCTTCATGTCGAAGGGCTTCCAAAATAGTCTCGTTCTGTTGCATTAAAACAGAATTTATATCTTCTTAACAAATTCAGATTTTAATTTCATAGCTCCAAAACCATCAATTTTGCAATCAATATCATGATCTCCATCAACCAAACGTATACTTTTTACTTTTGTTCCTATTTTTAAGACAGATGAACTTCCTTTTACTTTCAAGTCTTTGATTACTGTTACAGAATCACCATCGTTTAAGACATTTCCATTCGCATCTTTGACAACCTTGTTATCTTCACTATTTTCGGCTTCTAATTCTAAATTCCACTCATGAGCACATTCTGGGCAAACAAAAAGACTTCCATCTTCATAAGTGTATTCTGAATTACATTTTGGACAATTTGGTAAACTAGACATGATTTCATGTCCTCCATTCGTTATTATTAGCAACTTCGTAAGAATAGCCATTGCGAACTTGAAATACACAAAAAAACATATAGGGAGTTCCCTATATGCTTATATACTGTCATAGTCTTCTCATATTGGCAAACCTTGCTCCAAAGCTCTCCACCAAGTAATCTTCGGAGATGTCTTATTTCTTTGCTCTAATATATCAAAAAAGGAAAAATCTGTTTTCTCCTTATTTGCCACTTCTAGAGGAAAGGAAGGCCCAACTCTGGTCCATCGCTCTTTCCGAGGATAAACGCTACACGCAGGTTAACCTAGTTCATGACCGGTTATGATAATGTAAATGACTAAGAAAACATTTAAAGCCAAAATGATAACAGTAGAAAGCCAAGATAAGACTTTAACCCACATTCGGTTTGCAAAATCCCCCATCTTCCTTTTATCACTTGTAAATAATACGAGCGGGATAACAGCAAAGGGTAACTGTAAGCTAAGTATAACCTGGCTCCATAAGAGTAATTCCCCTGTTCCTTTTGACCCGGCAATCCACGTAACAATAAATGCAGGTACAACAGCAATTAATCGTGTAATAATTCGGCGAAGCCAAGGAGAAACCCTTAAGTGAATAAATCCCTCCATCACAATTTGTCCTGTTAATGTCCCAGTAATCGTTGAATTTTGGCCGGAGGCAAGCAACGCAACCGCAAACAGTGTACTTGCAATACCGACGCCTACAGTTGGGCTCAATAGTTCATAGGCTCCTTCAATTTCAGTAACATCCAAACCGGTTCCGTGGAAAGCAGCTGCACCTAATATTAGAATGGCAGAGTTTATGAGGAAGGCAATAGTTAATGAAATGTTCGAATCCATTATAGAGAACTTTAGAGCTTCTTTTCGTCCTTCTTTATTTCGTTTGTATTGCCTAGTTTGCACAATGGATGAATGCAAATAAAGATTGTGAGGCATCACAGTTGCTCCTAATATCCCTAAAGAGATAAACAGCATCTCCGGGTTTGTAACAATTTCAAGACTTGGGGCGTAGCCACCTAATAGTGCCGATATTTCCGGCTTAGAGACGATCACTTCAAATACAAACACAACGAATATCGTCGCCATTAATACGATAATCATGGATTCGATAATACGAAACCCCTTCTTCTGTAAAAGCAATAAAAGCAAAACATCGAGAGTTGTGACTAAAATACCCAGTAATAACGGGATTCCAAATAATAGATTAAGAGCGATGGCAGATCCGATAACCTCCGCTAAATCAGTCGCAACAATCGCAAGCTCCGTTAAAATCCAAAGAATAAAGGAAGTTTTTTTGCCAACAGCATCTCTAGTAGCCTGAGCTAAATCCCTGCCTGTCACAATACCCAATTTTGCTGACAAGGATTGAAGTAGCATTGCAATTAAATTGGAAATTAAAATAACAGACAACAAGGTATATCCAAAACGTGCTCCCCCCGCTATCGATGTCGCCCAGTTACCCGGGTCAACATAACCTACGGCTACTAACGATCCTGGCCCAGCAAAAGCAAAAAATTTTCTCCAAAATCCCGCCTTATTTGGAATTTCAATAGAATTATTAACTTCCTCTAAGCTCACATTAGAACTGCGTCGTAGCCATCCCGCATCTCCCCCTACTTGCTCATCTTGATCATTCATTATTTTTCGCCTCTCCCACATTGTATATTTTTGGTCATTTTATTTCATTAGGCAAACATTTTTTCCCATGGACAAATTTTATTCTTTCAGGCAATTGATTGCAAGCTTTTTTTTACGTAATTCCATCGTTTATGTTAGCTTATCCCTATCAACTTGATGTTACCCCATTCCAGACTTACACCGAAGATAAACAAAGACACTGAAGGAGAACATAAGCTTCAGTGTCTTTATCCGAATATTATTTTGAATCTAAATCATAATTAGTGGTTGCAAAAAATAGAGATCTATGCAAATGGTAGCTTCGGTACTGGGACTGTCGTGGAGAAGCGTAGTGGTCAACTATCCCCTCGATATATTGGTCAACCACTGATTTCTATTTTGAGCGATTATTTTAGACCTATAACCCTATTACTCATCTAATTTACGAAACGATCGTAAATAGTTGTGGATGTCTTCTTTAGGGGTCTCAAGCAAGCCGGACAGCATCGTTTGTACGAAATGCAGCGTTTTGATCTTCTCATCAATCTCTAAGATCTTATTGCGTACTAATTCCTTTAATGCCTCTGCCTCCATCTCTTGACTGAGCATTTGCAACCCTTCTTGGATTTCTTTTAGCGAATAACCTAATGATTTGGCATCTTTGATGAACTTGATCTTCACTAGATAATCATCCGTATATATACGGTAACCATTCGCTTCCCGGCTAGGAGCGGGCAGAATGCCACTATCCTCGTAGTAGCGAATGGTTGCCATGCTTACGCCGGTTTGCTTTGCCAGTTCACCACGTGTCATTCCTTCCATGCCTGTTCCCCCAGCCTTTTAACGTCTTTATTCAGATTGCACTCTCTTTTTCGTATACACCTCGTCAAACTTCACTTCGGGATATTCAGGCGACGGACCATCCAGAAGCGCCTGCGGTTCGCCTTTTAAATATTGATCGAAGAAGGTCCTTACATAAGATCTGGTAATATCGATATTATGCACCGGATCAATATCCTTGGCAAAAAGCGATGGCGACAGCAGCGCTATCTCCGTGAAACTCTGGTGGATAAAATGATCAACGGTCAAATAGTAAGTATCGTTTGTGCTCTTCGTCATGGACGATTCCAGATCAGGAGCAAATTCCTCGTAGAACACCTTATCCTTGTTCGTAGTCGATGGATCAAGGCTCTTGGCGGTGCCGCCGGTCATCATATACATAAACGGCTGCTTCAAGCCGGTATGGGCAACATCTCCCCAGAATCCGCCCTCCAGACTTACCCCTGCCTTAAATCGCTCGTCCTGCGCCAACGTCTCTGCGGTCGTTGCCCCGCCGTAAGAGTGCCCGAATATTCCGACACGATCCAGATCTAGCTTGCCTTGCAACAGCCCGTTAGGGTCTTTCGTGTTCCATTCGGTAAGTGTATCGAGTACAAACCGGGCATCCGCGACGCGAATTCCAATGCCCTTTATGTTGTGCTCATACAGCCCTGCTGATGTCGCAAACTCAGGATCGGGATTATAGAAAATAGAGCGGCCGTCCGGGAATGTGACCTTAGCCGATGTGTAGGGATGGTCCATGCCCACTACAATATACCCGTGACTGACTAGCTCCTCGATGGCTGTCAAGCTCTGAAACCGGGTAGAGCGAATGCCGGGCGAGAACAGCAGTACCGGATAGTTGGCTTCAGCCGCGGACAGCTTTGCCCCATCGACAACATGCGTAGGAATCGTTGTTACATGACTGAATAGCTGCTTGGGTATGCCAAATACCAGACTGATGGCTTCCCCGAGTTCAGAAGGATAATGCCCCCTCGTCTTCCCTTTGGCCTCGTCTCGATCAACCGGATACCAGACATTCACCATCAACTCCCGCTTGTCGCTCGGGTCAACACTTAATGTTTCATCACGGGATTTATCCGTAAGCTGTCGAGAAATGGTGCCCATCGCATAACTACCGGTCGGCTCAGGCATTGTAAAGACAGGCAGCAACAGACTCAAATACACAGACACTCCACTGACGGCCAACACTACAATAGATAGCAGAATCTTTTTCACTAGGGACTTAGACCGGGATTCGCTCTGAGGCTTAGCCAGTCTACGGATGAATACGATGATCAGTACTAACGCCACAGCGTAAGCCGGAACCATCTGTATCCGATAATGATCTATAATTCCATGCAGCACCACAGCCAACAATACGGACAACAACAATCCTACATTCCACCGCCGGTCTCTTTTTCCAAAGAGCATTCCCCCTGTGGCTGCCAGGATGACCAGAATTACAATTACCTCTAACGCTCTCATTATACATTACCTCCAATTTCATCTCAGTCCTCCGTCATGAAGAACCGCAATTGATTATAGATAAAGCATAAACGTTGAAGTATACTTCAAAGTCAATCTTTAATTTCGTTATTTTTTAAAATAATCATGAAAGCAATCGTCCGCTTGTTTATATTAATTCCCTATATCTCTAAACACTGAGACAGAAGGTTCCAAGTCTCGCCGTTAAACTCAGCACTCGTTTCAATCCCCTCTTATGATACGGTTCAGCGCGCTGTCTGTAACGGCAAGTTCTTGTATAATAGTCACATGTAACAGGAGCCTGTTCATAAAAAGCACACAATGACAGGATGGATCGATACGTCCGTGATAAGATCATTAACAAGGGAGGTGATGTGGTTGGATTGGCTTATTCGTATGAAGGATGCTCTTGAACTGATGGAACAAAAGATGGAGGAACAGTTAGATATAGGCGAAATTGCAAAGGCAGCTTGTTCATCTCCTTTTCATTTTCAACGAATGTTTCTTATGTTGACCGGAATGACAGTGGCCGAATATATTCGCAAACGCAAACTAACATTAGCTGCACAGGAGTTGGCAATGACAACATCTAGGGTGTTGGATGTAGCGCTTAAATATGGCTATGACTCACCCGAGTCCTTCTCCAAAGCATTCCGGAAAGTCCATGGTGTTCCTCCTTCGGAGGCTCGCGGTCCGGGGGTTAGCCTTAAAGCCTTTCCCCGCATTTCGTTCCACCTATCACTGAAGGGAGACAAGGATATGGATTACAAAATTGTCGAGAAGAGCGAGTTTATAATTGTAGGAAAGCCTATTCAGGTAACGACAAAGGATGGTGAAAACTTTCGACGAATCCCGAAATTTTGGGAGGAATGTAACGAAGACGGCACAACTGCCAGACTTTGCAACATTGGAATAGATAAGGATCTTCTGGGAATCTGTATGGATGTACAACACGATCAAGAACAACTCACATATGTAATTGCAGTTGAAGATAGCTCAGGAGCAATAGTGGAAGGGTTAGTCTCAAGAAGCATTCCTGCTTCTACTTGGGCGGTATTCACATCGATAGGTCCGATGCCGAGAGCTATACAAAGCGTGTGGAAGAGAATTTTCCAGGAATGGTTTCCAGCTACAGGATACGAGCACTCGGGAGGAGCCGAACTCGAGGTATATCCGCTGGGAGATACATCCGCAGAAGATTACCGGTGCGAGATATGGGTTCCTATCGTGAAAAGATAGTGTATAAGCTGACTGCTCTTTGCAGTTGGCTTTTTATGTTTTTGAATAAGCATGTCCCGATAGTCCCCTAATAACACGAGGACAGAGACCTCTCCTGTAAAGGATGTATTTGGACATTTGTATTATCGTTATTATTGTAGCTTACTTTTGTATATAACATTTGAATGTAAATATCGCGATCTACGTCCCCAATAAATGCTTGCCAAATGGGAAAAGAGACCCGAATGGGTCTCTCAAAGTGTAAGAAGAGGGTTTCTCTTTTTTTGTATTCTTAACGTATTTGACAGAAAGAGCGGTGCTAATCTTAAGGCTGAACCGGAATGGTTAGCTCCAGATCTTTGAGATATGTTTTGTCACCTGCAATCCCGTTACTTGCTCCAATGATGCTCCAATCAGAGGTTTTCACGGTAAAGGTGTAAGGTTTAATCGTAATGGATTTAGGCGTCGCTTGGAAAGCCGGATACAGCTCATTTACATGGTACTCGGTCTTAGGTTTGCTATTAAAGAATCCAACTCTATTCTGATTAATTTCATTCCCTTGGTCATCCACGATATCATAGTAAACCATCGTTGCACTATAGTCCCCCGATTGCTCAGGTGTTGTAGGAACATCACCCGTGCTATCCAGAATCAGTCTAGTGGTTGTCGGAGTTATCTCCAATTGCTTCACCGTATAACTGAACTTCCCGTCCGTTTCAGTTGCATTCGGCTTCAATACAAGCATATTATTGTCAATTTTCACCGGAATCTTGAATTCGAATGGCTCTTCAATTTGTGTTACCTTGGCTTGAAAGGTCAGCTCAAATTGGTCTGGAAGAGATAATCCCTTCGATATTTCAATATGAACGGTATTCTCTTTTTCTG
Organism: Paenibacillus sp.; assembly: GCA_036496075.1. GTDB lineage: Bacteria > Bacillota > Bacilli > Paenibacillales > Paenibacillaceae > Paenibacillus_AQ. The sequence continues at coordinate 30,598 of DASXLR010000133.1, read as the reverse complement.
GAACTTCCCCGAAGGATCCCCCGGTATATTTGATTTCCTTACCATTAGCCAGGAATGTCAGTTTATCAGTCTCAATATATCCTTTGACCCCGTCATTACTACCGTCATATCTAGGAAGTACTGAAGACGATTCAACACCCTCACGCTCCATTGCAAATTTTAGAACGGTCCCGTCATACAGCAGATCAGTCACTTTTAATGTCACGCCGTCATGCGTCACGCTCAGGTTAGGACTGGTAGCGATTCCTTGATCAATCGCTGTCTGCAATTTCTCATCACTGATTCCCATGTAGATACTACCAATTCCAGGAATTTTTTTCAAAGCATCCGCCATGGCAGGGGATACGAAACCCGTGCCAATCACACCTACTCCTAGTACTGCTGCAGCCGATACCGTAACTAATGTTTTTCTAACAAAATTTGATTTTGATTTACTCATTGTTCGATCTCCTATCTTATTCATAATTTGATGGCTCATACTTGCTCTTGGCATTTCCGAATTCCGAATCCATTGCTCAATCGTATCCATTTTTTTCGAATCAGTTTGATTTGGCAAATGTACCATGTGCGATTCCTCCTTTATTACGTTTGTACTCCAAAAGCTTAAGGCGAAGCCGTTCGTATTTCTTGCGAACCGTTGCCGGCTTAATGCCCATAACGTCTCCGATTTCGTCAAAGCTGTACTGTTCAACCGCTTTGAGCAGCAAAATATGCCGTTCTTCCGGAGTGAGATAGGTCAACAGTTCCTCAATCACAGACTCTTGGGGTGAAATTTCGATTTGGGGCTGCTGCTCCTTGAACTGATGAACCAGCTTTAACCAGCGCCCGTGCTTTTTCTTTATGTTCATCATGTGGTGATAGGCCATTTTATAAAGCCATGCCGAGAAGGTCGCCTGCCTGCTGTATCGATGAAGATTCTCGTATGCTCGGATAAAAATTTCCTGGACAGCATCTTCGGTTTCTTCATGATTTTTCAGAATATAATAGCAGTAGGTGTACATTTGCCGTTCAAACTGACGAATGATCATTTCAAACGCTTGCTTGTCTCCTGATTTGGCACGATCAATGATCGCTTCAATCTCATTGCTTTTCTCATCCATTTCCCCGGGGATGGTTGGTTTCACAGTTTCACCTCCTTTGTTTCTATGCCTATATAACAATCGGTACCTGCCGTTTTGTGACATGAGTTGTTCTAATAAAAAATACTCGGATTTCTGTGATAGCGGGTAATTCCAGTTATTGCATCATCAGCAAAGCCAAGCCGAACGAGACATCCGTATGTCTAAAGTGAAGCAGAAGATATCCGGTTGCTTTCGTATAGCTACAGGTGGTCAGCAGTTTGCAAACATTCGTGGGTTCATTTTCACGCTTATGAAACAGCAACTCCCTTTACATGCCTTGCCCGTTTCTATCCTTCGTGGACAGTTCCAGTTTAGGACTACCTAAGTAGTAACATTCATCCCTTCTATAAACATTAAAACGGCTCGTAACAGCCTCTTAAACGCGCTGTTCGAGCCTTATGTATCCAAAGTTACACCTTAACCTAAATTAGTAGCGGAAGCAGAGCTAATAGTTCCCGTCCCTCCAATAAACAGCGCTTTCATAATTCCACTTCTATTAATTATCGTAGAACCAACCAAATACGTTTCTTCATCTATGCTTACAATAACAGCAGTTTATGACGAAGACAAATGAGAGGATGATACAGAAATGTTTAATCACAGAAAGTGATAAGTCACGCACAGCGGATTGCATCATTTTTTACATACACGAACATACAGACGCTCGCAGAAAAGAACCAACAAACTGGCGAGTGCTTACATGGAAAGAATTTTTGGGAAGAAAAGTATGAGCGTATGACTTACATTATTTTGGGCTGTAAATATTTGCAGGAGGTGAACTATGACTACAAGAGTCCCTGTTAAAAAGGAATTATTAATATGGGCATATAATCGTAGTGTTCAACAGGATAAGTTGCACAAAAAGTTTAAGTTATTAGATGATTGGTTGAAAGGTGAAAAACAGCCAACATTTAAACAACTTGAAGATTTTGCTGCTGCTACTGCCACTCCTTTAGGGTATTTTTTCTTGAATGAACCTCCAATATGACTGCATAATATGATCCGTTTGATTCATGAACCATTCCGATCAAGCTCCCTTCAATCATAGAAGTTTTTGTATAAAACAGATCCGCTTTACCACTATTTGTGATACGGTTCATCGTTCTGTCTGTAACGGCAAGTTTTCTGCTTATTTGCTGTGGACAACATAACGGAAATTTTCCAGGGTATGAGGCATAGTGAAGGAAAGTCGATTCAGGTGATTATAAAAACTGAACGGAAACTTAAGTTGCATGGGCCAAGATCAAACATAATATTCAAAGCGTGAGGGAAGGTCAACAGATGACCAATCAAATCGTGATGAGCCGCAGCTTTATAAACGGTCTGAATAGAGGATAATTCTTTCAGTATGATTTCCGCTTGAAAGAGCTTATTAATAGGCCCATCCCCTCGATGTCACCCACCGACCCCAACCGTCAAGCTCTCGGAGAGCCAACAAGCTATCGGCCGTATAAATGACATTGTGCCCCACCCAATGCAGTCCATCGATTGAAATCTCCAATGATTCCAAGAGAACGTGGACTGTAATTGCGACAAATCACAGTGTCAAATGGGTTGCAGAAAGGCGAAATATAAAGGAGACCCCGTCTAGAGGTCTCCCATTCCTAATCCTATTCGATTTTCTTCGTTTGTAGCAGGTTCATGATCATCGTCACAGCCTCGGCTCGTGCTGCAGTTCCTTTCGGTGCGAACTGATTGCTGCCGCGTCCCTTTACGATGCCTAGTTGCTTCATCGTGAACACCGCTCCCTTGGCCCAATTGGGTATCTCACTGTCATCGGAGAAGCCGGTCACAACATTCGTTTGAATCTTCGCGCCACTCGCCTTAGCGATCATCATTGCTATTATACTATATATTTCCAATATATACATTTAAAGTTGAGAGAGTACTAGTAACAAACACTAGATCCAAGTATCATTGGCTGCTGTTAATTCGGACTCAGTACCGCCAGTGTTTACTACGCTTCTAGGCTCCACCAACATGATATGGCATTCCTTTTCGGCGAAAGGCTTCATCTCGATTCCCCTCGGGACAATAAACATCTCACCCTTGGAAATTTTCACCTGACCATCACGAAAATCAAGGATCATCTCCCCTTCGAGCGCGATAAATATCTTATCTGTATCTGGATGAACGTGCCATTCAAAATCCCCAGCAATCTTAACGAGCTTACATTGATAGTCATTCATTTCTCCAATGACTTTCGGAGACCAAAGATCGTTAAATTTAAATAGCTTCTCATTCAGATTAATAGCTTGGTAATACATATTAATCCCTCCTTATTTTTTGACCTTCAATATATGTCATTCGGATGTTGCACAAGAGTGATTTCGATGGAATTTTTCTCGACTTTTTTGAGCTTACAAGGCATTTGTTATATTTTGCAAAGCGTATACGATAGCTAATGGGCCACCAGTAATAGCGGAATTATCCATTAAATGGACATTACCTTTCTTCACGGCATTCAGATTATTCCATACATTACTTTGTTTTAAGTCATTCATTAATTTTTCCTTTGTTGTAATGTCACCTATAAGGAAAATATGGTCTGCTTGAACAGTTGCAATTCCTTCAAACGTAGTAAATTCATTATCAGTACCTACAAATGTATCATCTGGTGTAAGCCCCAGTCCCTTTTCTTTATCAAACGCAAGTGTATAGACAGGATTTCCTTCACCTAGAACATTAAAAGTTTTTCCATCCCAAGACAATATAAGTGCTACTGACTCTCCTTGAATCGACTTTAATGCTTCACGCCCAGTTGTGATTTCTTTCATCATTTTATCAATTACTTTTTCCGCTTCGTCTTCTTTTCCAATGATCTCAGCTACTGTACGGAGTCCATATTGCCAATTTTCATAGATATCCTTGGATTTTAACGTAATGACTGGCGCAACTTTTTCTAGTGAATCATACAATGCTTCATGATGTTCTGTTGCTAAAATATAATCAGGCTTAATAGATAGAATTTTTTCAATATTAGGAGACACTTTATTTCCTAATTCTTCTGCTGAATCCATCTTTCCTTCTAAATAAGATAAAGAAGATAGATATTCTTTTTCAGTAGAAGCAGCAGGCGGCTCACCTAATGCAACTAATATTTCGGGATAAAAATACCATAGTGAGGCCATTTTTTCTGGTTTTTTCTCGATAATAATTTCTTTACCTAAGGCATCCTTAAATGTTCTTGGCCAATCAGTTGCATCCACATTAACTGCTGATGTAGACGCGCCTTCTGTAGCTGATCCTTTATTTTCAGCAGGTGTTTCATCACAACCTGTTAGTAGGCCTGCTAATAATAGCATTGAGACTAGCAGGCCTTTAATCTTTTGCATGCGAAATTCCTCCAACATAATGGTTTCTTTGGTTAACCATTAGTATAGTAAAGTAATTTTTTGATTAGAATGGATGCCTGTTGAAATTAGGATGGATTATTGATGAACTTCTCTCGATGTTCAGTAGGAGAAATACCAAATTGTTTCTTGAACACTCTACTAAAATAAAAGGGATCAGCAATTCCAACAGTTTGCGCAATTTGTTGTACAGGCGCATCACTTGTAAATAGCATTTCTTGCGCCATGTTTATACGATATTTTAATAAGTATTCTGCTGGACCCATACCTGCATGTCTTCTAAATATGTAAGAAAGTCGATTTCGATTAATGTTATTTTGTTCTGCAAGCGATGCTATTGTAAGGCTTTGATAATAGTATTCATGAATATAATTAGATATCCGTTGGAATAAAGTATGTGTTGTTTCACAGCTATCTTCCCTATTAACAACACATAATAAGGTCTCATTCAGTACTTCGCGAAACAGCATTTCAGTCTGAAACATCGAAATGCCCCCACGCTGATTATACACATGCCAAAGACGCATAATTAATTCGATAATACGAGGAGATTGTCCTGTTGATAATTCAAAATGCTGATGAGAAAAGCTTGACTCTTCTAGTTCTGAATTACATATCCGGTATTGAACAAGAATATATTCCCAGTTGGTTATACCAAACATTTTTTGATCTAGTTTCATTTTTGCACCCCCATGTACAACTTTTCCTGGCGAAAAAATATAAGGCGTGCCATTAAATTGAAATTGTATCTTCCCTGTAAGTGGAAACACAAATCCAGGAAAAGAATCTGTATAGTCAGCGTAAGGCACACCTGGACTTCTAGCATATCGATACACTCCTTCTACTTGAAAAGGAGTGTGTGCAAAATGCTCTGCTAACTGATTAACGTCGATTTTCACATTGCATACCTCATTTCAATAGTAGTTTGTTCGGTAATCCGGAGATCGATCGTTGTACATCCTGTGTAGCTCTTGACCACAAGCAGTACATACGATTCAACAAGCTGCTGTTCCAGTTGTCCGGTGAGGAGCAATTCCGCTTTGCGTAGCTTATACCTCAGTTCTTCCAACTAATCAGCGGATAATTCGGAAGGAAATAATAAAGGTTTCAAGATGTAATCGCTCCTGATTAATTCGATTTTCCGAAAGGCTCAAGCAGCATATCGACCAGAGAAGAGGGATGCTCCGACTGCCCGGCTTCTTCGTTCTCTTAAAGCATGCTCAAAAACTCTTCATGACTCGGGTCCCCTCTTTAATCGATTGCAAAATCCGATACAAAATGCCCACTTTATTTGGCCTCCTTCAATCCGGTCAGACACCGGACAAATTGTTTGCCGAACGTTCGGCAGTCCTCGCATTCCTGCTGACTCGGCGATAATTCGATTTTCAGCCCCGGCAGCTCCCCGTCCCTCCATATATAAGCGCCCAACAAAATACAATCATAGTGCTCCAGCTCGGAGGCATTGGCATCGAGAACCGATTTTAAGGTCAGTTCCCCTCCCTCCTCACGTATCCCATCTAATAGCCGCCATAGTCCGAATCTCCTCCTTTAACTGGGCTGTGTAAACTCGGAATCAATCAAAAATCTGCCGCTGGAATGCGGAAGGGTGGGCATGAGGATTCTCGTCTATTTTCACATTATTAATAATGATTATCATTGTCAACCTATATGAACAATAAAAATGCCGCACCCGGCACCGGGAACTCGTCAGTTGCGAGGCCAAACGTTCCTTTCCCAGTATGGCGGTGAGCAGCGGCTCTACACTTAAGTCATCTACATGATCGTCAGTTTGATACCCGGCCAGATGCTGATAAATCTTCTGGATCACAATATCGCTATTCGGGTGATCTCGATGTTGAACGGAATCGCGACTCTTGTAGACTTGCCATAGAAGAGCCTCCTTGGTCTGTGTTGTGGTTTCGTCGCCTTTAACACTCCCACCAAAGTTTGGGCTCTTTTTCCATGCTTACGCATCACTTTTCAAGTGAACTGTCACATCACACTATTCCCTTGATACGCATGGATTGCGGGATTTTCAACGTCACGCTAAGAATATTTCAGGCTAAGATTTGATTTGCCCACAATGCCAAAAAAATAGACCCATAGCCGAAGCTCGGGTCTCAACCAAGTTTTCTATGTTCAAAAAGGGGGTCGAGTTCCAGCGGTTAGACCCCTTAATTCCGGAGAGTTGCACCTGAAAAACAAAAAGACTTGCTCCACACGATAATAAACAAGATTACTGTGAACGCTGATAACAACCCAGATCAAAGAAGCGTCAAGGACATTGAATTGTTCTTTGACGCTTCCCTTAGAGATGAGTTTGTGCTTACTTATGATAAGGTTCACCTCTTTGTAGCTTGAGCCATACTGTCACATCTCATTTATTCTTTCAGAACCATCAATATTAAGCACTCCACATGTGTCGAGTCCAGTGATCTAGGTACCTACTGTCATTTTTAACATTGCTGCTTCTACATTCAGCTCAACTCTCTGCTGTACCAGCATGCGCGATACGGTTCACCGCGATGTCTGTAACGGCAAGTTTTAATAAACACAGGGCTACAAAGGAACCGGTACGATTATGTTGGAAACCACCTATAAATATCTATGGTTAATTGATGTCGACGACGACCATATTGTACTTGAAGATGGCATGTCCTTAGCTTGCGAGACGACGCTCGAAATCGCAGTCGCTGCACGTAATAACATCTCCTCTGCCGCACTCGGTGGAGAAGGCCTTTTTAATCTAAGCGCCAAAGGGAAAGGCATCTAGCACTGGAAGCGCCCATTCCTGCCGAAGAAGCTGTCGTAGTCGATTTGCAGAATGATGTGCTGAAAGTCGATGGAAACTTTGCGTTAATGTGGTCGAATTCACTGGACTTCACCGTCGAGAAATCAGGGAAAACCTGAATGGGATCTGCGGCTTCAGGCGAGGGGCTAGTCAATGTTTATCGGGGAACAGGCATGGTATGGTTAGCACCGCTCATTCAATACTAGGTGGTCTGATCCAAGCTAAGACCGCACCCTGATATATATAATAATAGGATGACGATAAGAAGAGCACTATCACTTGATAAGAGCGATTTAACTTCCAGAATGGAAATTCAACTACCCAGTATATACTCAGCTTTTGGAGAAAAAAAAAGAATTGTTCGAAGCCGCGCTACGCAAATACACGATGTCCCGTGCTTCTCATGTCCGAACCAGACTTCAAAATAATTCATCTGTAAAAGAAGTATTTCGCACTTTTTTTGTCCGTTTTTTGCCCGTTCTGATGAAGGAACTACTCCCCAAGTGTGCATAATTCGCTCGTCTCTAACTCCACAGCTTTGCTTGTAATCCGAGCCAAATGCCTCAACCAGCTCAAACATGATAGTCGGGGTTAATGGGGGAACTGTTTCACCTACGGGATGAGTCTCCCAGAGGCTGTCACGTTCTCCCTGCTAATGCTAGCATAAAACGAACAGTAATAAGGTCAACCAGTAGACCTAATAATACAAAGGAGCTATCTCTCAGGTCATTCCAGACCTTTGGAGACAGCCCCTTTAATTGTTTAAGGATTAAGCGCTCTCGCCATCGCGTCCACATAGTTTTGGCTCGCGCGCTGACTCACTTCTGCTTCCGGAACAAACACTTCAAAGCCGTGGAAGCAGCCGGGATACAGATGAAATTCGACGTCTACGCCCGCTTGTGCAAGGCGCGTCACATATTCGATCGTCTCGTCTCGGAACAGATCGAGCTGTCCTACGCACGTATAGGCCGGCGGCAGCCCCGCCAAGCTTTCCGCTCTCGACGGCACCGCATATGGGGACACCTCGCTGGCATCGGTACGCTCACCCAAGTACATGCTCCAGGCCGCCAAACTGTTCGTCCGGTTCCAGGTTGCGTTATCGACCTTAACTTCATGGCTCGACGCCGTAATATTGCGGTCGTCGATCATCGGATACAGCGGCATTTGGAAGATGAGGGCTGGTCCGCCTTTGTCGCGAGCCATTAAAGCAAGCGCTGCGGTCAGACCGCCGCCGCCGCTTGCACCGGCAATCGCGACTCGATCCAAATCGATGCCCAGCGACTCAGCTTCATCCGTCATCCACGTCAAGCCGGCATAACAGTCATCGATGGCAGCTGGATAGGGGTGCTCGGGAGCAAGTCGATAATCGACCGATACGACGACGCATTTTGCCGCCTGTACGAAGCGTTCGCACAAAACGTCGTCCATATCGGGGTGCCCCATCACAATGCCTCCCCCGTGAATCCACAGCATGGCCGGAAGCTTAGCGCCAGTTCGCTGGGCAGGTTCGTAGATTTTGACCAGCATCTCGCCTGCTGCGCCCGGAATCATCCGGCTTGTCGTGCGTACATGCTCCGACTTCTCAATGGGAGAACTCGACAAATAGCTTCTGCTCAGTTCTAAATTTTCCTCCAGTTGAAAACCAGGAAATAGTGCTAATGTCGACCTTAATTCTGGCAATACCCGACTTTCAAAATCCATGTGAATTCCTCCTATATTTAAATGTGCTCTCGATTCAATGGTGGTTTTATTAATCACAATTAAATGATGATCCTTGTTCCGTCTCAGCTTCCCACTTGGTAATTTCCTCCCGAACTCGGGGTGCCACCTCTGTTCCTAGCAGCTCAATGGCTCTCATCACCTCGGCATGCGGCATCGTGCTTAACGGTACATACAGCATAAAGCGTGTAACGCCTACATTTTTGCGAAGGTGAATGATCTTCTGGGCAACAGTCTCGGGATCGCCGACATACAGTGCACCTTCAAAGCTGCGCGCGGCATCGTAGCTAGAACGATCATAATGCGCCCAGCCTCGCTCCTTGCCTAATCTATTCATACCTGCCATGGTAGAAGGAAAAAATGTATCTGCAGCTCGTTCAGTATTCTCTCCAACAAATCCTATCGAGTGCGACCCAACCTTAAGCCGCGATTCGTCATGACCAGCATGCGCTGCTGCTTTCTTATAAAGCTGCACGAGCGGTGCAAAATCCGTCGGACTTCCACCAATGATCGCCAGCATCAGTGGCAGCCCTAACAGACCTGCACGGATAGCAGAATCCTGTCTGCCCCCGCTGCCAACCCATATCGGTAAAGAATTCTGAACGGGCCGTGGATACACGCCCAAATTGTTAATCGCTGGCCGATGCCCGCCCTTCCAGGTTACTTTTTCAGATCCCCGTATTTTAAGGAGCAATTCCAAATGTTCTTCATACAGCTCATCATAATCATTCAGATCATAGCCAAACAGTGGAAAAGATTCGATAAAGGAACCCCGGCCCGCCATAATCTCCGCACGTCCATTGGAAATGCCGTCGAGCGTAGCAAAATCCTGAAAAACGCGCACCGGATCAAGGGAAGAAAGCACCGTCACTGCGCTGGTCAGCCGAATCCGTTTCGTCTGCGCTGCAGCCGCAGCCAGTACAACTGCCGGTGAGGATGCTGCATAGTCCTGCCGATGATGCTCACCTACGCCAAACACATCAAGTCCCACTTGATCGGCAAGGACAATTTCCTCGACAACTTCACGCAATCGCTGTGCGTGACTTATCACTTCACCTGTCTTAACGTCCGGCTTTGTTTCTACAAACGAAGTAATCCCTATCTCCACGTGCAATCTCTCCTTTTACAAAATTTTTCTCTAAAAACAGCTTTGAAAGTAAAAAAAAATCCAATATTATATATCTTTATTCCGAATTATTAATCGATTCTTTCAAGCGGATTGATGTGTAAATCAAATTATTGATGCTGAATCTGTATATCATAGGACACAAGCTTATTTTAATGCGGCAGCCGTAGCACGGCGGGTCATTGCCCAAAATAGAAGAGCTAAAGCACTAACAGAAGCCCCGAGCAAGCATACTCCTTCCCAGCCATAGTGTGCATACATTTGGGTCGAGGCAATTGAACCGCTAGCACTGCCGATCGAATAGAACACCATGTACCCGGCAGTAAGACGACTACGTGCCTCCGTACGCAATGGAAGGATCATAGTTTGATTAGTGACATGTATGGCCTGCACTGCCAAATCAAGCAGAACAATACCTACAACTAATGCGAATAACGACTGCTCTGTATAGCTGATGAACAACCATGAAATCAACAATAGGATCAAAGCAATACCCGTCGTTCTCTGTCCGTAACCTCGATCAGCCAGCTTCCCCGCTCGTGCTGCAGCTAACGCTCCAGCTACTCCTACAAGACCAAATGCTCCAATTGCACTGTGCGAAAGAGATAATGGCGGCGTGCTAAGGGGCAGTACGAGTGAAGTCCACAAAATGCTGAAATCTGCAAAAATCAACAGGGCCAGAACAGAGCGGATGCGTAACATCCGTTCTTGTATAAACAACATAAGCACCGATCCAAGCAACTGAGGATAGGACAGTGACTTTACCTCTCGCTCAACATTGGGCAACACCCTAAAAAACATACAAACCATAAAAAGCATCAGCGCAGCAGAGACTAGATATACGGAACGCCAACCCGCAAGATCCGTTAATATTCCTGCAATGGACCGCGCAAGAAGTATGCCTATCACAATCCCGCTTGTTACCATGCCAACGACGCGTCCTCGTTCGGCAGGGGCAGCCATATTCGCCGCGAACGCAACAAGAGTCTGTGTCACAACGGCAAGCAGTCCCACCAAGGCCATACCTGCGAATAGCACCATGCTGGTGGAGGCAGTCCCAACGATAACCAGAGCTATTATGGATAATAACATCTGACCGATAATCAAACGGCGCTGGTTCAGCAAATCTCCAAGCGGCACCAGCAGCAGCAGTCCCAATCCATAAAAGATCTGCGTAACGGTAATAACAATGCCAATGATGGAATGGCCAATACCAAACTCAATCGACAGCTTATCGAGTAGTGGCTGCGCGAAGTAGATATTGGCGACTGACATCCCGCAGGCAGCCGCAAACAATAGGGTCACATAGCGAGACATAGAAGCATGATGACCTGAATCAGACGTGATCAGCGTCACCTGTGACGAATTCGCCTTTATATCGGCATTAACTGCTACTTTTTCTATAACATCCTCCATTTTGTTCACACCTTACCTCCATTCATTTTAGATGCTAAGCATTATATTGTACCGATCGGTATGTTATAACGCCCAGTAAATATATCTCACAGATACTATTGCTGTCAATAAATATATTAGATTTACCTTGTTATAACTTAATATACGATCTTCCCTTGATAGGATAAACTAACCTACATTTGACAAAATAAACGGCTAATTATACAATTATAATATACTGTTTGGTATGTAAATAAAGGCCGTTGGCAGTTACATATGATCGGAATCATTGAGCAATTAAGAAAAAATCAAGAGTAATGAGAGGTATTGATTATGGGACGAACCCGCGAATTTGACGAAGAAAAAGTATTAGATGCAGCTATGCAACTATTTTGGGAGAAGGGATATGAAGCTACCTCATTAAGCGATTTAACTTCCAGAATGGGAATACAACGACCCAGTATATACTCTGCCTTTGGAGACAAAAAAGAATTGTTCGAAGCCGCGCTACGCAAATACACGATGTCTCGTGCTTCCGAGGTACGAACTAAACTTCAAAACAATCCATCTGTAAAAGAAGCATTTCGCACTTTTTTTGAAGGTGTGGTTGCTGAGGAATATACAGAAAGCCCCAGCCGAGGATGCTTTTGCATCAATACAATGGTCGAACTTGCGCCTCATGATGAGAAATTTGAAATTCTTACAAGGGAACATCAAATGTACCTATCGGTCATATTTCAAGAAACCATTGAACGAGGTATACAATCAGGTGAGCTCGAGATCGGGGTAAACGCGAAGGCTTTGTCACAGGCGCTAATCGTGTCGTTAATTGGACTAACCGTAATCATGAAATCTCGTCCAGAGCGATCATTTGTCGACAACACGATAGAGGTAGTGCTTACATTGCTTAAGTAATTCGGAATCACACCGGAAAATATAGTCTTCATTTATGATACTGTCTCCATGCTATCTTTAACGGCATGTCTCTTAAGGTAATTTAAAAGAGATGCTTTAGTCGGCATCTCCTATTATCTTCTACTAATCATTGGTTAGTTTACGTTTAGGGTATTCTTCCTACATCTTATTCGATTTTTACTATCCTTCCAAGACCCACTTGTTCACCACAATAACTAGCTATCAATACTACATCTGAATCAAGATTTGAAGGAACAAAACCAATCCTCTCGTAATGCTGATTAATCCAAGTAATATCTTCATCATTAACCTGTCTTATTTCTATCAATTATTCCACCCCAGTTATCATGATTCTAGTCAATACTTCTTACACACTTCACTATGGTAACGTGATCTGCAAAAATAAAATGATAAAATGAAACATATAGGTTGAGAAACATCAGATTAGTTAATCAACAGCTATCGAGCAACAGTCATAACAATAAAGGGGGAAGATCGCAATGACAGAAATTATGGATTGGAAAAATGGCGCTCTCGGGCATAATTTTATAGCTTCGTTTAGTGGAGGAAAGGATAGTGTCTTAGCTCTATATAAAGCAATGAAAATGGGAAAGGCAGTTGGGCTGATCGTGATGTTGGAGGAAGAAGGGAAACGTTCTAGATCCCATGGAATGCCTCCAGAGCTCATACGTGCCCAAGCTGAATCTATAGGTCTACCGGTAAATACTGCGGCTTCAAGTTGGACAGATTATGAAGAAGTGTATATGCGACTCTTGGAACATGCTAAGAATCAAGGAGCAGAAGTGTTAGTAACTGGAGACTTGGATATGCCTGCTCATGGTTGTTGGCATGACAAGGTTACGAAAAATGCTGGATTAAAGCTTGGGATGCCTCTATGGGAAATGGATCATAGAGAAGTGGTCGAAGAGTTTATCAATCTTGGATTTATCACGATCATTGTAACTGTAAATTTATCCTTAGGGATGCGTGAAGACGATTTAGGGCGAACGTTAACCCATGAATATGTAAAGGAGCTCGAAGTTCGTGGTATTGACCCATGTGGGGAAGGTGGTGAGTTCCATACCACAGTCATAGACGGACCCATCTTCAAACATCCTATTCCTGTTCGTAAATGTAAGACTTTAAAGAATGGAGAATATGCCTTTTTGCCATTGGAACTAGATCAGATGGTAGATATGGACACCAAATAAATACCACGATGTCACTCCATGATTTTAAACAGATTCCATAAAGAATCGTCTTCAGTGAACTGGAAGACGATTCTTTATTAATACATCCCTAATATATTCAAACTCATTCTAGCTTCTCAAGTAAAAATGGGGTTATCTCCCCTGAGTAAGTCAAGTTCAATTTGAGCATAGCTCTGCTTCCTTGCCGTTAGTTCAGACATTAAACTCCCTTAATCGCTGCCATAGGCTTACATGTTGCCACTACATCAGCTAGGGATGCACCCACCACACTGTCAATAATCTGATCAACGTCTTTATATGCTTGTGGACATTCATCAAGAATCGTTGCTAAGGAACGGTGGTTGACCAGAATTTCTTCATCGGAGCCCACTTTCATGGAGCGCTGGAATTCATCAACTGTCACCAATTCCTTAGTAGCTTTCCTTGATCTAGCTCTCCCTGCTCCGTGGCAAATGGAATAAAAATTCTTCATCCCTTCTTCTTTACCTATCATAATATAAGATGAAGTTCCCATTGAGCCTGGAATTAATGCCGGATGCCCCGTTTCTTTATAAGCAGCCGTGTTGAGAAAATGTCCAGGTGGCAACGCGCGTGTTGCCCCTTTCCGGTGGACAAGCATCGCCTCATTCCGATGATATTCCTTCAATGCATAGTTATGCATTAAGTCATAAAGCACCGGAAACTCAATTTCTCCCCCGAATAATTCGCGGAAAGCCTCACGAACACCGAATGCAATCATATGCCTGTTGCTAACCGCGAAATTCAATGCGGAGTACATTAGATTGAGATAGCTTTGCCCTTCATCGCTCGAAATCGGTGCATAGATCAGACTACGATCTGGATTCTCTATCCCCCAGTTGAACATGGATGCTCGGAATAGCTTCGTATACTCTTGACCAAGTTTAGCTCCCCACGCCCGGGAACCAGAATGAATCATTACGATGACTTGCCCATCGAATAACCCCCATTGAGTCGCTAAATCCTTCTGTGCTTCTTCTATCTCTAGGTACTGTATCTCGATAAAATGATTTCCACCGCCCAATGTCCCCAATTGACCGTGAGCATATTTATGAATGTCATCTGGTAGCTTGTCAAGATATTGATGATCATACTTGAATGTCGACTGCTCTACGTGTGTCAACCATTGCTCATGAGGAACATAAGCACTCGGAAGTCCTTTCAGACCATACTTCACAACTTCCCTAATGTCTATATCTGCATAATGGGAGTTCGTACGTTCATTAGTCGGAACATATTTCTCAATCGTCTTAATTAGTGCTCTCCGCACACCTTTATCCTGAATGTCCTTCTTATGTAGAGGTGTCGTATGGACACGCATCCCACAGCCAATGTCCACACCCACAATTGAAGGTGATACAAACCCATCCTTCATATTCCACACTGCAGTTGTTCCGATACAGGTTCCAATTCCTACATGCGCATCTGGCGTATAGCTCATATATACATTACGTGGAATTCTTAAGTTGTTATCGGCCATTTCAAATGGTCTGGAATCAAACGATTGATAAATGTCCAGATTAGCAAATACATGTAGATTTCCGTTAGGTAGATCTATCTCATAATGATTATTCCCGTGGAACTTTTCTATTCTTTCCATCTTGTAACCTCCAGGTTCCTATTCGATCTGAACCCATCATCGCTGATTTTAACGGCTACGAACATGGTGAAAGTATTACGACCATCATAATACTTTCGCAGAGGAACTTAAATTTAAAACTTCCGCCCTACTTATGATACGGTTCAATTGTGTAGTATCGTTTCCCGTTAGATTTGAACAAAGGGCTGCCACTTGGCAGCCCTACGGTTCACCGTATCATTCAAAAGACGAATTTTTAATTTCATGCATTAGTTAAAATGTTACCTACACAATTTAACTACTACCTATATTTCTATATCATGTCCCACAAAAAGTTCGGTAAGGACGAGCTGACTCTACAGGTAGAGTAGCGTAAACAGCCTGTTCTGGTGAGTGTGCATAGGGACTAGAAAGAACCTCAAGTAGTTGCTCCATTACACTGTAATCTCCACATTTCTCTGCCGCTTCTAGGGCTTCTTCTACCCGATGATTTCGAGGAATAATTGCAGGGTTGCTGTTTCGCATCAACTCATGTGATGAGTCTTTCGATTCCTGTTGCCTGTCTAGTCTCTCCTGCCACAACGTATGCCACTCCGTAAACTCTGGGGTGCCAGACAGAACCGTATCCTCCACCGTATTAAATGTTAAGGCAAGGAAAGTGTTTGTATAGTCTGCATGATACTTATGCATCATATCGAGGAGATCTTTGATAAGAGACTCATCCTGTACTTCTTCGTTAAATATTCCAAGTTTCGCTCTCATTCCCGCAATCCAAGTTTCAAAATACAACGCAGTATATTCTGATAACGCACCCTGAGCCAGTTCCACTGCTTCAGATTGATTGTCATGAAGTAATGGCAAAATGGCTTCAGCAAATTGTGCAAGATTCCAATTTCCAATATACGGTTGATTCCCATAGGCATAGCGACCTTGCCTATCAATAGAACTAAACACCTGTGCAGGATCATAGGTATCCATAAATGCGCAAGGACCATAATCAATCGTTTCTCCACTAATAGCCATATTATCGGTATTCATTACCCCATGAATAAAGCCAACCAGTTGCCATTTGGCAATCAGTACAGCCTGACGTTTGATGACTTCCTGAAGTAAATGAAGATAACGGTTTTCAACACCTTCAACATCTGGAAAATGTCGTTGTAATGTATATTCCGCAAGAGTCCGAAGATCTTCAACATCTCCCCATTGTGAAACATATTCAAAAGTACCCACGCGCAAATGACTGGCAGCCACGCGAGTAAGAATGGCACCTGGCAAGTCATTTTCACGGATTACGGATTCACCAGTCGTCACCACCGCTAGGCTACGAGTAGTAGGAATACCAAGCGCATGCATGGATTCGCTAATGATGTATTCGCGCAGCATCGGCCCCAGTGCCGCCCGACCATCACCTCCGCGGGAGTATGGCGTTCGACCTGAACCCTTTAGTTGTATGTCCAAACGCTCACCTTCGGGAGTCATCTGCTCACCAAGTAAAACAGCCCGTCCATCCCCTAACATCGTGAAATTCCCAAATTGATGACCTGCGTAAGCCTGAGCAAGAGGTAAAGCACCCTCAGGAATTATGTTTCCAGCAAGCACCGCCACGCCTTCTTCACTTTGCAATGCCTTGGTGCTTAACGCTAAGGATGTTGCCAACTTCTCATTGAGAATAACTAGCTGTGGCGAACTTACAGGCGTAGGGTTAATACTGCTAGAAAATAGTTGTGGCAGTCGAGCATAACTATTATCAAAGTTCCAACCTGCTTCTAATCTTTCATCTCCCATTGTCATCGCACCCTTCTCTTCTTCGTTATTTTTTGAACTCTTTGTATACATCAAATAGGGCCCAAAACATAAGTTGACCAATATATCGAATGGATAGTTGACCGCTACGCGGATGGATTGTCCTTCCGATCGCTGTTGCCCCCAAATTTTTTTTGATTAACCGTTCTTTACGGTAAATTCAGGGGCAAAGCGCATGCTTTCGAAGTAGCTTTCCAAAGGAAAGCTTTTAGGCGAACGCTACGCTTCTCCACGACAATTCCATCGTCTCCGCTACCATCTGCATAGATCTCTATTTTCTGCAACCACTAATTATGATTTAGAGCCTCAAATAGAAATCATTTTTTAATCTATTTATCCAGTCCCATATCTACATGCAGAAGCCCTTTTAGGGTATGCTTCTTCCCATTTATTATACTCTTACTATACAAAGATGGACGAGAATCAACTATGTATGATTTAAAAAAGCATATTTGTATTAAGAGTACGCTAACGATCAACGGATATACATTTACAGGTATATGATACTCATGATTGAAAAACATAAAATCCACTCTAATTAGAGTGGATTTAGCTTTACTTGTAGTAGGGTTTACCGCGCTGTCTGAAACGGCAAGTTTAAAACCATCCATTACGGGGGTTTTTCTTTTTTACACGCGTATTCTGAGGGAAAACAAGAACTTATTCAATTTACAACTTTATTCTATAAATAATATATATTAAGTAATTTTTCTTACGCCGAACCATAATTCAACGTAGTTAAGCTCGGCTCTGCCGCCGTAGATTTCGAATTCCATTCCATCGACCTGCTCATATCCGGCCGTTGGCAACCATTCTGAGTAGAACCGCCGGTATAACGTCTCGATCGTTTCATCGAATTTATCCCATGTAAATGGGTCCGAGTGGAATATTGCCCAAGTCTGGGCAGGGATCATTATGGTAGAATATCCGTCTGTTTTACTAGATTCACTCTTAAATGCAAAAAGCATATACGGAAAAGTATCATTTCCAGTCTTTTTGTAGCTACAAACCGCATGTACTTTGTATAAATCCTGGCTCACAAAAGAAGGCAAGTCTCCTGCGTTGGCAGCAAGCCTCTCTACTTCGCCATTGGCGTGGCATTGCTGCCACAATTGTGCCGGCGTATACGGTTCTTCACCACCTCCGTTTGTGTGAAACACTTCTTCGATGCCAAATACCTGGAATGCTTCCTTTGTTTCAATACGATAATTCATCGCTTCGGCTCCTTTAATCGTAATAAGGAAGGAAAGTCGAGGATAAGCTTTGAGCGAGACCCCTTCCTGGCGGGCCATTGCCGGATTGACACCATGCATCGATTGAAAAGCACGCGCAAAAGAAACCGGAGATTCATAGCCGTATTTCAAAGCAATATCGATAACTTTCGCATCACTATTTTGCAATTCAATTGCCGCAAGGGTAAGTCGTCTACGCCGAATATATTCCGCAAGCGTCACATTCGTAATGAATGAGAACATTCTTTGGAACTGATGCGACGAACAGCAAGCTTTACGGGCAACTTCAGCCAGTTGAATCTCCCCAGATAAATTCATTTCTATGTAATCCATTGACCGATTCATCCTTGCAAGCCAATCCATCTGATTCCCTCCTTTCGATTGAAGTATAGATCAGCTGAAGCGTCATATCGCAACTATTTGTGCACAAGTAAGTTGTTTCTTTTTTTGTAAACGGAATCTTGCTCACCCTCCACTATAAAAACTTGCCGTTATTTGTGGTACGGTTCATCTTACACACTATAACGGCTAAATTTCTGCCAATGTGTTGCCCTCGACGGAATTGACGTATCACACATTCTCCCAATCCAATATACATACAATCGATTTATGACGAGCATGAAGGTCGATATCGATACCGTCAAATTCGTGATGAATTAATAAATCGTAGGCTTAAAGTAAAACATAAAAAGTGCAACGATTGATAAAAGAATTAGGGTTGCAATGACGGGACCATATGAACTAATACCGCTCTTAAAGAGATAAATTTTGCACGGTCGCACCAAACGTATTAGACTGTAATTTTAAAGCACAGAAGCCTGAGTCGATTACTAGAGAGTCATTTGCCTAAAAAATAATATCACACTAAGGAAGAGAGAAATATGTACACGATCAGCAGATTTTCTCAGCTTTGCAAAATGAGTGCACGCATGTTACGACACTACGACAAGGAAGAACTGTTGAAACCAGTGCATGTAGATACCACAAACGGGTATAGATATTATGAGAAGAGTCAATTGGAAACGGCATTACTTATCAAGAAACTGAAAGAATATAGATTTTCCCTACCGGAGATTAGAACTATCCTTCAGACGTCAGATAGAAAATTATTTACTGGATTGATGCACTCGAAAATACATGAATTATCGGGCGAGATGAATCGAAATAGACAAATCATTGCAGAAATGCAAGAAATGATTGAAATCAAAGTGGATTTGATTCGAGGAGAAAGAAGATCTTTTGATATATTGCTCGGAATGAGAAACGAGATAGAGGTCATAAGTCAAAGATTGCAGATTAACATTGCTGACATGGACAAGTACGTTGATTCCTTATACGAAAATGCGAAAGAAAGTAATATTCAGTTGCTTGGTGTTCCGTCTGTCATTTTTTTCGATGAAGAGTTTACCCCTAACCATAGCGATATTGAATTGATGATCCCGATCATTCATAAGAATGACGGATATACATCAAGGGAATGGCAAATAAAAAAACTATCCCAAAAGTTTGTTGCTACTACATTGTATATTGGAAGTTATGACTATATCGGATACGCTCATATGGCACTTGAAGAATGGATAGAAAGCAACGGCTATTGCTTGGATGGTCCACCTTATGAAACCTACTTAAAAGGTCCAGAATGTGACTGCCCTGTGGAGGAGTTTGTGTCGCAAATCTGTTTTCCTGTTATCAAAAAAAGCAAGACAATAATTGCTTGACCTTGACACTATGTCAACGCTTATTCTACTTCCAAGAGAACGTTATCAGAACATAAGGAGATTATGAAATGAATAAGTTAGTTGTATTGTGCTCGGGGGCTATATTATCGGCTGGTATCTTAATGGGGTGTCATCAGATTAAAACTGAAGAGAGTCAAAACATGATGAAACAAAACGTAGGCAAATACACAATGCCTGATGAAAGTAGCAAACATGAAGGTACATGGATACAATGGCCCCATAACTTCACATACGGTAAAGATTATAGGGAAAAGGTTGAGCCAATTTGGATAGAGATGACAGGTGCCTTAAGTGAAGGGGAGAATGTTCATATTATCGCATTTGATGAATACGAAAAGAATTATATTTATGATCTTCTGTATGACGAGGGTATAGATATGGATAAAATCGACTTCTACATTGTTCCTACTGACGACGTATGGGCAAGAGATACTGCACCGATTTTTGTATACGACAAAGATAAAAATATTAAACTCATGGACTGGGGATTTAATGGATGGGGTCAGAAAACTCCGTATAAAAATGATACATTAATATCAAATAGACTTAGTAAACAGCTGGGTATGAAAACCATTGATCTAAATGATGTCGTACTTGAAGGTGGAGCATTTGAACTCGATGGTAATGGTACATTTTTATCGACACGTAGTGCTGTTACTAATAAGAATAGAAATCCTAAATTTTCAGAAGCCGATATTGAGGAGTATATAACAGAGTATCTTGGTGCTACTCATTTTATTTGGTTAGATGGTGTGCCAGATCTCGATATTACGGATTTTCATATTGATGGATTTGTTAAAATTTATAATAAATCTACAATTATCACAATGAAAAATGATGATTTAGAAGAATGGGGTGTCACTAATAAGGATATCCAAACATTAATGAGCGCTAAAAATGCCTTCGACAAGCCTTATCATTATGTGTATTTACCAATTAGCAAAAACAATGTAATTTTAGATAATGGAGAGAATTTGGGATACAAGGGTTCATATATAAATTATTATATTGGGAATACAGTTGTATTAGTTCCGAATTATAATGATCCTAATGACAAAGCAGCAAACGATATAATCCAAAAACTATACCCTGACCGTGAAGTTATTGGAATTGATGTGAGGGAGCTTTATAAAGAAGGTGGTATGATTCATTGTGTTACACAACAGCAACCAGTCAGTTTAAAGTGATTGCTGTTGTTGCAGCCAACTTCACATATTTGAAAACTAAGCTGCAATAACCTCTCCGCATCATTTAAAAGGCCCGTATTAGCACTTCAAACAAGCTAATCGGGCCTTCTATTTCCATCCTCGCTTTATCCAGATTAGCTTCTTTCTGCGCCCCTACGCTCTTACTGTCCCAGAATTTAGTCGTTACTTATGATACGGTTCTGCTTAACGTCTCTATCGGCGAAAAATGTACCTCGACACTTAACCGCCAAACTTCTTTGCTCAATCCTTGGGCTATGATCAAGCCTTCATAATTATGCACAAAAGGCCGCCGATTACCTCGGCAGCCTGACTGTCGGTGATTCAACTATCGTTTCCCGTTAGTAGTGCAAAACAACAGTAATCCTTCACCGTGTTGTATTCACCAGAAAGTTTTGATGTAAAAATGGCCATCCTTTGCAGTAATGGGAGCAACCGCCCGATGAATCCTGCATATACCGATCAGAGCTTTTTAGCAGTGATCATAACGTTGTGTGCAATGCGTTCCTGCCAAGGGAATACAGCAGAAATTACAGCGTTTTCCGCATGAATTCCGTAATATACTTTTCTTTAAAGCCAAGGCTGTTATACAAATTTCCGGCATAATTCCCGACAACACACCAAAGGTCGACGTTTGCACTGCCACGCAGATAGATCTCGTTACATAAATACATAACAAACTTTCTTCCGATCCCAAGCCCCTGAAAGTCTGTACGGACAGAAATACTGCTGAGTTTATTACCAGATAGGTGGCTATATGCGACGACTTCCCCATTTATTTCGTAGACAAAACGGTTTTCCGCATCCTCTTTCCATGTTCTTCGTTCTTTATCACTGGGCTGAGCAATCACAGAATCAGGAAAGAACCCGACACGGACGCGCATTTCATGAAAAGCTGTGGCATACAGCGACTGACTAACAATATAGTCCTCGTCCGTATACAGCCTCACCGGAAGCTCCTCTAGGGAAAAGGGATTGCCGGTTCGCTGGGTCTGCGGAATATATTTAAAAATCGCTGTCAGTAGCTGCATTACTAATCTGCCTAAACTAAGCTACAAAAGTTTGATTAATATAATCAATCGTTACAGAATCACCGCTAACTGCTCCATCATAAATCGCAACTTTAATTCATCGCCAAGATACTAATATAATAATTCACACTACGGCTAGATCACAATAGTAGAGTCGATAATAATCTGACTTCTCCAATAATTGTTCATGCGTCCCTATAGCACTGATGCGTCCTTGGTCTAATACAAGAATAACATCACTATTCATCACGGTAGTTAAGCGATGAGCAATAACGATGCGTGTACATGCAATATCAGACAAATAACGATCAATTCTCTCTTCGTTTAAATGATCAAGTGAGCTTGTGGCTTCGTCAAGCAATAAGACTTTCGGTTTAGTTAGCAGTGCCTTCGCTAATGCAATCCGTTGCCGTTGACCACCTGATAGATTCATACCCATCTCACTTATCATCGTATGATACTTCATCGGCATCTGCATGATTTCATCATGAATTTGAGCAGCTTTTGCTGCCTCCATCACATCTTCTATTGTTGCTTCAGCTGCAGAAAATTTAATATTATCCAGAATGCTACGATTAAATAGATAAATACTCTGAGGCACAGTACCAATCTGCTTCCGTATATGCTGCATGTCTAAATTTTGTGAATCTATGCCATCATAACAAATGCGACCTGCTGTTGGTTCAAATAAGCCAATCAACAGATTGACTAAAGTCGACTTTCCTGCACCAGATTGACCAATAATCGCCACTTTCTGACCAGGCTTAATGTGCATACTAATATCACACAGTATTGGATCACCGAACTTCGAATATGCATAGGATACATTATCTAATTCAATCTTTCCTATCAATTCTATTTTTAGTTTACCATCATAATGTTCAGTCGGAGCATCAAGTACATCTTGAACACGTTTTAAATATGAAGTTGTGAGAATAAAGCTATTAACTGTCCCCACCAAACTACCACTTACTCCAAAAAATTGACTTGCTATGGATTGAATCGCAATAAGTATTCCTAGTGATATTACGCCATCAAAGACTCGATATGCACCCACCCATAATATGATAAGCGGTGCTGTTAGTTGTAATAGACTGGACATTGTTACTAGTACGTTGGTAATTCGTTCTTTACTGCGATAAATATCAAGTAAATTCATAAAATGATGTCGCCACTTCTCAAACATACTCTCTTCAACACCACTGGTCTTAATATGAAATATACCCAATAGCATCTCCGTTTGTACCGATTGTACATTCGTTCCTGCAAGAATCTGACGCTGATTCCATTCAGCGATTACCTTCTTAGTAAATACAACTGCAATGATATTGATTAGTGATAAAGCAACAACTAACAATGCCAAAGAAGTAGATTGTATCGACATATATATGAAAAGAACGATTAACATCAATGCATCTAATACCCCACGAATGATACTCCCAGAAATAAGTTCACGTATCACATTCAACGAGTTAGCCCGAAATAGGAGATCACCAATAGACCGAAGCATAAAGAAGCTATAGGGAAGTTTAAGCAAATGTTGAAAAAATGTAGTCTGTAACAAGGAATCCAAAACATTGTGCATTGTAATAAGTACTCTGCCCCGAATATAGGTAAACAAAGATGAAGTCACTAACATGATAATAATACCCAATGCCATAACACTCATCATCGTCGTATTAGCAGGCATAATTACCTTATCGATCAATTGCTGAATTAATATCGGCATTGCTATGGCACACAATTGCAATACAGCAGCTACTAAAAATACAAGAACGAACAATTTTTTATTTTGAAGTATAAGTCTGAACATAGTAGCCCAGACATTTGCTGCCTTTACACGCTCGAAGTTTACCGTTGGAATAAGTTCTAACACGTAGCCATGAAAGTGGCTCATAAATGATTCTTCATTCAAATGCTTGCGTCCAGTAGCAGGATCAATAATCGTATACTTCTTCTTGCTTGAATCATTCATATTTTTGATTCGTTCCAAAACTACATAGTGATGTTCATCCCAAAGAATAATAGCTGGTAACTGTAAAGTCTCTAACAATGACAGATCAGAGCTATAACATTTTGCTGTAAACTGAAGCTGTTCCGCTGTCTTCTTCAACTGATACATACTAGTCCCATCACGGCCACTGCCTAGTGCTTCGCGTAAATCATACATACTTATACTACACTTATAGTAATGCATAATCATTGCTAAACAGCTAGCCCCACACTCCGTCTGCTGCATCTGTTCGATGAATGGTACGCGTCGTCGGTGATCTTGTTTATCTTGCCTCTTATCATTCATACGTATCATCTCCATGTCCAACTAAACGATAACATTACAGTGATCGTGGCAATTCAAACGCAAGGATAGAAGGCACCCCATTATCTAACAATCGTAAATATTCGTACCCCATCCCAACAGTTCCTGTCATTAATCCATCACACTCCAATCTTGCAATTAAGCGATCAGATGACTTATATGACTCATAATCTACAAATGCTTCCATTGCCCAATCATTTGCTATATCGGCAAGATTAGGATTATTCATCAGTTTACTTAAGTGTAGCAAAATATCAGCATTGCCTAATATACCGTGACACAAACAAAAACTATTATATTTATTCCTACGATTCAACAAAGTCTGCAGTGCATTCTTATAGTCTTGAGTAACAAATTCCCATTCTTGTGCTTGTAGGAGATTCATTGCTTCAAGATGACGCATAATCTCTGCGCGAGCAAGTGCGATACCAGGAGCACCATGACACCAAAATTCAGCAAATTCATGTCTATCTGTAAAGCGTAAGTCTCTCCAGTTTTGTTCAATTTCCGAATAGTAATGATTTTCATATACAAGCAATCTATTCGCCATTATCAAATACTGATCCCAGCTTGAATGATTACTGTGATTATAACTTAACCTAGCAAGCCATGTGAAAGCCCATGCTAACCCCGCTGCACCATGAGATAAACCCGTCAACAATATATTACTATTCGTTGTGCTGTGATTATCGTCTACTCGTTGGTTCGTCATTCCATCAGGGTCTATTGTCGAATCAGCATCAAAACTCAATTCCTCCATTAATGTATAAAGGCGTTCCCCGGCCGCTTGTGCCACATGCAAATACGCTGCATCATGCAAAGCTTCGTAGACACGAAGCATAACGATAATACAACCTGCAAGTCCCGCGATAATATCATATTGAGTCTCTTGTTCTATTGCCCTCTTCAATACGGGTAACCTATTCTTGGCATCTTCTAGTAAGGTATCATCTTTCCATAACAACCCACAATAAATGAGTGCATAAATATGAGTACCTTCGCCTGAAAAAGCTGAGGTCGAAATCGTTATCTCTTTATGCAATTCACTAGCTTCATCTAGTTTCAGCTTATTAGACTGCATAGTATTCAAAAGCTGTTGTGCCATTTCCCGATACTGCTGGTCACAAGTGATATTCGTTAGTTGAGCGAGATATAACACATAACCGCTTAGACCACTATACATATTGTGTTCTAACCATACTGGCTTATGTTTATCCTCTTCTCCAACTATAGCAAACCCAATACACAACATATTACTATCATTTGTTTTGACAATGCGACGCATTATACTATCACCTATTGATGTCGCGCATTGCTGAAATTGTGTAATTCTATTCTCATTATCAATGAGATCTTGGGTTAGTACTGTAGTATGGCGATTATACATATCAGAACGCTGATTATATGAATGACCATCACTATGATGATCACTGTCCTCCAAGCTAGACAGAGACCAGCGCAAATATTGCAGCTGTATACTAAGATCCTCTTCAGATAATTGCATCAGGTATTGTTCAACTAACTCAATAATCGACATCGGATAAAAATCACGTATACAGACTCCATTCATATCATACAAGTCATGACTATTAAGTGAGAACATAAAGTAAGGAACATCTTGCCGCTGCATTTGTTCCAACTCATGTTCAATAACAGCTTGGGGTGGAAACGCTGATTCATTAGCCATAATATGTAATAAGCGATTACGATCTGATTCATTCTGTAAATAATCTGGATGCATACTATGTGTTAATAACTTTCCATACAAGGCTGTCGCCCGCAATACATGACGACCCATCGCATCAGAATATGGTAAGAGTATGTCACGAACAAAGGTATCGCGATGCATAAGTATTAAGCGATACAAATCACAAAATCCTTCGATCGTCTGCTTCGTATACATTGAAACGTCCACATATTCGCCATTCAATATTGGTCGATTTTGTTTCTCATCTGTCGTATAAAAGTCATCTTCAATCAAACAAGCTTCATCCGTGCCAACATTAGTAATACGCTGAATCTTCATTAATTGCGATTTCTGTCCACCTCGGCCACCTACTGCACTTAAATCAATATCAAAAAGTGGATTAGGAGAATAAACTCCTGGTAGCATAAGAGATGAAAATACCGTTCGCAGACTTTGCTCTCCTAGCATATGCTGTAATTGGGTCTCTGTTAATGGAGTAAATATTGTCTCTAAATCAATTAATACCGGCTGAGCCCCACTTGCGATAATATTCTCGGAATGATAATCGGTAGCACCACATGCATAGCATAATGCCGTTAATGCACCTAGACGATAATAGAACTGTTCTACTTCCATAATAGATTGACATGGATTGTGACTTATAAACTCATGATATCCATAAGCTCCACAATCGAGCACATTCGGACTGCTCAACAAATACTTAAAACCTCTCTTATTAATCCAATCAATCATATCTCTATAACATTCATCTATATGCAATGAATGAGGTTTATACACTAGTTTAGCACCACTGTTAAACTTTAAAATTGCAACTGATTTACCTGTGTTATGGGTATCCCCTGCTCCAATCTCTATCCCAGTTAGACAATCATATTCGCAACCATTTCCCAACTTTGCCTTGAATTTTTTCCAATCTGAACTGTAATGAACAATAATTTCACATACATATGTGCTAAACATTAACGTGTATTCTGTCATGCACCTAGCTAATACTGGGTATGTATCGAAGAACGCTCTTAAATGATGTGAATCTTCTAACAGTTTAAAATACTCTTGATATCGCTCGTTCGGCGATTCAGTTGTTAAATCACCTAACCGACTAGCAATGGATATCTCTAGCATCGTTGTCTTGTACTGCAATGCAGACAAACGTTGTACACACGCTTGCATGAGCCCTTGTTCAACTTGAAGTTTATCAATAATATCTCCATTAACATTATTCAGAGATTCCTGAAGATTGCGCCAAAATTCTGCTAGAAATGGACGAATTATAGGGCTAGGTTCTTTTTCAATAAACTCATTAACATTAGAGGCACTTAATATTCGGCCCAGATTGTCCTCCCATGTAATAGGAATAGCACTGCACTCATCTAACTGAACTAATTTTCTACTCATTACCTATCCCCTCCATGAATCAAAGCATAAATGGTGTATATAGGTTTCCTTTTAGATAAATTGATCAATGCATCAAATGTCTTATTTAAAATCATGTCATAATTGCAATTGTCCATGTTGCAATTGTTAGGATCATCGACATTATCATTAACAATCGTACCGATTTGAGGCATTTTCAACTACTTAGTAATGAATCAATTTAATTGCTTATCTTGCTTAGCATGATCAAATTCAAGAAATATTCATCCTCTGACAAATCGCATAAAATGAATTAAGCAATATGTTTTCTCTACAAACTGCTCTCGCCAACTGGTGAAACAAATCGATTATTCGGTCTTCCCTCGGAAAAACGATATAGCTTCCTTACATCAGACTTTAAACTGTATTATTCACTTCTCTCATAGATAAACATAATATTGATTCCTATTTCCCACACAGCAATCAGAAGTGAGAAGGTAACATTTTACCATCTCACTTCTGAACAGTTACCTATACTATGCTAGCAAATAATCAACAAATTAAATATTTCACTATGAACATGCTAACTACGGTTCCGAGACATTAGCACTTTTTGGTAGCAGGCGCACAAAGTACTGGACCTGTGCCACATTCATTAGAACAACCAAAAATAAGTGAAATATACATAGTGGTACCCGAATTGGGTTCAACTCCACTACCTGCAACCATCTCCATTAACTGTTGCTCATCCACTTCGCCAACCGGAGAGACAAATCCTTGCTTTGCTCGGCCCTCAGAAGAACGATATTGAGCGCGTAGTTCATTGTTCGACATATACATTTCCTCCTTTCTACATGATAGTAGCACTATATAATATCCTTCTCTGTAGAAGAGAAGAAGTGCTCACAAAGATACTCTGCCTTCTTTAGTAGCGCTTAAAATTAACATATCAGTGAGTGCCATGCTTAAAATAACCTCATAGTGCACAGTTCCCAGATGCCAATTTCCTACAACTTTTTGTAACGCTTTCATTTTATAATACAAACTAAATGTTATGTGAATAATGACCAGAATTTCGACATATTTCTTTCTTTAGAGGATAATTCATCTAGCAAAAAGGTTCATCACCAAGGCGGAAGGAAACTCCACATTGGTTTTGAGTGAGAAAACAAGCGCAAAATGAAAAACCACAAGTAAGGCTGTAAAACCCTGCCGAATTTGGTTCAACTCCACTACCTGCAATATCTCTTCTCCATAAAAGAGAAGAAGTACTCACAAAGATAGATACTCTGCCTTCATTGTGTCGCTTAAATTAACCTCAGAGTGCTTTGCTAAAATAGTTACATAGGGCACAGTTCCCAGATTAGAATATCGATCAAATAGTTCAACATTATTTCCAAATCATTCCTTTCTATTCAAATTCTTTTATTATATAATACAAAATAACTAGAGTGTAAATATTGACCAAAATTTAGTCAGATTTCTTTTTCCGGAGGTAATTTATGAAAGCAGGGATACTGTTGAAAAAGTTGAGGGTGGAGCGAAATATTAGTCAGTCTGCTTTGAGTTGTGGCATTTCTAGTAGAACAACTCTAGCATCATACGAAGCTCAAACGAATGATATTCCTCTTGGAAACCTTCTTCTGTATTTGGATAGAATGAACGTTAGATTAGATGAGTTTCAATATTTCTTAGGTTTGGAGTTACACGAGAAGTATAAGTTGTCAGCTCAATTGTTTGAGGATTTTTATTCTAAGAGAACGATCAATGATAAACAGTTAAGCGGAATACTCCAGCTTTATAAAAATACAAATGACATTTATTATCTCGCTCTTTATATGGGAATAAAAGGAGCGATTATTAAAACTTCAGGAAAATCAATTGGCGATTTTCTAAGCACACATCAACAATATGTTTGTGCACTAAAGAAACATATTGGAACAATTGAAAATTGGAGTGCATTTGAACTATCTCTACTGATAAATTGCCTGTACATATTTGATGATGATTTTATACTAGGTACGACTAAACGTTTAATAAGAAACTTGAATGGTTATAGCCAAATTCGCTTGTTCGAAAAAGCTTTATTTACATTTTTCATAAATGCCATTTCTCATTATTTATCGCTTGGAAAGCATAAACTAGCACAAAATTTTGTAGAACAATTGGGGCAACATGCGAAGTTATCTACTCAATTATATGAGAAAACTATATTATTATATTTTCAAGGAATTTTAAAATATAACAGTGGTAAAAGAATTGATGGCGAGAGGGATGTCAAACAAGCAATTCAAGTTTTTAGGACGGTAGATGACGATAAAAAGGCTGGACAAATGGAACGTTTCTTCAAGGATGTCAGAACTGCTGTAGAAAGTGATAACTGATACTTGATCACTTCTTTCTGATGTAGTATCAGTTTAGTCGACACATCATTGAACATGAACCGACAGAACTACTTGCCAATTGTTCTAGTGATGCTTGGATGCGCCTATGATGGGCTTGTTTGTTTTTCGTTCTCTGTCATTGAGTTCTCCTCCTTCAAATATAATAAGCCAACAGAGCCTTGCTCTATCGGCAATCTATCTTTTGATTCAGTTCAATCTAGCAAAACGACAATCGTTATGTGTTCACGAAACGCCCAGCCTTAGATAGCTCTTATCTTAGGCCGGGTCATGTGTTGTCTGAGTTTACTTCCATGATTTCACTCCCGACAACCAAGAGGCGAATGCCCTGTAGCTCAGATGCTTTGTTATATGCTGTTGGGGCCATCTTGCGTTACCTTCACAATCTCATTCATTTGCTAAGTATTCAATCACGGGATAGGAAATCATATTCCTCTCTCTGTAGGTTGAAATGATTACGTCACTTTGTGTACTCAAAATTCCTTGTTGTAATATTACGGGTTTGAATCCTCTTTCAATTGCTCCATTATAGGTAAATAACACGCAATGCTCTGCTGCAAATCCTGCAATGATAACT
>DASXLR010000132.1:0-16285 GCA_036496075.1 Paenibacillus sp. | reverse complement strand
GTCAGGTACTGGGAGGCCAACAATTCCAATAGCAAGCAATACATAAATAGCTAAATATCCATATTGTGTTATGAATTCCATGGCCCACTCCATCATGTGCCCCCTTACGCTATATCATTTTTTGAAAGAAGGGAATGGTATACGACTAATCATTAAACAAGATAGTAAACAAACGATAATAATCATAATCGTCGTATGAACATACGCTCCCAATACCGAAACACCAGCCAGTATGACGCCCGCAGCTGTAATAGGTAGTCCAATAAAACCCTTCGATGCTGACTCTTTCGGCTGAATATTGAATCTTGCCAGACGTAGTGCACCACAGACTGGAAAAATAACAATAACTAATTCACTCATCCGTGGCATGTCCTGCAAGTTATTTAGAAACATCAGAAATATAGGCGCTACTCCAAAAGAAATGACATCAGCAATAGAATCTAAGTTTTTACCATATTCGCTGCTCACATGTAGTAATCTCGCTAGTAAACCATCTAATACATCCCAAAATGCCGCAATCATTACCAATACAAAAGCAGCGATATATTCTCCGTCAATGGTCAACTTCAATGAGATTACCCCTGCAGCGAGATTCGCTGCGGTACAGGCAGAAGGCAACCAAAATAACTTCATCATTCTCGACTCCTTATCATCAATCCCAGTATACTACTCGAACCTACTTAGTCCTCAAACCAAACAACAAATCGGACTCCTTCATGAATATTCTCTGCTGCATATCTACAACGATGTAAATCTAGTATATGCTTCACTATAGATAACCCTAGCCCCGTGCCTCCCATTTCCCGATTTCTTGAAGGTTCGGCGCGATAGAACCGTTCCCACACGAGTTCGAGTTGCTCCTCGGGGATATGAATACCCTTATTCTCAATCGCAAACATGGTAGATTCTTTGGAGCTTTGAATTCTAATCATGATTGAGCTCCCCAATTCGGCATAACGGATTGCATTCACAATCATATTAAATATCACTTGTTCAAGTCTGCCCACATCGGCCTGAATTGGCATTTCATTAGAAGGAATCACGACAGCTTGTAATTGTTTGTCTTTCAGTAGATGGACGAGTTTTGCTACAACCTCTTCCACAAGATCACTCAACAATAACGGTGTTTTCCTTAATTTGACCGTACCCGATTCAAGCTTCGCTAAATCAAGCATATCCTTGACGAGCACTTCCATTTTCTCGGATTCTTCAATAATGACCTGTACATAATGATCTTGTTTTCCTGCACTCACGCCATCATGTAGTCCCTCAGCAAACCCTTTAATGATACTTAAAGGTGTTTTTAATTCATGTGAAGCACTTGAGAAAAAATCTTGTTGAATCCGCTCCATCTTCTGTTTCTGCTCCATATCAACTACTAATTGTCTATTGGCATCTTTCAACTCATGAAGAGTGCTATCTAATGTTCTAGATAAGGTATGCAAACTATCTGACAGGCTCCCAAATTCATCATTACGTCTGACTGGAGTAGACGTAGTGAAATCTAGCTTCGCCATACGTTTGGCGACTTGATTTATTGAAATTAACGGTTTAGTCACCATTTTGGAATACATGAATGACATAATCACCATAATACAGACTCCGCCGATTCCCAAATATAGATAAAACCAACGTAAGGCCTCATTCGCTTCACTTATTTCTTGAAGTGACGTGACTGAGAATATAAGCTCAGGTGTCGGCTGATTAGATTGAATCGGTTGAACAACAATGATGTTACGCAAGCCACTCCAGGGCTCCGTCCATTCCTCTTCGACGATCTCTCCACGCTGTAATTGCTTCTTATGGTCCTCCGATAAGGGAAACCAATCTTCCAAAGCCATCAGAAACATGCCCTGGCGCAGGCTCAATGCTTTCCTATTAGGTAATAACAAACTTACTACTTTACCCGATACTTGCTTGGTCTGAATTTGAGCCCTTCCATTGGTCTGACTTCCTATGGAAGAACCCCCTTCTTTACTAATACGAATAGGATACAGCAATTGGGTAGATGATCGCCCATCCATCTCACCTTCCACGTCTAACTGATCACCCAAACGAATTTGAGCAGCCGTAAATTGTTCTCTATACTCACTCATAAACAAGGAGATGGACACATCCGTTAGTTCACCATTCTCTTGCTTTATTTTGATATGATAGGGATCGTCAAATTTCACTTTTCCATCTAATGTTACGATCGCGAGGTGATTTTTATTCTGTGTCATTACCTTGGCTGCTTCTGTAGAGATACGTTCTGAATCCCAATTAGCTCGTGCATAATGGTTGCTGAACTTCTTCAAGCTGCTCTCAACACGATTAATTTTTTGATACTGATAGAAATTCTCAAAGAATAGGAGTTGCCCTAAAGTAAACAATCCATAAAAGCACAGAAAAAATGAGACTGTCACAGCAAACAGCTTAAATGTAACCCCTTGTTTCTTCATTCTTCTTCCTCAAATCTATATCCTGTTCCGATTACCGTTCGAATATAACGAGATTCATGCCCTAGTTTACTTCGCAATTTTTTGATATGCGTATCCACTACCCGTGAGTCACCATCGAAATCCAAGCCCCACACACGATCAAGAATTATATCTCTAGATAACACTATACCTTTGTTATGAATCAGAAATTGCAATAGTTCATATTCTTTCGGTGTTAGTTCGATCTCTGTATCTTCTATGTTTAGACGATGTGCCAATGTATTCAATACAGCTTGACCAAAGCGAAGAATATGTGCCTGTGGACTAACCAACCCCTCGAATCTTTTCATTAAAGTATTGGCACGAACAACCAACACTTTGGGGCTAAACGGTTTCGTGACATAATCATCAGCTCCAAGCTCAAATCCATGAATTTTATCATCATCATCCGATTTAGCAGTTAATAATATGATAGGTACATCAGATTGATTGCGTATTTGCTTACACACTGCCCATCCATCCATACCAGGCATTAATATATCTAAAATAACCAAATTAGGCTTGGCCATCTCGAACATCTCCAAGGCACTCTTGCCATTATCGGCTTCATAGACGGTCCACTGTTGCTGCTTGAAATAATCCGCTACGATTTCTCGGATTCTTCGTTCATCTTCAACAAGGAGGACTTTTTTACTCAAATCTTCATCCCTCTCTCCAGCATAATGCTCTGTTCATTATAACGATGTAATGTGTTCTTTATGTGTTCTGGAGAGTTGTACATGGCTCTCTATTAAGAACCACATACGCACTATAATACTAATTATTCCTAAAATAAACAATTCATCTTATCTAGGTCGACGACCATAATTCGTATAACAACTTGAAAACTACACATTCTATATATGACAATATTCGCCCTTCTAAGCTAGTATGAGCAAGATCATAGATAGAAACATCTTATCATTGACATGAAACCAAATGGTTGGTTATAATCTAAAAAGCGAAACCAAATGGTTGTACATTTATGAGAAAGTAGGAGAATGATTATGGAAACAAACAATCAGAATAGACTTGAGGATGTTAAACAAACTGTTATTTTTGAAGCACCTATTCAAAAAGTATGGGATACCGTATCGACTGCAGAAGGCATTGCATCCTGGTTCATGCCAAATGATTTCCAGCTGAAAGAAGGACATGAATTCCATTTGCAATCACCTTTTGGTGCATCTCCTTGCAAAGTAATTGAGATTGATGCTCCGAATAGACTATCTTTTACATGGGATACCGATGGTTGGATTATTACGTTTATGTTAAAAGAGTTGGGCGATAAGACGGAGTTTACTCTCATTCATGGTGGATGGAAACAACCTGATGCAATCCTTCCGAAAGCGAACGAGAAAAGCTCCGTTATTCGTGACAGAATGGGACAAGGTTGGGTTCAGATTGTTAATGAAGGACTTAAAAAGGTTGTCGAGGGTTAAATGATATCCTCAACTGCAAAGCGTGATGTATTTCAAGCTCTTGCTGACCCAACTCGCAGAGAGGTACTTCGATTGCTTGCTGAAAAGGAATTACCTATTTCAGAAATAACATCCCATTTCTCCATGAGCCGTACAGCCGTTGCCAAACATCTTCATATCCTTTCAGAAGCAGAATTAGTCCGTGGACGTAAGGTAGGTAGAGAAAAAATTTATTGGTTGCAACCAGAACCGTTAACAGAATTAAAACAGTGGCTTTCTTTTTACGAACAGTTTTGGACCAATAAATTATCGACCCTTAAACATGTGGTTGAAGATGGAGACAATGGATTGAAAGTTATTGAAACAGAACTTAATAAACTGGATACATGAAATGACATTTGTATTGGAAATAAGACCGTCTATAGTCTAGTCTAATGTTACACATTTTATGAGCGTAAAAAAATGGATAGTGCCATCAGAAAACATTCTGATGGCACTATCCATTTTTCTTGTTTTACTATTTAATAACTAGACCTAAAAGCCCTGCAAAAGACGAAGCTTGGTGTGCTGAGATGATACAGCCATATAAGTCTTCTATTTCCACAGTTATTCCATCAAACTCGCAGTCGCTTAGATCGATCCCATTTAACTTTGACCCTGACATCATTGCCTGATCCATTTTGCAATGGGTGAAGAAGATTTTGTGTAGAGTAGAATGATAAAAGTCGGCGCTAATTAATGAACAATCCTCATAACCAACTTGCTTAAAATTTGCAAATCGAAACATAGAATAATCCCCTAAGCAATTAAGAAAACGAACATTCTGGAATCTACTTCGGGAGAAGTCAGTTCCTATCAGTTTGCAATTTCTGAACTCTACCCGATGAATGAAAGAACCAGAAAAATTAATATTTGACAGGTCACACTTTTCAAAAATGACATCTGTAAGCTCAATCTCCGGTAATGACGATTCCATAATCGTTACATTGTTAAAGACCACTTTATCAAATGAAACCTTAGTAGCTTCTTGATTATCGATTGTGGTGTCTTCTATAGACCCATTACTGAATTCATCTTTTGATTGCAACGAGTGCATTTGTTGTGATAATACAGGTAAGTTAAGAGGGATCTTCGGTAATTCAATCTTATTTTTCATGAGTTATAAATGATAGCAGCATTAGATTTAGAATCCCATTTCCCTTGTAATCCTGATAATTGCAGTAAGCTCTTTAAAGAAATCATTACCGTTTCACCTTGATACCGAGATTCTATAATTTCAACTCTCACTCCGTCCACTGTTGCTTGGTTGCTAAGTGGTTTATGGGTAATTGTATGGCCATTCACCAGCATGGTAATGGTCTCTGTTTTATTGTTCCATTGAAGATTAGCTCCAAGTAATCTAATGGACTCCCTGAGTGGAATATAGACGCGGGAATCTTCAAGTACAAGAGGTTCTTTCAATGTGTGTTTCTTGCCGTCAATTATCAGTTTTCCAGTAAGCACCTTCGTATCAGGCAATTTCCCATTGTTGATCGCAATCTGTTCAAACGGTAAATTAGAAGAAGTTATGATAGCAACAATATTTAATTTAACTTGTGAGAACAACCAATGGATCTCCTCGTTCTTCATTCTTATACAACCTGCACTTACATATTTCCCAATAGAATTCACATTATTGTTACCATGAATAGCATAAGTTGTTCCCTTAGTCCCATTCACTTCTAACCCTAACCACCTATCACCTAAAGGATTTCGTGGATCCCCTCCGGCAATCTTCTCTTTGTAATAAGGTCTGTTTTTTATTTTGTTCACAATTTTGAAGCTACCTTCTGGTGTCAAACTAGGATCTTTACCCGTAGCTACCGAGAATACTTTGTCTAACTTTCCATTTCTAAAATAGGCCAATTTGTTCGTTTTCTTGTTCACAATAATAAAATCAGAACTAACCACTTCCGCCGCGGCCGCTTTGTCTACAAAGGCGGTGCTCCACAATAAAATCAAACAAATAAATACCAACATCACGTTTCGTCGTTGCAAATAATGAACCAGCACGTAAACCTCCCCATCCAGCATAAATGTACTATTTATAAATATATTACTAGAGTACCTGTCTTACTACATTTTTCCACACAAAAAAAAACCTCCTCAAAATTATGTATGATTTACCTAAATCTCATGACCTTCTGAAGACCTGTTATTACCAAAATACCCTACTATGAACCTTATAACAGATGAAGAACATGTGCACATAAATGACACGTTATATTATACACTTCCCTATAAAAAATAGAAAAGAGATTCCATCGAATCGGAATCTCATTAGAATCAGTCATGTCACGAACACGAATAGGTGAATATATCTTTTCTTATATCTTCTAAACTTTCTTCAAAAGGTGAATATACCATTTCAGGCCAGCTTTGTGGTTAAATATGGTGACCTTATCCAACACTTCAAACAGACCGCATTGTTCGATTTCTTCGATCTTGTTTTCGATAATAGAGAAAGCAAGATCAGTGGTGTCTTTGTGAGAATACAAGGAAGTAATGATAACGCCGTTCTGCGTTAAATAATTGGAATATCTAAGAAGAACGCTCGAAGTGTTGGTCACATAATGCAGCGATTCGTTAAAAATCATGACATCATATTGCTTCTGAGGAACATATGTCAGAATATCCCCGCAGTAAAATGTGTGCTCTGGCGATTTATCTGTGGCTATTTTGATCGCTTCTTGAGAGAGATCAACGCCTGTATACACTTTTTTCTCGCTGTCCAGAAGTAAGTCGTACAATATTCCGGTGCCGCAGCCCATATCCAGAATACCTTCCTCCGCTACTAACTTTCTTACATATCCATATACGGTCGAATATCTGGAAAACTCTGTGATATCGGATAAATAATCCCACGCTCCTGTTTTGTACTCCTCATCCCACTGCTGCTGGCTACCCTCAAGATAATCCTTCATTTTCACATTATCCATTTCAATTCCTCCTAAAATTTTGTATGAGTAAAGACGTATTGTCTTCGAATTGCCGGTGTGGCAAATAGTCATTGTTGGCCCAGACGAGCCTTTTGTGGAATTGGCGGATCACAATACGTTCCAGTTCGTGGTAGTTCTCGTAAGTTTTATGTCCGATTCCGATGCCGTGGACGAACAAAGAGTGATAAATTTTAGGTTCATTAGAAGAGTAGTAGTGAAAGTACATTTTGTAGAATAGTGTGGTATGTTTTGAAGAAGCGAAGTTAGTAATAATGTGATCACGATTATCACTATCAATATTATACTTTGATTCTATATTCTGTCAATTCAAAAAAGATGATTTCATAGTATATTAACTCTATATTAGTAATCCAAAACGCAAGTTAAACACAATTCGATCTTTTTACCAGAGTCTGTAAAATAGCTTCGTATTATAAGGTGAACCAGCTAAATCTAGTTCACCTCATTTTTACGTTAATTCGTCTATTGACCTTAAGAATTAATTCAAAGGTTCGAAATCAGCAACAACGAGTACATCCAAGTGTCTAGTAGCACGAAGGAGTTTTTTTATAATGGAGCCTTGCCATACTTCTTTCCACAACCTAGTTTTGGATTGACCCATGATCATCTGTGTGGCTTGATACTCATTGGCTTTTGATACCAGAACATTAGGTATGTGCTTCCTCTTACTCGTCGTTTGAATCTCAAACTTCCCTCCTAACCGTTCAGTGAGTTTCTTTAGAGCTTCTAGTTGCTCAGCCATGACTGCGGTACTGTCTGCATGCTCCAACTGAACAAACGTAACATACCAAACCGCCTTCAGACGGTTGGCAATCCGAAACCCTCTGCGAATCAATCTTTCTGCATGCAGAGTATTATTGATGCACACATAAATCACTTCTTTCCGTCTCCACGGACCTCTTAAAGAGTTGCTTCGTTCCCAGGCTTCTAATCTTTCATCAACATCATCAGCAATTTCCCGTAACGCCAATTCTCTAAGCGCAATCAAGTTACCCGTTCTAAAAAAGTTGTTAAGTGCTTGATGAACCTTTTCCATATTATAAATTTTGCCGTCTTTCATGCGCTGTTGCAGCGATTGAGGCGTAACGTCTATTAATTGAACTTCATCCGCAAGCCTTAGAATATGATCTGGTATCGTCTCTCTAACTCGCACACCTGTAATTTGTTCAACAGCATCATTTAAACTCTCCAAATGCTGTACATTGACCGTTGTAATGACCGAGATTCCCGCTGCCAAGATTTCAAGAACATCTTCATATCTTTTTTTATATTGACTACCCGGGACATTGGTATGTGCCAGTTCATCGACTAATACAACCTCTGGATTTCTTCGGATTATTCCCGCTGTATCCATCTCTGCTAATTGGGTTCCTCTATATTCAATCCCCTTTCTCGGTAATATTTCTAAAAGATTAACTTGTGCTTGTGTGTCTTTACGACCATGTGTTTCAAGTAGTCCAATACAGACATCGATTCCTTTTTTGAGCAGATGATTCCCTTCACGTAGCATAGTAAAGGTTTTTCCAACACCTGGAGCAGCACCGATGTACACTTGAAAAGTACCCCGTTTGATTTGCTCAATTTTTTGATCCAATTCCTGAGAACTTAAACGGCGGAATAATTCCGTATCTTGCTCTGGTTTAGAAATTTTCGTTGGTAGGATTCGTTCTCCATCGTGTTCTGCACGATCCGCAACAATGAAGATATCCACATTGCGCGTTTTTTTCAACATATCATGCACGATGGACCCTTGCCACAACTCTTGCCATGGCGTTTGCTTGGAATGTCCAAGCAAGATGCGTGTCACATTATTCTCAAGTGCATAATGGACCAACACCTTAGGTAACTCCCTTCTTGCACATAATGGAAGTTCCTCAAACTCGGCTCCGATGCGATTAGCAAGCTTAAGCTGTGATCTCTTAAAAGCTGCCGCTTCTCTGCTAAGCTCTTTATCCTTGTTCACAAAAGTCACGACAAGCAAATCACCATTCAACCTCTTGGCAATTTGTTGCCCTCTACGCATGTAAATCGAGCCATTCCAATGGTACTGTGTTGAGACAAGGATGCGTTCACCTGCACCTGACGGGCCGATAAGTCCCCATTCTTCACGATACTTTTCGAGTGAGTCGTTGACTCCTTCAGCTACCAATCGCAATGTTAGTTCACGGAGTATCGCCAAATTTCCACGTTTAAAGATTTCTTTGTCGTCGAGGCTCAATTTCCCTTCAGCAACCCGGGTTAACATCTTCTCGGGGGTGACATCGATCAGTACCACTTCATCAGCTAGATTCAACGTATCTGTAGGTACCGTTTCCGCAACCTCAATCTTAGTTAGTTTTTGTGCAATTGACCGCACATCTTCAAGTTCATAGACGTTGACGGTTGTAATGACACTCATGCCATAACTAATCAAGCGTTGTATATCTTCTAGTCGTGTGCTCAATGGGGCATCTTCCCGATTTCGGTGAGCCAGTCCGTCCACAAGTACGACCTCTGGGTTCCGTTCGATCAATGCATCCAGATCCAAATCTTTTTTCTCTATTCCATTCTTCCACCAGTGGATACTCGGGACACGTTCTAGATCCCCGATTTGTTCTATCGTCTCTGGACGCTGCATCGTAGAAACAGCACAGATTACAACATCAATACCTTGGCTTTTAAGAGATTGTCCTTCACGTAACATATGATACGTTTTTCCAGAACCGCTAACAGAACCAATATAAACTTTCAATCGGCCTTGATGTAGCTTGGAGATGGACTGCAAGATCTCCTCCGGTGTTTTTCTTCTGAAATTATCCATCGTCCCTCCTGCACGGATAAAAACCGGAGCACCCTTATAAGGATGACCGGCATCTTTCATTATTTATTAAAAGTTTCTTTCAAAGCTATGTTCAATTTAAGCACATTAACGCGTGGTTCCCCGAACACACCAAGATCGCGTCCTTCCGTATTTGCTTCAACCAGATTACCTAGTTGGGCCTCAGATATCCCTAACAGTTTGCTGATCCGTGGTATCTGAACTTTAGCTGACTCTGGTGTAATATGAGGGTCCAGACCAGAGCCCGAGTTCGTAACCAAGTCAATGGGAAGCTTGCTTACGGGTACGTCAGGGTTGTTTTGCTCCCATGCAGCAATTGACTCTTGCGTTCTCTTCAACAATTCTGGATTGGAAGGAGCATAGTTATTGGTTCCAGATGCCTCAGCTTTATATTCGATGCTAGATACTCTACCTTGAAAATACTTAGGGTCTGTAAAATTCTGTCCGATCCATTCCGAGCCTACCGCTTCACCTTGACTGTTCAGAATAAGGCTACCATTTGCCTTTCCAGGCATTAACAGTTGTGCCGCTCCTGTACTCACAAGCGGGTACACGATGCCGCACAATACAATAAGTACCAGACTACATCTTATGGCAGTACCAAGGGAGAGGCCCAACGTTTTCAAGCCTGTATTTAACGTTTTATTCATATCTCTTCATACCCTTTCTATATATAATCTAAATCCAGAAATGTACAACCATATCAATGAACTTGATCCCGACGAACGGCGCTATGATACCACCCAACCCATATATAAAAAGATTACGTTGTAGCAGCTTGTTGGAACTCATCGGTTTGTACGCTACACCTTTCATGGCAAGAGGGATCAATAATGGAATGATGATCGCGTTAAAAATTAACGCTGACAATATGGCCGACATCGGCGATCCTAATCTCATGACATTGAGGGCTTCCATTTGTGGTATGGCAAGCATAAACATGGCCGGAATGATAGCGAAATATTTGGCAACGTCGTTTGAGATACTAAATGTCGTTAGTGCACCACGAGTCATCAATAGTTGCTTTCCTATAGCCACCACTTCAATAATCTTCGATGGGTCAGAATCCAGATCGACCATATTGGCCGCTTCCTTGGCTGCTACCGTACCACTGTTCATCGCTAGTCCTACGTCTGCTTGAGCGAGTGCTGGGGCATCGTTTGTGCCATCCCCCGTCATTGCCACCAACTTACCTTGCGCTTGTTCTCGCTTAATGACAGCAATTTTATCTTCGGGTTTGCTTTCAGCGATGAACTCATCCACACCAGCCTCACGTGCAATAGTTTC
The DNA here is from genome assembly GCA_036496075.1 of Paenibacillus sp. GTDB lineage: Bacteria > Bacillota > Bacilli > Paenibacillales > Paenibacillaceae > Paenibacillus_AQ. The sequence goes on along the minus strand of DASXLR010000132.1, from coordinate 5,301 downwards.
AGCCGTCAACGGATTATCTCCTGTACACATAATGGTTCTAATCCCCATTTTACGAAGTTGTTCGAAGCGTTCCTTCATCCCCGGTTTCACGGTATCTTTGAGATAGATCAGTCCGAAGATTTGATTATCGACCGCTACGGCCAGTGGGGTTCCGCCTTCCCTCGCAATCGAGTCCCCTTTCGTACCCAAGTCCACGGGTATTGTGCCTCCTTGAGCTTCGACCCATTTCTTCACTGCATCAACCGCGCCTTTACGCACTTTACGACCGTCTTTCAGATCAATTCCACTCATCCGGGTTTCTGCTTTAAATTCGATAAACTCGCCATCTATAGCGATAGATTCGTTAAAAGGTTGCTCTTGCTTCTTAAGAAGATCCAACACTGAGCGACCTTCTGGTGTTTCGTCTTTGACGGAGCTAATCGCAGCCCACTCCGCAACAGAAGCTAAGTTTTCTGAACCGACAGGAATAAACTCACTGGCCATCCGATTACCGAAAGTGATCGTTCCCGTCTTATCAAGAATCATCGTATTGATATCTCCAGCGGCCTCAACAGCTTTACCAGACATCGCCAGCACGTTGAATTGGGTAACACGGTCCATACCCGCAATTCCGATAGCTGACAGCAGCCCACCAATCGTTGTTGGGATCAAACATACGAGTAAAGATATAAGAATCGGAACCGTCAACTCAATCTCCAAGTATCTCGCAATCGGTGCAAGGGTAACGACAACAATCAAAAAAATGATCGTCAAGCTTGTTAGCAGTGTGTTCAATGCAATTTCATTAGGCGTTTTTTGTCTTGAAGCACCCTCCACCAGAGCGATCATACGATCGATAAAAGACTCTCCAGGGTCACTAGTAATTTTGATTGTGATCTTATCACTGACAACCTGAGTACCGCCTGTTACCGAACTAAAGTCACCACCCGCTTCTTTAATAACAGCTGCAGATTCACCCGTAATGGCGGATTCATCGACAGATGCCAAACCTTCGATCACCTCACCGTCACCGGGAATCATCTCTCCTTGTGACACGACGACGATATCCCCTTTACGGAGGTCGGTTGAAGGTACTTGCTTCAGAACGCCATTCACTATTTTATTGGCTGTGATCTCTTTCTTCGATTGTTTCAAAGAATCGGCCTGTGCCTTGCCACGCCCTTCTGCTAAAGCTTCAGCAAAGTTAGCAAACAGCACCGTTAACAGCAAAATCAGAAATACCGTCAGATTAAAACCGATACTGTCTTCCGTACCGAAGTAATTTGGGAAAATCGTCATGAGTAGCACAATGAGTGTCCCAACTTCTACCACAAACATCACGGGGTTTTTCATCATCTTGACTGGGTTCAATTTCACAAAGCTATCTTTTATCGCCTTTGTCACAATATCACCGGTTAATAACTTTTTTCGATTCGCATTCATATCTATGTTCCACCTTTTCTTTAACGGTTCGTTAAATGCTCAGCAATAGGACCAAGCACAATCGCCGGCAGGAATGTCAATGCACCAATGATCAAGACCGTACCAATGAGAATACCAACGAATAAACCATTATCCGTACGTAATGTCCCAATCGTTTCTGGAACCCATTTCTTACGTGACAGAGAACCTGCTACAGCAAGGAGTGCGATCATCGAAATATAACGACCTAATAACATGACAACACCCGTAGAAATATTCCAAAATGCCGTGTTATCACCGAGACCCTCAAAGCCGGAGCCATTGTTCGCCGCAGAAGAAGTGTATTCATACAACACCTGCGAAATACCGTGGAAAGATGGGTTGGTTATCGCCACTTTACCAACCTCTGTCATCAGCGCAATGGCTGTTGGAGCCAAGATAATCAACGGATGGGCCAAGATGGCGATAGCTATAAGTTTCATCTCTCTAGCCTCAATTTTTCGTCCTAAGAACTCAGGCGTACGTCCGACCATCAATCCGGCGAGAAAAACAGCCAAGATGGCATACATCAGCATGTTCACAATGCCTACGCCTTTTCCTCCGAACACGCAGTTTAGCATCATTAATGCAAGCGGTGTGATCCCACCGAGTGGTGTCAATGTATCATGCATGTTATTCACCGAACCTGTAGTCGCCGCTGTTGTCACCGTGGTAAAGAGTGCGGATTGGGCAACGCCAAATCGTACCTCTTTCCCTTCCATGCTACCTTGTGAAGAATCAATACCCAATCGATTCAGTGCTGGGTTACCGTTAGACTCTGACACATAAACCAAAGACAAGAACACCATAAATAAAATCATCATCGCCGAAAAAATAACCCAACCTTGCTTTCTATTTTTGGCAAACAAGCCGAACGTATAAGGCAAAGCAGCAGCCAATGACCACATGGATAATATCTCAATGATATTCGTAAGTGGCTTGGGGTTCTCAAACGGATGGGCCGAGTTTACTCCGAAGAATCCACCCCCATTCGTCCCCAAGTGTTTAATGGACTCTAATGAAGCAACCGGTCCGATAGCAATCTGTTGTCCTTTCCCATCAAACCCTGTGACGGATAACATAGGTTGCAAGGTTTGTGGAACTCCAAGCGCCACGAGCAGCAAGGTAACCACAAAAGCTATTGGAAGGAACACACGTGTAATTGCCTTCACGAAATCCTCAAAAAAGTTACCAATGGTTTCACCCTTGCTAGTGATAGCTCGTATAAACGCGATAGCCACACACAATCCCGTCGCTGCGGATGTGAACATCATCATCATGATCACGGCCATTTGCGAAAAGTATGACAAACCGCTTTCTCCGCTGTAATGTTGTAAGTTCGTATTCGTCATGAAGCTGATGACCGTATTGAAGGTCAAAGTCGGTTCCATGTTGTCAATATTGTTCGGATTAAACGGCAGAAATTTCTGCATTCGGAGAATGAGATAGCTGACAGTAACCAGCACCATATTCGTTAAGATAAAGCTAAATGCGTACCTTTTCCAAGTCATCCCCTTGCGTTCCTTCAAACCAATCAAGGAAAATATCGGTTTCTCCACAAAGGAAAACCATTTATCTGTTTTGTTGCCCTCATTCTGAAATACGTTGTATAGGTAAGTACCCAACGGCTTGACAAGCAATACCAAGACCAGGATAACGATAGCAATTTGTAGAATGCCCATGAGTGATTACTTCCTCCTTAGATTTGAAGCCTTAGAATTTTTCTGGGTTAATCAACGCATAGATCAAATAAAGAAATATAAACGCCGTAAATACTGAAACAACGATCATTGTTCATCGCCCCCCGCTTCTCGGACCACATTTCCACTCCAAGATAAAAATCCGGTAAACAAAGCGTAGGCTCCTGCCAGAATCAACACCATGTACAGATCCAGCATGTGAATCCCTCCCAAACTTCAATTGTTATTTATCAGCTAACATAGAGACTAGAAACGAGGCATCTTGACTGTGCGTATGAATCACATAACTTGCTCCAAGCCCTTTGTAGATCGATCTTGGATTGCTCGAATGAGTAATAATATAAATGGGCTCTGAGGTCCATGTGCGACATATTCGTAAATATCGGCAGCTCAGATTCAAACTACTTTCAAATAAAATGATTTTACCCACCGAGAACTCCGGTATGACCCATGTACGTTCATCCGTAGTTCCCACCATGAGGGTTTTCTCTACTCCCATTTTCCTCAACCGCTCTCTCTCCGCTTTATTGTTCGTTATAGCGGCGAACGGGATCTTGCATCTCACTAATTGACGGATAAAAGCTTCCCCGATTACATTTGGAGCAGATACGATCATCAAATCCTGTTGTACTTTCATGTGGTTCTCCTCCTATTAATTAGAAAGAGAAGACAACAAAAAGAAAGCCTCGGGGCAGAGAAGAACTCATCCCGTGGCTTCCTAAGGCAGGTCAATAGACCCTGTCTTATTCACGAAAATTGTTGCCTCTCTCAAATACGCTTACGAGGTTAGCTGTCGGATTCGGGCGTGAGAGTCGCCCTACTCGGGAGCAAGTTTACTTGCCCCGAGATTCACCCCTTGAAGTCATGATCAATTATTAAAGGATCATCACTTCCGTTGGTTCCCCCGTTCCTTTTCTATTCAAGGACTCAGCGATAAAAAACACAGTAAAAAACCACAGAGGTATAAGCCCTGTGGTCGACATACGATCACACGCTCCATCATCCTCTCTCATATAAGAGCAGCGCTGTTTCCTTAGTACCACAAGGAAAAGCAATTGCATTCCAACGCTTACGAGGTTAGCTGTCGGATTCGGGCGGTGAGAGTCGCCCTACCTATTACGAATTTCATGATATTCGTAATAGGATTCACCCCAGATGATACATGAGACGGCTCTCACACCGCTTATGCATCATCAATTTATTGGTTCCCCCATTTCCCTTACATAACAAGGAAATTCAGCGATTCTAAATGGAAAACTTTGTTTGTTGTACTGATGAGATGAATCATACTCTCGGCGTTTATTTCTGTAAAGAAAGGTGTGGATTCAAATATGGCAATGTAGGGCATTTTGAGAGACTATTTCATCACTTATCTTCGATTTACTGCATCCATCTCTTTATTTCTCCCTCTATCTTATAAATGTTAAAAATACTAGCATAACGTAGGATTCATGTAGAAAAACCAAGATTAAGCTATATGTATTCGCTTCCACGTTCATTTCCAGTCAAAACACGAAGAATAACCCTCCAATTCGAATTTTACTTTGGCAACCATTCAGCGTATGATTCATATGGATTTCTAAGATTCTACTATACATAGATTACATAGATACACAAAAAAGCCTTAGATAAGCGCTACCCAAGGCTTTTTAATTCACCTCAATCCTTATCATTAAGCCTGCTTCTCTTAAAAAACGACAAACTATATCTACCTGATACTTCACGCGAGTCGATCGTTTTAGACTCCAACATGTCTCAACCGTTATGGACTTCGCTCCTAGAATTCTAGCTATAGCAGTACGTGAGGACCCTGGCAATTCATGCAAGCGAAGGTTAAAATGATGTGATTTCACAAGAGTCGTCCCATTGACTCTATTCATGATTCGTCTTATTGCTGGTTTACTCAAGCTCTTGGGATTCGTGATTAGCGTCTGACCAAGTACCTTTGAATTTAATTGGGATAATCCATTGGCTTCATGAAGATCTAAATACCATGATGGTTTGTACCTTGTAGCCAACTGAAATAAAGATGCCGCTAAAGAATGAGTAGCTGACTTATTTGCCTTCTTTGGAAAGTTACGATTTAGATCCGGAATACCTCTAATCCGCTTCTTATAAGCTTTTTTATTTACAATAGGAACGATGATCAGTCTGCCTTCAT
>DASXLR010000131.1:0-11393 GCA_036496075.1 Paenibacillus sp. | reverse complement strand
AAACATGAGATGGGCACTTCTTCTTTACTCAGGTAACTTCTCAGTTCATGAAGCAGAGGAGTTATTAAGAAATTGGACATTTACGAAACAAGACAAAGAGCATATTTGTGACATTTTGAAATGGGATGAAGAGGTCAAAGTGCTTTTTAATATAAGTGAAGCTATCCAATGGCCAAGTTCCATGAAGGAACAACGATTGCAATGGATGTCATTAGTCCTGAAATTCGGATTGTTAACGGCGAACCGATGGCTAGAACTCCATACCATCATGGCGAATGATCTAGATCATGAAGTCAAGGAATGGTTGGATTTATTCTCGCAGTGGAATTCGGAGATGAAGGCTTTTCATCTGAAAGAACTGGATATAACAGGTCGTGAAATCATGATGCTAAGTCATCGGTCGGCGGGTCCTTGGCTCGGTCAAGTTCTTAACCATCTTTTGCTTCAGGTAGCCGTGGGTGTTATTAGTAATCATAAAGAATCGTTGATTCGAGAAGTAGAGAGGGTGGATAACAATCTTGGTTAATGACTCATTATTGGACATCCTACTTCAGAGACCTGATGAATTTATCTCAGGTGAAGAAATCAGCAGGAGATTAGAAATTAGTCGCACAGCTGTGTGGAAACAAGTGAACAAGTTACGAAATGCGGGTTACGAATTTGAGGCTGTTCCTCATAAAGGCTATCGTATGATTAAGAAACCGGATCTCTTGGACACGGTTACTCTGATGCATAATCTGAATACATCAATAATGGGAAGCCGGATCAAGGTGATGAAGAGCACAATCTCTACCCAAGATCAGGCTCGCAAGATGGCAGAAGACGGTGCAGCTGAAGGAACACTCATCATTGCAGAAGAACAGACAGACGGTAAGGGCAGAATGGGTCGTAAGTGGTTCTCTCCACATGGTAAAGGCATTTGGATGAGCCTAATCTTAAGGCCACAGCAGCCACTTCAATTCACGCCTCAGCTCACATTGCTGACAGGCGTAGCTGTATGTCGAGCCATTCGAAAAACAACTCATCTTGATGTAGGTATCAAGTGGCCTAATGATCTTTTGCTGAATGACCGAAAGGTCTGCGGTATTCTACTCGAATCTGCTGCAGAAGATGAGATTGTACGCTATTGTATTGCTGGAATCGGAATTAGTGCAAATCTAGATCGTGAAGATTTCCCGGAGGATTTGGAGAACATTGCCACGTCCTTAAAAATACAAAGCGGGGTTGCTGTGGATAGGACAGTCCTTATCGCTTCAATCATGGAAGAACTGGAATCGTTGTATGAATTGTACCGTCTAAAGGGCTTTCAGCCTATTGCATCCTTATGGGAAGCCTCATCGGTTACACTCCATCACCAAGTGGTTGTAAATACCCTTCAAGGTCGTCTGGAAGGGATAGCTAGAGGTCTTGATCCAAGTGGAGCATTACTTATAGAGACAAGCAGTGGAGAAATCGTACCTGTGATTTCGGGAGATGTAAATCGGATAAATTTATAAGGTGAAATTGAACATCGGTTTTGATATAATATTTGCGAGGCGACATCGATTATAGTGATCGGGCTGCACTCATGTTGTGTTGTAACGATCTGCAAGGAACCATTGTTTAGGACATGATGTACCGTTGGATTCTGCTCTGAGCCGAAAGGACCGAGACAGAAGGGACGAACGCAAGTGACTCTTTTTTGTGCTTTCGGACCTTTTTAGCGGAGATGCTAAAAGGTTTTTTTGTTGTTCACAAGAACGAAAGGGGTCGATAATGAAATGGCAACGAAACAAGCGTTAAATATCGTAAAGATGAAAAAAATGAAAGAGGATGCTGTTCCTCTTACGATGATTACAGCTTATGATTATCCCACAGCAATGTTGGCCGATGAGGCTGGAGTAGATATGATTCTGGTTGGAGATTCACTTGGAAATGTTGTGTTGGGTTATAGTTCCACGATACCGGTCACTATAGACGATATGGTATATCACACGAGAGCTACCGCTAGAGGAGCAAGTAACACCTTTATCGTAGCAGATATGCCGTTCATGACCTATCACGGAAGTGTAGATGAAACCCTTCGTAACGTGAGAAGACTCATGCAAGAAGGTCATGCGCATGCGGTAAAGATGGAAGGTGGCCTTGAAATATGCGCGGCTGTTGAGACCATCGTGAAGTCAGGTGTTCCTGTGTTGGGTCATATTGGACTCACTCCTCAATCTGTTAATCAGATTGGGGGTTATCGAATTCAAGGTAAAGATGCCTTAGATGCTCAGCGCCTGATGGATGAAGCTAAAGCACTTGAAGCAGCAGGCGCCTTCGGTATTGTATTGGAATTAGTAACGGAGCAGGTGGCTGAAGCGATCTCGAAAGCAATATCGATTCCAACGATTGGTATCGGTGCTGGACGATATTGTGATGGACAAGTGTTAGTGTTCCATGATGTCTTTCAGTATGCTTCACCCTATCGCTCTAAGCGTTTCGTCAAAACCTATGGAGATGTGGGTACGATGATCCGCGAAGGTATTGGAAGTTACATTAAAGAAGTGAAAGAACGTGTGTTTCCAGCTGAAAATCATGTATTCTTAGCCGATGATGACGTTCTAGACAACCTATATGGAGACACTAAAGCAATAAAGGTGGAGAAATCATGAAAGTATTCAGAACGATAAGAGAACTTCGTGAAGAGCTGAACTCCTGTAAACAAAGTCAAAATAACAATGTTTCGGTTGGGTTAGTTCCTACTATGGGATTCTTACATGATGGTCATGCCAGCTTGATGACACGTGCTCGTGGGATGAGTGACATCGTCGTTCTAAGCATTTTTGTGAATCCGATCCAATTCGGTCCAGGAGAAGATTTCGAAACGTACCCACGTGATGAAGAGCGAGATTTGGCATTAGCCAAGAGCCACGGGGTTGATATTGTATTTATTCCCACGGTTCAGGAAATGTATCCAAAGCAGGTTAAGACTAAAATTGTTGTATCCGAACTGACAAGCCTACTCTGTGGAGCGTCTCGTCCAGGTCATTTTGACGGTGTGACTACAATTGTGAGTAAGCTGTTCAATATCGTTAAACCGAATAGAGCGTTCTTTGGACTAAAAGATGCTCAACAGGTGGCGGTATTACAGCAGATGGTTACGGATTTAAATATGGATGTTGAGCTTATCGCATGTCCTATTATTCGCGAAGAGGATGGTCTTGCTCTAAGTTCTCGCAATGTGTATCTCAGTCAGGAGGAACGAACACAGGCTCTAGTCCTGTCACGCTCACTGAATGAAGTTAGGGAGGCTATTGACTGCGGAAGGGCAGCAACGGCTGCTGAAGCTCGTCTGATGCTAAATGAAGTCATTCATAGCGCTCCTCTAGCCGTCATTGACTATGCAGAAGTGTTATCTTTCCCTGAATTATCCCCTATAGAGGATAGAACTTTGCTCGCAGATATGCAAGGTAAAGTGATTATGGCATTAGCGGTTAAATTTGGAGGAACTCGGCTGATTGATAATATGTTATTTACACCAAAGGAGGCACTTTTACTTGTTTAGACATATGATGAAATCCAAGATTCACCGTGCAACCGTTACGGAAGCAAATCTAAACTATGTAGGTAGTATTACGATTGATGAGAATTTAATGGAAGATGCTGATTTATTGGAGAACGAGAAAGTTCAGATCGTGAATAATAACAATGGTGCTAGGTTGGAGACATACGTCATCCCAGGTCCACGTGGTAGTGGTGTTATTTGTTTAAATGGGGCAGCGGCGCGTCTAGTGCAACCTGGAGACACGGTCATTATTATTTCATATGCTGTTATGTCACAAGAAGAGCTGGCAACGCACAAACCGACAGTAGTGTTTGTAGATGAGCATAATCGGTCTGTACAGAAGATGGACAAAGAAGTTCATGCGACCATTTTATAAGAGGTTGTTCAAAAAGTCATCTATTGATCACGAAGCAACACTAGAAGAATACTCGGCATCGAATCTGAGTTCAACCCTCGAAGTCCGTTGCTCATGTAGGTTTGCGAGCGTATGCTTACGAAGTCGTTTTCTTAGAAAACGTGTAACTCCGCTACTCCTTCTTCGGCCCTGAACTCACCTTCTGAAGCGTTTTGAAAAAACGCCGCATCGTAAGCATAAGCTTGGTGCTGAATAGTCGACTTTTTGAACGCGCACTATAAACCACATGAATTGCACATTTAATGCAATGTATGGTAGTAGGGGATATAAAGTCACACTTCAACAAAAAATGAACGTAGGGTGATCAAGCCTTACTAATTAAACCTTACTGAATTCATTTTTTTGTTAAGGGTGGGATGCAGGCTATGTTTCAACATGTATTCGCGGAAATGAACGACATGTTAGAGGAAATTGTCAAGCATTACCCTACTGCGCAGGATTCGCATAAGCAGTTATTGCTTCAGAAGTGGAATATGCTCAAGTCCATGAGCGATGGTATTATGGAAGAATGGCTTTCTTTTGAAGAAAAGATGAGCGGCTTCCGCGAGTATACCATGTTACCTCCTGTTTTCTCTTTGGGTGAGGCCCCTGAAATGGGGATGGAGTCATTCGTTCGTGGTCAAGGATACTTCAAACTGCTCATGTATCGGCAGTCTATTCAGCAATTTTCTAACATTGTTTATGATTATCCGGATAGCCTTATTGCGCGTATGTATCTTGCAATGGCGCACCTCCATCTGGAGGAGACCACGGAGGCCATGATGCATTTGCAATGGATTCTGCCTTTAGCGGAACATAAGAGATTGAAAGCCATGATCTACAATGCGTTAGGGTGTATTCATGTCAAATTATCAGATTTAGGAAAAGCTCAGGAGTATTTCACAATTGCATTGCGAAACGACCCAACGTTGCCAGAGCCCCTTGTTAATTTACAAGTCTGTCAAGATAATCGTGGTCAACTACAGTATGGAAATCAATTAATTACGTTGATGTGAGAAAATGGAGTTTATGAAGTGAACTAATAAGACGATACATGTTGCTCATTAGAGCAACGATGTATCGCCTTTTTGTTCGAATATAAGAAAGTATAAGTTTCAATAAATACTTATTTGATATTTTTATGAGAAACGGTTACTGTCCCTCTATGGACCGAGAACCGTTTCTTCTTTAATAAATATATTTTTTTTATATATGATTTGATTACTAATATATTATCCTTCTTGTTTATTATTGTTGCAGAAATAGGTGCTGTTTATGAGTGAACGTCTGAGGCTTCGTTCTACTTGGTGAATAAATTGTGATCTTCTGTTATGCTGGTATTGAGACTGGATTGAAAGGGATAAGTAAATCATGAAATTTGCTGTACTGGACTTTGAGACAACAGGCAACCAGTCCGCCGATGAAATTATTCAAGTTGGACTTGCCATCATTGAAGAAGATCAAACGATATCCCGTGTATACGGGTCTTATGTTAATCCCGGGATTCCTATCCCGCCGTTTATTACTAGCTTGACAGGTATCACAGAACAAGATGTAGCGGATGCTCCTTCTTTGGAAGAAATGATGATGGAGCTAGTTCCGCTTCTAGATGATGTGGTGCTGGTGGGTCACAATGTCGCTTTTGATTTTGGTTTTCTACAGAATGCACTGGATCGATGTGGTTATCTACCCTATGCAGGACGAGTTCTTGACACCATGGATTTTCTCAAAATATGTTTTCCATCCTTGACGACTTATCAATTGGGGTTGGTTTCTGCTCATTTTGAGATTCAGCATGACCGACCTCATCAAGCAGATAGCGATGCACTCGCTACGGCGCTCGTTTTATTGAAATGTCTGGATGAGCTATGGACGCTTCCACTGATCACATTACAGCGGTTAAGTGAGCTATTTGCGAACGAGGATAGTGACCTTGGTTGGTATTTTGATGGATTGTGTCAGGAGAAAGAGAAGCAGCCAGCTCAGGATCTTGAGAATCATACCTACTATCGCCAATTGGCACTTGCTGTAGAGGATTGGAATGAAATTGCACCTCCACGTGATAACTTAGAAGATAACCCACTTCGCTCTATGGATTTCCCGCAATATCTTACGAACATAGAAACGCGACTTCGGGAAATTATGCCACAATATGAAACGCGTGAATCACAGAGTATCATGTTTAGTGAGGTTATAGCTGCACTCCAGGATGAGAAGCATCTTATCATTGAAGCGGGTACAGGGACAGGGAAGTCACTTGGTTATTTGATCCCTGCCATATATCAGAGCGTTAAGAACGATCAAAAGGTCATGGTTAGCACCCACACTATTAATCTTCAGGAGCAGCTCCGAGAACGTGATGTTCCTTTATTGACAGAGGTTGTTCCTTTTCCTTTTAAGGCGGCTGTATTTAAAGGTAGACAGCATTATTTGTGTTTGAGAAAATTTGAACATAAAATAAATAAGAGAGACTTCGCAAATCCTAAGGAAGACCTTCTAACAGCGGCTCAAATGTTAATATGGCTAACTCAGACAGAGACTGGTGACGACGAGGAGCTGAACTTGAGCGGACGTGGAGGCGATTTCTGGGATACGGTTTCTAGTGACTCTGATTCATGCCTAGGTCGTGCTTGTCCATGGTTCCGTAAATGTTACTATCATCGAGCGAAGCATGAAGCAGGAATTGCGGACGTCGTTATTACGAATCACTCTAAACTTTTTACAGATGTTAAGGCAGGGCACCAGCTCTTACCAGCCTATGAACATTTGGTGATTGATGAAGCACACCACCTAGAAGAAGTGGCAGGTAAGCACCTCGGACTTCAAATGAAATATTTCACGATCGTGCATACACTAACAAGACTTTATAAGGATAATCGTAGTGGTCAGTTACCAGCCTTGCGCCAGCAGATCTATTCTTCGGGCTATGAGAAGTCTTCTGAGTGGTCTTCCCTTATTGATAGACTAAGTGGAGATTTGGTTGAGGTTAAGGAGCATTGGGATAGACTGAGTGATATGTTATTTAGTCTTCTGCCTGAGCGCAGTGATGCTGCACCTGGAGATACGGGTCAGTTTGTTCTACGTCTACAACCTACGAAGAAGCCACAGGATTGGGACGCTGTATCTGCCATCGAGAATCAGATACATGTCATCCTAAGCGATGTGGTTCGTAAAGGTGAGAAGATGATAAACGAGCTCAGGGATGATCATGATGAATATAATTCAGATAGCTTAGTCACAGATATCAGTGGGCTATTCAAGGATCTGAATGCGGAGAAGGAAGATCTTCGTTTCTTCATGTCACTCAATGAAGCAGGAAATGTATATTGGATGGAAGCCAATGGTCATTTTCGAAGTAAATCATTGCAATTGTTCGCGGTCCCTATAGATGTGAGCAAGCAATTGAAGGAATTATTCTTTGATAAGAAGAAAAGTATAATATTAACATCTGCCACGCTATCGATTGAAAAGTCATTTCAGTATATGATCGAGAACCTAGGCCTACAAGAATCTGCTGATAGTAACCGACTGATGACGGTTCAATTGCCATCGCCGTTTCGCTACCGTGATCAGGCATTGCTTGTTATTCCGCGGGACTTCCCTAGTGTGAAAGGAAGCATCGGAGATGCGCTTTTTGTGAACACGCTGGTTAAATCTTTAGCAGATACGGCGGTAGCTACTAAGGGCAGGATGCTCGTATTATTCACTTCATATCGCATGCTTCGTCAAGTGCATGAACCCTTACGTAGTGCGCTCTCTTCTAGTGATATTACGGTCTTAGGTCAGGGTGTGGACACAGGAAGTCGAAGTAAATTGATTCGCAGGTTCCAAGATAGCAGTGCCTCTGTGTTGCTAGGAACGAGTAGCTTCTGGGAAGGTGTGGATATACCTGGTGAAGCGTTGACTTGTCTGGCTATCGTTCGGTTACCGTTTCAACCGCCGAATCATCCGCTTGTGGAAGCCAAAAGCGAGCTCTTACAACAACAGAAGAAGAATCCTTTCATGAAGTTATCAGTACCACAAGCGGTTATCCGCTTCAAGCAAGGCTTTGGTAGACTTGTACGTACAGCAAGTGATCGAGGCATTGTTATTGTCTATGATACACGTGTTATAGAATCTTATTATGGGAAATATTTCTTATATTCATTGCCTGGTCCCAAAATGGAACATATGCCAATGAATCAGATGGTACCACGCATATCTGAATGGCTCCATGAGGGAGGGGCATCTTGAGGCGGCTATATTTTATAGAGGATGTTCAAAAAGTCATCTATTGATCACGAAGTAAGGCAAGAAGACTAATCGGCATCGAATCTGAGTTCAACCCTTGAAGTCCGTTGCTCATGTAGGTTTGCCAAGCAGATGCTTACGAAGTCGTTTTCTTCGAAAACGTGTAACTCCGCTACTCCTTCTTCGGCCCTTAACTCACCTTCCGAGGCGTTTTGAAGAAACGCGGCATCGTAAGCATAAGCTCGGTGCTGAATAGACGACTTTTTGAACACGCACTTATAGCCAATAATTAGGAGGAGCAAGAATGAAATCCGAGAAAATATCAGAAGCTGTCGTCCGTAGATTACCTGTCTATTTAAGGTATCTTTCGGAGCTTCAAAACCGTGAAGTTGCTACTGTTTCTTCGCAGGAATTAGGCCAAAAGCTTGAATTGAATCCTGCACAAATTCGTAAGGATTTAGCCTATTTCGGGGATTTCGGACGTAAAGGAATCGGATATGATGTTGCTTATCTTATTGAGAAAATTCGTCAGATACTGAATCTTGACCAACAAATTAATGTAGTGTTGGTGGGAGCCGGGAACTTGGGACAAGCGCTGTCTAATTACAATATGTATCTCAAAGAGAATTTGAAAATTATTGCTGTGTTTGACTCTTATTCACCTAAAGTAGGCACAGAGATTAATACATTAAAAGTACAACCAATGGAAGAGCTTAGATCAACAATTATTGCCAAAAACATTCGAATTGGGATCATTACAGTTCCGGCATATGAGGCGCAAGGTGTAGCTGACCAACTGATTGAATCAGGCATCGAAGCGATATTGAATTTCGCACCTACCATTCTTAAAGCACCCCCTCATATTCGGATTCATGCTGCTGACTTCACAACGGATATGCTAAGTCTGGCTTATTATTTGAATAATAGAAAGGAAGAAACAATTCATGACGAAATCACCGACAAAGTGGATCATTAAGAACGGAACCTTTGCTGTTCTTAATAGTCAGCAACCAGTTATTCGAGGATATATGCTAATTGAAGATGATCTGATTACTTACATTGGAGAGCAGGCCCCTCCTGTTGAACAGGATATCCCAGTGGTTGATGGTACTCATTTGTTCTTCCTACCTGGGTTAGTCAATACGCATGGGCATGCCGCGATGTCGTTGCTTAGAGGTTATGGTGATGATCTAGCACTTCAAGTTTGGCTACAAGAAAAAATGTGGCCAATGGAGGCGAAATTCACTTCAGAAGACGTATATTGGGGAACATCCTTGTCAGTCATAGAAATGCTAAAGGGGGGAACAACTACCTTTTTAGATATGTATGATCATATGGGACAAGTGGCTAAAGTTGTTGAAGGTTCTGGTATGAGAGGCGTCTTAATGCGTGGTGTTATTGGTCTATGTTCTGAAGAGGTTCAGAATGAGAAGCTGAAAGAAGCTATCGCTTTCGCTAAAGATTGGCATGGCCAAGCGGATGGAAGAATCACGACAATGATCTCACCACATGCACCTTATACTTGCCCTCCAGATTTCTTCGAGAGATTTGTACAAGCCGCTCATGATCTAGATCTGCCTATGCACACACATATGTCTGAGACGTTGCGTGAAGTCCAGCAGAATGTGAATGACTATGGTCTTAGACCTGTGGAGCATTTAGAGAAGCTAGGGATGTTTACACGACCTTCGTTGGTAGCTCATGGGGTTCACCTAAACGATAAGGAAATTGAAATATTGGCTAAATATGATGTAGGTGTGTCGCATAATCCAGGCAGTAATCTGAAGCTCGCAAGTGGTATAGCAAGAGTGACAGATCTGTTGAAAGCGGGCGTTACAGTTTCTTTAGGTACGGACGGACCAGCTAGTAATAACAATTTAGATATGTTTGAAGAAATGCGTCTAGCTGCTTTAATTCATAAAGGGATCTCGGGAGATCCAACAGCCATTCCTGCGGCAGAAGCGCTACGTATGGGTACTGTGTATGGAGCTAAATCTCTATTCCTAGACGGGGTAGGAAGTCTTGCTCCGGGCATGAAAGCTGACTTCATTGCTGTAAATACAGACCAAGCTCATTTCTTGCCTCACACTGATTTCATATCTCATGCTGTATATTCAGCAAGTAGTAAAGATGTTGAGCATGTGTGGGTTGATGGTAAACAGATTGTGAAACACGGTGCTTGTCTTACTCTCGATGAAGAACGCATTCGTCGTGAAGCACAGTCAGCATTCGAGGGCTTGTTGTCTCGTTAACAACAAGGGTCTCACTCTCGGAGAAAGGAAGTTCAGGGTGAAGAATAAAAAAAAGTGGGTTCTGCTTGGTATTGTTATTTTTCTGCTGATATTGTTTGGACTTTATAGATATTACGTATATATCATTCAAGATCAACACAGTCAGGAAACGACCGCGATCACTGCTGCTAAACAAAATACAGAGTTAGTGAAGGTAACCGATACACAGAAATCAGTGTGGGACACCATTTCTTGGGTTATTGAGGGTAAGGATAAGGAACAGAGAGATCTCATGGTCTGGGTTCAATTTACTGAAGATAACAAGCTTGCATCGGGAGTGAATGCAATTCACAGCGAGCTGATAGAGAGCGGATTATCAGAAGAGCAAATACGATCCAAGATCATAAACGAAATACCGGATATTGAGGACATTAGGATTCAACCTGGAATGTATTATGGTGAATATGTATGGCAAGTGTACTACTTGGAGAAAGACCATTATTACTACCGTTTTTATAAGTTCAAAGACGGTTCACCCGTAGGAGATCGTTATACATTACCTAATCGATAAATAAAGACTTTATAAATAGGCTCTAATTCATAATCAGTGCTTGCTGAAAATAGAAATCTATGCTGATTGTAGCGGAGAGGATGGAATTGTCGTGGAGAAGCGTAGCGTTCGCCTTTGCCCCTGAATTTTTACCGTAGACAGCGGTATAATCAAAAAAAATTTGGGGGCAACAGCGATCGGAAGGACAATCCATCCGCGTAGCGGTCATCTATTAACTCGTTACACTTGTCAAGCACTGATTTTGGTGTTGAGCCTATAAATATAAAATATAAAATATAAAACAACCGAGAATCCATCGTGAAGTGCACCCCTTAGAATAGACATTGGAAAAACCCCCGGGTTTAACCGATGAAATACTAGGGGGTGCATTTTACATGGCAATCAAAGGTCAAAAGTTTAAACATTATCCAGAATCTTTAAAAGTGAAGGCGATTCAAT
>DASXLR010000130.1:0-2977 GCA_036496075.1 Paenibacillus sp. | reverse complement strand
TCGGAGTCAGACTAACGGTTGGGCTCTATGGCACCATAGCTTATCGACCTTCTTCGCCAGCCGTACAAACAGTATAGTCATAGGTATCCATTTTCATCCTCTGTGGTGCAGTGCCGATCTTGCGCTGCATGGATGGCTAACGGGCAGTTTAGTGTCAAATCCCTATACCCAATGGACTCGAAGATACAACAACTTGTGTTGAATGTAATCCAACTTTGCTTACGTTGCGTATAATGGGCATGTATGACGATGGATTAATCACATTCAGAAGTGGTGTTAATCCCTATGATAGAATAGATTCAGTTTCAGTTTCATGAACGAATAAAGAAACTTCGATCCGAGCGGAATATGACTCTATAGGAGTTAGGTAATCTCTCGTCACAGGCCAAGCGGAATACTATACCACTAACAATAGGCTGCCGGAATATACCGGCTGCCTATTTAGTTAACGGCCTAAAGTCAAATCAACAGGATTAGCAAAAATAGTCGAGAACTTTATAGCTTTCCAATGCTATTATTAGAGCAGATTCGATCGGAGGTTCATCATGCATCATACTGAACAGGTTCAAGAGAGCGTACGCTACATAAATCAAAACCTTAATGCAGAACTATCTCTGGAGGTTTTGGCTAACCATGCGCATTTTTCTTCCTATCATTTTCATAGGCTGTTTCTACAGTGCACGGGAGAAGCGCCAATGAAATACGTACGCCGACTGCGTCTCCGTGAAGCATCGCGGGAATTATGTTCGATGCAACTCAACATTATTGAAATAGCTGCAAAGTACAAGTTTGAGTCACAGGACGGATTTTGCAGGGCATTTAAGAGTTACTATGGCCTAACCCCGGGTGAATATAGAAAGCTAAATGTTAGGATGGGATCTTTTCTATCCGATAAACAGGAGGTAATAACCATGAAATATGACATGATCCTTTACGATAAACTAGCTTGCAGCCATGATGATAAGTTGGAAGCGTTAAGCACATTGGATCAATTGCTCGAATTATCCGATCAAGCGAGGCAGTCCGGCCTATTGTCTCTTGAGCCAGAGATTGAAAAGGTTCAGCCAGATATTTTCAAGAAGTCAATTCAATTACTTGTAGACGGGATCGAGCCCGATTCCATCAAAGAAATTCTAATGAATTATGCAATAAGCGGAGGATGGAGAGGAAAGGACCTGCTCATTAGAGTACTCATCATCGAAGGTATAGTTGCCATCCAGCAGGGCACCCATACATTGATTTTGCGGGAAAAACTAGCCTCGTTCTTTGGCGATACATTTATTGGCGAAGTCCAAAAACACTTCGGCTTGGATCGCGAATCCCAACTCAAAAAAATTGAATCATTTATTTCCAAGAACCAGAACAAGCCGGTCTTCATCAAAGGAACCTCACTTCTAGAGGAACCCATAGGACGGATGGATAACAGATCTTTGCAGCGGTTACTCAGAGAAATAGATGCGGTTACCCTGGGCACAGCTATTGTTGGAGCAAGCGGTAAAACTCAGGCTAAGGTACTGAGCAATGTTTCAAAAAAGCTGGCTGTTGATCTGATCGACGAAATCAATACTTCAACTGCAGTTATTCCAGATATCGCAGCCGCGCAAAAACATATCCTTGAAACCATGCATAGTCTTAGAAATCAGGGGGAACTTGTCATATAGTTAGTTAATAGCATATAAGTCAGGCTGCCAATTTCCTGGCAGCCTGTTCCGCTAACGGGCAGGATAGCTCAATAATATCGCGAATACTCTACATATGGAATTATTTACGAAGTTCGTGAATAAGACGTTATATGAAATAACAAGCAAAAAATGAAAAGATGGTGAGAGCATGGAAGTAGTTGTTTTAAGAGCAGCTCTATACGATAGGACACTAATCGAGAATTTACTTCAGTTCTATATTTATGATTTTACTGAATACACAAGCGCATCAATTCTTGAGAATGGTTCATATAATACAATGCCTGATTTAGATTCGTACTGGAACAATCCAGATAAGAATCATCCATATCTTATTAAAGTAAATGGTGAAATAGCAGGATTTATTTTGACTAAAGAATTAGAAGAGACCAGAGAGTACAATTATTTAGCGCATTTTTTCATTCTTCGTAAATTTAGGAGATCGGGAATAGGTAGGAAGGCAGCAGAGCATGTATTGAAGAATTCTAAGAGGGAATGGGAGCTTTATCAGCTTGAGAATAATATTCCAGCACAGAAGTTTTGGGATAGGATAATTGAAGAAATATCTGATGGAGAAGTAAATGTAAGAATAGAGAACGGAAGAAGATATCAAAACTTCATTTGTAAGTAGACTCTAGGATGGCTTGTTACATCATATAACAATGTATTAGCGCTGCGGGGCATTCGCCCCTTGGTTCGCCAGATGAGGATGACGCCATGGGTAGATTCAGGCGAACAACCCCGCCCCACCACCTTAAAGCTCCTTTGGAGCCTTAAGGTGGTGGGGGTTCGTGAACACGGAAACGTTAGCTGAAATGCTCTTCTTCAAAATATCCAGTGCTTTCTTATAAACAAATCTTTCCCATCTCGCTAATAAACTATTTCCATTATCCCCGTTCGTGATTTGAGTAGCATGACGTTTATGAAACTCTGCTACTCGTTGATTATGTTTATTATGAAATGTGTTGAAACGTTGGTGGCGAAGGTTTGTTTTTGCGTCTTTAATAATTATATCATTCATGATAATTTATCAACAATAAGATCATTGTTACGCTAACGGGACACGTTTGTTCAATTAACAATAGTGGGAAACTGCCGGCACAATCGGTAACCTTTCGTTCACCTAATCGGCAGGTTAATTCCAATATATGGAACTGTTTTATGGAGGTGTATTTATGCAGGAACTGGATCATGGTCAGATTGACAGCTTATTAATTGGTACTGGCTTGGCTTGTGAAGTTCATGCCTCATCAGTCGAATGATCCGGAAGAATATTAGCGGGCATACTTTGTGGGGAA
>DASXLR010000129.1:0-4494 GCA_036496075.1 Paenibacillus sp. | reverse complement strand
CAAGATGTAAATAACGATCATGTAAAAATAAATGTTGTATAAAGCATCAATAATCCGCTCAACCTGATTCAATTTCGGTTCACCTCATTTTTGTTATTGTCGGAGATCTTCAGCTAAAATTTCTGAGATGTTACCTTGAATCTCAACTGTATCTGGGGTGCATAGAAATATATTTCCCCCAATTTTGGATATACTCCCACTCAGAGCATAGACTGTACCACTCAAGAAATCAATAATTCTCAGTGCTTGGTCATTGCGTACACGTTGTAAATTCACAACTACAGCGCGATGAGAGCGTAAGTGGTCAGCAATTTCTTGAGCTTCGTCATAAGAACGCGGCTCTTGTAGTATTACTTTAACATTTTTTTGTGAGTGAATGCTAACTACATTATTTCTTTGATTCTTACGCGGCTCTAAATTCGAAGCTTCGGCCTCTTCTTCGTCAAAAGGAAGTGGCTCACGTTCAACAATCTCTTCTTCCTCTTGCAACCCCATAAAATTCATGAATCGATTCATAACACCCATCCTTACCCCTCCTCTTTTCCTACTAGAATCGTACCTAGACGTACCCAAGTTGCCCCTTCTTCAATCGCCACTTCGAAATCATTCGACATTCCCATCGATAAACCCACAATCGGCTCACGTGTTAACGATTGACGGTTAAGGTCATCTCTAAGTTCTCTTAATCCACGAAATACAGGACGTGTTTCTTCAGCGTTCCCCTCAAACGGGGCCATAGTCATTAATCCAACAACCTTAATATGTGTAAAATCTTGAATCTCCCTTAGGAAATCCGCTACCTTATCAGGCTGTAATCCATACTTTGTATCTTCTCCTGAAATGTTCACTTGTACGAAGGTCTGTAATTCCATATCTAGCGCTTGCGCCTTCTTTTCTAATTCCTGTGCCAGAGAGAATCGATCAAGTGAATGAATATATTGAAATTTATCTATGACATCTTTGACCTTATTTGTCTGAAGATGCCCAATGAAATGCCAAATGCCTTGATGACCTAACTCGTTCCACTTAGCCTGTGCGTCTTGCCAGCGGTTCTCCCCAACATGCATTAGCTCTTCATGATTCAATACTTTAGCTGTCATATCCATAGACACATACTTAGTCACTGCAATGACATGAACTTCTTCTCTTGATCTGCCACTTCTAAGACAAGCCTGATTTATGCGAAATTCTACATTCTCTATCCGTTCTTGTAATGTCATTCGAAGATCCACCTTTACTTTAAGCCAATCCAGCTTGCCATACGTCCTGTAACTCCACCATCCTTACGAAAGGAGAAGAACAAATCGGTATTGCAGCTTGTACACCATGTTGTACATTCGATATGAATCGGCAATATTCCTGCTTTTATCATAAGGTGTCGATTCATTTCTTTCAAGTTAAGCATCGTTTTTCCGTTTTTTTTGTTCGAATACCATGATGATGAGAACTTTTCATTACCTGTAATTTTTTCTAAATCGTAAACCTTTGACATCACTTGATCATCCACCTCATAGCAACATGAACCAATCGATGGACCTATAGCAGCTACAATATCATAACCATGACTACCGTACTGCTGCTCCATCTTTTGTACCATATGCAATGCGATCTGTGCTACAGTTCCCTTCCACCCAGCATGCGCAAGACCCACAACCTGCTTGACAGGATCATAGAAATACAAAGGCACACAGTCAGCGTAGAATGAGGTTAAAAGTACACCCGGAACATTAGTCAGCAGGCCATCCGTGTCCTGAATCGCAGAACTACGATCACGGCAACCCCGTCCAACGTCCTCTTCCCTTACGATAGCGATGTTACGACTATGCACTTGTTCACCACATGTCCATGACTCCAGAGAGT
This sequence comes from Paenibacillus sp., assembly GCA_036496075.1. GTDB lineage: Bacteria > Bacillota > Bacilli > Paenibacillales > Paenibacillaceae > Paenibacillus_AQ. Next base: position 2,634 of record DASXLR010000129.1, on the reverse strand, counting down.
AACCAAGCGTCTCTGCGACTTTATTACGATTATCTATAACATCAGTTGGATCATCTCCAACATGGAAAGCACAGTTTAAGCTATCATATGGAATCGAGCCCCTACCCCCATGTCTACCTGTAAAACCAGCCGTTAACCCATTATAGTGCTTCCAAGGATCTAACATAAATAGTGCTTCTTCAGTATCTGTTCTCATTACAAACGGTTCCATTCTTCTCACCTCTATTTCAGTGTACCATATTAAAGAGAATGAATTCCCTTTAATAAGATCTCCTATCTCCCCTTTCAAGCCGATCATGATCCTTCTCCTCTTGTAGCGGCTTCATTTCCTCCATCTTCACAAGAACGACATCCGATCCAATCTTCACAATATTATGCCACGGAATAATTAGATCACTTCCCCCGCCAAAAATACCCATAAACCTACTATTCGTAGGTACTACTATTGCCTCAATTCGTCCCTGGCGTAGATCAAGCTCTAAATCACTTATCTGCCCTAATCGTTTCCCATCCACAATATTAATCACATCTTTAGTTTGAAAATCGGAGATTTTCATCTTTATCCCCACCATTTGTTTTTCTGGAATCACATAATCACACCTCAAGAAAAAAATAGTATATCGTTAATATATGTGGCTAATGCGTAAAATGTCTTGTTTTCATAAGATAAATAAAAAAACGATCCGCGAATGGGATCGTTTTGGATATTTGTTGTGACGCTGATATCTCACTAATATTTCATTTCACCTTTACGTCTTCACATATTTATGCATTTGTTGGATAGCAGATTTCTCCAGTCTTGATACTTGAGCCTGTGAGATTCCTATTTCTTCAGCGACTTCCATCTGTGTTTTCCCTTCAAAAAAACGCTTAGATAATATCATTTTCTCGCGTTGACCTAACCGATGCATTGCTTCACGCAAAGCAATCTCCTCAATCCAGGATACATCCTTATTTCGATCATCACTAATCTGGTCCATAACATAAATAGGATCACCCCCATCATGATAAATGGGTTCAAATAACGATACAGGGTCCTGAATAGCATCTAGAGCGAATACAACATCTTCTTTCGGCACATTGAGCGCTGCAGAAATCTCAAAAATTGTAGGTTCCCTCGAATTCTGGTTGGTCAAGGAATCACGAACTTGTAGTGCCTTGTAAGCAATATCACGTAAAGAACGCGATACCCGAATAGGGTTATTATCTCGTAAATAACGACGGATTTCTCCAATAATCATAGGTACAGCATACGTTGAGAATTTAACGTTCTGTCCTAAATCGAAATTATCAATAGCCTTCATTAGACCAATGCAGCCTACCTGGAACAAATCATCGACAAACTCTCCCCGATTATTGAATCTTTGTATCACACTTAGTACTAACCTCAAATTACCATTAACCAACTTTTCTCTAGCTGATCGTTCATTATTTTGCTGAAGATTGTGGAACAACTCCCGCATTACTACATTCGTTAGTACCGGTAACTTCGCGGTATCCACGCCACATATTTCGACTTTGTTTCGAGTCATGATGATTTACCTCCCAAGGAGAAACATTAATGTACATTATCTCCCGGAAGGCTCATTTTATTCCTCATGATGATGAATCCGCTACACCATTTTATTAAATTCTTTACGCAACCTTTTAATAATCCGCTTCTCCAAGCGCGATATATAGGACTGTGATATCCCCAACATATCGGCTACATCTTTTTGAGTTTTCTCTTCCCCATCCTGTAATCCGAATCGAAGCTCCATAATCGTCCGTTCTCGTTCACTCAATTTATCGAGTGCCTTATGCAGTAATTTACGGTCTACTTGTTCTTCTATATTGCGATAGATCGTATCATTCTCTGTACCAAGTACATCTGAGAGTAATAGCTCATTTCCATCCCAATCAATGTTCAATGGTTCATCAAAAGAAACCTCACTTCGAATTTTATTATTACGACGTAAATACATTAATATCTCATTCTCAATACAACGTGATGCATAAGTTGCTAACTTAATTTTCTTCTCTGGGTCGAACGTATTCACGGCTTTAATTAGACCTATAGCACCGATAGATACTAGATCCTCAATGTTAATACCTGTATTCTCGAATTTACGAGCAATGTACACAACCAATCGTAGATTCCGTTCAATCAGCATGGCGCGAATAGCCGCATCGCCAGTAGAAAGTCTTTGCAGTAAATATTCTTCTTCCTCACGCGTTAACGGTGGTGGGAGTGCTTCGCTTCCTCCTATGTAATAGACTTCATCACTTTTCATTCCTAAATAAAAAAGAACACGGTAATACTGAACTTGTAATACTAATCTCCATTTAACCATCATATATACTCCTCCTAAAGTTTTCCGTAGGAAAACTAACTTCGTAAGCGTGTACTTAGTTTTCCGTAGGAAAACTAACTTCGTAAGCATGAGCTTAGTTTTCCGTAGGAAAACTGACTTCGTAAGCGTGCGAAAGCGTGTTTTCTATTACAATATCAAATAGGGGGAACGGGTGCTGACTTCGTCTGATGCACCTCTAAGGATGCACTGTCCTCCTGTACTAAGTCAGGATGAATAATAGCCCTATAAGCTCTCTCCGTCGATAGTATCCCACTATCGAGGCCTACAAGAACCCTAGTAG
>DASXLR010000128.1:0-10580 GCA_036496075.1 Paenibacillus sp. | reverse complement strand
TAAGGGGATGATTTCCTGCGATCACCTTCTCTAGTTCCACACGAATACGTTCCATCGCTATAAATGCCAGCTTATCCCGTTTCTTCCTTAAACCCTTCCATGTATTGTGCGTTATCCTATAATCAAAGACAGATGCAAAGCGGATACATCGTACCATCCGCAAGGCATCTTCCTCGAAGCGTTCTTCTGGATCTCCAACACAGCGAATAATCCCTCGTTCAACATCCTGCTGTCCTGCAAAGGGGTCAATATAATGCCCCTTAACGTCCCGAGCAATAGCATTCATTGTGAAATCACGACGTCTTAGATCTTCAACAACTTCCTGAACAAACGTAACCTCTTCAGGCCGTCGATGATTCTTATACGTCCCATCTATACGGAAAGTGGTTACCTCAAAAGCATGTCCATGTAATAGAACTGTAATCGTACCATGACTAATTCCAGTAGGCACCGTATGATCGAACAATTCAATCATCATATCAGGTAGAGCTGATGTAGTCATATCCATATCATGAACGGGACGTCCTATCAGTTCATCTCTCACACATCCGCCAACCCAATAAGCCTCATACCCATGATGAAGTAGTGTTTGAAGCACACGCTCACTCTGCTCGGCCATTGTTGGGTCCGCATAATTCCATTTAACCAATAGTTATAACCTCCATACCGGATCAAGGTTCGGAACTTCACGCCCTAATACACGATAATAGATTTCTTCATATTGACTCGTAATCAACTTGTCGCAAAAATCTACACATGCACGATTAAGACAAGCTTCACTAACTTTACGAGCTAGATCTTCATCAGACAATAGACGAATAGCATACTCAGCCATCTGATCCACATCTCCGATTGGGGCCAGGAAACCCGTCTCCCCATGGATAACAAGCTCAGGAATCCCCCCCGCTTGAGAACCTACTGTAGGCACTCCACAGGCCATAGCTTCTAACGCAACAAGTCCGAAGCTTTCTTTGGCAGATGGAAGAAGGAGTACGTCTGCGAGCGAAATAACTTGTGCAATCTCATCTTGTTTACCAAGAAAATGAACTTTATCCTGAAGCCCTAATTCAGTAATTTTACATTGAATCTTAGGAAGCTCCGGCCCTTCACCTACAAACAGCAATTTTGAGGGGACCGTTTCATTCACTTTAGCAAAAATATCTACCACGTCAGACACTCTCTTAACAGGACGGAAATTAGAAATATGCATTAATATTTTCTCTTCCGGTTTAGCGAAATCGCCTCGTAATGTTGATGTATCGCGCGGATAATATACTCTTTTATCAACAAAATTGTATGTTAAATCGATATCTCGACTAATATCTAGAACTTCTCTTGTTTCCCGGATGAGGTCATTAGATACAGCCGTTACTCCATCACTCTCATTAATTGCTAGACGAATAAGATCTTTCAATGATTCATCTTGCGCTAATACCGTAATATCTGTTCCATGAAGTGTAGTGAGCACCTTCAACTGGCTACCTACCATCTGTTTGGCTAGAAAAGCACATACAGCATGCGGTACTGCATAATGAACATGTAATATGTCTAGTTGCTGCATTTTGGCAACTTGTGCCATTTTGGTAGCTAAAGATAAATCATAGGGAGGGTAACGGAATACGTAGTAATCGCTAACTTCCACTTCATGATAAAATATATTTTTTTGAAATGTTGTCCCCAATCGAAAAGGTATGCTGTGCGCAATAAAATGAACTTGATGACCTTTTTCAGCCAACAATTTACCTAACTCAGTTGCGACAACACCAGACCCACCCAGTGAGGGATAACATGTAATTCCAATTTTTAATGATTGACTCAAGCAGCCCGCCCCTTTCCATCTCGCATTAACTAAACCCATATTTATGTATGGAAGGAGACCTATATGTTAAAGTGATCAAGTAAATACGGCGATTTAACCGCAAATCCTTCAGCATAAGATACCAATTTACGTTGTCCAACCAGTCTATCACGGTAATTAACACGTTCAATATATCCTTGATTGAGTGGTGTGACCACATGATCTTCATCTTCTATCTCGAACTGTGAACGATAACATAACAACGATTGTTCCTTTTTCGCATACTGTTCAGTGACATCTACAATCAGATCTGCCTTCACCCAATCATTAATGAAATAAAAATATAACTGGTTCACTGTAACCGCAGGCTTGTCCGGCATATACCGACGCAATTTAGCGTTAAATACCGCTTCCTCCACGAGCTTACTGCAAGCTACATGATCTGGATGTCGGTCTTCCCAATAAGGAGCAAATATAATAGAGGGTGCATGACGACGTATTTCTGCCGTTATACAATCTATATTATGCTGGTTCATCAAAAGGCCGCGATCTGGAAGGCCTAGATTCGTTCGTGAGGTTAGACCTAATACCTTGCTCGCTTCATCTGCTTCTTGCTTACGACGTTCCACCGTTCCATTCGATGACATCTCTGCAGCCGTTAAATCACAGATTCCTACACGGAACCCAGCTTCAACATGCTTATAGATGGTCCCACCCATTCCAATCTCTGCATCATCAGCATGCGCACCAAATATGAGGATATCTAATTTCTCACTCATAGGTCATCACTAATTGGTTTATATTTATGCACAAGCTCCCGCCAAGCGAAATCTCCTCGGTTTAGAGCTTTTACTAGAATTTCAGCTGTAGCAATATTCGTTGCAAGTGGAATTCCTTGTACATCACATAGTCTTAGAAGCGCATTAATATCTGGTTCATGAGGTTGAGCCATTAATGGATCGCGCAAGAAAATAATTAAGTCCATTTCATTTTGAGCAACTAGGGCTCCGATCTGTTGATCCCCACCGAGAGGACCAGACATAAAGCGATGAATGTCCAATTTCGTATGTTCCATAATACGTAGCCCTGTCGTCCCCGTTGAATAAAGTTTCATTCCTTCAAAAACACTTTCGTATGCAATCACAAAATTAACCATTTCGTCTTTTTTACGATCGTGGGCAATAAATGCTATTTTCATCATTCTAGTCTCCCCCTGTTTAATCAATGAAGTGATCAAATCCGTATATCATACCCGTATATTCCATGACCTTCTGTATTCCAAGCTTCACGCCTGGCATGTAACCGGCACGTTCGTGTGAATCATGACGTATCTTTAACGTTTGACCAAATCCTCCAAAAATAACTTCCTGTTGCGCGAACACACCAGGTAGGCGTACACTATGAATTCGGAATCCTCCATAATAACCACCGCGCGCTCCTTCAATGACCTCTTCTTCATTTGGATTTCCTTGACGTAGTTCTTTCCGACCCTCAACGATCATTTCAGCCGTTTTAATAGCCGTACCCGATGGCGCGTCAAGTTTTTGATCTCCATGATACTCAATGATCTCTAAATGAGGGAAATACTTGCTTGCTTGTGCAGCAAATTTCATCATGAGTATAGCTCCGATCGAGAAGTTGGGAGCAATTAGGCCCCCAATTCCTTTTTCTATACACAGCTTGTCCAATTCCTTGATTTGTTCAGGTGTGAACCCTGTCGTACCTATTACTGGACGCACATTGTGCTTAATAGCCAATTCGGTATTAATAAATGCCGATTGCGGTGTCGTAAAGTCCACCATCACGTCTGGTTTTCCTTCTACGAATGCAAGCTCGATATCTGAAGTTACGGTAATACCACATGCCGACAATCCAACTAAACTACCCGCATCCACTTCACCTGCTGAGCGATCAACCGCAGCAACTAATTCTAGCTCTTGATCTTCCAACACCAACTTCACAACTTCTTTACCCATACGTCCTCCAGCGCCTATAACAGCCACCTTAATTGGAGTTGACATGCACATCCCCTACTTTCTCTCTATATTTATAAATCTTGCTTATAAGTCATTCAATCTTGTTAGAATTCCTATCCCGTTTACATTTTAAAATGGGTATTAGTACAGCATATGTCTACTAGACCTAATCGGTGTTCTTTTTCGTCCATCGGTTAGCATCGCGGGTATTAAATTTATGCATAACCGAATCATGGGCTACACTGAGATCAATATTCAATGAATTAGCGAAACATAAAGTAATAAATAGAATATCACCTAACTCTAACTCTATGGAGTTCTCATCTTCGCTATCCTTTTTGGGCTTCTCACCAAATTGATGATTTACTTCACGCGCTAACTCACCTACTTCTTCCGACATCCGTGCAAGCATGGACAAAGGGCTGAAATAGCCTTCTTCAAATTGTGAAATGTAACGATCAACTTCTCGTTGCATTTCTGCCAAAGATTTTTCCACGATGAGTTTTCGCTCCTTTGCGTAGGGAATCAGATTATGACTAATTAGACCCTAACTTTTCCCGCAATTTATTTTACTTCATATGTTATATTAAAGCTATTTTGAAAACAAATCTTTTTTAAATATATAGGGTACAATGTATAGAAAGATCACGTAAGAATGATCTATTGCTTCTACTTCTGATAAATGTGAGGTATTCTATGAATTCATCCAAATTGTTTACTCAGCTCAAAACCGTCCTACCTATTATTCTAGGCACAGCCATCTATGCATTCGGTCTGCTCTATTTCATTATCCCCAATCAGTTAATGGAAGGTGGAGTTACAGGCATCACCATCTTGCTTAATTATGCTTATCAAATTCCACCAGCACTATCTACGTTAATCCTTAACGTCCCCCTATTCATTATAGGATGGAGAATACTTGGCGGTAAACAGATGATCTATACGGGAGTTGGGATCGGTTCACTGACATTTTTTCTATGGCTATTCGAGAAAATGATCCAGAATGGCCTCATCTCTCCTTTTGAGACCCAATATGACTATATTCTCGCCTCTCTGTATGCAGGGGTAACATTAGGTGCTGGACTTGGAATTGTTTTCCGATTTGGTGGCACGACAGGCGGATCTGATATTCTAGCTAGAATATGCAATCGTAAGTTCGGATGGCGAATGGGTCAATTCATTCTAGTTATTGATATTATCATTATTGGTTTATCTCTATTGTACATACCGAAGGAAAAAATATTATACACCTTAGTTACGGTTTACATTGCCTCCAAAATCATCGATTTCATTCAAGAAGGGGTATACGCGGCCAAAGCATTTACCATTATTAGTGACCATGCTCCCGAAATAGCAGATTTGATCACCATTGAAATGGATCGAGGAGTGACATTAATTCCTGCCGTTGGAGCTTATTCTAAACAAGCCAAACACATGGCCTATTGCGTTGTTGCAAGACAAGAAATCCGGCGAATGAGCATCCTGATAAGGTCGATTGATCCGCGCGCATTCGTAATCATTAGTGATGTACATGATGTACATGGAGAAGGCTTCCGAGAAGAATAACCTGTAATACTCTATCTCCGAGTTTCAACCGCTACGCGAGTTTAATTCAAAAATTTGGAGACCACAGCGATTGGAGAAACGTTCCGTTCGTGGAGCGACCGCCCAAAATACTAAACATTTCACACAAAACAAAGAGGCTATCCCTAGCCATTTCAAATGACTTTTGGGACAGCCCCTTATTCATGATCTGGGCGGAACCTTTCTGATTCTATCTTGTTCTCCTCGATATTTCCGATAACCTACGTAGGTCAGGATGAGCAAGATAAATATTCCGCCAAGTATGATTCCCTTCCAGGGAAGATTAAACTCACTTAAGGGTGCAAAAGCAGACTCATCCTTCTTCTTGCCAAACAGTTCATTCAAGAGTTCCTCACCCTGTTCAAGCATACTTCGTATGTCAGCCGTCTCTGACGTGCCTGAGGAGGATAAGCCTCCAGCGTATGATAACCATGAGTCTATGGTACGAACCTCGTAAGGTTCACGTTGAATGACTACGGAAGGTCGGATGAGCTCATAGTGACCTTGCAGACTATCGTATGCTTGTTTCAGAGCTTGCCGGTTATTTGCAATAGAAGTCTTCTGCATCGCATTTAAGTCTTCACGAACAACTTTGTAATACTGCAACCAAAGTGGCTGACGAGGATGGCTTAGACTATCTACAGCCAGACGTAGCTTAGCTGACGCATTTAACCATTGCTCAGGATGAACTTGGGCTTGAGCTGTAGCCTCTTTCACTTCCACAATACATTCTGCTAGTACGTGAACGCCTTCAACTTTCGTTAAACCTTGGAAAGATGAAGATTCGAATACCGTTTCAATCTGCTTAATTTCTTGAAGTGCTTTTTCTGTATTACCTTCGAGTACATACCGATACAATCTTTCTGTAGCTACATTTAAGGTCTGCGCCTGCCGCAAAGGCAACGATGTACCTTTATTCTTCTCTAACTCTAACTTTCCCTCTCCGTACACACTCACTGGACTCAGAATAACAGAGAATAAAAGGATTACCAGTACCCATAACGATGGACGGGTTAACCTTCTACATAACATGGGACATCCCTCCTACCGTAAATCTATGGTAAGAGGGATGGTTGTAGAACTATTAAGCGTTATAGCTCACTTCTATTTGTTCAAGAATTAGGCGCTAATGACGACGTGAAAGCTTCAAGGTTAGCCAAGACACGGCTACACTGAAACAAGTTAAGCCCACCGTAAAGTTACGTACAGTGCCGATATGATCCTCCAACTCAGTTGGTAGCCACGGAAACACACCGTATGTATAATCTACAGTATCATTTAATAGAGTCCAGGCAGCGGCCCCTATAAGTGTTCCTGTCCTCAAGCCAAAAAAACGTACATATAATAATGCTTCAACAGCCATCACTGTATGAGAACCCACAAGCATCCAATCCTGCCATACCATCGTATTCCCTTCCGCAACACCAGCAAAAATAATGCTACTCGCCCATAATCCATACTTTACAGACGTGATGACGGCTAACGCTTCAACGAGATGAAGAACCATTCTTGCCATCTTCATCTTCGGAGGAAATAATAGTCCCCATATCGCAATGCTAAAAAACAAACTAGCTGTGGGGCTATCAGGTACAAACACGACGAGCCACGCAGCATAATTCTCCAAGGTATAAGCCATTTGTCCTTCATACCAAATGTAACCATAAATCGTTCCCACAACATTACAAATGAATAGAAGCCACAAAAAATAACGATTCATCAAAAAGGAACGACTCCAAAAATAAGAAATTGACACTTATGTACCTCCTACATTGTAATAGCTTAGGTTCTACCATCATTCCAAAAAAAACCTGATCGCATTAAACGACCAGGTTTCTCTGCATAACTATATTTTACTTTTCTGCTTTTTGTTTCGCAAGCCATTCTGCAAGATGATCTACATCTTGATCTGTTAAACCAGCAGCAATCGCATTATCATATTGTGCAGGCATTTTGCCATTATAGCCTTCTTTAATAATGGTTAGGATCGCATCTTTATCATGCACATCTCCTATACCGCGTAATGAAGGCCCAGAAGCGCCTTTCATATCTGCAGCATGGCAAGTGATACACCCTGCCTTTTTGTAGGATTCCATAGCTTTGTCCTCTTTATCTACAATTGCTACAACAGTTGCCTGTTTCGCATTTGTAGTCGGAAGTCCCTTAGCATGATTTTCCGCTGCTTTTTCTTCACGCTGAATATCCTCAGGTATCTGTCCTGTCGCTTCAAGCTCATGTTTATAGTGAGTCCAAGCAGAATTAGTCAAGAAAGTAACTGCTAATAACGCTAAGATCATAAGAGAAGAAGCGATAGGTCTACGGTAGAAACGGCGTTCATTCCCAGTATCCAAGAATGGCGCTAGCAATAACGCAATAAATGGAATGCCAGATACTCCGAGTGTACCAAGCACAACGTAATCCCCTGAAGCATATGGCAATTTCAAGTATTGATATAGAAACAAGAAATACCAGTCTGGCATTGGAATAACGGATGCGCTCGGGTTAGCAGGAAAGCCTAGTGGTGCCGGTTCTGCAATGGTGAGGACTAGAAAGCCCACAAGAACAACAACTCCAACCATCCACTCTTTCAATAGAAAGTTCGGGATGAACGCTTCTGATTTGCCGGGATAAGCCGTATAGTCAGGCGGTGTGATAAACCCATTGTTTTTTCGCACACGCGAGTCACCTACGAACACAACTTTTTCTTTCGAATCTTTTCCGTGTGCCATCAATATTCCTCCCTTCTTATAGTGGACCGGAAATTCCCTGTCTACGGATCATTATAAAGTGTCCTACCAACAAGGTCAGTAACACGGCCGGGAGGAAAAATACATGTAGTGCAAAGAAACGAGTTAGTGTCTGTGCTCCTACGATTGTACCTCCTTGCAGCAATTCTTTCATAATAGGACCTAAATAAGGAACGGAATTCGCAATTTCCATCGTAACTTTTGTTGCAAAGTAGGCTTTGTTATCCCACGGTAGCAAATAACCCGTTAGTCCTAATCCTAACATTACGAAAAATATGAGCATACCGACAACCCAGTTCATTTCACGAGGAGCTTTGTAGGATCCTGTAAAGAAGACTCGCATTGTATGTAAGAACATCATTACGATAACCAGACTGGCTCCCCAGTGGTGCATTCCGCGTACAATTTGACCAAACGCAACCTTGGTCTGCAAATATTCTACGCTGGCGTAGGCATTCATAATATCTGGTACATAGTACATCGTCAGGAACATCCCTGATAAAATTTGAATGACCGTTATGAAAAAAGTCAGTCCCCCGAAACAATAAACAAATGCGGAAAAATGGTGGGCCGGGTTTACGTGTTCCGGAACTTCATGATCCGCTACGTCTCTCCATATCGGAGTGATATCGAGACGCTCGTCAATCCAATTATAGACATTCTTAAACATCGGAATACGCCTCCTATTTCACTTCAGTATTTGGTTCGACTCCACCCAGATAAACCCAACCTTTGTCGATCTTAATTTTGTACGTGTCCAGCGGTTTAGGTGCAACGGATAAATTTTTACCAAGCTTAGTATAACGCGCTCCATGACAAGGACAGTGATACTCATCCGGGTAAGTCTTATTGTTGTTCCAACCTACAGTGCAGCCCAAATGCTTACATATAGGAGACAACGCATAAATATTACCTGTCTCGTCCTTACGTATCCAAGCTACCAATGTTGCTGTGTCCGCATACCATCCATCTTGCTGTTTAAGCTCATAAGAAAATTCTTGCGGTTCATCAGTAATTTTAGCGACCTCTGCTACCTTCACGAATGACCCTTCCGTTTTCTTGTGCAGAATAGGATCAACAGCAAAACGTACCATAGGTAAAACTGCACCAGCAGCCATGAACGCAGTCGCACCACCAAGTGTATAAGTAAGAAATTGTCGACGGGACATTTCCTTTCGACTAATTGGCTTATGCGCTGCTTCTTCATGGTCATTTTGGTTGTTCATATGTCTTCAACCCCCTTTGTCAGCCAACTCTTTTAATATTTCAATGATTATTGTCACAGAACTGCCACAACACATTAATAATATATGAGCGCCCAAAGACCGTCAAGAATATCTAACCATTTTTTTATAGATACATAACTATTATATCATGTTAGAATTCGATAATTTGTCACATTTGATTTTCGCCTTTACTTTTCCACAAATTCTCAATCTCCGATTGTACAATATCGGAGAGCTTTTTGTCTGCAAGCGCATCATCTTTCTCCATGTTGAATTGCGATAGAACTAGAGCGCTTTCAACTAGTTCCAACTGCTTCATATCCACATCTGCAGTCATGATCACTACATATTTAAAACCATTTCTTTTCAAATGGTGACAAAGATCATTTAAACATTTATAAGTTCCTTGTTCAGCATAATGAAATGCAGGGTAAGTGACCATTCTCCCTTTGTAACGTCGCTCTACTAAATCCAAAAAATCACGCAATCTCTCTAGAGCAGCTGTTGCTTCAATAGGGGATTCTAACCCACTTAGCCCTGTGTAGGGTATGAGGCAAGTGTCAAAGTATGGCTGCAGTTCTGGCCATGATTGCTCGTCTATTTCACTAAATTTCACTGGAGTCATCCTTTCGATCATTATTCTAATTGTCCATTCTAACGCAAAAAAGAAGAAATGCAACAATGCATTTCTTCAACCTAAAGATTTAAGTTCATCTGTTAAATGACGAAAGGCCTTCTCATCACCTGAAGCAAGTGCCTGATCGATTTCTTTATACAACTCAACACTTCGATATTTGCGCACTGCATCGTCCCAGACCATTTCAGCCGCTAGCCCTAACATTACCTCGTAAGTAACCTTCAACTTATCCAATAGGATGCACCTCCAAACGAATGTTTAAGAGAGCCTATATTCTTTTCCTTTGCCCACATAGTTCTGCATGGTTACTGACATTCTCATTAAATCTTTCTCTGTCAACTCCCGAACTACTTTTGCGGGTGTACCGAAGGAAAGAGTATAGGGTGGAATTATTGTATTCTCTGTTACGACTGAACCGGCACCTATTAAAGCATATTCACCAATATCGACTCCGTTCAATATAATCGCCCCCATTCCAATTAATGTACCTTTACCAACCGTACATCCATGGATAATGGCGGCATGTCCAACGGAAACTTCATCCGCTAGAATAAGCGGTTGATCGGTATTGACATGCCCTACAGTACCGTCTTGAATATTACAGCATTTACCAAT
>DASXLR010000127.1:0-6861 GCA_036496075.1 Paenibacillus sp. | reverse complement strand
TCCATTAGGTGTTAGTGGAATTTGATCCATTTGTATGAAATAGGCTGGTACCATGTAGCTCGGTAATTCATTGGATACTTTTTCTTTCAACTCTTTAACTGTTAGCATGTCATCTGCTATGAAGTATGCACATAACGATTTATCCCCATGATCATCCTCGTGTACAGTGACGATGACCTCTTTTACAGAATCTATATTTAACAGCGCTGCTTCTACTTCTCCTAGTTCTATTCGATATCCGCGAACTTTTACTTGGTGATCCATTCGTCCCAAATACTCAATATTTCCATCTGGAAGCCATTTCACTAAATCCCCTGTTTTGTACATTTTTTCGCCCTGCACAAACGGATCACTTACAAATTTCTCTGCTGTGATGTCCGATAGATTTAAGTAGCCTCTTCCTACGCCGTCGCCACCAATACACAATTCTCCCGCTACTCCCACAGGTTGTAATTGTTCATATTTGTTCACAACATACAGACGGTTATTGCCTAATGTCCTGCCAATCGGGACGTATGCTCGACTATTCCCTGATACAAGCTCTGGCACAACTTTAAACGTAGCGGCATCCACACAACATTCTGTTGGACCATACACATTTATAATGGTTGGTGGCGAGATTTGGTTTATCGAAAATAATGATGTTAATTCAACCACACTTTGTTGAGAAAGCGCCTCTCCTCCAATCAGCATGTATTGTAACGATATGCCTTGAAAATCGTTTGATTTCAAAAGTAATTTCAAGTGCGCAGGTGTACCGTCGGTTAAATCAATTTGATTGTCTCGATAGTAATTTAATAGAGCTTGTCCATCTAATATCGTTTCTTGGTTTGCGATAAACAAAGAGTGGCCTAACAGTAATGCACCAAAAATTTGCTTAACAGATGCATCGAAATAATAAGGTGCTAATAAAGAAACGTTCAATTTTTTGTTCTGATCATCAATAACTTGGGTATACAATCCTGTAATTAAATGATGTACCTGACGGTGTTCAATCATGACCCCTTTGGGCTTTCCGGTTGTACCTGAAGTATAAATAACATAAGCTAACGAATTGGAATCTACCGTTAACTCCAAGTTCGAAATGTCATCTGTATAGGCTTGTTCATCATTTAAATCAATATATTTGCCAGTAAAAGATACAGCCTGTTTAAGATGCCCTTGCGTGACTAATAACTTTGCTCCTGAATCATGCAAAATATACTGAATACGCTCTGCTGGAGAGTCCGGATCAATCGGCACATATGCCCCGCCTGCCTTTAAAATCCCAAAGATGCCAATGATCATCTCTATTGAACGCTCTATCATGATCCCTACCAATTGATCTGCATGTACACCTTCTGCTCCTAGTGTTCGTGCTAACTGATTCGCTCGTTCATTTAGCTGCCGGAAAGTCAATTTGTGATCTCCAAATGAAACTGCCAATTGATCAGGTGTTCGCTCCACCTGTTCTTCGAACAGTTCCTGAATCGTCTTATCCCGTGAATACTCTATCTTGGTGTCGTTAAATTCATTTAATAGTTGGTTTTGTTCACTTTGAGATAACATTTGAATGTCTGACAATACAACATCTTGTTCGATCACAATGTTTCTGAGTATGTTGACAAGATGCGTTTGCATCGTGTCGATTGTATCTCGTGTAAATAACTCCGTCTTATAATTAAAGTGCATCTCCAAACACTGGTTATCATCTTCAACGATTAGCATTAAATCATACAACGATACTCCAACATTTAATTCTTTAACTTTAAACTGACAATCATCTTCTTGTCTTTGATTTAAATCTGTATTTAAAAAGCTATACATCGTATTGAAGAGCGCTGTCCCCGTTGTATCACGATGTGTATTTAACTTCTCTACAAGCCTATCAAATAGATAGTCTTGGTTATCCAATGCATCAAGAGATTGTTTTTTAATCTCTTCGAGATACATTCGAAAAGGTTTATTCGCAATCGGTTGCGATCTAATGGCTACGGTCTGAATAAAAACACCTATCATTTTTTCTACATCTGGATGATTTCTACCTAAAGTAGGCGTACCTATAATAATATCTTCTTGACCTGAATACTTATGAAGTAAAACATTATAAGCTGCCAATAAAACCATAAATAACGTTGTTCCTGTTTGTTTTGCAAGCTTATCCAAAGCCAGCTTCAATTGATCATCTAAAAAGAATGAGAGTCTTGATCCTCTTGATGTTACATAAGGTGTTCGAGTAAAATCAGTAGGCAAATTAAGGTTTGGAATCTCCCCTTTAAATTGATCTAGCCAATATTTTTCTTGTTGGTTAAAAGACTCTCCTGCCAAGAAATTATTCTGCCAAGCTACAAAATCTTTGTATTCAACTTCAACTTCCGGAATAAGTTTTCCATCATAATCATCCATGAGTTCATTAGCGAGAATACTAACGGAATAGCCATCGGATATAATATGATGCATCTCGATAAGTATTTCTACATGATCCTGGTCTAATCGAATGAATTCCGCACGAATTAATGGAGCCTTTGATAAATCAAATGGTTTTGCAAACTCATTAATATATTGATCAAATTGACTAGCGCTCATTTGAGACTTTTTCACTTCGAAATCAACGGATGGGGCAATCTTTTGATAAAGTTCTCCGTCTACAATCTGAAAGGATGTTCGGAATGCTTCATGACGCTGTATCATTTTTTTCAATGATGAAATCAATTTATGTTCATCACTATTTCCTGTGATCGTGATATGCCCGCACATGTTTTGAAAAATACTATTCTGCTCGAATTGATCTAGGAAATATATCCGTTGTTGTGCAGGGGCGGTTTCATAGAATTCCTTTACTTCCAATACCTCTATGGGTATAAAATCTTCCTCTTCCTCACCCATAATCACACTAGCAAGGTCCTTAAGATGTTGATTCTTGAAAAATTGTACAATCGAAATTTTATGATGTAACTGCTCATACACTTTTGAAAGCATCACCGTCGCTTTGAGAGAGTTCCCTCCTAGATCAAAGAAATGGTCATTTCTGCCTACTCTCTCTACAGTGAGTATGTCCTCCCAAATACGCGCCAACGTTCTCTCCGTATCACTTACTGGATGTTCAAACACGGCTATTTGATTGAAATTAAGTTCACGCTCATGAACAAAACGGTTATACATTTCATTTAAACGCTCTTGTCGTTCATGCGAAAATAACGTTAAAGACGAAATCTTAGTCTGTGGATGACTTACCATATTTTGCAGCATACCCACAAACCCTTCTGACCACAATTTCATCATCTCATGCTCAATGACATCGGTATTATAATCAAAATCCAGACACAATTCATGGCTCACATCCATAATATTTAGAAATAAGTCATAAGCCACATGTTTAATGGGATACGATAAAATTTCGGTCTCCATGTTCTCAAAATGAAGGTTATGAATGGTTCTATCCATATTAAATAAAATGCGAGTATCCGGTATAGGCATGTTAGGAAGTTGATCTGAAACGCTAGACAACGGAACACCCTGATGTTTCATCACGCTAGCTAATGTTTCTTTAATATGAATGATATGGTCTACAATGGATTGCTCCGTTTGCACGCTATTGTGAACAGGTAGCATGTTGACACAATTGCCAATGAGCACGTTTTTATTCATGTGGGACTGACCCGCCGTAGGAACACCAATCACAAGTTGAGTCTGACCTGTTAGTTTGTGCACATATAAATGAAACGCAGCAAACATAGTTACAAACAAACTACTCTTATTATTTATACTTAATGTTCGGAGTGACTCTGTTAATTGACGATCTAACTTCAAGGAATATCTTTCTCCTGAATATCCTTTTTGAACATCACCAGATTGCACGGTTGGTAAGTTTAGTTTTGGAAATGATAAGGAAAACTGCTCTTTCCAAAACTCAATCCCTTGTGTAAATGTATCTTTACCCTGTTCAATCTGTTGCCATTCTAAATAATCATGGAATGGAGTGGCTTCTGGTAATGCAATTGAAATCCCTCGAATAAGAGCAGAATAGCTTTGTTCTAACTCTTGAATGAATACAGCGATTGACCAACCATCTGCAATAATATGATGAAATGAAAGCACCATAAGATATTGGTTCGTTGCTCGTTTAAGTAAACTGATTCTAAATAGAGGTTCATCTGACTGTAAGTCAAATGCTTTACTCGCATCATTAGATAACCAGTTGGAAATTTGCAGTTCTTGATTCTCATTCACATCATCTGAGAAATCAATATATGCACACTGAAAATCCATTACGGGTCTAACTTGTTGTGTTTCACGCTCTACATGAATTATCGTTCTCAAAGCCTCATGATGATGCGCAATATGATTTACTGCCTGATTCAATATTTGAGCATTTACATTCCCTGTCATTTTCAAAATAATACTTTGATTCAATGAAGCATTAGCCTCTTCCCCATGCAGTGAAGTCAGTAAAAGATGTTTTTGCTCTAAAGAAAGTTGATATTCTGGAACAGGTGAGTCTCCAGGTATAAATCCAACCTCGCGAAGTTCATAGATGGTTTCTTTCACAATCTTAATGATGTTATTCATGTCATCCAACGTATGCACCGTGGATATAAAACAGTTACGCCCTTCCCAAATATATAAACCTTTATAAATTAAATGGTAGAAAAACAACTCCATATCCCCGAAGGAAATAAATCTAAAAAGAGATCCGTAGTTTACCATATATATAGGTACATCAGACTTTTTGAAAAACTCATTTAGCTCTTTCACAAGATAACTCGTTTTTTCATTTAAATCTTCATATAATTGTTCTCCTTCTGTTTGGAGATGACGCAGCACCGTTAACACTACTCTCATCGTAAGGGGGTGTGTGCAAAATGTTCCACCGACAAACGTTTTCTTATCCGCAGCTACCGGATAGGACTGATCACCAAAATTCCAAGTTCCCCCATCAACCGCATTCATGAATTCCGCTTTACCTGCTACGATGCCAATAGGCATCCCTCCACCGACAACTTTTCCATAAGTAATCAGATCTGCTTGGACGCCAAACCATTCTTGCGCTCCACCTAACGCGATTCTAAATCCAGTGATGACCTCATCAAAAATAAGTGCAATTCCACATCGAGCTGTAATCTCTCTAAGTTCCTGTAGAAATTGTCTTGGTTGCACATCAGGTCTTCGACTTTGCACCGGTTCCACAAGTACAGCTGCCAATTCGTCACCGAGACTTTGAATGATTTCTAGTGATTCTGGATTGTTATAATTAAGAATAATTAAATCGTTCAAAGAGCTTTTGGCAATACCAGGGGCCATAGAAAGCGCAGAAGCTAAAGTATCTTCAGGATTCGCTACACCTAGCACACCGTCATGGGTACCGTGGTATGACCCTGAGAACAATACAATTTTAGAACGCCCCGTTACTGCTCTTGCTAACCGGAGTGCTACCATGACTGCCTCTGTACCTGAATTATAAAATGCAACACGCTCGACACCTGTCATATCACAAATGGTGTCGGCGACTTCACCTGCTAAGTCTGACATTGGGCCTAATGGAGGTAAATTGCTTTGAATACTATCTAGCATTACATTCCTAATAAAAGATGGATTATGACCGAATAGATTCACACCAAATCCCATGGTCAGATCCAAATACTCGTTCCCATCTATATCCCACATCTTTGGACCATCCGCATTTATGGAGACAATAGGATAAACCATTTCTTTCCAATAAGAACGAAATCCAGATACATTACGATTATTGGCATGAGCAAACCGAGTCTGATCTGTTCTTAACTTAGAACCTTTTGTTTTTGCAGTATACTTCGTCATAAATTGTTCGACATACTGCTTTTGACGATGTGAGAATCCACTGTCTTCATGAATTTTTAAGGATTGATAAGGTATAAATGGTTTGATTCCTTTAGATTCGCTAACTTCTTTGATTTCTTTTATTTTTTTAATTTCACTGATTTCATTATTTCTAACTTCCAAATGAGGTGATTGAACCGTATTTATGGAGTCACCTATTAGTAAATTCAAACTTTTTAATTGTGATTCCATCAATTGAATGGCAGAAATAACAATTTGTTCTGAAACATTTGTGGAAACAACATTTTGTTCTGAAACATTTGCAGAAGAATGCACAGTATTATTCACTTTGGCATCATTTTCTGTGTATTTCTCATCATATTTATAAGTTATATTCTCAGAAACATATTTAACTAAATAATGAATGTTAATAAGGGTTTCAAAAAACATTTCCATGGGGATATCTAAACCAAACATATCTAGAATTTCTTTCTTAATTTGCACGAGAGTAATAGAATCCAAACCCATTTGTAGAAAATGAGTATGAACATCTAAATCATTCAACTTAATTCCAGAAGCATGACTAATACTTGTTTTAATCTTTAATTCAATATCATCTGTAGCCATTTCCATTTGAACCTCATCCCTCTCTGAAATGTTTCCCGTTGATGTTAGATGTTTAACTTCAATCCAACACCTTTTCTGTTCAAATGGGTATAACGGCAATGGAATTTTCTGAATGACTTCATGACCGTATAATTTCTCCCAATCCATAACTGCCCCTTGTGTAAATAACTCGCCTAATTGATTTAACGATTCCATAGTTGCCTCTGTATACAGATGATCGGAAATGAACCTTTCTTCTTTTTTTCCATAACCAAAATAAACGTCTGAAAGATTACGTTCTCCTAGTCCGAGTCGTTTTAATTTTTCATTTAGTTCTTGTGTACTGCTTATAACGATTGCCAAACGACAATCTAAATTAGCTCTTCCTATACTCGCTGTATAACAAATTTGTTGAATTGAAACTTCACTGTGATCGATTATATATTGCTGATAACTTTTAACTAGCTCATCAAGTGCCCG
>DASXLR010000126.1:0-43471 GCA_036496075.1 Paenibacillus sp. | reverse complement strand
ACCAACTTTGGTCAGCATTTGAATCGCGTAAGCTTTAGATTCCTTACGATCTAGCTTCATATGCAGTTGGATCGTTTCTATTAATTGATTACCAATCGTAAAAACGGGATTAAGTGAGGTCATAGGTTCTTGAAAAATCATGGCAATTTCTTTACCACGTAGCTGACGAAGTCCAGTCTCTGACAACTCCGCTAGGTTGGTCCCATTGAACCAAATCTCCCCCTGCTGAATGCGACCTTCCTTACCAAGCAGTCTCATGATAGATAAGGATGTAACGCTTTTCCCACAGCCGGACTCTCCTACGATTCCGATGGTTTCACCAAGTCCCACCTGAAAACTGACTTCATCGACAGCAGTCACATCGCACGTGTCGGACCGAAATACAGTTTGTAATTGATTGACTTCCAGTAAGTTATCCATCCAACCACTTCACTAGCTGCTGTTTACTCAGGGCCGTTCCTCCTTTAGGTAAATTCAAATTTATAATTCCAATAATTTAACTGTGGATAATGGGGTTAATATAACATACATACATAATGGCGTATATTACCATTTAATAGAAATATTCTATTCAAAATGAGGGATACTCTATGTTAATGCTTACAACCCTGAGAGGAAGCTAAATTCTTAAAATTGCGACTTCGTCAAAACATATAAGAGGCGATTCTGGTAACGGAAACATAGAGTTGCTCTATATGATAATAGAAGATACTTATCGAACTCCAATTGACTTAACTGGAAAATATATGATAATTTTAAAACAAATTTTAACACCCCATATATCCGATGAGAGTATGGAGATGATTAGAATTTTAAAAAATGGTGGTTGATTACTGCATTAATACCTATTATTCAAGTAGGTATAATACAAATTATATTTGGAAGGTGGAAAAAGAAATGAGTAGCTTAAATTGCCTTGTATGCAAGTCTGATTTTAGCGTAGAAGAAGATGCAACAACGGGGGAGATCGTTGAATGCTCCTCATGTGGTCAAGAGCATGAAGTACATGCAGTTCACAATTTAATCACTATAGCACTCGCTCCGGAAATCGAAGAAACTTGGGGTGAGTAAAGGAGTTGGATGATGAGTAAACATACAGATGTTTTAATCTGTGTCACCAAACTACGCGAGGAAGAAAAACGGATATCTGATTTTCTTAAAGAGGATGGTTTTCATGTTGAAATCAATCTTGATTCCATGGACTTACCCTTGGAAACAGACAGATCTGAACAAGTTGGATTAGCGCTCATAAGGTGTCTTTCTCAAAAAAAGGCATTAAGTCGATCAACCCTGTTGGAGTTAGCTGGCATTGAAACGGTCAATTCAGTTAAGGCGATTACGATTTGTACGAATAAAATTCATCAATCGATTGTATTTCAACAAGCTAATATTCCGCAGCCCAGATTTAAGGTGGCCTTTACATCATCCAATATAAAAGAATCTTTTGAACACTTTGGTAACGTATTTGTTATCAAACCTGCGAGCTCATCCTGGGGAAGAGGAATCGCGAGAATTGTGGGACAAGATTGTTTAGATGCATGGACTGCGGCAAGGGAATCTTTGGATCCTACGCAACAATCCTTCCCTGTACTGATTCAAGAATTTGTAGATAAGGGAGATTTCGATATCCGAGTCGTCATTGTGGGAAGTAAGCCAATTGTAGCTTTCCGCAGAGTGTCCATCGACAACTGGAAAACCAATACACATCTTGGTGCTGAAATTGAAACGATGGATATTAACCCTGAGATTGGATCTATATGTAACAAACTGATTGATGTTTTGGGAGAAGGTATCTATGGATTAGATCTATTCTATGATTTCAAGAATAACTGTTATCTCGTATGCGAAATTAATCAAAATCCTGAATTCTCCAAGTCATGGAAGGTCCATGGTGTTGATGTTGCCTATCATATTGCACAATATTTAAAGCAAAAAATAGCGTTGAAAAGTAAATTTGCTAATTCAATAAATTAATAGTTGGCTCTAATTCATAATCAATGCTTGTTGAAATTAGAATTTTATGCTGACAGTAGCGTAGCGGCCATCTATCAACATAATCTAATTTTCAAACACTGATTTTGATGTTGATCCAATAATGGAGGAGGAACAATGACAGATTCCGTGATAAAAAAAGAAAATTACTTCTCGCTTTCATTCGTATTATCTAGGGTTCTTAATTCAGGTGTCATTATGAGTATTGAAAAGAATGAGAATGAATTAAAAGGTCTAGAGAAGAGCATTAGCAAGATAACCAAGGCTCAACACGTAGCCTTATTCAATAGCTATACAGGTGCCGTACATGGTGCGTTATGGGGACAGAATATTGTACATGGTTCCTCTACTCGACTAGAGAAAGCGAGTGATCAGATAAGGAAATTTTTGAATTGGTTAGGGGTTAATTTAGAGAATGATCTAGATATTGAACTTGGTTTTACAACCATTTCAGTGAATTGGGAGAATCTCAATGACTTGGAAGCCTTGGTATCATCAAAAACCACAGACGCGGAGGGGCAAACGCTAGTATTAGATTTCACGGATTTAGGATTTGGTCCTTGTGCAGCATTAGCCGTACATGATATTTCGGTCTGGAAGAAAGCAGAGAGATTAAAGATTTTTGGTGCTTTTGATTTAAAAACGATGTGGACACAAGAAGAAAGTGATTCTGAAATTGAACCAGCCATTCAGTTTAACTATCGACTAAGCCCCCTAGTGGGGGCGTGTGTGAAATTAACATTGCTAAGGAGGAACCACGAGAATGAAGACAGATTTCATACAAAAGCTGTTGGAGCTTCCTTCAGATGATTGGATAGGCGCAGAACTGGCATATAAGGGTGGCCCTGCTGTCATCCCTGAGGATGTAAGAAAAACGAATTTCCCCATCATCACCAAGGAAGACGTCATGCAGATGCTCATCTCGATCCAGCAGGATCCTGAGAGTGTGATCAATGAATTTACGGAGAAGTATCGTCATTATGTGGGCGCCAATTATGCGATTTCTACAGCAAGTGGTACTTCTAGTCTTCACCTTGCTTTAGTGGGAGTAGGCGTGAAGCCAGGTGATGAGGTTATTCTACCAGCATTTACGTTTATTGCTACAGCACAGGCTGTTGTCGCTGCAAAAGCAATTCCTATATTTGTGGATATCGATCCACAAACCTATTGCTTAGATCCAGCCAAAGTAGAAAAGGCGATCACGAGTAGAACGAAAGTGATCATGCCAGTCCACGTGCATGGCTTGCCAGCAGATTTGACGAAGTTAAGCGAAATCAGTAAGAAATATTCTTTACGTTTGGTAGAAGATGCTTCGCATGCGCATTCGGCTTCGATTGATCATCAAATATGTGGCTCTATCGGTGATGGGGCTGGTCAAAGTTTAATGGCAGATAAGAATTTTCCTGTCGGAGGAGAAGGTGGTATAGCCTTTTTCAAAGAGAAGGAAGATTATGAGCGAGCCTTAACGTTCCTTGAAGATTCGGGCATTGATTATAGAATGTCTTGGATTGCAGCCGCTTTTGGGATAAGTCAGTTGGAGCGTCTCCCGTATTATGATGCTATCCGAGCAAGAAATGCTGGATATCTCACGAATGTTCTGTCGCAGACAAGGCTCTTTAGTGGACCCATTGTACCGGAAGGTTCTAAGCATAGCTATAACATGTACAGAATAAAGATATCTCCTGAAAACGTGGGTTTAGAGGATCTTCCTGATTATAAAGTGAAAGATGCGATCCAAGAACTGGCGATGAGTGAAGGTGTTTTTGCGAGAGAATGGCAGAATGTTCCGATCCCAGGACATCTTCCTTTTAAGAACAAGATTGGCTTTGGAAACGGCTATCCATTTACATTGTCAGATCGTGCTGATCTAGGTTATGACATCCACAACTTCCCGGAAACGCTGAATATGTTGCGGTCTACTTTAACGATATGCAGAGAATTACGATCACCCATTGAATATGAAAGAATTCAAGCTTACGCCTTAGTTTTTCAGAAAATTGACGCTAATCCGGACATCATTCGTCAAATTGTAGAAAGAAACACGAATGATTCAGTCTTGTATGAAAGGGATGCTAGATTAGGATGAGTACATCTGACAATCGTATACAACGAGTAGCTATTCTAGGTGGAACTGGTTTTACAGGCGCTGAAATATACAGGCTGTTAAGCAAACATCCCTTGTTCAAGGTGGATTTTGTCTCTTCGGAATCTAAAGCTGGAAGTCCAGTAGATAAACACTTCATGGCGTTTAGACATGGGAAGAAATCGAATGCTCTTAGATTCAGTAAAATTTCTGACTTGGATAGTAACTATGACATTATATTCTCATGTTTGCCGACGGGGGTTTTACCGCAATTTATGAATCAGATATCCTTGCATGCGGATTATATTTTTAATGTAAGTGGAGATTACAGAGTTACGGATCTGGATCTCCTGCAAAGACATTATCCGGAAACGCTAAAACATGAATTCCACGGCTCTAGTTATTACTATATTCCTGAGTTTAGTGAAATCGATCACCAAGTTAAAGTTGTAAATCTCCCGGGTTGTATGGCTGTAGCAACGATTTATAGCTTATATCCACTATTGTCCCATGATTTAATCGAGAGCCGTATCGTATCCGATGCTAAAACAGGATCTAGTGGAGGTGGGAAAACGACTACCGAGCATCATGCTGAGCGTACGAATAATTTTCGACCACATAAAGTACATGGGCATAGACATAAGCCAGAGATCGAATTTGCCTTCAAGACTTATTTTCAAAAAGAAATTGATCTGCAATTTTCTACGTATAGCCTAGATCTGCCAAGAGGCATCATGGTTACGTCATATTCCGTTCTTAAAGAAGGTGTTTCAGAGATTGATGTGAAAAAGGCCTTTTATAGCACTTATTCATCCACAACGTTTATACATTATTTCAATTCTAACGTTGGCCATAATTCTAATCCTATGATCAAAACGGTAGCGGGAACGAATTACGCGGAAGTGGGTGTGTATATTGACGGGAAGAATTGTGTATCTATCGCCAGTATAGATAATTTAATCAAAGGTGCTGGAGGACAAGCGATTCAGGCTGCAAATCTCTATATGGGTTTCCCAGAGGAGACAGGACTGCAATCTGAATTGGAAGGAGTATGGCCTTAATGGATCATTTATACGTTATTAAGTTAGGAAGCAGTACGCTGGTGAATTATCCGGAAATATTTGAGGAAATTGCTGGGATTGTACACCGAGGTGGCAAGATTCTATTGGTGGCAGGTGGTGCTGAAGGGATTAAACAGAAATATAAAAGTATCGATCGAGAGATGCCATTTCTTACATTAGTCAGTGGGGATGAAGTTCGATACTGTTCTCCTGAAGAAATGCCCATTATTCGCGCTGCGTATGATGAATTTATTATCCCAGTAGTCAATGAAAGCTTGAAGAAACATAACCTTAAAGTGTTCTCACAATGTGGTGGAGAGAATGACATTGTTTTTGGAACAAAAGCTAACCCTCTCAAAGTATTAAGGAACAATAAAGCAGTCATTGTCAGAGATTCATTATTTGGTAACTTCACAGGGTGTAATGTGGATTTTTTGAAAGCTACATTAGCTGCATTTGATGTCGTGTGCCTAACTCCTCCCATTATAGATACGGAGCTTGGTGAGTTCATTAATATTGATGCTGATATGCTAGCAGCTCATTTAGCGGTCGAGTTAGAAGCGCAACATTTAAGGTTTGTCACCAGTACGTATGGAATACTTGAGACAGTAGAAGATGAAAGATCAACTCTTTCGGATGTTTATTTAGGTGACGAAATACATTCGATTAAAGGAAGAATGAAACAAAAGGTACGGGCTGCGAATTTAGCTATTCAACATGGGATTTGTGATGTATGTATTACCGGACCTCACACTCTAGAGGGTGCAGGTAAAACTTGGTTTTGGAATATGGAAAAAGACCTAAATGATATGGACTTATTGAATAAGGTTGTGCGCATACCCTCGATATCCCAAGGTGAACATGAACTAGCTCATTATTTGTTGGATACGATCCAATATCCAGGAGTTTCGGGCCGCATTGATGAAGTCGGCAACATTGTTTTTCAAAAAGGAAATGGACCTAACAAGCTTTTGCTTCTAGGGCATTTGGACACAGTCCCCCATATTTGGAAAGTAGAAAGTGATAGTCAGGGTATTACAGGCAGAGGCGTAGTGGATGCAAAAGGATGTTTCGTGAATTTTGTTCATATGTTGAGAGACGTTGAAGTACCTTCGAACGGTTCTTTACTTGTCATTGGCGCCGTAGAAGAAGAAATATCATCTTCTAAAGGAGCGCATTACATTAAGGATCATTACAGTGCTGATGCTGTGATTATCGGTGAACCCAGTGGGGAAGGTAGTCTAACATTGGGCTATTATGGACTTTATAAACTGGAGATTACCATTAGTCGACCCCAAGAACATACAGCTGCCAAAGATGCGCTGAGTGTCATCGATCAATTACATGTCGTTGTCGATGAGATCCGTTCAAGGGTGTTGAACATTGACCCTCAATGTCTTTCGTCACTCATTGATATCCAACACACCAATCACAAAGGAATACTCACGGTAACAGGGATACTGAACTTTAGAATTTCACCCCCTGCTGGCAAAGATTATGCCTCTAAAATAGCGCTCGATTTCGGCGAAGAGGTGATTGTAC
Source organism: Paenibacillus sp. (assembly GCA_036496075.1). GTDB lineage: Bacteria > Bacillota > Bacilli > Paenibacillales > Paenibacillaceae > Paenibacillus_AQ. Next base: position 36,793 of record DASXLR010000126.1, on the reverse strand, counting down.
AGGTCTTACGAGCAACACCAGGATTTGCGAATCCACGTAATTGTGTATTGGTTAAAGCATTTATTCGTAGCTTCGCTAAGGAAGAAAAGTCCATTCATTATATAAAAAAACGAGGAACCAGTGATATGAACACACTAGCCACCACATGGGATGCTACGCCAATGGTCGCTTATGGCCCTGGAGATTCCAGTTTAGATCATACGAATCATGAATACTTGCATATTCAAGAGGTGGAAGCAACCAGAACCATTCTTAAAGAAGCAGTTGGAGAATGGTTTAGGCTGAAAGGGAGTGAATAATATAGAAACGGTATATGAGCCTATTCCGCATGCAGAGCATCTAAATAACTTGGTTGCACTTACCAAAGAGGCAAGGAAACTGATTATAGATATGGCGGCTTCTGAGACGGGGTGCCATATTGGTGGAAGTCTATCCGTCATAGATCTTCTTATAGGTGTTTATTCGAAGTATGTAAAAGACGAGAACACCACTATTGTTCTTAGTAAAGGTCATACAGCCGCGGCGTTGTATGCAACACTTTATCTTTATGGGCTCATTGAAGATAACCCTGCTGAATCATATGGTCAAAGAGGCTCCTTATTCACGGGTCATCCTAACCACAAACTACCGCATATTCCATTTTCCACAGGGAGCTTAGGACATGGTATACCATATGCGGCTGGCTGGGCATTAGGGCAGAAAGTGAAGAACTTAGATGGACTGGGCATCGTGTTAGGTGGCGATGGCGAGCTGCAAGAGGGTCTAGTTTGGGAAACAGCTCAAATCATTCAAGCCAAATCAATCTCAAATTTTGTGTATATCATCGATTGTAATGGCGGTCAGAATGATGGTTATGTCAGTGACATATCACCGCTTCATAACCTGAGACAACGATTCGAATCATTTGGGTTTCAAGTGGAAGAAATAGATGGTCATAATATGGAACACATTTTGGCAGCCTTAGAACTCAACCATGAGAAACCATTGGCTATACTTGCAACAACAATTAAAGGAAAAGGTGTAGAAGCTATAGAGGGTAACCCCGACGCTCATTATGCCAAAATTCCAGAGAGAGTCGCTAGCAAATGGAAGAGGAGTTTAGTATGAGTAAATCAGGAAGGGAAGCATATAAGGATGAACTCACGAAGCTAGCCTTTACTAATGAACAAATCATTTGTATTGAAGCAGATTTGGGTGGGAAGAATCACCCTTTTGAACAAAGTCATCCCGATCGCTTTTTTAACTTAGGAATAGCAGAGTTAGCTAGTATTGATATAGCGGCTGGACTGGCCGAAGCGGGGTTTGTTCCTTTTTTCTCAACCTTTGCTTCGTTCGCTGCTGTAAGAGCTGCGGAAAGTATAAAGCTAGCCATGGGATATATGGAGAAAAATATCAAAATAGTCGCTGCTTATGGTGGTGTTTCAGGAGGATGGTTTGGAACGACTCATCATTGTTTAGAAGATATTGGAATTATCCAATCTTTCCAGCATATCCGAATTGCTTGTCCCCATGGAGAGTTAGAGACAAGACGAGTGATTCGGGAAGCGGCGCAGTCGCAAGAACCCTATTATATTCGTCTGGCTAGAAACGCTGTTTATGACAGTCTTGATCGAGCTGAGGAAAGTAGCTGTAAGGATATCCTTATAGAAGGGGCAGTACGTACCCATGCCAAGCTCTGCTTGATATCTATTGGAGAAGAGGCGACCGAGTTATGTAAATCAATTGTTCAAGAGAATGATTCGGTTGTTCATGCGCACTTATGTTACGTAGATCTATCTAGCTTGAAAAGTTATATCGGTGATTTAAAGCAACTCTCCGATACGTTTCTTGTCGTTGAAGAACATCGAGCTACTGGAAGTTCAGCTTCCAATCTAGCTTTATTAATGCCTGAATGTAAAGTCTACTCTCATGATTGCGGTGAGAAGTGGCCCATTTATGGTGGCACGCATAAAGATGTACTCGATTACTTAGGGTTTGGACTGGAGCCTCTTCAACAGCAAATACATTTAATAGGGGGTACAGATGGTTTTTAGTGTTCTAAAACCAAGAAATTTCCGTCATTTCTTCTTATCTGACATCATTTCTGGATTCGGAGTAGGGATGAGCACCATTGGAGCGAACTGGTTTCTAATGGATCAGACCGGTTCTATCCAACTGATTGGGTTCATGCTTTCTTTAAATGTGATTTCAGGTTTAGTTATTTCCCCTTTTGTTGGCACGTTGACAGATAAATTTAATCGCAAAAAAATTATTTTATGGACTAATTTATTTCGTACCTTAGGCATAGCTGCGGTGATTGGTCTCTTTTTAATATTTGGATTTCATACGGAGTACCTTTACGTGTTTACGATCATTAACGGCATGAGCTGGTCGATTTATATGTCAGCATCGAGAAGTTTAGTTCAAGAACTTCTTACGGAGAAGGAATTAATCAATGGTAATTCTTTAGTTGAGATCAGCTTACAGGTGGGCATGTTCATGGCGGGTGCGGCTTCCGGCATATTGTATAAATATTTTGGATTCGAACTTATTCTCACGATTAATGCCATCGCTTTTATTGTAAGTAGCTTTTTCTTATACAGAGTTCATTACGATCCGATTGTGATCGAGAATAAAGAGGAGACCTTTTATGCTAACTTCAAGGATGGAATTAGCTACTTAAAGGAGAGGCCCTATATTTTCTGGATAGGTGTTGTGGCGATCGTTCCATTAATTTCTACGATGATCTATAACGTCGTTCTTCCGGGCTATGTAATTAACTCGGTTGGTGGTGATTCCGTTGTGTTCGGATTCTCCGATATGTGTTATGGCATAGGAGGACTTATATCCGGGTTTATTGCAGCACCGTTTGCTCGAAAAATAACGAAACAAGGAACAATTGCACTCTTTTTCCTGCTTTCCATTAGTACTTTACTTGCTTTGGCATTTAACAAATATATATTTGTCTTGTATATAGGAAGTGTATTCATTGGCCTAACGAATTCTTCGTTAAGAATCTTAATGAATACAACGATCATGGAGACAGTATCTAAGTCTTACATGGGAAGAGCTTTATCCGTGTGGATGGCGATTTCGCTTCTATTACAGACTGTTTTCGCTACAGGGCTAGGTGTATTGATAGAACGTTACTCTGCGGGTGTAGGTTTTATTTGTATGAGTGTTCTGATGCTATTAGGGTTTGCACTATATCAAGTGTTAGGAAGTAAAGTAAAATCTACTAAAAAAAGCTTAACAATTTAGGCTCTAATTCATAATCAGTGCTTGCTGAAAATAGAAATCTATGCTGATCGTAGCGGAGAGGATGGAATTGTCGCGGAGAAGCGTAGCGTTCGCCTAAAGCTTTCCCTTGGAAAGCTACTTCGAAAGCATACGCTTTGCCCCTGAATTTTCACCGTAAACAGCGGTATAATCAAAAAAAAATTTGGGGGCAACAGCGATCGGAAGGACAATCCATCCGCGTAGCGGTCATCTATCAACTCGTTACACTTGTCAAGCACTGATTTTGGTGTTGAGCCACAGTCTAATGAAGTGGAGGAACGAGATGAGTAGTGAAAAGATAGTCGCTTTTGTGGAGCCGAGTTTTTATGGGGTAAGTTTTGTTAGAGCGGCATATGAGCAGGGATTCAAGATCATTTCTATCGTTTCTTCTGATGAAAATCCCGTGAAGTATGGGTATGAGGGGATATATCATGATCTGATTATTGCAGATATTCGAGATGAACACGCGTTGTATGAAGCCATTACAAAATCCGAATATCATCATAAACTCGATGCTTTAATACCAGCAACAGATTATGCCTCACATCTTACCGCAAAGGTGGCAGAACGATTAGGTCTCAAAGGAGTGCCTTATGAAGCAGCGCTCAAATCAAGGAATAAAGATCTAGCCAGAGAAGCTTATGCGGATCATGATGTTCCTAGCGCAAAGTTTAAGAAAATTAAAACCTATGAAGAAGCGGTATTAGCAGCAGGGGAGATTGGATATCCTATTGTACTGAAACCAACCAATGCTTCAAGTAGTCAAAAGGTATTCTTTATCAATAGTTCAAATGAGCTGGAAAAAGCGATGGCTGATATCATTGATTTCAAAGAAACCTATATGAATTTTAAAGTCCGAGAGGAATATTTAATAGAAGAGTATCTAGATGGACAGGAATTTAGCGTAGAACTTTTTTTACAAGACGGGAACCCGATATTCTCTGCTGTCACCGAAAAAACAACTTCACCTCTGCCCTACTTTGTTGAGATTGTGCATACGTTACCTACTTCAGTGTACTCCGAGAGAAAAGAAGAGATCGTCCATACGGCTGTAAGTGCGCTGAGGGCTATCGGACTCATTAATGGTCCTAGTCATGTGGAGATTAAGCTCACAGATAAAGGACCTAGAATTATTGAAGTGAATGGCAGGCCTGGTGGAGATAATATCTCCTCTGATTTATTAATTCAAGCTTTAGGGTTTGATATCTTCAAAGCTACAGTTCATTATTATTTGGATATTCCCATCGACATTCATACCAATCTTAACAGGGCTGCCTCTGTAGCGTATCTGACTGCCGATAAAGATGGAACGGTTTCAAATATTCAAGGGCTTGAACATATCGAACATAATGAAAATGTTATTCGTTCTCATTTTTCGGTTCAATCAGGGGATCAGATCGTTGTTCCTAAAAGTTCGGATGATCGATTGGGATATGTCATTACTGTTGGAAACACGCCAATAGAAGCCAGAGAATCAGCGTTAGAATTAATACGAAATATTGAACTTGTTTATAACTAAGGAGGCAGATCACGTTGGGAATTGCTGTTCTTTATGGAAGCTCTCGTAGAAACGGAAATACAGACACATTGGCTGATTTATTAGTCGAAGGCTTGGATGCGGATAAAATATATTTGTCAGACTATAATCTTCAACCTATAACGGACTATCGTCATACTGAACCTGGAGCATACCCGAACGATGATTACCACAAGCTGATTGACCGCGTGTTGGAACAGGATATTATCGTGTTTACCACACCTATCTACTGGTATGGCATATCGGGCGTTATGAAAACCTTTGTTGACCGCTGGTCTCAATCATTACGTGAAGATAGGGAACATTTCCTGTCGAAAATGTCTACCAAAAAAGCATATGTTATCGCTGTTGGGGATGATGAACCTCATGTGAAAGGACTACCGCTTATTCAACAATTCCAATATATCTTCGATTTTACGGGCACCCAATTGGATGGGTATATTATTGGAGAAGGAAACAAGCCAGATTCTATTCTGGAGGATGCGGCTGCTCTTTCGAGTGTGGAGGAATTACGGAAAAGAATCACGCTTAACGGCTAATACTCTCTCTTTCCTATCTCATGTTTCATACAAATAATCCACCAATCATGAACTTGGTGGATTATTTGTATTTGAATTTAAGATATATACTTTCCAGCAAATTCTACAAACTCACTTCGTAAAGAAGAATGAGTTGCATCGGGATGATAGGCCATGATTGATTGGATCGAAGTGGAAGTCTGCTCTGGAATAGGCAGATACATAAGTTGACCACGTTCTAACTCGTGCTTAATCCCTCTTTTCGGAAAGAAGGAGATGTGATCTCCGGCGTTAACAGCTAATTTAATGGCTTCAGAAGAGTCCATTTGTATTCTTTCCCACAGATGTATTCGATTATTGGTGGACCAATCCAATGTAAATTCTTTAATAAATGATCCTTCAGCATGTTGAATGAAGAATTCCTTCGCAATTTGTTGAACACCGATGGTACTAAGTTTTGCAAAGGGGTGATGGGGTCCGAAGATGACAACCAACTCATCCTTACATAGAGTTTCTGTTTGGACAGGTTCTTGCATATTTTGAGACGTTTCTAAGGAATAATAGAATGCAATGTCAACGTCTTGGTTGATGAGCATCTGTTTAATGGTTTGTGTAGGTTTAACAGACACTTGGATGGAGATACCCGTATGAAGTTTGGAGAAGTCGTTGATCATTTCTGGCAATGGGGAAATACTAGCGATACTGTCTGTTCCGATATGTAAAGTTCCTTTGTCCAGAGCAGCGTAATCCTGAACGACTTTTTTCGCTTCTGAAGCTAGACCGGTAATTTTGAGGGCATAAGGATACAGAGCCTTGCCTGCTTCCGTGAGCAGCATTCTGCCTCTTTTGGATTCGAATAAGGCCGTTCCCAGCTCCTCCTCCAGACTTTTCATATGAAAAGTAACAGAAGGCTGCTTTATATTCAATTCTTTAGCAACATCCGTCACTTTTTTATATTTCTCTATATATACAAGGATCATTAGCTTTAGAATACTCATCTTTTTGCCTCATCTCCATAGTTTTATAATCTTATTATAGATTTATTCTATGGATTTATAAAGTTTATATAGCAATATTTATTGTTGCATTTACAAACTAATGTTTTTGCAATAATGATCAAGAACTACAATAAGTTTGTAAGTTACAAAGAAAGCTCACGACGTTGAGCACACATACAGGGGAGAGATCAACAAATGAAATTAAAGAAACCGTTACTAATGATGGGAACATTGGCATTACTACTTGTGGTATCTGCATGTGGGTCCAACAACAATGCAACTCAAGGGGCAGGAAATTCGACAGAGACAAATAAAGAAGCAGCATTAAGTGGATCTATTCTTGCGGTTGGATCGACGGCTCTACAGCCTTTGGTTGAACAGGTTGGACAGAAATTTATGGCTGATTCTAAATATTCCAAAATAGCAGTACAAGTGCAAGGCGGAGGAAGTGGAACAGGACTTACTCAAGTGTCTGGCGGGCAAGCGGACATTGGTAACTCTGATGTATTTGCAGAAGAGAAGCTGAAAGATGCTGACGCTGATAAAGCCAAAGAATTAGTAGATCATCAAGTAGCAGTCGTTGCCATGGCAACAGTATCTAATAAAGATACGGGTGTAGATAGTTTAACTCAACAACAAATGGTAGATATTTTCTCAGGTAAAGTAACGAACTGGAAAGAAGTTGGTGGGATCGATGAGAAGATTGTTCTCGTAAACCGTCCAAGCAGCTCTGGAACACGTAGTACTTTTGAGAAATATGCATTAGGTACGAAAGTTGATGATATCCCAGGTGCGATTACAGAAGAATCATCAGGTACAGTTAGAAAGATCGTTGGAGAAACACCTGGTGCGATCGGATATCTTGCACTGTCTTATCTAGATGATTCAATCAAATCTGTTCAATACGATGGTGTTGAAGCAACAGTAGATAACGTTACAGCAGGTAACTATCCAGTATGGGCTTATGAGCACATGTATACAAAGGGTGAGCCGAATGAAGTTGTAAAAGCGTTCTTGGATTACATCACTTCTGATGAAGTTCAAAACAGTGACGTTGTAGAACTTGGTTATATTCCAGCTTCCAAAATGCAAGTTAGCCGTGATGTAGATGGTAACGTAACTAAGAAATAAGTGAAATGACAGCAACGATTAGTAAATATTATCAAAAGAGGCGGATTATCTGCCTCTATTTTCACTTTAAGAAAGTAGGACGAATATGAAAGTTAAAAAACAATCTCCTGTCCTTATCCAAAAACATCATTTGGAAGACTGGGTTGGACGGATCTATACCACATTTTGCGTATCCCTCCTGGTGATTATTATCGTGTCCATGATCTATTTCGTGGCATCGAAAGGATTGGCGACTTTTTTTACGAACGGCGTTAATGTAGGAGATTTCCTATTTGGGACGAAATGGGACCCTAATGGAGACAATCCATTATTCGGCGCTCTACCTTTTATTGTTGGATCTTTTGCAACTTCGTTCTTAGCAGCGTTAATTGCCAGTCCATTAAGCATTTGTGCATCATTATTCATGACAGAGATTGTTCCTTCTTGGGGTAAAAGAATATTACAACCAGTTATCGAGTTACTCGCAGGGATTCCGTCTGTTGTATATGGATTTGTAGGTTTGACGGTTATCGTACCCTTCTTCCGTGATATTTTTCCTGGTCAAGGAATCGGGGTTGCTGCAGGGGCTGTTGTACTCTCGGTCATGATTCTACCGACAATTACAAGTATTACGACGGACGCATTAAGCTCATTACCAAAGGGATTGAAAGAATCCTCATATGCGCTTGGTGCGACACGGTGGCAGACCATTTCTAGTGTTATTATACCTACTGTATTGCCTTCTATCTTGACAGGGATTGTTCTTGGGATGGCTCGGGCATTTGGTGAAGCTTTGGCCGTTCAGATGGTTATTGGTAATGCACCACACATTCCTCAATCGTTATTTCAATCGGCTTCAACATTGACAAGTATTATCACGCTTAATATGGGAAATACAGTCATGGGATCGGTACAAAGTAACGCATTGTGGAGTATGGCACTAGCGCTGATGGTCATGACATTTATATTCGTAATTATCGTTAGGCTCTTGGAAAGGAGACATCGGATTTGAAACCAAAAACAGCTGATAAAGTAGCTACTGGCGTCATTGTCACCTTCTCCTTACTTATTGTAGGTGTATTATTGGGTTTACTTGGATTTATTCTATTTCGGGGGCTAAGTCATATTAGTTGGTCTTTCCTAACGTCTGTGCCACAGACCATCAGAGCAGGTGGGGGAATAGGACCGCAGTTATTTAACTCTCTCTTTCTATTAGTATTAACATTGATTATTACCATTCCACTAGGTTTGGGTGCAGGAATTTATATGGCAGAATATGCGAAACCAGGTAAAATAACTGGAGGTATCCGTCTAGTTGTAGAAGTTCTTTCCTCTTTTCCATCTATCGTGGTGGGACTATTCGGGTTATTACTGATCGTAAATACATTTGGATTCGGATTCTCATTGTTCTCGGGAGCGCTTGTTCTCACCATCTTTAACCTCCCACTTATGGTACGGGTAACCGAGCAGGCCTTCCGTGGTGTTCCGAAAGAGCAGAAGGAAGCGGGACTTGCTCTCGGATTATCGAAGTGGAAGATCATTACGTCGGTCTTGTTACCAGTAGCTCTACCCAGTCTAGTTACGGGTACCGTACTTGCGGCAGGCCGAGTATTCGGAGAAGCTGCGGCATTGCTGTTCACAGCAGGGATGTCCACTCCAAGACTTGATTTCACGGATTGGAATCCACTCAGTCCAACATCGCCGATTAATCCATTCCGTCCAGCCGAAACATTGGCTGTGCATATTTGGAAAATCAATAGTGAAGGACTTGCTCCTGATGCGGCTGCAATTGCTGCCGGAGCCTCAGCGGTGCTGGTCATTCTCGTGCTAGTATTCAATTTGGTTGCCAGATGGCTAGGAAGAATAGTATATCGAGCATTTACGGCATCTAAAGTTATGGAATAGGGGACTAACTATGCAAACAACCTTTCGAACCGAACAGCTGAGTGTTTTCTACGGAAACTATGAAGCGGTGAAAAGTATTGACCTGAACTTCCCTGAACAAAGTGTCACAGCTTTGATCGGACCTTCAGGTTGTGGGAAGTCGACCTTCTTGCGTTCATTGAACCGAATGAATGATGAGATCGATGGATCTAGCATTAAAGGAAAGATTTGGATTGATGGTGACGATATCAATGATCCGGGTACAGATGTGATTAAGCTTCGGCAAAAAATCGGAATGGTATGGCAACGTCCTAATCCATTCTATAAATCGATTTACGAGAATATCGCCTTTGGTCCGAAATATCATGGGATTAAGGATAAGAAGAAGCTGGATGAGATTGTGGAAAGTAGTCTGCAGAAGGCTGCATTGTGGAATGAAGTGAAAGATCGCTTGAAGCAGTCCGCACTTTCTCTCTCAGGTGGGCAGCAGCAACGGTTATGTATTGCAAGAGCGTTATCTGTTAGTCCACGTATTCTGCTGTTGGATGAACCTGCATCGGCACTTGATCCAGTATCTACAGCTAAGGTCGAGGAACTCATCGTTGAATTGAAAAAAGAACTAAGTATCGTGATCGTTACACATAACATGCAACAGGCTGCAAGAATATCCGATCATACGGCTTACTTTTATCTAGGAACCCTTATGGAATATGATGTGACAGAGAAAATATTTACGAATCCAACCAACCCTAACACGCAAGAATATATTTCGGGAAGATTTGGATAATATGTTGTGGCTCAACACCAAAATCAGGCTTGACAAATGTATCCCGTTGATAGTTGACCGCTACACGGATGGATTGTCCAACCAAATCGCTGTTGCCCCCAAATTTTTTGAATATACCGCTCTTTACGGTAAAAATTCAGGGGCAAAGCGTATGCTTCCTCCACGACAATTCCAGTATCGAAGCTACGATCAGTATAGATTTCTATTTTCTGCAAGCACTTATTTTGAATTAGAGCATAAGTTGTTACAATAAATAACTGCGAATCTTAGCACAAGGATTCACGGTTTTTTGTTTTATTCACTTAACCACTGAATTATTTTTCCTTTTTACTATAATATAATGGCTTGTATATAGGAATATAGAACTAATAGATAATGAAGGAACGGTATATCAACAGTACCGACTCAGCTATACGCTCGGGTATGAGAACGGTAAATTAAAGATTTTACATGGAAGCAGGCCTAGCTGTCCTTTGCGGAAGCTAAGCCTGCTTTTTACTTAGAGATGATACTGGAGATGAGCAGTAACGTACAGTTTAACTTCAGTTTACAAAGGAGAGTTATTGTAGTCTTACGGCAAGAAAGTGTCTTAGGGATTCTTTCATAATATCCGTAAGAGAAGGGGAACATCTATGAATATGAAACCATCCAAACGTCAGCGAAGTACGGCAAGTAAGCCGTTCCTGACTCTACTGAAAGAAACAAAGCCTTCGTATGTTTTGCTGGCTGTAGCTATTGCACTTAGCATGATATCGACTCTTGTAGGATTAGTTATTCCTATGTTCACCAAAAATCTGGTGGATGGATTTTCGCTGGCTTCTATCAGTAAAATGCAGATTGCCGCGATTGCTGGCGCTTTTATCGCACAGACGATCGCTGGAGGCGTCTCTATCTATTTACTGAACTATGTAGGGCAGAAAATGGTTGCGGGACTGCGTGACCGACTGTGGCGCAAGTTCCTTGCTCTGCCCGTGTCGTACTACAACGATGTCCGTACAGGAGAGAGTATCAGCCGGATGACGAATGATACGGGCGTGATTAAGACACTTGTATCGGAGCATATCGCAAGTCTCTTTACTGGAGTGATCTCTATTGTCGGTTCGATCTCCGTCTTGCTCTATTTGAATTGGCGAATGACGCTAGTACTGTTCACCGTGCTTCCACTTTCTGCACTCATTCTTGTGCCGTTAGGACGTCAGATGTACAAAATATCCAAGGGGATGCAGGACGAAACGGCCTCATTCACAGCTACATTAAGCGGGGTTCTGTCGGAAATAAGACTGGTGAAGTCTTCCGGTGCAGAGCGGAAGGAATACGAGGCTGGAAAAGCGGGGATTATGAATCTGCTGTCTTTCGGAATCCGCGAGGGTAAGGTTAGTGCGATGATCAGCCCGCTGGTCTCATTTGTTTTTATGATGCTACTTGTCATTATTATTGGTTACGGGGGCATGCAGGTATCGGCGGGTGTTCTCACAGCTGGGGAATTGGTTGCTTTTATTCTGTATCTGATTAATATTGTGATGCCACTTACCCAACTGACGACGTTTTTTACGCAGATTCAGAAAGCCAAGGGCGCTTCGGAGCGTATTATTGAAACACTAGCGGTTGAAGAGGAAAAGTACGAAGGGGAAGAGAATGTAAAGGGTACAGAGGGTGCTATTCGTGTAGAAGGGGTTTCCTTCGGCTACAAGACTGGCGAGAACGTGCTGAACAATGTGAGCTTTAAGATCTTACCTGGTGAAGTGACCGCAATCGTAGGACCGAGCGGAGGCGGCAAAACGACGTTATTCTCCCTTCTGGAACGGTTCTATGAACCCTTGTCTGGTGTAATTAAATTTGGGGATAAGCCAGTTTCAAGCTTCGCTTTAGCTTCTTGGCGTCGTCAAATCGGCTATGTATCTCAAGAAAGCCCGTTGCTAGCGGGTACGATTGCAGAGAACTTAGCGTACGGACTAGAGAGGGAAGTTAGCAAGGATGAAATGATTCATGCTGCACAAATGGCATATGCCAATGGTTTTATTGAAGAACTGCCTGACGGCTATAATACGGATGTGGGCGAACGCGGCGTGAAGTTATCCGGCGGACAACGGCAGCGAATTGCGATTGCTAGAGCGTTGTTGCGTAATCCTGCTATATTAATGCTAGATGAAGCGACTTCCAGCTTGGACAGCCAATCGGAGGCCGTTGTACAGAAGGCGTTATCCAATCTGATGCAGGGTCGGACAACGATCGTGATTGCCCATCGCCTGGCTACGGTTGTGAACGCAGATCAAATTATTTTTATGGAAAAGGGCCGTATTACGGGTATGGGAAGACACGATGAGCTATTGCAGAATCATGGGCTTTATCGTGAATTCGCTACTCAACAGCTGCAAATGAATGCCGTAGAGGTACATGATGGCAGCAAAGAGGAGGCTTCGAGTACAGATGACGAAAATACTGGTAGTGGACGACGACCCGCACATTCGCGAATTGGTGGAAGTGTTTCTGAGGGCTGAGGGGATAGATGAGGTGTATGGGGCTTCCGATGGAATGGAGGCTCTACATTTCCTCGAAAGCACTGCTGTAGATATGGCTATTCTAGATGTGATGATGCCGAATATGGATGGTTGGGAGCTATGCCAGCAAATACGGAAGGTCTACGATTTCCCGATCCTTATGTTGACGGCTAAAGGTGAGACTTCTCAGATTGTTAAAGGCTTTGAGCTTGGGACCGATGATTACCTAGTGAAACCGTTTGAGCCAATTGTGCTGATAGCGAGAGTGAAAGCACTGCTGAAACGGTATCAGATCTCCGCGGCACAAAGTGTAACGATTGGTCGTTTACGCATGAACCGTAAAACGTATGAGGCCTTCTCGGAGTATGGAGAGATTACCCTGCCGCTTAAGGAGTATGAGCTATTGTTCAAGTTGGGTAGTTACCCAGGGCAAACGCTGACGAGAGACAGGCTGATCGAAGATATCTGGGGTTACGATTATGCAGGTAATGAGCGTACGCTGGATGTACATATCAATCGCTTACGCGAACGTTTTCCCCGCGAGAAATATGGGTTCGTCATTCGCACGATCCGCGGGTTGGGTTACCGGCTGGAGGGGAATGTATGAAACGATTCAAAAAAATAGGCAAACATGTTTTATTCTACATCGCTTTTTTCATCGCAGTCGGCATCAGTTGTAGTGGGGCTTATTTCCTTATGAACCAAGTGTACGGTTTAGTTGGAAGGCCATCCTCGGAATATGTAGTGCAACTGATTGGTGGTCTGATTGGTATTATTATTTTACTCCTACTAGCCTATCTATCTTCTCTTGTATTTCGCGGATGGGAACGGGTCTTCTATAAAACTATTATTGATGGTATTCGTAGGATTGCCACAGGGGACTTCAATGTGGTCCTAGATAAGAATAAGGAATACGGTGAATTCGGGGAAATAGTGGAGAGTATCAATGAAATGGCAAGTGAACTGAGCAGGATGGAGACCATGCGACAGGATTTCATTTCCAATGTATCGCATGAGATTCAGTCACCGTTGACCTCTATTCGTGGTTTTGCACTTGCGCTGAAGGATGAAAGCCTTAGTTCCGAGAGCAGACAGCATTATCTTGACATTATTGAAGCAGAGAGCGCCCGTCTGTCCGGGCTCAGTGATAATTTGCTGAAGCTGTCAGCGTTGGAATCGGGTAGCTTTCCGTTTGAGATCAGGCCTTATCGTCTAGATAAACAGCTACGTGAGATGATTCTAGCCTCAGAACCGCAATGGTTGGGGAAGAACATCGAGGTGGAGGCTGAGCTGGAAGAGATTGAGGTCCTTGCGGTGAAGGATCTGATGAGCCAAGTCTGGACCAATCTGTTGCATAACAGTATCAAGTTTACCCCTCGGTGTGGGCTTATTATCATCAGGCTTAAGACCATAGAGAAGAGGGTGGAAGTGGAGATCAAGGATAGCGGCATAGGCATGACTGAGGAAGAGTTGCCCCGGATCTTTGAGCGCTTCTATAAGGCGGATAAAGCCAGAAGTTCCAGTGGAGGCGGTAGCGGGCTCGGCCTATCGCTGGTGAAGAAGATTGTCGAAATTCATGAAGGGCACGTAACTGTAGAGAGTCGTCCCAGTGAAGGAACGACTTTTGTGGTGACTCTGCCGTTGTGAAAATTGCGAGAAAGGGACATCCTGATGCAATAATTTTATAGAAGAAATAAACAAAGCTCTGGATCTTGACATGTATTGTCAGGGACCAGAGCTTTTGTAATAGGAAATAAAATACTAATTGTTGTTATTCAAGTCATCGTGCAGCACACAGTCTGCGAACAAAATAGATTTAGGGATACGAAAAAATTCCTCCGTTTTGTTCTGAAATGTTTGTGAAGGATGAGTTCCTTGATGCAACCATTTGCGAAAGGTTCCTGGATGAGCTCCAATCCATTGGCTGACATCACTCACCGATAGGTCATGCACCATACATAATCCTGTCAGAATGGTGTTCTGTATAGGTGAGCGGGTAATCGTTCTCCGCATAAAGTGGGAGTGAGAAGGCTGACAAATGACAGGGCTTTGCTGGATTACAGCTTCATTAAAAAGAATATGACGAGGATAACCTAAATATTGGCATACTTTATCTAAATTCTTCTTAGAGGGAATCCTTCCTTCATATACCCATACACTTACACTTCGTGATGAGACAGATAATTCTTCTGCTAGTTTGGATAGTTTGATATCTTTTACCATTAGAATTGCTAGTAGTACACGGTTACGAATTTGACAGCGAGTCGGTTTACGGAAACGTTTCACTCGAACGCCTTTTCCTAGATACTTGCGATTGATCAGAGACCAAGCCTGAATCGAATGTTTTTCTGGTTGTGTAGGCATAATTCCTCCGATATTTTTTTGAAAATAAACTTTCATCCATATTTTCTCGGTAATCGATTGACGTCCTTTTAGGACGGCGAAGTCGTTTATCCTTGTTTAGATATTACCTTATTTGTAAAGGTGCTTTCAATAGTAACTCCAAACCATTCTTCCTGTAAATCTATCAAATACAAGATAAACAGCTGAGCAAATGAGAATCCCTCATCATATATTAAGATATGAGTGATGAGAGGGGGGGGTTGTCGTGAATCTAGCAATGTTAAATGGAGTGACTGGGGTGGCAGGTGCATTCCTAGCATTTACTTTTGGAGAATGGAATCAATTATTAAACGTTTTTTTAGTTATGATAATTATTGATTATCTGACAGGAGTATTAGCGTCCCTGAAAGAGGGGAGTGGTCTGGATAGCAAAACAGGATTCTGGGGATTAGCACGAAAGGCATTAATGTTTCTCGTTATTTTACTAGGACATCAAATAGATCTCTTGCTTGGCACAGATGTAGAGATGGTCAAGAGCGGAGCTATTTACTTCTATATGACCAATGAATTAATATCCATTACGGAAAACTATGGTCGCTTAGGATTACCCTTGCCAGATAAGATCACACGTGTGATTAGTATACTGAAGAACAAGGAGAAGCGGGGGGATGACGATAAGTCATGATTGGGTAAGCTCCTTTCCCAAACCGAGCAGATTATGTTATATTTTTGATGGACCTTATCAATTCAATAGGACAAGGAGTTATTCCATGATCAAACATATCGTACTATTTAAATTAAAAGATAGCTCTCCTGAAAGTATCGACAAAACCGTAAATATATTACGTAATATGCAAGGAAAGATTCCAGAGCTCTTATCATTGGAGGTGGGGGTTGACGTTGTACGATCTGAACGTGCGTATGACATTGCTCTCGTAACTGAAGTTGAATCATTAGAGACTCTGCATGCTTATCAGGTCCATCCTGTGCATCAGCAGGTCATTCTGCACATGAACGAAGCTAAAGAACATTCTATTAGTGTGGATTACGAAATCTAATCATAAATGAATCTTACGAAGACTCTTGTTTGGTATAACGTAGCTCTCAGTATAATGACCTTAATTTCTCATGGAGGTAAGCCATGTATTATGTTAATAAAGAACAGATTGAACGACGGCTCGGTGCTATACCTGACATTGAAGAAGGGCTTCGAACAGCGGCAGACTCGTGGGATCACGGCCTGCTTCTTGGACTTGTCCAGGAGAGGTCACTGCATCTAGCGATTGAAGTTGTGACAGACGTCTGTAGCTATTTAATAGATGGATTCATTATGCGCGATGCCAGTAGTTACGAGGATATCATACAGATCACTTATGAAGAGAATGTATTTGATGACAGCATCTATCAGGTCTTGATTCAACTAGTTAAGCTGCGTAAGCCATTGGTACAAGACTATTGCGATTGGGATCGAAGATCCATTCACCCATTAACTGGTGTTTTACCGGATATTCTGAATCGTTTTGCATCTAGTATTAGAAGATATTTAGAACAGGAATGGGTACCTGAACGATAATAAAGGAGCACAGATGGTATGACCTCTGATAATAATGAGATAAAGAAGAAACAAGCGAAAGAAATTATCGATGATGAAGTCTCAGGCTTTGCCACCGTCATGATGGTTGAATTTTTATATGATCAAATGCCGGAGTTAGATCGTAATAAGTTGTTATCCATATTAGAGCAACACACGGGAACTTTAAAGTTCTCAGAAGAGGGAAAAGAAATTCCATCTCCCTTTGCAATGGATTTCAGTGCTACGGGGGAAGATGGTATTCCTCCGCAGGTATTCTTTCACATGGATCATAAAGTAACGTTCGAGGATGGAGTTGTACCAGCACAGAGTGTTATACATGCCCCACAACCGATCCGTGACTTCAAACGTTTCGATAGTGCGCTTCAGCAATCATGGCATTGGCCAGAAGCTAGGCAAACAGTGAATAGTTGTACATATAGCATTCGTGCTCATGATTTATTCGCTGCCAATCTTCCTTACAAGGAACGTTTCGAATTAATATTGGGTTTGGTAATGGCAATGGTTGAAGCGGCACCTTGTAAGGCCATTTACTGGCATACAAGTGATAAATTAGTTGATCCTACGGCTTATGTAGGAGCAATTGAACTCGATGAGAAATTGTACGGAGCTGTAAATCTTCGTCTATTCAATACGGGAGATACTGAACCCAAGGAAATGATTATGGATACGTTAGGATTATCTGCGTTAGGTATACCCGATGTACAGTGTCATTTCAGTGATATGGACCCAACAGAAATTGCACGTAACTTACTGCTTATTTCTAAATATTTATATGATCAAGGCGACATCGTGAAGAATGGTGAAACGATTGGTACTTCTGCGAATAAAGGATATCTATGTGAACACCAACAGGCGCTTGTCATTCCTGCTCGCTATGTTCTTGATCTGAATCCAAGTATCGCTCAGGAAGCTAAGATAACAGACTAAATGAAATTTCTTCTTGTCCGTAGTGTCAAGACAAGCATCTGTTGATTATAATGCATTAACAACTAGGCATTAGCCCGTGTGAGTGATGCACAACGATTGCACGATAAGGACAGCATTGTCTAGAGCCTAAGTTAAAGGAGAGATATAGAATGAATGATAAGAACAAGAGCTTCCTGTGGGGAACTCTACTAGGTAGTGTAGTTGGATCCGTTACAGCGTTGTTACTCGCACCGAAAGCAGGTAGTGAATTACGTAAAGATATCGTAGATACGACACACCAAGTGAGTGACAAAACGCAGCAACTGGTAGGAATCGCTAGTGAACATGGGATCAACTTATATGATAAAGTAAGAACGAAGACAGGGTCCTTAGTTCAGGATATTCAAACGTTACGTCACTGCAAGGGTGAACTCAAAGGGAGTTCCGAACAGTTGGCTCATATCTCTTCCTCGGTTGATCAATTGGTTATTGATTCTGTAGATGATGATAAAGTTGATAGCGATATTTAATGAATTTCGAACATTGCGGACCTTTATCCCATAATTTATGGGGAAGAAGGTCTGTTTTCCTGTGATTCAGGTACATTTCATCATTGTAAAACATAGAGTAGCAAAGTAAGAAAATAGAATTCGATACAGAAGGAAGCGGTGGTTCGTGCAACATCCAATTGCAATATTAGACTCAGGTGTGGGTGGGTTAACCGTAGCCAAAGAAGTCATGAGGCAACTTCCTCGTGAGAAGATCATTTATTTCGGGGATACCGCCCGCGCGCCCTACGGACCTCGAACATCTGAACAGGTTAGAATATTTACGGAGCAAATTGTTGATTACTTAATTCAATTTGAACCTAAGATGATTGTTATTGCATGTAATACAGCAACAGCAGCGGCATTGACTTATATATCTGAAAAAGTAAATATACCTGTCATCGGTGTCATACATCCTGGTGCTAGGGCAGCAATTAGTGCTACCAAAACGGGTGATGTGGGTGTCATTGGAACGATGGGTACCATTGGAAGTGGGGCATATACAGCAGCATTGAAGCAGTTGTCTCCCTTTGTACATGTAACGAGTGAAGCATGCCCGCTTCTTGTTCCACTTGTGGAGCAGGGATTATTCCGTTCGTCTGAAACCAGAAAAATTGTTGAGAAATCCCTGGAAAATATACGTCAAACCTCTATCGATTGTTTGATTTTGGGATGTACTCATTATCCTTTTCTTATGGATACGATTCAGGAAGTGATGGGAAGTCATGTTAAGTTGATTAGCTCAGCAGACGAAACGGCACGGGAGATTAGTACGATATTATATGACAAAGGAAAGCTTGCTCACGGTGATGAAAGCCCAGTGCATCAATTTTTTTGCAGTGGCGATGGTGACATGTTTAAAAAAATCGCGAATTTGTGGTTAGGTGAACAGATACGGCGTACGCCTGTTGTTTGGCAAGTATCCAAGTTCGAAGAATAGTAACGATAAAGTAAGTAAACAACCTTAGTCCATTGATAGGCTAAGGTTGTTTACTGTTGAGTAATGTTGGTACAGGAACATTTAATTTAAATTTCAAGCATGAGGGACAACAATATAGGCATACAATCAACCACAATGCTTATGGATGGCTGCTTAAAGACCAAGCCTGCAGAAAGGAATGATTGTATGCAGCAGTATACGGTTTCTAAAGGAGATACATTGCAACGTATTGCTTCAAGAAGAGGTCTTGCACTTGACAATATTGTAAATGCGAACCCTTGGTCAGCTAAACAACCTTATCTCATTCCAGGACAAATGTTATTTCTTCCCTCATCCCCAAGACGCCGATATGAGATACAGACTCGTGATACCATTCAGAGTGTATCTGAAGCGTTCTCGATTCCAGAGCAGGCTCTGGAACAATTGAATCCTGGTATTTCACGAGACCGCTTTCCGGTCGGACGTATTCTGGTACTACCCGCATCCAAATCCAAGTATATTGTGGAACCTCAGGGTGAATATGGATATAACGATATGGTCAAGGATATAGAACGATTAACGGATAAATACACTTGTCTTAAGGCGACCTCTATTGGGGAGAGTGTGCTTGGGAAATCGCTTATCATGTTACAAATAGGTACGGGTAAAAGAAAGATTCATGTCAATGCAGCTCTTCATGCGAATGAGTGGATTACAACACCCTCTTTATTACGGTTTGCTGAGGAATATACGGCTGCTTATCATAAGGGGGAGCGCTGGAATGGATATGACCCCGTAGCGGGGTTGGAAGAATGTACGCTGTGGTTGTTGCCAATGGCAAATCCTGATGGGGTTGAATTAGTACAGGAGGGAATCACGCTTGGACACCCTTATCATAAGCAATTATTGGAATGGAACAGTCAACGGTATGATTTCAAACACTGGAAAGCTAACATACAGGGTATAGATTTAGGAGATCAATTTCCAGCCCATTGGGAAGAAGAAGTGAAGCGTAGGGGGAAACAAGGGCCATCTCCCCGAGATTATCCCGGTAGTTCACCACTTAGTGAACCAGAAGCTAAAGCGCTTGCCGATTTCACATTGCGTATTTCTCCCGATGCAGTCATTTCTTTGCATAGCCAAGGACAAGAAATATATTGGAATTATCGGGATTATGAACCTGAAGAAAGTGAGTCGTGGAGTCGCCGCTTGAGCCAAATTAGTGGATATCGTACGGTTAAACTTACGGGAAGTGACGCAGGATATAAGGATTGGTTTATTCAGCATTTTGGCAAACCAGGGTTTACCATAGAGGTGGGTTGTGGAATTAATCCGTTGCCCCTTGAGAATTTTGATAACATTAGTGTTGAAATTGGGATGATTATCGCAGAATTGATGAGTTTCTGAAAAATATGTGAAACATTTTCATTAACTTTTCGTATGATATATAAGAGGGGGCGGCCGCTGAGTATGAGTTATTTTCTGGCGATTGCTTCCTCTTTACAATGTTATTAGGAGGAACAACAAGCATGAAATGGAGAAAACTATTATCCATCAAACATGGTTCAATCATGATTCGTAATATGTGGCAGTATGTTATTTCTTCGCAAGTTTCATGGGGGGACAAGCTGTTGTTTCTTATACCTGTGTTTGTGTATTGGGTATGGCCACTTGATTTGTTACCTGGTCTTCCCATTGATGATATTGGAGTAACGATACTACTGATGGGATGGTTTACAACACGTATGACACGTAAATATCCTAACATTAAGGTTCGTTAATTTATGAGGTATGCTATTGCAGAATACCGTCTGTTTCTTTACAATGAGTAATTAGTAAATATCACATCATGGATTAAACTAATGAAGGACAAGTCTATGTTAGTTTATTCGATGTACATCACATCTAAACAGGAGATGGACAGGATGATTTGTAAGATAACCCGTAATGCTGCAAAAATCATTAAGAAGGAATTGGATAAAGAAGAAAATAAACAATTAAAAGTTCGTGTACTCGTGACTCACGCTCATGGCGATCATGCTCATTATGGCATGGATTTAGATACTCCCCAAGAGAATGACGAAGTAGTGACGACAGATAAAGATATCGATGTGATCTTAGA
The DNA here is from genome assembly GCA_036496075.1 of Paenibacillus sp. Classification (GTDB taxonomy): domain Bacteria; phylum Bacillota; class Bacilli; order Paenibacillales; family Paenibacillaceae; genus Paenibacillus_AQ. Next base: position 15,771 of record DASXLR010000126.1, on the reverse strand, counting down.
TCCTAACGAGCCTTTGCTTGATGGTGTTAAGATCGACTACCTATATTTTCCTGAAGAAGGCTTTGTAATCACCAACCCATCTAAGGGGAATCATGGAGATCACTAGTCTGTATACTAAAGAAGGTGTGAATTAACATGGCAAATGATATCCGAGTATGTGAGAAGTGTAGGCATACACCTCTCAAGAGTATTGTACCGAAGCTTCAGAAGATGGCACCTGGAGACGAGATCAAAATTGGCTGCAAGTCATATTGTGGTCCTTGCGGCAAGAGAGCCTTTGTGTACATTAATGGTCGTTATTTTAGTGCATCAACAGAAGATGAAGTACTAGTAAAGGTTGCTCCGTTCATTAAATAGTCAACTGGTAAATGATGATTCTCTTCTTCGTGCATAGTTCCTATCCATGTAAACCAAGCTAAGGATGGTGAGTGGTAAGGAATATGTTACGAAAGGGGGCATGAGAGTATGTCTAAACGTGATTACACTAGTATGCAGACTAATACCCCAGTATCTCAGGCGAACAATGCTGTAGGTAGGCTTCATAATGCCGTATCTCAAGCGCTGAGCCATCCAACAGAGGAACTTATTGAGCAGGCTGAGAATTCTTTGGCTCACACGGAGCAAGCGATTCAGCAAGCTCAAGGAAGTTCGGATGATCTAACCCTTGAATTTACGGAAGAAAAGTTTGCAAATGAGAAAAGTAGATTAGCTTCACTTGCTTCAGTTGAGATAGAAAGTTAGTTGCTAAAAGATGAAACGGGGCTGTCCCAAAAGTAGATTACTCTTCTTGATGAGGCACCCACTTTTTCAAAAAGAACTGATTCAGAAAAAGCAGGTCCATGGTATATTGAATGTTCAAAGAAATCGCTCCTTTTGAGATGGTTGGTGGTACTTCCATTTTAACAAAAGAGGCGGTTTCTTTGTATTATTTCAAGCAGAAAAAAATTGAACATGGATTGCTGAAAGCAGCGGAGGGGACGGAACGATTTCGGAAAAGCGGTAGCGGTCACCTTGGTCTCCGAATTTTAACCGCTGCGCGAGTTTAAACCAGAAATTTGGAGACCACAGTGATTGGAGAAACGATCCGTTCGCGGAGCGACCGCCCAAAATACCTAAACTTCTCGAATAAAACAAAGAGGCTATCCCTAGCCATTTTAAATGACTTTTGGGACAGCCCCTTTAATCTATCTAGCTATTCCTGATCAAATTTACGAATAAGATCGTATTGAATCACTTGATCAGATATGTGAAGTTCTTGTTTGGCTTGTTCGAATCCAGCACGACAGTTGCCTACTTTGGTTAACTGTCGTGTACTTAGATCATAGCAGCTTCCATTATCGAATACGCCATCTGCCGATGGAATATAATATACGTTACTGTCGGTGTAATCACCCGTACGGAGAGTTACGGATCTCTCTGTACCATTAAATAGGTTATTCCCCATGATATGATACGATGTGGTATCTAGCCCAAGTAAATGGAGTAGGGAAGGCATCATATCAAGCTGACCAGCTACATTCGGATACGTGCCTGCTTCACTTCCATCAGGAAGATGGACAAGAAGGGGAACTTGGTTCATAATCTGCCTCATATCCAGATCGTTTAGACTTCTGCCTAGAAACTGTTCGTAATACTCTTTTTCTTTAATGGAATTATCGTGATCACCATAGACGTAGAGGATTGTATTATCCCATAATCCTTGATCTTTCATTTGTTCTACGAATTGTCCAAGTGCAGAATCCACGTAATGAATGGATTGTAGATAATCTCCAAAGATATTCCCTGTAAATTCGCCTACGTCTAGCTCTTGTTTCCCTTTAGGAATGACATAAGGATGATGACTGGATAAGGTGATAAGGAAAGAGTAGAAAGGTTGCTTGATCTCTTGCATATCATCTAAGGATTGCTTGAAGAATGACTTATCACCTAGTGACCACCCTAGAGACTCATCCATCGTGTAGTCTTTTTTACTGTAGAAATGATCGTACCCCATAGCTTTATACATCGTATAACGGTTCCAGAAGCTACTGTCGTAGGCATGAAAGGCATTAGTGGCATAACCCTTCTCTTGTAGAATTGCTGGCAGGATATCATACTTGTGGTCAGGATATCGAACAAATACGGAGCCTGACGGCAATGGGTGCAAGGCACTGTGTGATGAGAAATCCGCATCCGAAGTTCTTCCTTGACCGGTTTGATGATAATAATTGCTGAAATACATACTTTCGTTCATCAATTTATTGAAATTCGGTGTGATTTCTTGACCGTTAATTCTTTGACCAATCATGAAATTCATGAAGGCTTCAACTTGAATAACGATGACATTGCTATCTTTATATTTTCCAAATAATTGGCTAGTTGTTGTAGGGTTTGTGTTTCTCTGTTCGAACCATTCCTTAATCTTCGTCATTTCTTCCTGAGGTAGAGTCGGTTCTGGTCCAAGATATTCTTCACTATATCTATAAATATCGTAACCATGAAAGCCTATTAATCCCGTAACATTATAGAGAGCCATATTCCACCAATTACCTTCGAATAAACCTTTAGCCCACGTCTCACTATAAAATTTAATAGGTCCGAAGGTAAGGACGAAGCCAAGTACAAACGTTAGTACACCTTTCATCGCACGACCCCGTATTGTGCCACTTACTCGACTTGTTGTAGCCAAGGAAGTTGGATACATAGAATACTGTGTTCGGCGACGCTTCATGAAGATTACTACAGCGTACGGAATGAATAATATCCAATCTATGAAAAAGAATAGATCGGAAAAGAATAGTAATGATCGAATACTCTCACCGAGTGAGCTTACTTGTCCAGTCTGGAACAGAACCGGTATCGTAATGAAATCTTGGAAATATCTATAATATACAAGATCAGAGTATAAGATGGCAGTAAGCAATATGTTCAAGATAATAAGGGATATCCATTGTCCACGACGGGAGAGCCCAAATGTCCAGAAGGATACGAGCATTAGAGAACCTATGGCAATGACATAATCCAATGGACTCATATCGATATTATGGATATGGAGACTGTAATGAAACAGCACTAATTTGTACAACATCAGAATCATGAAAATAATGATGTTGTTATATGAGGAGTGTAGAATACGAGAAGATAAAGATCTTTGGTGTATCCCCATCCCCGCATGATTACTTAGCAAGGGTAAGACCTCCAATATTGTTTGTTTAGACGATTACATGTATTAGCTTAAGTCTAATGTGGTGAGTATTACGACGTCTATGCTGTTAAAAAGCTTAGGAGCTGCCAAGTAGGCAACTCCTAATATTTCCTCGGTTAAACGAAGGCCGTCCTTTGGGGACGACGACGTTATTTATCCTTGGTGCTGTGGATTGGGGTTCCGAGGCGGTAGTGGACCTAGAAATTGCAGGTATTGACATTCAATACGTCCATTATAAAGCTTACGTCGTTTATCCGCTTTACGGCCAAAATAATGCTCAAATTGCTTAGTAGGTGTAATGGCGAAGAATGACCATGTCGGTAAATGAGCGGCTGTATGACCAAATTGACGGATGAGTTTCTCAACTTCTTCGATGTCACTCATTCTTTCACCATAGGGTGGATTCGTAATAAGACAACCGTATTCACCTTGGGGCCTTATTTGTGATGCGGGAAGCACTTGGAAGTCAATCTCACCAGAGAGTCCTGCGCTCTTAGCTGCGGCTTCGGCAACTTCAATAGCTCGGCTATCCATATCGCTTCCTGTAAGTTGAAGCGGGAAATCATCGCGTACAGAGTCGAAGGCCTCTTCACTAGCATCGTTCCATAAGCTCTTAGACACATTGTTCCAGTGCTCTGATGGGAAAGAGCGACGAAGTCCAGGTGCAATATTCCACCCTATCATAGCGGCTTCAATAAGCAGCGTACCCGATCCGCAACATGGATCATAGAGAGGTCGAGAAGGGTTCCAACGGCTTAGTAATAGAAGTGCTGCGGCTAATGTTTCTTTAAGAGGTGCCTCCGTTGCAAGTCTGCGATATCCACGTTTGTGAAGAGAGGGACCTGTCGTATCTAGTGTAAGGAGAGCCTTATCTTTTTGTAGATTGACTTCAATGACATACCTAGGACCGTTCTCAGGGAACCACTCTGTCTTATGAGTAAGCTTTAGCTTCTCAACAATGGCTTTCTTGACGATACTTTGACAGGCCGGTACACTGCTCAGCTGTGAGAGGTGGGAGCGTCCATTTACTGGGAACTCACCATTAGCAGGAATCCAGTCCTCCCAAGGTAAAGCTTTAGTACCCTCGAACAAATCATCAAATGTTGTAGCTGTGAATTCGCCCATTTTGATAAGAATGCGATCTGAGGTACGGAGCCACAGATTACATCTTGGAATATCAGCGAAATCTGCGGCAAAAGTAACACTTCCATTCTCAACCGTTAGATCTGTATAGCCTAATTCTTTGAGTTCGCGTGCAACAATAGACTCCAAGCCCATCGGAGCTGTTGCGATTAATTGTAAGTGCGACAATCTATTCAACCCCATCCGGCCATCAATGCCGCCTTGCAGCCGCATCCGGTGACCTATAAATTTACTAGTCTTGCTGGTTTTTAGTAAAACACATACAATGAATTACGTTAGTATTGTAGTCCTGCCTTTAACCAAACACCAATTATAAAACAAATATGCCTATATGGAAAGTTAGCCAGAGGAGGAAAAGCGTTGAATTTAACCCCTGATGAATATGTTAACCAATTATTCCAAGAAGATGAGAAGTTGCAACAAGTGAAACAAAGTATTGTAGAACGAGGAATGCCGGAAGTTTCTGTAGCTCACGCCTATGGTCGACTTCTGACATTTCTGGTCCGCACATCTCGTGCTGAGAGGGTTCTTGAGATTGGAGCTCTGGGTGGATACAGTGGTATTTGTCTAGCAAGAGGACTTTCATCAAGCGGAAAGTTATTGTCGTTAGAACTTAAGGAGGAATATGCAAATCTTGCTAAGGGCAATCTCGAAGCAGCTGGATTTGGGTCACAGGTGGAATATATGATTGGACCTGCAGCGGACAATCTAGAATTGCTGAAGCAGAGTGGGCGTAAATTTAATCTCTTTTTTATTGATGCAGATAAAGAAAATTATCCGTTATATTTGGAATATGCGATAAGTTTGGCAGAGCCAGGAGCTGTAATTGCGGGAGATAATTGTTTTTTACGTGGACGAACATTGAACCCAGATAAGAATGGACCAGCCGTGCAGGCTATGCGCCGCTTTAATGAGCAGATTGCAACCGATGATAGACTGGTTAGCACCTTGCTACCGGAATATGATGGACTATCACTTTCTTGGGTGAAGTAGATGTAAGAAGTATTTTATGATAACGCATGCTCTCAAGCCATTGAGGGTGTGCATTTTTTTGTTGTATAAGTTAGGGCTCCTGACTCGATATTTGTTAACAATACAGATACTATAGTGTTATTTTGGCAGAGGTGTATAATTGTTGTCACAGAAATGTAAACGCTATTATTTGTTGATAAGCACGGAACTTGAAAAAAATCAGGGGGCAATAATGGTGCAGGAACAGCATATACAAGATCTAAATATGTTAGGTATAGATATTAAATTGGAGCATGTCGTTTTTTGTGTTAAACAAATATTCAAAGGATACGATATTGAAATAGCATCTTGGAGATGTACTGATATTGATTATAAAACGCCCAATTTTACTACTGCAGGCCTCTACAGACTTCACGGATTGGCTTATGTTGAGGGTGAGAATATGCCGTGGTCCATTGTTGTAAAAATAATCAAACCAGACAGTTCGGAGAAAGATGATCCCAGGCATCATAGTTATTGGAAAAGAGAAGCACTTGTATTTCGATCAAATGTACTATCAGATTTACCCAAATCACTTCATTCCGTTGATTGCTATCTTATTGAGGATAGAGCTGACGGCACGATAGGGTTGTGGATGGAAAATATAGATGGAGAGAATGATAATTTGTGGTCTCAGGAAGACTATTGTTTTATAGCTCAGCAGTTAGGATTGTCTAATGGAGCCTATTTAATGGGAAGGTCTTTACCAAGTGAATCTTGGATATGTCAAAATTGGCTTACATCGTGGGTTGCCTCTAGTAGGATGTATGCACCTAATCCTTATGACTATATACATTTGATTAATAATGATATTGATCAGATATGGAAATCGTATCAAATATTCAATAAACATGTGGATTCGATGTTGAAGTCATTGGTTCATATGCCTCGTGTGCTTGCACATCAGGATCTTAGTCAAAAAAATATGTTTTTACATAAAACGAATTCAAAGAATGATCAGTTGATTCTTATTGATTGGCAATTTATGAGTATTTCTGGTATTGGAGAAGATTTAGGAAAGCTATTTGGAGTTAATATGAGCACGAACAACATTCCACAACATAAATACGAGGATTATAAGAATTCCATCTTTGAATATTACTTACAAGGGCTTAGAGAAACAGGATGGCAGGGAGATGAACGGATTGCGAGGTATGGTTATTGCACAAGTGTAGCGATGAGGTGTGTTTGGGAAGTACCACAATTCATTTATCAGGCTGCTAAACTAGTCGAAGAGCCGGACAATATTATATTACAAGAAAGGGTTTCTCAATTAGAGAAAATTATATTTATTCAAATGGAGATGGCTAAAGAAGCAGAAGATTTAAAGGAATATATTAAAAAATAAAGAAGATACCGATTTGAGATGCGGCTTTTGGCAATACATGCTGATCGTAGCGAAGAGGACGGAATTGTTGTGTAGAAGCGTAGCGTTCGCCTAAAAGCTTTCCTATGGAAAGCTACTTCGAAGCATACGCTTGCCCCTGAATTTTTACCGCAAACAGCGGTATATTCAAGAAAATTTGGGGGCAACAGCGATTCGGTTGGACAATCCGTCCGCGTAGCGGTCATCTATCTAAAGTATGATTGATTGTTGCGAGTGTAAAGTTTCGCTCTTACCCATACCATATTAATTAAGAGCAGGCAGCCAGAAATGATAAATAAACCCTCGATTCCTATGAATCCAGATAAGAAGCCACCTACAAGTGCCCCTAACATATTGCCCAGTGCAAGTGTACTGCTATTGAAGGCGAATGCTCTGCTCTCCATGCCTTCAGGTGTGTATGACCGTATGAGGGCATTAACGCTAGGCAGCAGCCCCCCCATAAATACGCCCATCAGGAATCTAATAACAATGAGTTGCCATACATTCTGCACGAAGGCTTGTGGAATGAGCATGAGACCGGCCCCAAGTAAGGCATAGGTTAGAATACGATGCGCACCAAATTTATCGCTAAACTTACCAAGAATAGGCGAAGTAATCATATTGGAGATGCCGGTTACAGCAGTGACCATGCCAGCCCATAGTGCAATATCTGCCGTGTTATTATGTAGCTTCTGAACATATAGAGGAAGCAAGGACATGGGACTAATCATTGCGAATTGAAGCAGGAACGTAACGGCAAAGAGTGCTAACAATTGTGGAATATGCGCAAGTTCCTTGAAGCCTTGAATAACGGATACTTGTGCTATTTGAGAGGCTTCTTCACGATTGAAGTTCTCTTTTACCATGAACAGAGCGAGTAATGAGGCAGCAAATATAAGAGCACCCGTAACGTAGAAAATAGGCCTGAAACCGATCATGTCAGCTAATACTCCGCCAATCAGCGGTCCTAATATGGTGCCAGCTACAGAGCCAGATTGCATCATACCCATAGCAAATCCCATTTGCGCTTTGGGGGTTGTACCTGACACGAGTGAAATGGAGGCAGGATTAAATCCTGATATTGTACCATTCAGTAAGCGGAGTAGCAGTAAATGCCATGGATTCTGAGCGAATCCCATTAAGACCATGACAATGGCCATTCCGAATCCAGAACGTAGTAGCATAATTTTACGTCCATACCGATCAGACAGTTTCCCCCACAAGGGCTGAAATAAGAAGGAAGTCAAGAAATTAGCTGCAAAGATGAGACCAGCCCATATTCCAATAGCATGTTCACCTTGTACACCCAAATCACGGGCTAGATATAAGGCAAGAAAAGGTGTGATCATGGTCATTCCAGCATTGACTAGAAACTGACCAATCCAAAGTACGATGAGGTTTACTTTCCAAGGTTTCATATGTGTATTCGTCCTTTCAACAGAGCAGTTTAACATTTGGAAGTTGGACAATATATAAGTATATCACACCGTGTAAGTGGCTCTGCGATAGGAATGTCATAGGAATGTCATGACAACATAAAGTGTTATAGTTGTTACTTACTTTTAAAAAGGGCATAATATATGATAGAGAATTCACAATAATGGAGGCCAAGTCATGACCTACAATGATACTTTTATCCGAGCCTGCTTCAAACAAGATGTCAATCATGTACCTGTCTGGTATATGAGACAAGCAGGTCGGTATGATCCTGAATATCGGAAAATTAAAGAAAAATACAGTTTACTTGAAATATGCCGCCAGCCAGAGCTTGCAGCTGAAATATCGTTAATGCCTGTCCGAAAACTCGGTGTAGATGCAGCCATACTGTATTCTGACATTATGAATCCGGTTGCTTCACTTGGTGTTGATTTCGATATTGTTAAGAATATCGGTCCGGTGATTGAGAATCCTATTCGATCTATGGCAGACGTGGAACGTCTTCGTCCAATTGATGTAGATCAAGATTTGAGCCACATCATGGAGACGATCCGAATTCTAGATAAAGAGCTGGACGTGCCGTTGATTACTTTTGCAGGTGCTCCTTTTACAATTGCAAGTTATTTGATTGAGGGAAGACCCTCCAAAAATTACATCCATACCAAAACGATCATGTATAGTGAACCGAAAATATGGTATGCATTGATGGACAAACTTGGCGATATGGTGATTACATATGTACGAGCTCATATTGCCAATGGCGGGAAAGCATTCCAACTATTCGATAGCTGGGTGGGAGCCTTGGCACCACGAGATTTCGAGAAATTCGTACTACCAACGATTACACGTATCTTTGCCGAATTATCCGATTTGAATGTACCTAAAATTTATTTCCCTGGTGTAAGCTCTGGAGAACTACTCCCAAGTCTTACGAATCTTCAGACGAATGTAATGGGTCTCGATTGGAGAGTATCCATACCAGAAGGACGCAGACGAACAGGTGGACGTTTCGCTATGCAAGGGAACATGGATCCGTTCGTTTTGACAGCGTCGATGGATGTCATCAAGCAACATGCCAAACTTATTATTGACGAGGGTATTCAGGATCCGGGTTATATTTTTAACTTGGGTCATGGCTTGTTCCCAGAAGCTTCCCTTGATAAACTACGAGAACTGACTGCTTATGTGCAGGAATACTCGGCGTCCCTTTTACAATCGGTTCCACAAGTTTAATTGTTACATGAAATCAACTTTATCAAGAGGTGAAATAGTTATGAAAACCAAGATAGGCGTCTTAGTTATGTCTTATGGAACACCGGAGAGTCTAGAAGGTGTAGAGGCTTATTACACACATATACGTAGAGGTAATGCACCTACAGCAGAGCAACTGCAAGATTTAGTTGGGCGCTATGAGGCTATTGTTGGTGGTGTTTTTCCACTTCGAGAGAATACGAATCAACAGGTCAAACAACTGCAAAATGCGCTCAATCATGCTAATGAACATTCGGAGCTTGAATTTGTTTGCTACCAAGGATTGAAGCATGCATCTCCATTCATTGAAGATGGTGTTGAGCAGATGAAGAAGGATGGCATTGAGCGTGCGGTAGGTATTGTACTTGCACCGCATTATTCAGTGATGAGTGTAGGGACGTATATCAAGCGTGCTGAGGAAAAGGCGACAGAGCTCGGGATTGAAATGTCCTTTGTACGAAACTATCATCTCCATCCTCAACTAATTGAAGCTCTGAGTGAGCGGGTAAGCATGAAGCTTGACCGATTTGAGGAAGCGGGAGCGAATCGACAGGATGTTAGGGTATTGTTCAGTGCTCATAGTCTACCCGAACGAATCATTAAGATGGGAGATCCCTATCCAGAGCAACTATTAGAAACTTCTAGGGCTATTGCTGAACGGACGGGTGTTACGTCATGGCAATTCACATGGCAAAGTGCAGGTCGTACGGGCGAACCATGGCTTGGACCTGACGTTCTTGATACGATGAGAACTCTGAGTAAAGAACAGGTTGAAGACGTTCTAGTTGCGCCTATAGGGTTCGTATCTGATCATTTAGAAGTTCTATATGACCTTGATATTGAAGCTCAAGAGGTGGCTAAGGAATTAGATATGCGTTTGATGAGAATCGATTCATTAAACAGTGATCCACTGTACATGGAGACGCTTCGGGATTCCATTATGAGTAATTTATCAACTGGAGAACAATAATGATTGGGACTTCACCCAAAATTGTTATTATTGGAGGAGGAATAACAGGTCTTAGTGCCGCTTTCTACGTTCGTAAATTTTATCGTGAAGCGGGTATCGAACCTCAGATTACGATCTTAGAGAAGGGTTCATCTATGGGCGGAAAGATTGATACGCTCCATCAAGATGGATTCATCATTGAGAGAGGACCTGATTCGTTCCTTGCTCGTAAAACTGCGATGACAGATCTGTGTAAGGAGTTAGGTTTAGAAGCTGAACTTGTTAATACTAATCCCGAAGCCAACAAAACATATATTCTACATCACAACAAACTTCATCCCATGCCATCGGGTCTTGTACTAGGTGTCCCAACCGAAATCGTTCCCTTTCTAAAAAGTGGACTTATATCATTCGGTGGTAAAATTCGAGCGTTAATGGATTTCGTAATTCCTCCACGGCGGACTACAGAGGATGAATCTGTAGGAGATTTTATTGAGCGCAGACTAGGGACGGAAGTGCTGGAGAATGTTGCAGAGCCACTTCTTGCAGCGATTTATGCAGGTGAAATGAGAAATCTGAGTCTTCAGTCCACCTTTCCTCAATTCGGAGAAGTGGAACGTGAGTACGGTAGCTTAATTCGCGGTAGAATGAGTGGTAAGAAGCCACTTGTGGCTGATACAGGGACTGGTAAAGGTACATTGCTGACTTTTCGTAATGGATTACAGTCGTTGGTGACAGCTCTAGCGGAACAGCTAGATGATGTGGAGCAACTCCTAGATACAGGAGCGAGTGCACTCATTATAAAAGAGTCCTTAGAAGCAGGAAGACGTTATAATGTGAAGTTAGATAACGGTCAAGTAATCGAGGCGGATGATGTTATTATCACGACACCTAACGATGTTACTGCTGAGCTTTTACGGTCTCATTTAGATGTGGTTGCATTAGATGCAGTGAACTATGTATCAGTAGCGAACGTAGTCATGGCATTCGCTAAATCGGAAATGACAGGTTTATTTGATGGCTCTGAGTTTCTAGTCCCACGTAAAGAAGGCCGCAACATCACAGCGTGTACATGGACATCAACGAAATGGTTGCATACAAGCCCAGATGATAAGGTGCTATTACGTTGTTATGTAGGCCGGGCTGGGGATGAACAGAATGTTGAGCTTCCGGACGATGCATTGAAGGAGCTAGTACTCAAAGATTTGAAAGAGATCATAGGTATTTCAGCTAAACCTATATTTACAGAGATAACACGTCTTATGCATTCTATGCCACAGTATCCGGTAGGACATCTACAGGCCATAGAAACACTAAGACACCATTTATTCTCAACACTGCCTGGTGTATATCTAACTGGCGCAGGATACGAAGGTGTAGGTTTACCTGACTGTATTAAGCAGGCTAAAGAACTAGCTATGCGATTGGTAACTTCTGAATCTTAAAATGAGAGTTCAAAAAGTCGACTATTCAGCACCATAGCTTATGCTTACGATGCGGCGTTTTTTCAAAAAAGCTTCAGAAGGTGAGTTTAGAAGGAGTAGCGGAGTTACACGTTTTCGAAGAAAACGACTTCGTAAGCATTCGCTCGCAAACCTACATGAGCAACGGACTTCGAGGGTTGAACTCAGATTCGATGCCGAATATTCTTCTAGTCTTTACTTCGTGGTCAATAGATGACTTTTTGAACATCTCCTAAAGTTAGGAAATCAAATAGAACTTCCCATGTTACGCTGGGGGGTTCTATTTGTTCTTGAGAACCTGATATAATGAGAGATAAGAGTCACGAACACGTTCCAAGAAGGAGTGAATATGTACCCACCAAGATCTCAAAAAAGCCATGCTCAGAAGAAGGGCAGACGGAAACGTAAATTACGCAAATGGTTGTTATTAAATTTAAGTCTCATCGCGATGATAGCCATTGTCCTTTTATTAATGAATCAAGAGAAGGATTTAACCCCTCCTTCAACAGCGTCTCCGTCAGTAACAGCAAGTAATGGCTCTGATGGTGAGACTACTAAAGTTCCGTCTGAAACATCAGAATCGACAAGTATGGAAGACGAGGTAGAGCCTGAACTTGAAGAGTTGGCGGAAGAACCATCTAGGGTAGAACAACAGCCAGAAGTTGAACAGCCTGATTATACGGCTCCGTCCAAAGAGCATGACTCAACTCAGGGTTCTGTTAATACACAGGACAACACACAAGAAGCTGGGGAAGGAAACTCCACACGCCCATCGGATTCAAGCCATACCGAAGATGATAAGACGGATTCGGGTCAGAAGCTGACCTTTCATTTTGCTGGAGATATGATCTTCTCGGGTAAAGTTGAGGAACGGTTGATGAAGGAGGGATATTCATATCCATTTGAACATTTAGGGGATCTGTTTCTGAAAGATGATTTGACCATCGCTAATTTAGAAACGCCTGTCACAACAGGGGGAGTAGGTGCACTTAATAAGCAATTTGTCTTTAAGTCATCCCCTGAGGCTCTTCTTGCTATAGAACAGGCAGGCATAGACGCTGTCAGTTTAGCGAATAATCATATTCTTGATCAGGGTGTACCTGGACTATTAGATACATTGAAATATCTTGACAATAGCAGTATTGAGTACGCAGGTGCAGGTAAGAATGCCGAGGAGGCTTATGCTCCTAAGTACTTTAGTCGTAAAGGGGTGACCATTGCTTTTGTTAGTGCTACCCGTGTCGCTCCTGAGACGAGTTGGTTTGCCGGTAAGGATACTCCGGGTGTAGCGCAGGCTTATGACCCTGCTCAAGTGATAAAGTCTGTTGCAGAAGCTCGCAAGAATGCAGATATCGTGATTGTGATGGCCCATTGGGGCAAAGAACGTGCTACTGTGCTTGAGGCTCATCAGACCACGTTAGCGCATAGTTTCATAGATGCTGGAGCAGATTTAGTTATTGGAGGACATTCCCATGTTCTTCAGGGACTTGAGCAGTATAAAGGCAAATGGATTGCCTATAGTACTGGAAATTTTATATTTACAAAGTCCACTACAGAGGCTACATGGAAAACGGCTGTATTCGAAGCGACTTGCACAAAGAAGGGCCAATGTGACATGAAGCTGATCCCATTTCACGCAGAAATAGGTCAACCCGTACCGATGTTAGCTGCTGATGGAGAGAAACTAATGAAAGAAGTACAAAATATCTCAGTCGGAAATGTTACCATAAGCAAAGATGGTAAGGTGAAGTCAGGTCTTTGATGTTGTCCTTTAAGTTCCTTATATTAGGAGGGTACAATTCATGAATAATCTATGTGTAGCTCACCGAGGGTTCTCAAGTGAGGCACCTGAGAATACGATAGCTGCGATAACCATGGCAATGGAACAATCTTATGTTCATTGGATAGAAATTGACGTTCAACTCTCTTCTGACGGAGTGCCTGTTGTGATCCATGATTTTACTTTAGATCGGACAACAAATGGACACGGTAATGTGAGGGATCAGACGTGGGCAAAGCTTGCACAGTTAGACGCTGGAAGATGGAAAGGGCGAGCTTTTGAAGGCGAAAGAATTCCATCGCTAGATGAAGTGTTGAAATTGACTTGTGGACGACTAAACTTAAATATTGAGTTGAAAACAACGGGCAACATGTATCCTGGCTTAGAGCAGGCTGTGATGGAGAGGGTTTCTTACTACAAGATGGAGAATGATGTCGTATTGACTTCATTTGAAGTGGAATCTTTGAGAAAAGTCAAAGCATTAAATGCCTCCTTTAGAACTGGGCTGATCATCGATCGAAGACCGCTTGATCTAGTGAAGCAACTCTTGGATCTAGATTGTTCCTTTTTATCCATTGGAGCTTCTCACTTAGATTCAAGTTTAGCTACACTCCTTGTTAGTGAAGGGATTCATGTCATGGCCTGGACGATTGATAAGGCGATAGGGATGAAGCGAATAGCGTCTATCCACCCTGAGATTATGATCTGTACGAACCGTCCAGATGTTTGGAACAGAACCATGATGCCACGTAAATATTTTGGCAATAAAATATAGTTAGGGGACTGATATCACGATGAACTCACTGATTCGTAACGTATACTGTGTCGGACGTAATTACAAGTTGCATGCACTGGAACTTGGGAATGATGTACCTACGGAACCTATGATATTCATGAAACCTACTCATGCTGTTGTTCCTTGTGATGGTCATGTGATTTCTCTTCCCAAAGATCAAGGTGAAGTACATTATGAAGGGGAAATTGTGATTCTGATTGCACGAGATTATGAGCCAGGAATTAGCGTAAATGAGTTGGTGGATGTGATGGCGTTAGGGATTGATTTTACATTACGTGATGTACAGGGTACGATCAAACAAAAGGGACATCCTTGGACAGCTGCAAAAGGGTTCAAATCTTCAGCACCGCTCTCCCCATATATTGCTTTTCCTGGGACGGAGGAAATTGCGAATCAAGATTTTACCGTGTTCATCAATAAATCAGAAGTCCAACGAGGTAACACTCGTGATATGATATTCTCTTTGCAGGAAATTGTAGATTATATAGCACTGCATTATGGGCTAGGTAAAGGTGATTTGATCTTTACAGGTACTCCAGCTGGTGTTGGAGCTGTAGCTTCTGGAGACGAATTTGAACTACTATGGGGAGATCAGCAGCTAGGTAGCTGTGTTGTAGGTTAAATCGATGTTGTGGATCGTCGGCGCCATTTGTGCACTAGTTGTTTCGGGGTTAGCTTACCGGAAGGAATCCCTCACTTTATCTGGCGCTTTAGCTGCCACGGTGATGGGGACAATCTATTTCGCAGCAGGTCATCTATTCTGGTTCGGCATACTCCTTGTATTTTTTGTTTCAGGATCTGTATTGTCTAAATACAAACAAAGTCATAAGAATGAATTGGAACAATCCTATGCCAAAACAGGTCGTCGCGATGCTGGACAGGTTCTAGCGAATGGTGGTCTTGGCATGTTGCTATGTCTAATGAACGCTATTTGGCCCCATCCTTCATGGGCATATGCTTATGTTGGTGTCATGGCGACCGTCACTGCGGATACTTGGGCTACAGAAATAGGTAGTTTAAGTCGCAAGCTTCCTCGTTCGATTCTGAATGGAAGAAGGCTTCCTGCGGGTACGTCTGGTGGAGTATCACTCCTTGGAACGATGGCTGCTGCTATAGGCGGGGCTATGATTGGGGTATTTGCTTGGTTATTTGAAGTTATATCAGGACCTCTAGATCGTTCGCTTCCAATATGGTTACTTGTCGGGATTATAGCGGGTTTAGTTGGGGCTTTCACAGATTCGATATTAGGTGCGTCATTACAGCTGATGTATAAGTGCCGAGTCTGTGATAAAGATGTTGAAGTTTTACACCACTGTGGGCAAGAAACAGTGAAGATTCGCGGATCGAATCTAATGAATAATGATGCAGTAAATATTTGGAGCTCCATTCTG